>NZ_LLXZ01000152.1:422-168580 GCF_001440395.1 Bradyrhizobium jicamae | reverse complement strand
CGATCGCTCTCAAATATGGGCAAGAATTCAGGTAGGCGCGCTCGAACATTTGCCCATAAGCGCCATGACGCTGAGTCCGAAATTGGCCCATCGCGACAAATCTAACATCCCGATGAGGTCCGCTCTCAGGCGAAGCCGACTAGATTTGCTCGTCGCAAGTATTGCGGCTCGTGACCCTTAACGGAAGTCGGCCTCTTGGCAATGGTGCGTCTAGTCGTGTCCCCTTCCGGCCATCCACCGTTGGCAGATATCGGACACCATTCGGCGGATCAGATGCCTCGCGGGTCGGTGCCTCGGTTCGAGGCAACGTAGTCAATCTCGCCGCGCGTAGTGCCGATATCCTTCAGCTCCCAGTCGCTCAGGTCGCACAAGGCGGTTCGTACCCTCTGGCGTTCACGCCGCTCCAGAAGCGCACCCCAATATCTATTGAAAAAGCTGAAGATGCGCCGCGTCGATGCGGTCGTCTGCCCCAACCCTGTTGCACCATAGGTTGTGCTCATCGCGGCATCTCCTGGGTGTTGCTCTACCCCGCCGAGGGTGCCAAGGCCTGACCGAGCGCGCTTAACATTCGGCTTACATTTTCCTCACCGGCGGCTTATTCTTGGTGCCCACCCAAGGGATCCGCAGCTTGCGCTATCTCTTCGAGGAGTACGCATTCGACACCGACCGGCGCGAATTGCAGCGCGGCGCGAACGTCGTCTCCGTCACGCCACAGGTATTTGACCTGCTCGATTATCTGATCCGCAACAGGGAGCGCGTCGTCAGCAAAGACGACCTCATCAACGCCATTTGGAACGGGCGTGTCGTGTCCGATGCGGCGCTTACGACGCGTCTGAATGTCGCCCGGAGCGCGATCGGCGATTGCGGCGAGGAACAGCGCCTCATCAAGACGCTGCCGCGCAAAGGCTTCCGTTTCGTTGGGACAGTGCGGGAAGCGCGGAGGCCCGCAGGCCCGGAAGTCGCCGAACACCCAGAAGAATCGCCGAAACCCGCTCTTGCACTCCCCGATAAACCCTCCATCGCCGTGCTGCCGTTTGAGAACATGAGCGGCGACGTTGAACAGGAATATTTCGCAGACGGCATGGTGGACGACATCACTACTGCACTCTCGCGATTCAAGACGCTGTTCGTCATCGCGCGCAATTCGAGCTTTAGTTACAAGGGAAAAGCCGTCGATATTAAGCAGGTCGGACGAGAGTTGGGTGTTCGCTACGTTTTGGAGGGCAGTGTTCGGAAGGCGGCGGGGAAAGTCCGCATCAGCGGGCAACTGATCGACGCCACGAATGGGGCGCACCTTTGGGCGGATCGCTTTGAAGGTAACCTAAGCGATATTTTCGCACTGCAAGACATGGTCACGGAGAGCGTTGTTTCCGCCATTTGGCCCCAATTGCTTCGAACCGAAATCGACTTGGTGTCGCGGCGGCGGCCTAATGATCTCAGCGCCTACGATCTCGTTATGCGCGCGACTCCGCACTTTAATTCAATGACGCTGGATGGCTTGGCTGAGGCCGCGCGGTTGTGCCATGCTGCTTTGAAAATCGACCCTCGGTATGGCCTTGCTGCGATATTGGCAGGCTACTTCCACATCGTAAATGCTATCCGCAGCCGGGCAATTGATCCGAAGTCGGAGATGGCAGAAGGGATGCGACTTTTACAATTGGCACTCAGTATCGACGAGAATGACTCGAATGCGTTGAGCTTAATGGGCCGCGTATCGGTTTTTCTGTACGGCGATTTCGATGCCGGGATAGAGATGGTGGACCGAGCGGTCGCGCTTAACCCGAATCTAGCCTTTTCCTGGGACCAGCGAGGTTGGACTTACTATTTTGCATGCCGGGGAGAAGAGGCCATTCGGAGTTTTGAGCGTGCCATTCGCCTAAGTCCAGTAGACCCGTTGATCTTCTCATCATTTACGGGAATGGGGCTTGCATTCCTCATTCTTGGTCGATTCGATGAGGCGGTTGCAGCAGCCAAGAAAGCCATCCATAAGAACCCGCAACTTCCGACACCTTATCGGTGCCTAGCGGCAGCGTTGGCTCATCTAGGTCGCGAAGGAGAAGTGAGAGATGCGGTGGCTCGATTGCTTGATCGTCGTCCCAATTTTCGCATTTCTGAGTGGGCGGCGGGCCACCGACCTGGAAGGCCTCACCAGTTGTATGTCGATGGTCTCGTCAAGGCAGGCCTTCCGGAATGACGCGGCCGCACTCCCGTTGTTGGCCCTTTTCGGACCTCACGCAATTAAGACTTGAGTCCGGAATGCGCACCAAAGCGGACGTCGGCCGACGTACTCTGATTTTATGGGTTCACGCCCTAGCCCTTTGAATTGAGCACGACCGGCGGCGGCATAGGTGGCACAGGCGGAGGCGGACGGACCGAGCCTTCGAGCTTCAGCCGCTCCTCGACAACGGCAGGACCCGGCTCCATCACGGTGCAGCCCTTGTAGCGCTGCAGATCCGCCAGCGCATCGAGCCGCCTGCGTTCATCGATGAGCTGCTTGGGCGCATCGAGCGGATAACGCTCGTAGCCGTAGCCCGCCAGCGGCCCCGCCGCCAGCCAGTATTCCAGCCGGGCGGCGCGCCGCGCCGCATAACGGAAGGACGCCGCGATGCCGCTGCAGCTCATGGATTCATCGACCGGCAAAACGGCATAGGGCGGCGGTGGTTCGACGATTGGATAGGCATAGGTCACGCAGCCGGCCAGCGAGCAGGCCAGGCTCGCCGACAGCGAGAAATTCCTCAAACAGGTTGCGGCTCGCTTCCTCACTGTGACGTTATCCGCTGAAAGGTGTTGGCCGGCGTCCGCTCGCGCGACGTCGTATGCGGCATGTAGACATGCATCTTGCGCCGGTACTCTTCGGTCACGAGGCGGCTTTCGGTGCCGTCGCGGACCACCTTGGGGGTGATCAGGATGACGAGCTCGGTCTTCTGAACCTGATCGCCGCGGCTGGAGAACGCGGCGCCGAGCCCGGGGATGTCGCCGAGCAGCGGGATCTGGTTGCTGGTCTTGTTGGCCTGTTCCTGGATCATGCCACCGAGCGCGAGGACCTCACCATCATTGACAACGACGGTGGTCTTGACGCGGCGCTGCTGGATGGTCGGCGAGTCGATGCCGGATGACGTGGTCTTTACGACAGCGCTGACTTCCTGCTCTATCTCGAGCTGTACTCTGCCGCTCTCGTTGATGCGCGGCGTCACCGAAAGGATCACGCCGGTATCCTGCATGGTGATCGAATTGACGATCGCCGTTTGCGCCGTCACGACGCTGGTCGCGGTCTGCGTGGTGATCGGCACTTGATCGCCGATCTGCAAGCGGGCCGTCTTGTTGTCGAGAACCATCAGCGATGGTGTTGAAATCACATTGACGCGCGTAAGCGCGTTCAGTGCGCTGAGCGTCGACGCGATGCTGGCGGCGTTGACGGCATAGTTGAAGCCGGGAAAGACCGACGCCACGCCACCGGTGAGGGCATTCGTAAAAGTGGCCGTCGGCGTACGATTTTTCTGTAGCTGCCATTGCACGCCATATTGCAGCTTGTCGTTCAGCGTCACTTCGGCGATGACGGCTTCGATCAATACCTGGCTGGCGACGACATCCAGCCCCTGGATCACGCGAAGCACGCGCTGGTAATCCCGGTCATTGGCCATGATGAGGAGTGAATTCTTGGTCTCGTCGGCCACGATCTTGAGCGGCGGCTCGCCGTCCGGTGTACTACCGCTGGACGACGGAGGCCGTTCCATCGGATCCGCCGTCGGTGCATCCGGCTCGTTGTTCAGCGCACGCTGCAGGCTCTGCAGATCATTGTTGCCGGGATTGACACCACCACGAAGCAGCCCGGCTGCTGCGCCCTGATCCATGTCCGTCACCGAGCCGCCCGGTCCGAGCGGCCTGGCCGAGCTTGCCGAAAAGCTTGCCTGCCTCGACCGCGGTGAAACGCTGCGCGTCGGCTGCTTCACCACTTTCATTTCGTTCGAGAACATCGATTGCAGCACGCTGGCGAGCTCGGCGACGGGCCGGTTCTGCACCTGATAGACGTGAAGCTGCCGCTCGGAGCCGGCGGCCTTGGCATCGAGCCGCCTGATCCAGGTCTGCGCGCGCGGCAGGTAGCTCGGCTGCGACGTCACGACCAGGATAGCGCCGAGCCGGGTGTTGGCGATGAACCGCACGCGCCCCTTGAGCGGCCCTTCCTTTTCAGCCGCGAAGATCGCCTTCAATTCGTCGACCATCTTTTCCGGCTGGGGGGTTTTCACCGGGACCACGGCGAACGACATGCCCTTCATGACGTCGACATCGAATACCGAAATCGAGTCGAGCATGCTTTCGATCTCCGCCGGAGAGCCCTTGAGCGCGAGAATGTTGCGCTGGTCGTCGGCCTGCACGATGGCGCCTTTCGGCACCATCGGCTCGAGCACGCGGGCGACTTCGGTGGCGGAAACGTATTTCAGCGAAACCACGCGAATGCCGTTGCCGGCGATGGCGCTATCGGCCGGACCGTCGCCGGTCGCGATCGCGCCCGTTGCGGCCTGGTCGGCCGGCGCAATCCGGTAGGTGCCGCGGCTTTGCACCAGCACCGCGCCGATCGGCACCAGCGCGGTCTGGAACATCTCCAGCGCCTCGGCCTTGCTGACCGGTCGCGTTGTCTGCACGGAAATGACGCCGTCGACGCGGGGATCGACGACGTAGTTCACGCCGATCATGTCGCCGAGGACGGTTTTGGCCGCTTGCTGCAGTGGAACGCTCGCCAGATTGAGAACCACGTTCCCGTCGGCGCCGGCGGCCTTCCGCTTCGAATAGGTCCCGCCGATCATGCTGCCGCTGCCGCCGTCCATGACGGCAACCGCCTGCGACGAGGGTGACGGAAGCGGCACGGCCCCGGTTGGACCGCCGGCCTGGGCGTAGGTCTCTTCCAGAGACACCGGCTGGCCCGAAGTCAGCCTGGGTTGCGACACCGTCGTCAGGGGCGTCGCGATGGGGGTGGTGGTGCAGCCCGACACAACGAGTATTGCCGCCCAGCAGGCGGCTAATCTCGTCGCGAGGCTACGAGAAAACGACAAAGGAAAACCCCCAAACAAACTTCGCGCCCTGAAATAAAATGGCGCGTAAATAATCGGTAAAACATCATGGTTAATCGACAGTAAATCGGGGCCGCGCTGCGGGAGAGGCGCGAATCTGCAACGCCGCCGAAAGCATCTAGGCGGAGAGGAAAATCAGGGGGAGCAATGGACCCGTTTCGACCGAATAATATACACCCAAGGTAGAGTGAATATTTCGGCTTTTACCTCGGCGAGCGCCTGTGACGCTGGCTGGATCAGGACAAAGCTGCTACATTTAATTCCGGCTTTTGAGCCTGAATGTCAGGGATGACGGTATGACGAACCTTGTCGCAGTTCCCGTGAACGAGACCTTCTCGATCGTTGGAACGTGCATCAACTGCACCGCGCCGGCCAGCCTGCTGGCGACGATGACCATCATCGCCATCGGTGTTACGCTGGCCCTTCGCGCCGAGCGTCGCAGCGGCTTGTCCCGCAGCACCTGAGCGATCGGCCAAACTTTCAAGTGAGGTCGTCGGGCTCGTATTCGACGAACTTCTTGTAGATCCAGCGCCTGCCGTCGTGGCGGCGCCATACCTTGCCCCACAACAGCCGCCCGGTAATCGAGCGCCTCGGCACCAGGACTTTCCAGAGATGCCAGGTGTCCGCCCACGCCCGCTCCGGACTGAACGACGTACTCTGAAACAGATTGTAGCGGCTCATCGGAACTAACTCCGGCACAAAAGTGCAGGCCGCGCCGGCGCTGGCGACGGCGTGCTCACGCCTCAATTTGTCTGGAACGAAGGGAAGACAGCGCGGCTGTAATGCATTCGAGTTTGCGCCGGAGCTCGCACACTTCCCGATATTTTTTCGCGAGATCCTCGGGCCGAGTCCGCGATTTACGTTTTGTGACAACCTTCTGTTGCGGGCGATTTCGCTTCATGCTTCATCATAGCTCCGTCCGTGAACGGTTCAATTAAAGCCGCAGATTAAGCTAACCCATCAACCTTACCTGGCTGCATTCAACCTCAACGCGCACGGTCCCGGCAATCGATTTATGCGTCTCTACCGCGAGGGAACCCCGCAAATTGACGGGCGAAATCAAATAAACCATTCTGCCACGAAATGACGACACGGCCTCGCGCCCTTTCCTCATTTCATGTAGTGATACCGGTAAACCCATTAATCTCAACGAATTGAATGGCAAATTAATGCGCGCTGTATTGCTGGCCGGCGGCCTGGGAACCCGGTTTGCCGAAGAGACCGACATTCGCCCCAAGCCGATGATCGAAATCGGCGGCAAGCCGATCCTGTGGCACATCATGAAGATCTACTCCAGCCACGGCATCAACGACTTCATCATTTGCCTTGGCTACAAGGGCTACGTCATCAAGGAATATTTTTCCAACTACTTCCTGCATCAGTCGAACGTCACGTTCGACCTTCGCGAAAACAGGATGGAGGTTCTGCAGAAGCACGCCGAGCCGTGGCGGGTGACGTTGATCGACACCGGCGAAGAAACCATGATCGGCGGCCGCATCAAGCGGATCCTCCCCTACATCGGCGATGACGACGCGTTCTGCCTGACCTACGGCGACGGCGTGGCCGATATCGACATCACCGAAAGCATCGCCTTCCATCGCCGCGAGGGACGGCTTGCGACCGTGACCGGCACGCAGCCGCCCGGCCGCTTCGGCGCCATCAACCATCAGGGCCCCCGCGTTACCGGCTTCCAGGAAAAGCCGCGCGGCGACGGCAACTGGATCAATGGCGGCTTCTTCGTGCTTTCGCCCAAGGTCGGCGACTACATCGAAGGCGACGCGACCGTGTGGGAAAAGGAACCGATGACAAATCTGGCGAATGCAGGCCAGCTCAGCGTGTTCCTCCACGACGGATTCTGGCACCCGATGGATACATTGCGGGACAAGCGATATTTGGAAGATCTTTGGTCAAGCAATAAGGCTCCCTGGAAAAAATGGTAAAGAAGAAAGATTCCATGCGTATTCTTATTACCGGTTCGATGGGCTATGTCGGCCCTATCCTGACGCGTCACCTCCGGCAGAAATTTCCAGGCGCCGAACTGATCGGCTTCGATACCGCGTTCTTCGCCCACAATCTTACCGGAACGACCAGGCTGCCCGAGTCGCTGCTGGATCGCATACACTTCGGCGATATCCGCAACTTCCCGCCGGAGCTGCTCGATGACGTCGACGTGGTCGTCCATCTGGCTGCGATTTCGAACGACCCGATGGGCAAGGAATTCGAAGGCGTCACCGAAGCGATCAACGAAAAGGCCAGCGTCGCGCTTGCGCAGATGGCCGAGCAGCGCGGCGTCGGCCGCTTCGTGTTCGCCTCGAGCTGCAGCATCTACGGCGCCGCCGAAGGCCGCCCCAAGCGCGAAAGCGATTCGCTCAATCCCCTCACCGCCTACGCACGGTCCAAGGTTGCGATGGAAAATGCGCTTCGCGCCAGCAACGCGGGCGAGATGACGGTCACGTGCCTGAGATTTGCGACCGCCTGCGGCATGTCGGACCGCTTGAGGCTGGACCTCGTTCTGAACGACTTTGTTGCCGGTGCGCTCGCCACCGGCGAGATCACCGTGCTCAGCGACGGCACCCCGTGGCGGCCGCTGATCGACGTGGCCGACATGGCCCGCGCCATTGAATGGGCAATCGGTCGCGAGGCCGACCAGGGCGGACGGGTCCTCGTGGTCAACGCTGGCAGCAACAAGGGAAATTATCAGGTCCGCGATCTGGCGGAGGTCGTGGCCGCGGAATTGCCCGGGACAAGGGTGAGCATCAACACCGCGGCGCCGCCGGATTTGCGCTCCTATCAGGTTGATTTTTCGCTTTTTGCCGAACTGGCTCCGGCGCATCTGCCTGCGGTCCCGCTCGCACAGTCCGTCCGGAATCTCCACGCCGGGCTGAACGGCATGAAGTTCTCGGACAAGGAGTTCCGCACATCCTCGCTGATGCGACTGAAGACGCTCAAGGACCACATTGCGGTGGGGCGCCTGTCCACCGACCTCCGCTGGCAATAATCCTCGAAAGGCTCTCATCGTGAAGTTTCACCCTACGCCGCTTCATGGCGCCTACACGATCGAACTCGAAAAGCGCGGTGACGACCGGGGCTTTTTCGCGCGCTTCTTTTGCCAGAAGGAATTTGAAGCGGCCGGCGTGCCGATGTCGATCGTTCAGATCAACAACTCCCTGAGCGCGAAAGCCGGCACCCTGCGCGGGATGCATTATCAACTGGCGCCGGCCGCGGAGATCAAGGTAGTGCGCTGTATTCGCGGCGCGCTCTACGACGCCATCGTCGATCTGCGTCCGGACTCCCCGACCTTCGGCAAATGGTTCGGCGTCGAGCTCACAGCGGAAAACCGAACGATGATCTTCGTTCCGCAGGGCTTTGCACACGGCCTTATCACGCTCACCGACGACACCGAGGCTTTTTATCTGGTGAACGCGTTCTATTCGCCCGAGCACGAGCGCGGCTTGCGCTTCGACGATCCACGGTTTGGCATTGAGTGGCCGCGGCAGCCGGTGGAAATTTCGGACAAGGACCGTAGCTGGCCGGACTTCGACCCCGTCTTCCATGGCATCGAATCCCTGCGAGGCCTGACGTGAGAATCCTTCTGACCGGAGGCAGCTCGTTCACCGGTCTGTGGTTTGCGCGCAGCCTTGCCGCGAAAGGCCATGCCGTCGTCGCTCCCCTCAGGGGCAGCGACTATTCCGGGCTGCGCGGCAGTCGCGTTGCCGAGCTTCGTCGTGTCGCCGAGGTCATCGAGGACTGTCCGTTCGGCTCGGACCGCTTTCTCGATCTCGCTGGCACCGGCTCATGGGACCTGTTGTGCCAGCATGCGGCTCAAACAGGCGACTACCGCAATCGGGACTTCGACGTCATCGGCGCCGTCACCGACAACACAAAAAATCTTGTTGCGGTCCTGAAGAAGATGATGGATCGCGGCCCGGTGGCCGTTGTGCTCACCGGCTCGGTATTCGAGCAGGACGAGGGAGCGGGAGATACGCCGCTCAGGGCTTTCTCGCCCTACGGACTGTCGAAGGGCCTTACCTGGCAACACTATCGCTTCCTGAGCGAGACCTTGCATTTCAATCTCGGGAAGTTCGTGATCGCAAATCCCATTGGCCCGTTCGAGGAGCCGCGGTTCTGCAACTATCTGATACGCTCGTGGTTCAAGGGCGAAGTGCCGGCGGTACGAACTCCTTTGTACGTGCGGGACAACATTCATGTCGATTTGCTGGCGCAAGCCTACGCAGATTTCGCTGAGCGCGTGCCTCTGCGTCAGGGCATAACGAAGCTCAATCCGAGCTTCTATGTCGAGAGCCAGGGCGCGTTCGCGCAACGCTTCGCCGCCGAGATGTCATCCCGCCTTGGGGTCCCCTGCCCCGTCACGCTGCTGCAGCAGCAGGAATTCACCGAACCGATGGTCCGGATCAATACCGATCGGACTGACGGGGCGGAATTCGGCTGGAGCGAAGCGTCGGCCTGGGACGCCGAGGCCGAATTCTACAAGCAGGCCGCAAGATAGTTGCGGACGTCGCGTTCGCCCCGGGGATGTCATTGCAACGAACCTGTTACTTGCTCCGGCAGCTCTCCCGGCAGGTCTGGGCCTGGCTGTCACAGGCGCTCTGGCAGGGCGCGCCGAGCGTGGTCGGACATACGCGCTTGCAGGCGTCGTTCTGGCTGGCGCAGTTGGCAAAGCAGGCGTCACTGGCGGCATCGGCCAGGCGCAATTTGCCGATCGAGACGTTGCCTTGGCCTGCAGCGGCGGTTCCAATCAGCAGCAGGGACAACGCGGCACAGAGCGCGAGCTTCATGGAGACCTCCGATGATCCGGCGTGCGCGGCCGCCAAGGACGCCTATGCGCGGCGGCGGCGAGAACCGTCGCCGCTGCCTTCCGGCTTGCCAATCACGAATTCCTCGATCTTGTGACCGGTCTTGAGTGCGGCTGTCAGCCAGCGAGGCTGCTTTCCGCGACCCGACCAGGTTTCGGAAGGCTCGTCCGGATTTCGATATTTCGGGAATACGCGAGGATATTTCCGGCGCTCGCGCGGCGCACTTCGCGCCTCCGCCGATTCCGGCTGCCGCATTTCCTTCTCGCGCCGAAGTTGCGCCAGCCGCTTCTCCAACTCACGCTTTTCCGACGTCAATCGAACCGACAACACCTGACTGAGCTCCTCATGGAGCTGCCACAACTCGTCTACCGACATTCCATCGAAATTTGGCTTCTTGTTCATCCCGCTCGCGACCATCACGATTCGTAATGAACTATAAGTCCAGCGCCGGGCCTTTCCAGCAAAATTGTAGATTCGGCGGAAAATCTCCGCAGAACGCGAATTAACCGAACGTCGAGCCTAAGCCTTTCAAATATCTCTCAAATCGCGATATACGTCGGGAACTTTGCTTAAGACTTTCCTCAATTTTCGCAAGCGCAGCGATAATCACTAGACCGCAGGTAGCAAAGTTTCCTTTCGCTATCCTTCGGAACCAGCCAGTGTTTGAAAAGTCGTCAGCGAGCGCCCGGCACCTCACTTCGATCAATATGCGTTGCGCTTACGCAATACCTCGAAAAAGGTCTTGATCACGATCTGGATGTCCAGCCACAGGCTCCAGTTGTTGATATACCAGAGATCTAGTTTTACGCGTTCGGAAATGTGCTCAATCGTAGGTGTACCGCCCCGCGCTCCGTTACATTGCGCCCAACCGGTCATGCCGGGCTTGACGTGATGCCGGAAAGCATACTCGCTCAGCACCGTCTCGAAATAATTGTCGTGGGCCAGCGCATGCGGCCGCGGACCGATCAGCGACATATCTCCCTTGAGGACATTCAATAGCTGCGGCAGTTCATCGATGCTTGCCGATCGCAACAGACGGCCGATGGATGTCACCCGGGGGTCGTCGCGGGTGGCCTGCACGACAGCGGGCCCGTTTTCCTGCACGATCATGGTGCGGAACTTGAACATCATGAATTGCTTGCCATTAAATCCCTTTCGGAACTGCCGGAAAATAACCGGCCCGGGACTGTCAAGCTTGATGGCGATCGCCGTGAGCGCCATGATGGGCAGAAAGAACACCAGCGCCAGCGATGCGATGACAATATCCATCACGCGCTTGACGAAGCGCTCCGCGGCACTGAGCGGCGCGCGCTGAATTTCGATGGCCAGGACGCGCTGACGCGCCGATGACGCGTAATTCGTCAAGGTCCGAACCCGGATGTCGGGCAACAGCCGTACCGCAACCGGAAGCATCTTGACGTGCTCGCGAATGAACTCCAGCCGGCCCGCATCCTCCCAAGGCACAGCAAGCATAACTTCCCGGCAATTGTTGCGCCTGATGAAGTTTGCGGCTGCGTTGATGATGTTGACGTCGGTCGACTCCCGCGTCTCGTGGTCGTCGTCCGAACTGAGCGTGAAGCGACTGACTTCAGACGTTCCGAAGAAGACCAGGAGATCCCGCGGCTCCAATGCCGCGATCTCCTCGAAATCGCCGATCAGCACAATGTCCCGTCGGCCGATCACCCCGCGTGACACGGCGGCCGCCAGGGCCAACTTGGTCCCCTTCCTGACCGCGAGCAATCCCACCGGCGCGACAAAATAAAATACCACAAAGGCGCCGCGCGAATAATCGACACCGATCTTGAGCAGAAACGCAAAGAACGCGAGCAGCAAACCCGTCGTGAACCAGCAAATCAGTATTTCGCCGATCTCGACGCGCGGTTTGGCGCTGTCAGGAAAATCGTAATAGCCGTTCCCGCTCATGCGCAGGATGTGAATGAAACTCGCCAACAACCCGACTGCGCAATGCGGGAGAATGTTCGGCACCGAGTTTCCGACGGAAAGCTGATAACCGATGCCCCCTGCCACACTGGACAGCAGGATCACGAAGGCGTCCGCCGTCGACAAGAGATAGGGCACGGCGTTGCTGGAGAAACGAGTCGGAGGACCGCCAGCGGATTGGTCGAGTTGGCCCACCTTGTTGCCGATATCCGCTCCAATCGACATACGAAAATGCCCGCGCAGTATTACTGAAACCAACTGCCTGATTATCGGCAGGAGCCGATAAATCCGACAGACCTTCAAAGGTCTAAGTAACTCTTCGTTAATACCGGTGACCATACACTCGGCCGGAGTGCAACGCAACATTTAATCAGATTGAATGGGCCTTTAACCGTTACGGAGCGAGTTGACAAATGTTGCCCATCCTCGCCTGCGGTGCCGGCATCTATGTGGGCCTTCATTTTAATATTCTGGCGCTGCTTCCGCTCATTGTACTGGGCGCCGGCGCGTATATCGTCTCGGCCTGGGCCAACGGCCAAGGTTTGCTGGACAGTATAACTGCGGTGCTGCTTCCAATACTCACCGTTCAGGTGGGGTATTTTCTAGGCCTGACCAGTCGGCCGGCATACTTTCATTTGCGATCCCGGCTCAATATTAGGCACTCAGAGCGAGTATAATTCCAGGACTGCGATTTAAAGGCGGATTATCGGCATTTTCCGCGGCAGGCGAGCCTATTGCACCTTGCCGGCGAAATACTGCTTGAAGGCTTCCTGAACGGCGCCCAGGCCCCCCAGCTGACGATCGAGTTCCTGCGTGCGCTTTTCGCCAGTCGCCATCTGCTGTTCGTATTCCTTGATCCTGGCCGCATCCTTGGCGTCGCGCGTCAGATATTCGTCGTAGTCGGTGCCGGTAGCAAAGGCAGCCTGATCGCGCGCCGCATCGACGCGCGCACGCAAGGCATCCCTCTCCTTCCGGATTGAAGCGACCGCGGCCTCGATCGCCGCCGAAATCGAGCCTAGCCGTTCGCTGTCGGTCTGAGCATCGCGCTCCGCGGAACGAACCTTGAAAGCTCGTGCCATATCGAGTCTCCTTAGGCTTAACCGGTCTCGCTGCACTGCTCGCCGGACCGGCAGACCGCGAGACCAACGTTGGAAAAGAAGTTGTGTGCAGCCTACCGAACTGCTGTCCAATCAACAACGTTGCTTTTTTTTGGAAGAACAAAAGGCTAAATTTCCGTATGATTCGGACACTCCGGAATAGCGACGAGCGTGCAAGCGTGTAGGATTTGCCAAGCATATGCCGAGGTGACGACCGGACCGACGCAAGATGAGATTTCGACACACGTTGAAATTTGCTCTCGAACTGTTCGTGCCTGAAAGGCTCATGCACCCAGGCGGGAGCCTTGCGTCCGATCCGAAGCACGAAGCCTTGCAAGCCCCCGCGACAAGTCCCGAGATCGCGGAACACGCACCGAACGGAAAGGCTCGCCGGATCATCGAAGAGCTGGACCACGGAAAATTTGGTGGCCCCTCGTTTGGTCCGCGAACTATCGAACTGATGTCGAAAGCCCTGGAGGATGCCGAGGCTTCGTTGCAGCAACCGGCGTCCGACCACCAGCTTCGCTTGATCGCCGCAACCCTTCTGAAGGTAGCCGGCGATGGCGAGCGCGATCCGATCCGGCTGAAAGCGGCGGCAATGTCCGGCCTCGAGCCGGACGTTGGCGACGCCGATGGAACGCCGTCACCGACGATTGACGCCGAGCGCTCGCCGTAAAGGCTGGCTGCGGAGATCGCTGGTCCCGCGTGGTCAGTCGGGGCGAGTGATTTGCCACTCAAGCAGGTGGCAAGCTATAAGCTGGCCGGGCGGCTGCCTGAGCGTCTCGCCCGCTCAGCCTGGGGACAATCAAAGTGGTTCATCGTGAAGCTCCTAAATCGATCCTGGTTCACGTGCTTTTTGGGCTGAGGAAACTTCTGGGCGTTGCAACCTTTGCCCTGATCGTCGTTCTGCTCGGCCCAAAGCTGTTTGTCCTGTTCGACAATCCAAAGAACGCAACGGTTCCGGCCAAGCTGTTCGAGGCGCGCGAGTACGTCCTTGGTAAATCGGTGCCGGTGCTGCATCGCTATGTGCCGACCAACATTGCCGGCAGCGATCGCTCGGACTGGATCCTGATCGGTCTCGCCATTGTCGTTACCATTTTTTCCGGCGCCGTCGCGCAGCGCGCGCAGACCGCGCAGAACCGGCGGCTGCTGCGAAAATCGGCCCAGGCCTGGCGCCGGAAAGAGGGCGTGAAGCCGGGCTCCAGGCTCGACGCCGAACTGGAAACGACGCTCCGAATGGCGGAAAGCGACAAGGCCGTGAACCGTCAGGAGCTGTTGCGGGTATTCGCCGAAACCAAGAAGAAGCTCGACACCTTCGGCCGCGAAGTGGCTTTCCTGGCCATCGACGTGGTCGGCTCCGTGGGAATGAAGGCCGGCGAGGATCCTGCTTCCATTCAATATGACTTCGAGGAGTATCGAAAGCTCGTCGAGCGCATCTTCCGCGCCAGGGGCGTGTTGAAAACGGCATGGACGCCCGACGGCGTGATGGCATGCTTCGCCCATGTGGAAGACGCCTGCCAGTCAGGCAAGGACGTCATCAAAAGTCTCAAGGTGTTCAATAGCGAGGTAAAGCTGTCGAAAGCGGATTTCACCGTTCGCTGCGGCGTGAATGCGGGCCTGGTCTACTTCGACGATTCCACGCCGCTCGAGACGATCTCGGACCGCGTCATCGACGTCGCCGGGCACATGCAGAAAAATGCCGAGCCGAACACCGTGCTGGTGGCGCGCAAGATCATCGAGCCGTTGCGTCAGCTCGAGGAGTTCACCCACACCTCGCAAGTCATCGACGGCTACGAGGCCAGCGTCTGGCGGGATAAGGCGGCCTGAGCGAAGTCGGAGGCCGATACCGGCAAAGCCCAGAAATCATGATCGCCCCCGCCTGGACGGCCCCGAGGGCGGCCGATGGCCTGCAATAGAAGCGCATTCCCGCCTAATCTCCGCAGCCGCGATTTAAATTGAAGGCCCGCTTCGTAGAGGCGTTCTTTCCTGGCGCGCACATCAGCGCTGACCGAATGCGATGGATGAGAGCCCGGAAATATCGGCTGGAAAGAATGCGCGAGCAGCGCATTCGCGCGACCAAGAGCTGGACGATCGAACACCAACAGCATCATTAAAAATACATTCACGTGTCATATTAAAACACTAGATCGGTTGGGGGCTGGCAAACTTCGAATAAGAGCTCAGGCCAAGCCTCGGGATGCAGTCATCTACCGAGCCGTAGCGGGCCATTCAGCGCCGCCGCAGGTTCTCAACTGGAGCATACTTAAATGGTTGGCACTATCGCCAAACTATCTTGCGCTGTTCTTCTTGTTGTATCCACCGTGCCAGCCAAAGCTGTCGAGGTGACCACGAACGGCGACTTTCAATCAGGTCTGACGGGATGGACCTCGTACACCACCGCGAATGGCACGATCGCTGAGAATCCGAGCATGCCGGGCGCTCCGCAGCCGCAGAGCGCCTCTGTCGTCTCTTTCAACACGACGGGCTCCGGCGCGTCGAACGCGTTGTTCCTGAACGCGGGCAAGATCAATGGTCCCTACAATTCCTTGCCCCAAGAAGGTGGTGGCGTCTTCCAGACGTTCACGACGGCAGGCGGCTTGGCAACGTTCTCTGCCGATATCGCGCTACTTTACACCCGCACGAGCGGCACCTTCAGCCTCGGCTTGATGAGCGTCCTGCTCGACGGTGTCGTGATGGACACCTTTGACTTCGGCGCAGTCAGTTCCGGGCCGGCCACGCTGCGCAACACGCTGGACTTCACCACCAACCTGACATCAGGCCAGCACACCCTCTCGCTCCAGGCCACGCGTCTCTTCGCTCCGGCGCGTGGCGTTACCTCGCAGTACTTCGATAACGTATCGCTGGACGTGACGGCCCCCGTTCCGGAACCCTCGACCTGGGCGATGTTGATCCTTGGCTTCGTTGGTGTGGGTTTCGTGGCTTATCGCCGCCGCCGTGGCGCAACTCTTGCGGCCTGATCAGCGCTCCGATCGGGATTGAGAAGCCGCCGCACGGCGGCTTCTTTTTATGGGCCGGACGCGGCCGCGCAGCGGGTCGGGGTCGCGCCGTCGTGCCCCGCCAAATCCCCTCAGACCATATAAAAATGGCGCCATGCCGGGGTTTTACGGGGGTAACCTCCTAAAATCGCTCAAGACTTTCAATTGTGGCACATTGACCGCCGTAATATTATATTCTAGCTTTAACCTTTAATTGTTTAATTCTGTTTCCAGCGGTGGCGGCCGTGGATACCAAACACAGTTCCGATTTGAGGCGATTGCGATACGCTCTTGAGGCAGTTTCGGCGGATTTGGACGCCATTGAACAACGGCCACACCCCTCCCTGCGCATGGCTGCTGAAAACCTCGAGGGAAACCGGCGCGACGGGCTCGAGACATTCGTCAACCACTTTGTCTTCGCGGTAAAGAGCGGCGGCGTCCTGCGGTAAACCACCGGCAGCCAGCAAAGCATCGACCCTTCCACCGCCCTCGCGAAAGCGACGAAAATCCGCGGCAAGCCCCATTTCATGGCATGGCATCTTGGGCCATTACCGGTTTCCTGACTGCGCTGGGACCCGACCAAGGGGGCGGGTCCAGGCTGTTCGGTTGAGATCACCCTATGCCGGTCGATATTGTAGATATCTACCTTGAGATTCAGCAGCTTCGCAAAGCTGTCCGCAAGGCGGAACTTGACCTTGTGATTTCGCGCGCGCGTCCGCCTGACCGCTCGCTTCACACCCAGCCCGTGGATGTCCGGGGTTTGCAGACGACGGGTTCACAAACGCTTCCTTCAAAGCGGTGGATTAACTGACTGGGCTCTGGTGCGAGATCCGCCGCCGCACCGAGCTCGAAGCCTCCACTGCCAGAATGGCTTCCAGCCCGATGGTTAAACATCATACGCAAGCCGAAAAGAGCCTGCGCCAGCATTTACCATGCATCCAAGTCCGGCTCCGCATTTCCACGGTAATCTCTGAAAATCCATTTAAATCAATTGTCTGATTTAGGGTTGCGAGCTAGATTGCCGCCGATTTCTAATCGTGCCGTCCGGGCAGGGATGATGGGACGGGTATTTCGGTTGGTATTTCGTGTCGTGGGGACGATGCGATCTGTTTTTGAAAGCAAGGTATGCATCACCCTCGCAGAGAGCATTTCAGCCAGTCGACCCCTGTCCGCACCTTTGTCTTCGTCGTTGGTACCCGTCCAGAAGTCATCAAGGTGGCCCCCATCGTCCGCCGGCTGCGCGAAGCCGAATGGGCGGTCGTTCGGGTCGTGACATCAGGCCAGCAGAGCGACCTTCTCGACAGCACCCTCGCCGAATTCGACCTCCGCCCGGACCTCTCGATCCGGCATCGCAGCAATTGTCACACGCCGGCGGCCCTCGCCAGCCAGCTCCTTCGCCGGCTCGACCGCTATTGCGGGCAGGTTCGCCCCGATTGCGTTCTCGCCCAAGGCGATACGACGACCGCCTACGCGGCGTCGATCGCGGCGTTCTACCGCAAGATCGCCTTTGTGCATGTGGAAGCCGGATTGCGCACGCCAAGCCTTGACGCGCCCTTCCCCGAAGAATTTCACCGCCGTTCGATTGCCGTGTCGACATCACTTCACTGCGCGCCAACATCGGCTGCGGCACAGAACCTCGTGCGCGAGAACATTGCGCGGGAGAAGATCATCGTTTCCGGAAATACGGTGATCGACTCCTTGCTGGAAGTCGCGGCCTCGAAACCGGCGCTGCCTGCCGATTTTCCAAGGCTGCGGACCATCCTTCTCACGGCGCATCGGCGCGAGAATTTTGGCGAACCGCTGCGCGACGCATTCACCGCGATCAGGGCCTTCGTCGATCTCACCCCCGACGTCGCCGTGTATTTTCCGGTTCATCCCAATCCAAATGCACGCGAAACGGCGATCGAGATCCTTTCGGGTCACCCCCGGATCAGGCTGGTCGATCCGCTCGGCTACCGCGATGTCGTCGCCGCGATACAGAATGCCTGGTGCGTGGTGACCGATAGCGGCGGCCTTCAAGAAGAGGCGCCCGCGCTTGGCAAGCCGGTTCTGGTGTTGCGCGACGTGACCGAGAGGCCCGAGGCAGTAGCATCAGGGGTTGTCGAACTGGTCGGGACCTCACGCGATCAGGTATTCGGCGCGTTGTCCGAGTTGAACAAGAACAGCGCGAAATACACCCGCATGGCCAGGCCGGTATTTCCCTATGGGGATGGCCACGCCAGCAAGCGGATCGTCGAGGCGCTCTACCGGCAATTCGTCCTGCCGCCGCAAATGCGCTCCGCCGAAATCATCCAGCTTCACCACGCGTCCTGAGAAATGACACAAGCCCCCGCCTTCATCTTCCAATACCTCTATGTCGTCGAGATTCTGATGTTGATCGCGGCTGTGATCATCACGATCTCCAGCTTCGACGATCTGTTCGTGGACCTGCTGTACTGGACCAGCCGGCTGATGGGCACGGCGGATGCCAAGTCGAGGGAATTGCCGAGCGTGGAGATTCTCGAGCAAATCCCGGAGCGACCGATCGCTATCATGGTGCCGTGCTGGAAGGAGCACGACGTCATCTTTTCGATGCTGTCATCGAACTCCCGGCTCGTGCGCTACGAGCAGTCGCACTACTTCGTCGGCGTCTATCTGAACGATCCCCTCACCCAGGCCGAGGTGCGCAAGGCGCAAGCGCTGTACAAGAACATCCACATGGTGCTGGTGCCGCATGACGGCCCGACCAGCAAGGCCGACTGCCTTAACCAGACGATCTCGGACATCTTCATGTACGAGGCCGAGCACAAGATCAGGTTTGCGGGAATCGTGATGCACGATTCCGAGGATCTCATTCATCCGCTGGAGCTCAAGCTCTTCAACAAGCTGGTCGACGTCTACGACTTCATCCAGTTGCCGGTCTACTCATTCTCCCGGCCGATCACTTCGATGATCGCGGGCCTCTACATGGATGAGTTCGCCGAGATGCACACCAAGGACCTCGAGGTCCGCCAGCGCATCAGCGGCGTCATTCCATGTGCCGGCGTTTCCGCATGCTTCAGCCGGGAGGCGATCCAGCATCTCAACGATCAGAACCAGGGCGAGGCATTCCGGACATCGTCGTTCACGGAAGACTATGACATCGCGTTCCGCGTCTCGGAGCTCGGATTCAAGTCAGCGTTCATCGCCTATCCGGCCAGCTACGCGATCGACATCGATATCGACAGTGGCAACCCCGGCATTCTGCACCGGACCCTACCGGTGGCGACCCGCGAATTCTTCCCGTCAGGTCTCGAGGCCGCCTATCGCCAGCGTGCGCGCTGGTTGCTTGGCATCGTGTTCCAGGGCGCGCAGGAGCACGGCTGGAAAGGCTCGCTCGGGACCAAGTATTTTCTGGCGCGGGACCGAAAGGGCGTGATCACCAGCCCGGCCGTCATGCTCGCCTATTTTGCGCTCGCCAATCTGACCATCTTCGAGCTCTATCGGGCGGTGTTCGATCCCGAAAGGCAGTTTGCTTATACGCTGTTGAACCAGAACTGGGCGATGTGGCTGTTCTTTGTGAACTTCCTGTTTCTGGTCTGGCGCCTGTTCAACCGAATGACGTTCACGGGCATGATCTACAATTTACGTCACGCCCTGATGGCCGCGCCGCGACTGGTCGTCGGAAATTTTGTCAACTTCTTCGCAACCTGGCGCGCCGTGCGCATCTATATGAGTCACCGGATATCCGGCACAGCGCTGGTGTGGGACAAGACTTCCCACTCCTACCCGGTGCACATGGGCGACCTCACCCTGCCCCGGCCGGCCGTGGCTGCTGATAGCGCGGGAGCCGAATAGCCTAAGCCGCCAGCAGCGGTTTACCTTCGCGCTGCTGCGCAGCGGCCGGGCTTGGACCAAGGATGAGACGCGCGAACGAACGCGTTCCCAGGAAAGCTGCGCACACCGCGAATGCAACGAGCTGAAGGCTGGGGTAGAAAACAACCGCGCCGAGAACCAGCCAGCCCGCGGCGATGGCAAGGAAGTCGGTCAGCCCGGAGCTTTTCCCCTTGGGGGAGTCCAAACCCTGATCGAGCGCATTGGCGATCGCATCGAAGCCATCGATCGCATCCCTGCTGGTCGCACCGGCCAGTTCACGTGAAAACATCAGACACCCCCAAAAGAGCCTCTTGCGGGCTCCGGGGGCATTTGGCGGGGAGACTATTGCCCGTCGCTCAAACCGACCGTTACAGTTTTATCCAACTAGCACTTTCGCGTGCGAAGGCATTGCGCCTCCCGGGGCATGAATAATTCCAGCCCAACGCATTCGTTAGGATTTTAATAATGGCCTCCTGGAGAGGATCCACCTGATGCTCCTGGGCTTCGCCGGTGTTGGCTTCGCATATCGCCGCCGATCAAGGCTTGCCGCCGCGGCAGCCTGAGCTCTGGCTGCCTGGATTTGCGTTGATCCTCGCAGCCATCGTCAGCGGGCTAGTTGCCGGTAGATGGCCGGAAGCGCCGCCGGCAAGCGGCTGATGTTGCCGACGATGGCGTAGCCGCCGCGCCCGAACAGGGCGGGAAAGTAGGATTGGGCGCCGGCGTCGACCGTGACGCCGAACACCGCAACGCCTAGCCGCCGGGCCTCACGCACCGCCTTGCGAGTATCTTCGACCGCAAAGCGGCCTTCATAGTGATCGACGTCGTTCGGCTTGCCGTCCGTCAGCACCAGCAGCAGCTTCTTGCGCTGCGGTTGGCCGGCAAGCTCGGCGGCGGCATGGCGGATGGCCGGGCCGATACGCGTGTAGTAGCCCGGCTTGAGCGCACCGATCCGTCGCTCAACGGCAGCTCCCATCGGCTCCTCGAACGACTTAACCCCCTCGATGCGTACCCAGGATCGCCGCCGCGATGTGAAGGTCAGGATGCTGTGATGGTCCCCGCAGGCGGAAAGCCCATGCGCCAGGACGAGCAGCGCTTCCTTCTCCACGTCGAGAACGCGGTGACCATCGACCCACGTATCCGTGGAAAGCGAGACATCGACCAATAGCGTTGCCGCGAGGTCGTGCCGCTGCGGACGCATCGCCAGATGGACCCGATCGATCGATCCGCTGCCCGCCCGCAGATCGCATCGGGCGCGGACGAGCGCATCGATGTCCAGGTCGAACCCGTCTGCCTGGCCACGCATCACGTCGTGCTGCGGCCGCAGCGCCTCGAAGCGCCGCCGTACATGACGGACGTGCCTCAAAATGTTCGCATCCGGGGTCCAGCTCTCGCCGATCTCCGCCGCCTGCCCCGTCAAAACCCGGCAATGGTCCGGCAGATAAGTGCCGGTGCGATAGTCCCATTCCGGATAAAGACGACCGCTGTCGAGGCGCGTGACGTCGATGGTTTGCGGCGGCAGATCCAGGTCGAATTTCAGCCTTGTGGCAGGCTTGCCGCTGCGGCGGCCGATCGCAAGCTCGTCGAGATCATCGGCCGCCTTGCGCGCATCCTCGTCCTCACCATCGTCCGAAGGGCGATCGACATTCACCATTTCCGCCATCGCGAGTATCTTCTCGAAGCGGTTCAGGATGAACGGATCGCGCTTTCCGCCGTCGTCGGCCTCGCGGACAGCCCTGCGCTTGCGCGTATCGGGCAAGTCCGTCCCATCGCCTGGCACAGGCGCATCGTCATCCTCGACCTCTGCAGGAACGGTCGCGCGTATCCAGCAATCGCCCCACAACGGACAAGGCAGCATTGGTCGGTATCCGGGCGGCGCTTTTGCCGGCAGATCGCTGGTGCCGATCACGACTGGCCACGGCTGGCCTTGAGGAGGCGCATCGGCGTCAAGCAGCGCCAGCACGACGCGCTCTACTGCCTGCTCTACCAGCGGCAGCGATCTGCGCGGGCGCGCTTGCGCGGTTGCCGCCGACAGACGCTCGTATGAAAGGACGAGGCCAGGAAACAGCAGCTTTATTTTTTCGACCGTCTCGCGGGCACGCCGCAAGGTCACGAGATCGCGCCGCAGCGGATCGGTCTCGTCGATCGTCATCACCGGCGCTGTGGCAAACCACGCCGCCAGCCAGCGGTAGAGCAAGGCGTTGAGCTTACGGTCCGGAAACAGGGCGATGCTCTCAGGCAGAAAGACGGTTGCGCGATCGCGGCCGGGATGGTCAAGGCTCTCGTCGCCAAGGCCGATGCGCTGTCGCCAGTTGAGCCGATGGCCAGATTTTCGTGACTTGGCGCCAGCGATCTGCACGCCCGCCTCTCCACCCAGCGCGCGGAACATGACCGCAATCTGTCCCTGCACTTCCGCAAGCGTCGCGGCTTTCCCGTCATGAACGGGATAGCTCGCCGTGGTCCCCACCAGCCGATGCCAGGCGCGGCCAACCGTCTCCTCCAGTTCGAGGAAGTCGAGCATGGCTCATCCGATCACGGCTCGGGCCACGTCGAGGAGCGCGGCCTTGACATCTGCATCATCCGTGAGCGGCTCGATCATGCCGGCAAGCACGGCATCCACGATCGGAACTCCGGCTGCAATCAACGCCGCGCAGTAGACGATCAGGCGCGTCGATACGCCCTCTTCGAGATCCTGTCCCTTGAGCGCTCGCAGCCGGCCTGCGAGCGCCACCAGCGGACGCACGCGCTCCGGCGCAAGTCCGCTCTCGGCAGCGACCACCTCGATCTCCTGCTCAGCCGGAAGAAAGTCGAATTCGATCGCAACGAAGCGCTGCCGCGTGGACGGTTTCAAAGCCTTCAGCAGACTTTGATAGCCGGGGTTGTAGGACACGACCAGCATGAAGCCCGGCGGCGCGACCAGTTCCTCACGCGTGCGCTCGAGCGGCAGGATGCGGCGATCATCCGTCAACGGGTGCAGCACCACGGTAACGTCCTTGCGCGCTTCCACGACCTCATCGAGATAGCAGATGCCGCCTTCCCGCACGGCGCGGGTCAGCGGACCGTCGGTCCACACCGTATCTCCGCCCTTGAGCAGATAGCGTCCGGTAAGATCGGCCGCCGTGAGATCGTCGTGACAGGCGACAGTGTGCAGCGGCAAGGAGAGCCGAGCCGCCATGTGGGCGACGAAGCGGGTCTTGCCGCAGCCGGTCGGTCCTTTCAGCAGAACCGGTAGACGCCGCCGCCAGGCGTGCTCGAATAGGGTGCACTCGTTGCCGCTTGGGACGTAGGCCGGAATCTTGAGTGGCGCTCCGACGGCGTGAAGTACGGCCTTCATATCAAATCTCCAGCATTAAAGCGGCGGCCGGCCACGTTTATGACCGGCCGCCTGAAGCCTATTCGGCGGGTTGGAGTGCACCGGGCGCGACCGCCGGACGTTGGCGGCCCGGCACCAGAACCGCCCACACGAACATCAGGGCCGAGATCAGAACGAACACGCCGGAGCCGAGCCGGACCCAGTAGAACACCGCAAGCTGGTCCTGCACCTCCATGAAGCCCTGACCCAGCACGCGTTGCAGATGAACCTGGATCACGCCGGCGAAGGTCAGCGCGAAGGTCATCGTCATCATGGCGGTGCACATGATCCAGAAGCTCGCCATGCTGAGCCACTGATTGTACGGCGCTCTCTGGCGCAGTTGCGGGATCGCGTAGGCCATGACGGCAAGGTTCAGCATCACGTAGGCACCGAAGAACGCAAGGTGTCCGTGCGCCGCCGTCACCTGCGTGCCGTGCGTGTAGTAGTTTACCGAGGACAAAGTGTGCAGGAAGCCCCACACGCCGGCGCCGAGGAATGCCATCACGGAGCAGCCAACCGACCAGAGCAGCGCGGCCCGGTTCGGATGTTTGCGGCCTGCCTTCCAGGTCATCTGCACGGTGAAGATGACCATGGTGAAGAACGGCGCGACCTCAAGCGTGGAGAACAGCGAACCGATCCACTGCCAGTAGCCGGGCGCGCCGATCCAGTAGAAGTGATGACCGGTGCCCAGGATGCCGGAGAACAGCGCAAGGCCAATGATGACATAGAGCCACTTCTCGACCACTTCGCGATCGATTCCGTTGAGCTTGATCATCAGGAAGGCCAGCACGGAAGCCATGATGAGCTCCCAGACGCCTTCGACCCAGAGATGCACGATGTACCACCAGTACATCTTGTCGACCGCAAGATTCTTCGGAGTATAGAACGCAAACAGGAAGAAGATCGCGACGCCCCAGAGGCCGAACAACAGGATGTTGGTGACTGTCGTCTTTCTTCCCTTCAAGGCCGTCATCGTCACGTTGAAGAGGAACATGAGGCAGACGACGACGATCCCGATCTTGATCACGAACGGCTGTTCGAGGAATTCGCGGCCCTCGTGGTAATGGAAGAGATAGCCGACCACGGCGGCGCCGGCAGCGCCGAAGAACATCCAGAACTGGATCTTCGCCAGCAACGGGCTATACAGTTCGGTCTCGGTCTCCTCCGGCAGAAGATAGTAGGTCGCTCCCATGAAACCGATGAGCGACCACACGATCAACGCGTTGGTATGTATCATCCTGACGATGTTGAACGGCAGGAGAACGGACAGGGTGTTCGGAAGGACGTAGATGGTGCCGGCCAAAACGCCGAACAGCACCTGAGCAAGGAAAAGCGTCAGCGCGCCGTAGAAATACAGCATCGCGACTTTCTGGGTTTCGTATCTCATCGTGAGGTTTCCTACGGGCTGTCGGGTGGGATACTCAGCCGGCCTTGTTCGGCGGCCAGTTCTGCGTCTTGATCTTGTTGGTCCATTGCAGGAAATCGGCGAGATCGTTGAGTTCCTGATCGGTGAGGTTGAACTGCGGCATCTGCCGGCGGCCGGGCGCGCCCGATGGCTGCGCCTGCATCCACGACTTCAGGATTTCCTTGGCGGTGGCGGGATCTTCATTGCCGCCCCAGCGATCCCAGACGTTGCCGATCTCAGGCGCGAAATACGCGCCCTCGCCCAGCAGGGTATGGCAGTTGATGCAGGAGTGTTTCTCCCAGACGTGCTTGCCGCGCGCCACGGAGTCGGTCAGCGTCTTCTCGTCCGTCGACGTGGTGACCATGTAATAGTGGCTGTGCGCCGTCAGCCCGAGGAAGATCGCGAAGAAAAAGGCCGATCCGCCGTAGAAGACGTTGCGGGCCGCCGACTTGGTAAGGCGTTCAGCCATTACGGGTCCTTTCCGGTTGGTGTGCTGAATAGTTGAGCGGTCGCGTCAATCTATTCACCCGCGTCCGGCGCTCTTTGTGCCGGCGCAAGGATCCCGACGATCCCAAGCCGTTCGCGGGATTTCTCAATCAGGACAACAGGACGGAGACGGCGGAGACCGACCAGGCGAAGCCGACGATGAGCATCAGCCACGCGGTTATTAGCCCGCGCCAGATCGGCGGTGCGGTCCGTAAATCGAGATAATCGAGCAGGATTCTCCGGCCCTTGATTGCCGCAATGGCGAGAACGGTTCCATTGGCGAGCGGCAGGCCGTGGGCAGCGCCTGTGAGTGCCATGGTCGCGAAGGCGAGCGCGATCAGCGCAAGCAACGTGAGGTCCAGGCGGTCGGGCTGATACCGCATGCTTCAGCGCACCAGGTAGACGATCGGAAACATCACGATCCAGACCAGATCGACCATGTGCCAGAAAATCGTTCCCGTCTCCACATGGACCGGATCGGCTTGGCTGCACACAACCGCAAGGATGATGATTCCGAGGCAGACGTGCAGCAGGTGAAAGCCGGTCAGGAGGAAGTACAATGTGAAGAACATGCTTGTCTCGAGACCGATACCGCTGCCGATCTCGTGCGCATATTCGAAAAACTTGATCGTCACGAAAGAGCCGCCAAGCACCATCGCGAGAAGGAGCCAAAGTCGCGCATGACGGCGCGCATTCGCGCGCGCCGATGCCACTCCCTTTGCCGCCGCCCACCCGCTCGTCACCAGGACAATCGTGTTGTATCCGGCAAGCGTCGCATCGAGTGAGGTCTGGCCCGAGGCGAATATGGCAGGCTTGACCGCGTGGGCGACGATGAACGCGCCGAGGAAGAGACCGAAGGCCACGAGTTCGCTGAAGACGAGAACCCACATCATCGGGTCACCGGGGAGTCCTTCAAAGACACCCCACCCCGCCTCTTCCTGTTCGCAATCCGCAATAGACATTCGATCTCCCGATCGACGCCTATCACATCAGGCAGCACGTGCTCTTTGTCGCCGAGCAAATACGGAGACTGGACGCGGCTCTCGCAAACGCTCCTTGCGGGAGCGCAACGTCAACGGCCCATCATGGCCGCTAGATACGGCGAACCTTGGAACAATGAGGACGGAGCGCCATGAGCGACGCACAATTGAGCCTGCTGACCGCCGCACCCATCATCATCGCCTTTGCCGGCGCGCTCAGGGCGATGGGCGTCCTGTCCACGACGGCGACCGCATCTGCCGTCGGGCTGTCGGTCGCAATCGCCCTGGTGCTGTTCACGACGCAGTAGCGTCGTGTCACTCGATGAGTATCGGGGCGGCTATATCGACCCGGTCGTCCTTCGCAAGGTCGATGCCGAGCGACAGCGACCACTTCCCGCTCGCCGCGGCCGTCAAGCGGACGCGCCAGCTATCCGCTGCCACGCGCTCGGCCGCCGCGGTGACGGAGGCGATATCCTTGTCCGGATTGGACAGGGTCACGGCAAGCGCATCGACCGCAAGCGGCTTCTCATCGCTATCTTCGAGCTGCACCAGGACCTCGATCGGCCCGCTGCGGCCAGGTGAGACCGTGATGTTGGCCATCACGCGCGTTCCGCAGATATGGGTGAAGAAGGCTTCGTCGGTTGCCGCGGCCGGCGCGCGAGACGCTGCTGGCGGTCCCGGCTCCGTCGAGGCGACCTGCAATCGGGGCCCCTTGGCACCGACGCTGCCGACCTCGAAGCTCGCATCGATCTGGCCGGCGCGCTCGAAATTGAGCGAACGGGGACGCGTTGCCCTTCCTCCAACGGCGCGATCAGCCCGACAAACATAATGTGGTCCCCTCCCGGCACGAGCGTCATTGTGGCGTCAGGAGGGATCACCAGGCCGTCGTCGAGAGCCCGCATCGTCATGATGCCGTCCTGCAGGCCCATCTGATGGATCTCGACCTTGGCGGCTGCGTTGCTCGACGCCGAAAGCAGCCGGTCAGGCTGGATTCCGCGGTTCTCGATCGAGAGGTATCCGCCCGCGACTTTCGCCCCTTTCGGCGTTGCGCGGCTCCAGGCCTGCTTCACGGCGATGTCGTGGGCGGCAGCCGGCGAGGAGCCGACGAACGTCGTCAGAGCGGCGGCGATCAGCGCGATTTTGCTGAGGCGGTAAAGCATGGTGGAATCTCCGATCAGGCCGGGTTACTGCGCAAATATGGCAAATCCCGGTTTCCCTCACTTTGATCGGGCGCAAGCTGTATGGCGACAATCGCGGCGACTTTTGTCTGCCTACACACACCGACCGCACTTCAGCGTTCAACGAATCGATCCTTTGCAGAGAGAATCGTGGTGCCGGTCTCGTCGCGCGCGGTGAACACCACGTCGGCTTCCCGCGGGCTCATGGCGGTAAGCGTGACCCGGACGGCTTCGGAGCCGTCGGCCGGCACCTCGATCGGAGCCAGGCCGTCGTTGCCGACGATGGCGATCTTGGCGTCCACGCCGCTGACCGAAAGTGCATAGGTGCGCGCGACCGACGACTTGTTCAGGAGCTTGACCGTGTAGGCATTGCGTACTGATCCGTCAGAAAGCCGGACCGCCAGGGGATCGCGATCATGCTGTACCGAAAGCGCGGCGTCGGTCCTGGCCATGAACGAAAAGACGATCGCCGCCGTCAACACCAGGCACGCCACCGTCAGCCCGACAGTCTTCGGACGCACCAGCCGATTGACCGGCGGCTCGGCGCGGCGGCCGCGCTCGATATTGTCCCAGCTTTCGTAGTCGATCAGGCCGCGCGGGCGGCCAAGCTTCGACATCACGCTGTCGCAGGCGTCGACGCACAGTCCGCAATTGATACAGGCGAAGTTCGGTCCTTCGCGGATGTCGATACCGATCGGGCAGACCGTGACGCACAGATTGCAGTCGACGCAGTCTCCCGCCGGCTTGCCCTGCAAGCGGAGCTCGGCCGCCTTCTTGGCCGACATCCGCTGCTCGCCGCGATAGTCCCGGTAGTTGACCGTGAAAGCTTCCGGATCCCAGATCGCGCCTTGCAGGCGCGGCCATGGGCACATGAAGGTGCAGACCTGTTCGCGCGCGAAACCCGCCAGACCATAAGTGGTGCCGGCGAAGACGGCGATCCAGCCAAGCGCATTAGCCGAGACGTCGCCGCGCGCAAAGCTTCGCAGGAGTTCCGGCGCGTCCGTGAAGTAGAAGATCAGCGTGCCGCCGGTCGCGAATGAGATCAGGAGCCAGGCCGAATGCTTCGCGACGATCTGCATCACGCGCTTGACGCCAAGCGGCGCGTCCAGGTTCTTCAGGCGCTGGCGCCTGTCGCCCTCGATCAGCCGTTCGACGAGCAGAAATAGGTCGGTCCAGACCGTTTGCGGACAAGCGAGGCCGCACCACAGCCGCCCCGCCAGCGCGTTGGTAAGGATCAGGATGGTCGAGGCAAGAACGAGCAGCCCCGTGACCAGATAGAGGTCCTGCGGCCAGATCTCGACGAAGAAGAAGTAGAGTCGTCCATGCGCGAAGTCGAGCAGCACCGCCTGATCCGGCGCGTTCGGCCCACGGTCCCACCGCAGAAACGGCGTGATGTAGTAGATCGAGAGCGTCAGCAGTAGGACGACCCACTTGATGCGACGAATCCGTCCCTTGACGGCCTGCGGCACGACCGGTTGGCCCGTCGTTGCTGCAGCAAGCCTGCGCGTCTTCGCGTGGTCGATCTCGATGGTAAGCGCCATTTTTCCGGACTTCAATTAACTGCGGCAAAACCAAGCGAGGCCCGGACCACCGGCTCGATGCAGGAAGGTGTCCACAGAGGCTCGAACGTCATCACGATGTCGATGGAGCGGACGCCTGGTACCCGTTCGGCAGCGTTCGCTACGCCTTCCCTTAGGAAATGGATCGCGGGACATCCAGGCGTAGTCGCGGTCATCATGATGCGAACGGCGCCGTCGAGGACCGAGATGTCGTAGACGAAGCCGAGATCGACGATGTTGTAGCCAAGCTCGGGATCGATCACGACACGCAGCGCGTCGCGGATCTGCTCAACGAGTTTGTCCGTCATGGCGCCCTGACGGTCAACTCGTACGTAGCGCCATCCGGCGAAAACCCGCCAAGCCAGCGATATCCGCGCTTCTCGAGTTGCGGGAACAGGAAGACGGGCTCGCGCCGGAGCAGCGCCGACAGCGTTTCACCCGGCGCCAATTTCTCGGCAGCCGCGAGGATGCGTACCATCGGCTCCGGCGGCTCGAGGTCGCGATTGTCGAGCTGGACCATCGGTTCAGGCCAAGCGTCGAAGGTCGATGCGCGGGGGACGAACGCGGTCTGTTGGGTTTCCGCCGGCGTGAACAGCACTTCCCACTCCCCGGCATCGAGCGCCTGTGCAGAATGCGCAAATCCCTTGTCCGCCATCACGGCGAACAACGGCACTGGCTTGAACGTGGCGTAGAGGCGAAGCCCCTGCCCGGGTTCGAGCCGTTCGAGCGCGGACATGATGACCGAGAACGGCTCGCCACCTGCGCGCAGGATCGGACGGACGTCGACATCGATATATTCAATCATGCTTCCTCCTTTCGTTTGATCGTCAACTTCTGGCAAACAGCAGATGCGGCGCGCAGGCGCCGTCCGGCAGCCGCAGCGGACTCTGGACGTCCGCAAGCTGGCGCGTTCGGATCACCTCGCGAATAATGCCGACGATGCCGATCATCATCATCGCCGAGGCCGCGCGGAATGCCCAAGCTTGATCGGCGAGCAACATCAGCGTGCCGAACCACACAGCCATGTGGTAGATTACGAACCACTTCGATGCCCTCTCCTCCGCAACCAGATCCTGAACGCGCGGTGTTGGCGCGCGTCCCATCACGGGCCCGTAGGTCTCGAGCCAGGTCAGGAACGCCACGATCTTGTAGAGCTTGGCAAGGACGAGACCCGACAGCCAGCCAAAGACAACGAGAAAGACGAAAGCGCCGACCTGCGCGGCGAAAGCGCCGGTCAGGATGAGCAGCACACCCAGCAATGCCGTCGCCGCGAGACTGACGAAGGACAGTACGGCCATCCGCGTGTTAAGCTCGAGTTGACGCCGCTTGCGGCTGCGGAAGATTCCGCTCACGTCGCGCCCATATAGAGCAATCGTCGCGAGGCCAAGGGCTGCGACCACCGACAACACGGCGTTCAATCCGGAAGAGAGCCAGATCGCGAAGATGCCTCCGACCACCGCGACGGTGATGGCAAATACACCGGCTGCCAAGGTCCAACTACTATTCCTGTCGTCGACATCGGGCGCGAGCATGAACATGGATAGCAGCCGATAGCTCACACCCATCGCCGTCAACGTCAGCCAGCCGCCAAGGCCGGCGATCGCATGCAGCGGAACCCCGCTCGCCAGTATCGTTTCCCCGATCGAGCCCGCCCATCCCGCATGCGCAAATGCGAAGATCGCGCCGAAGGTGACGGTGGCACAGAGCGAAGCCAACCCTGCCAGGACAAAGCGTGCCGGGCCGGCCGGCCGCTGCCATGCCGTCAATCCGAGATCGACAACGATCAGGCCGAACCCGGCGGTCAGCAGCACGGCGCCAACCGGTAGAAGCCAGTGCCAGGCGGGAAGCCGGCCGCCCAATCCCAAAAAACCCGCGAGCAGCGCGACCAGACCCGCGGTCAACAGGCCAAGCGCCGGCAATGCCCACTTCTCCGAATACAGCGGCTTTGCCACGAGCACAGGCACGAACTGGAGCAGCGCGCCGCACATCGCCAGGCTGAGCCAGCCGATGCAGACCACATGTACCAGAACGAGCGTATCGGGCGATGCCAGATGCGCCGCCGGAAAGCCGACGCGCGCGACCATCAGCGCCAGCGCCACGAACAACCACGCGAGCGCCATCGCGAAGTAGCTCATCGTCCATCGTGATATGCTGGCGCCGATCATCGTACCTCTTCAGAACTTGCGCGCGCGGCACAACAGCGGGGCGTAGACGACCGCGAAGCCGAGAAACGCCCCCGCCCAGGCAACGCCCGCAACCATCAAAAGCGGAATCGCATGGCTCGGTTCGAGCGCCGCACATATCCGCGCCAGCGCGGCGACGACGATCGACGCGTAGACGAGCTGGGTAGCGACGGACGCCGAAAGTGCCTGGCCCGTGTGGCCGAGCGATGCACGGGTCATCACCGCGATCGTCATCGAACCGATTGCGCCGCCGGTCCAGGCATGGATCCCGACGCTCGGGGCGACGAGGTCCACGGCAGCCAGCGCCGCGAGAAGGAAACCGGCCGGTACGAACGCGTAAGCCACATGTAGGATCAGCACGAGGCGGTCTGACACGGTGCGATGGCCGGCCCAGCGCGCCAGGCGCACGAGGTGGAGCAAACCGGCGCCGCCGAGCACGGCTGCGACGAAACGGTTCGAAGGCGCCGCGACCCACGCGATCATGGCGCAGACGCCCACAACCATCGTGATCGCATCGAAGCGATCGAAGGGCACGGGCAGCCGTCCCGGTTCACGGCGCGCCAGCCAATTGCGCGTAAAACTCGGAACGATCCGCCCGCCGATCACGCAGACCAGCGTGACCACGAGGCCGACACCGAGGCGCGTGGAATATTCCGTCACACCACCAAGATGCGCCTCGACATGAAACGCGATGTTGACGATGGCCAGCAGCGAGATGATGCCGACCACCTTCAGATTGTTCCACTTGCGGCCGGCAACGATCTCGCGCGCGGCCGCGCCAGCGAGCAACGCGAGAAAGGCAGCATCGACCGCCAGCGCGATTTCCCAGCCGATCAAGCCGGAGAATGTCACAGCCAACCGCCCGGCGAGCCAGGTGGCAAACAGGATCGCAAGCGGAACACCCTGGATCGGAAGCCAGCCCGTCCAGTTCGGCACCGCCGTCAGAAGAAAGCCCGCGATCACGGCGCCGACATAGCCGAACAGCATCTCATGGACATGCCAGTCTCGCGGCGTGAAGGCGCTCGGCAGCGCGACATGGCCGGCGAATACCGCAAGCCACAGGGGAACCGTCGCGCCGGCATAGATGGCGCCGAACAGAAAGAACGGCCGGAAGCCGTAGGAAAACAGCGCCGGTCCCCGATAGGCCCTCAATTTCTGCATCGTCGCCATGGGTGATCTCTGTTCATTCGCCGTAATCATAAGCCGTTCCGGCGCCCGCTCTTTGTCGAAGCACAAATTGCAGCATTGTTGGGCGGGGTGTTTGATCTCCGACAAAGACCGCACTGCTTCCCGCCTGCATTGTTGGTTCCACGATCAACGGAGGATGCGATGCGGATTTTCGAGAGATTGCGAGGGCGAAGTCGGAACGATAGCGCTATCGAACGCAAGCTTTTCGAGGTCATCACCGACGACCTTCTCCGGAAGCTGGAGGACGAAACCTCGATCCCGCCCCATGCCGGGAGCAAAGCTGATTGCTGTTCCTGTTGCTCGGCCGAAACGGGGGCGCCTCAGCAAGTGACCTTGCGCTAGATCAATATGCGCCCGCTGCTTCGGCGACAGATCATCGCCGATGTGCAGCGCTGCCTTGCGCGACGGCTGGCTTCCGATTGCGCTTGCCCCCGATGACTGCGACCTCGATCTCGGCCAGGTCTGCACCGCCGGGATCGAGGCGCTGCGTTTTCCATGCCGACGCAAATCAGGCATCTGGTACAATGTCTGGACGGATGAGCCCCTGCTCATCCATCCGACCCATTGGAAAAGCTGGCGCGCGTAGACCGCTATCTGGACGCGGTCTTGCTGGCCTCGAGCGTGTCGAACAGCTTCGCAAATACCTGCTTAGCCTTGCCGACCTGCGGAACAGCCTTGGCCTGATCGACGTTGCCGGGCTTACCGACCACGACCAACGCAACCATTCCCATGCCGTAATGAGGCAGGCACTTGATGCCGTAGACGCCCTCCTGCTCGAACTTGACGGCAATATCCTCGTTGTTCTTGCCGACGAACAGCGCTGCCCCCTCGGGCAGCATACCCTTGATGGACTCCGCGTTGTGGCCCTTATCCGTGGACACGAACTTGACGGTGTCGCCGGGCGCAATCTTCACGAAAGCCGGCTCGAACACCATCACTGCGCCGTCGCTTCCCTTGTTGAGAAGCTTGACTTCGACCTCCGCCGCCCGGGCGCCCCCGGTCAGAACCAGAGCAGCCGCCGCCGCGGCCAACATCGCAATCTTTCTCATGTTTTCCCGTTTCTTTCCGTTTTCCTGGAACCTGGCCCGGCCTCTACCGGGCTCCCGGGGATCAGATATCGCCGCCCGGTTTTGCCGATATTGCGCTAGCGCAATCTTCGCGCCGAATCCTGGATTAAGAGATTGGCAAGCCGTTGAGGCTTGCCGCGGCCGCGGATACTCTCCGCAGGCCTTGAAACGAGGATATCGATGGCCTCCGTCGACCGCTCCCTGGTCGCCAACTTGCCGATGTTCGCCGGCCTTGCGCCCGCCGAGCAGGACGAGCTGCTGCGCGAAGCGCGCTCGACTCGATATCCGAAGGGAAGCGCCGTGTTCGATCAGGGCGCGAAAGCCGATCACTTCTACCTTCTGCTTCACGGCCATCTTCGCGTCGAGAAGGTCACGCCGCAGGGACACCAGTCCGTCGTGCGCTATGTCTCGGCCGGCGAACTGTTCGGCGTCGCCCAGGCCATGAACCTGACGCACTATCCGGCAACCGCCGTTGCCGCCGTCGACAGCATCGCGCTCGCCTGGCCCTCATCGTCCTGGAATCGCCTGCTCGCCAAATACCCGAGCCTCGCCGCAAGCGCGCTGCAGACCGTCGGCAGCCGTCTGCAGGATACGCAGGCCCGCGTCATGGAGATATCGAGCGAGCAGGTCGAGCAGCGCGTCGCCCATGCGCTGCTTCGGCTGGCCAAGCAGGCTGGAAGGAAGGTTGCTGCCGGCGTCGAGATCGACTTCCCCATCAGCCGGCAGGACGTCGCCGAGATGACGGGGACGACGCTGCACACCGTCAGCCGGATTCTCAGCGCGTGGGAGCAGCAGGGATTGGTCGAGGGCGGCAGGCAGCGCATCGTGCTTCGCGATACGAGCAGGCTGCACGTCCTTGCTGAAGACGAAGCGGCCAAGCCCAGATCGAAGCTCTAGGCCGCCGCTTTCGTTTGCTGAAACTTCGACGGCCTTTCTCATGGAACGACGGTAACCCAGCGACGTCCAGCGCTCTTTGCTCCTGCGCAACTTTCCGAACGATCCGCTTCGTCGGCCAACAAAGCGTTTCTCCTTGTTCCAGCACAAAGAGCTTCGCGGCCGCGTCTCGCATGATGCATCCATCGAATTGGGACATTACAACGCGATGGAGAGCATCATGCTGACGAGAAGGACTGCTTTAATGGGCGCCGCAGTCGCGGCACTGATAATGGCCGCACCGGCCGTGGCGGGACCGGCAGACGATCTCAAACTGCCGCGCCAGAAAGTCGAACTGGTCGCCCCGCCTTTCGTCCACGCCCACGAACAGGCGACCAAAGCGGGACCGAAGATCGTCGAATTCAAGCTGACGATCCGCGAGCAGGAAGTCGTCATCGACGATGCCGGCACGAAATTCCACGCGATGACGTTCGACGGATCGATGCCGGGCCCGATGATGGTGCTCCACGAGGGCGACTACATGGAGCTCACGCTGGTCAACCCCGCGACCAACAGCATGCCGCACAATATCGACCTGCACTCGGCAACCGGTGCACTCGGCGGCGGCGCACTGACCCATGTCAATCCCGGTGAACAGGTAGTGCTGCGCTGGAAGGCGACGCGGCCCGGCGTCTTCGTGTATCACTGCGCCCCCGAAGGCATGATCCCCTGGCACGTCGTCTCCGGCATGCACGGCACGGTGATGGTGCTGCCGCGCGAGGGCCTGAAGGACGCCGAAGGCAAGGCGCTGCGCTACGACAAGATCTTCTACATCGGCGAGAATGACCTCTACGTGCCGAAGGACGAGAACGGCAAGTACAAGACCTACGAAACCATCGGCGAATCCTTTGCCGACACCACCGAGGTCATGCGCAAGCTGATCCCGACCCACGTGGTTTTCAATGGGCGGGTTGGATCGCTCACTGGCAAAAACGCCATGACGGCAAAAGTGGGCGAGACCGTCATGCTCGTGCATTCGCAGGCCAATCGCGATACCCGGCCTCACCTGATCGGCGGGCACGGCGACCACGTCTGGGAGGCCGGCAAGTTCAACAATCCGCCGCAGAAGGACCTCGAGACCTGGTTCATTCGCGGCGGCTCGGCCGGCGCTGCTCTCTACACCTTCCGCGAGCCCGGCATCTACGCCTACGTCAACCACAACCTGATCGAGGCGGTCGAACTCGGTGCCAGCGCGCATATCAAGGTAGAGGGCAAGTGGAACGAAGACCTGATGAAGCAGGTCTCGCCTCCCGGTCCGACCCCGCCTGACAAGGTCGGTGCCGCCGACCCGGTGGCCGTCACCCGCTAGGTAGCGCCGAAAATGACGGCCCGCGGTTATCGCCGCGGGCCGTCGCACGAAGAGGAGGTTATATCGTGCTCATCGTGATGAAAGTGAAGGTGGCAATGCTCGCAGGCGCGCTGGCCACGCCGATTGCGGCAACCACCTTTACACCCGCTCCATCTCCACAAGACCTGGACGGAGCCCAGCGCCTGGTGTCTACATCCTTCAGCTACCGCGCCGCCGGCGATTTCTCACGGAACGGCCGACCGGTCGAAGGACCGTTGCACGAACTCCGCCTGCCAGCTGATCTCGTCATCATGAAACGGCAAGTCACGGCCGCCGAATACGCGCGCTGTGTCGACGAAGGGGCCTGCCCGCGCGTCAGCACTTCCGCTGGTGCGCCGAATCTTCCCGTCGTCGGCGTCAGCTGGCACGATGCCTCGGCTTACGCCGCCTGGCTGTCGCGCAAGACTGGCGCCACCTATCGTCTGCCGACCGACGAAGAATGGACATTCGCGGCCGCCGAAAAGTCGCGCGACGAAGCTATGCCTCTGGTGGATCCCACTGATCCCGCACAGGCCTGGATCGCCCGCTATGAAACCGAATCCGCCCGCGACAGGCCCACCGCGACGGCCGCGCAGCCCGGTGGCACGTTCGGGACCAACAGCAACGGACTGGACGACCTAGCCGGCAATGTCTGGGAGTGGACGAACAGCTGCTTCGTTCGCGTTTCGCTCGATGGCGTACAGGAGCGCACCACCAACAGCAATTGCGGCGTCCGCGTCGTGCAGGGCGCCCATCGCTCCTACATGACCGACTTCATCCGCGATCCAAGATCCGGCGGCTGCGCAGCGGGCGTCCCGCCGGCCAATCTCGGCTTCAGGCTCGTCATGGAACCGTCTCAGCCGACCGTGACCGCGGCCGCCCGCAACATCGCGAAGCTGCTGCGGCGGAGCTAGCGGTTTGGCGACAGACCAGCGGGTTGAGCTAGAACAAAGTCCTTCCGCGCCAAGTCCGGTAGTTGATCTGAAGACGGAAGGAGAACAGCAGATGCGATCGGACTTGGCGCAATCCTACGGGCAGGACAGACTCCCGCGCTACACCAGCTATCCCACGGCCCCGCATTTCTCGCCGACAATCGGCGAAGAGGAATATCGGAGATGGCTGAAGTCGGTGCCGGTCCAGCAGCCCGCCTCGATCTATTTGCATGTGCCGTTCTGCCGGTCCATGTGCTGGTATTGCGGTTGCCACACGTCAGTCACCAAGCGCGACGATCCGATCGCAACCTATACAGCAGGCCTGCGCACTGAAGTACGGCTTGTCGCGGAAGCGATCGGTCAGAGAATGCCCATCTCGCACGTTCACTTTGGCGGCGGCACGCCGACGATCATGCCGCCCGAAACCTTCGTGGATCTCGTCGGCACGCTACGCTACTCGTTCTTCGTGCTGCCGGATGCCGAGATCGCCGTCGAGATCGACCCACGTACGCTGACGGAGCCGATGACGGAGGCGCTCGGCTTCAGCGGTGTCAACCGCGCTAGTCTGGGTGTCCAGAGCTTCGACCCTGCCGTGCAGCAGGCCATCAACCGGCTGCAGAGTTTCGAGCAAACCGCGGCCTCCGTCGAGCGCCTGCGCCGGGCGGGTGTCGGCCGGGTCAATTTCGACCTGCTCTACGGGCTGCCGCAGCAAACGGTCGACTCGTGTCTCGATACCGTCGCCAAATGCGTCGAGCTCCGACCGGATCGCTTTTCGGTGTTCGGCTATGCCCACATTCCCACGTTCAAGAAGCATCAGCGCAAGATCGCAGAAGCCGCCTTGCCTGACAGCGTCGAGCGGCACCTTCAGTCTGAGGCGATCGCCGAAGCATTGCTGGACGCAGGCTACGTCCGCATCGGCCTCGATCATTTTGCCCTTCCAGGCGACAGCCTGGCCATTGCCAGACAGGATGGCAGGTTGAAGCGCAACTTCCAGGGTTATACGGACGATTCCGCCGACACACTGATCGGCCTCGGCGCCAGCGCCATCGGCCGCATGCCGCAAGGCTTCGTACAGAACGCGGTTTCGACCCGCGACTACCTCGCGCGCATCGCCAAAAGCCGGTTCGGCACCGCCAAGGGATATGCGTTCACCAGGGAAGATCGCTTCCGCGCCGACATCATCGAGCGAATCATGTGCGATCTTGCCGTCGATCTGCCCCTCGTATCCCGGTTGCACGACCGCGACCTGCGGTCCGCGATCGTCGATCGGTCGCGGATCGAGAGCCTGATCGCCGACGGCGCCGTGACGATGATCGACGATCGGCTTTCCATCAGCGACGGTGCGGAATTCCTGGTGCGAAGCGTTGCATCGGCGTTCGATGCTCATCTCGCCCATTCCGCGGCAACACATAGCCGCGCGGTCTGACCCGAACATTCCCATAGCGCTTGCGGCCGCATTCACTCGACCCGCCCGTACGCCCCCTGCGCAACGGCTGACGCCCTCGGCCACATCTCGAACGGCAATCCACGCGATCGCCGTTGCTCCGTTCTCTCATTGACGTCAGCCCTGGCCGGTGCAGCCTCGAAACCGGCGCTGACAAGCATCCGCGCAAGTTGCTTGCGTGCGTAGAACATCCGGCTCTTTACGGTAGCACAAGGAATGCCTGCGATCCGGCTGGCTTCGGCGACGGAGTGTTCGTGATAATAGATCAGCTCGATGATTTGACGTTGCGCCGGAGACAGCTGGTCGATGCATGAACGTAGCATCGCGCTCGCTCTTTTGCGATCGAGCGCGGCTTCCGGCGTATCCACGGCATCGGCGATCCCGACGACATCGTCTTGATCGATATCCTCATGCTTTCGTTCCCGCAGCGAGTACAATGCCTTGAGACGGGCAATCGAGAATAGCCACGTGGTAACCCGCGCGCGGTTTTCGAACCTGTTTGCGGATCGCCAGACATCGAGGAATACCTGGCTGACGAGATCTTCGGCAATGGCTGCATTCCGAACGATCCTCTGAATGAAACGAAACACCTTGGTGCGGTGACGGGCGAACATGATGTGCATCGACGCCTTGTCGCCTTCCGCAACCCCCTTCAGAAGCATCTCGTCGGAAACACCCTCCTCCGCTTCCGTCGCGCTGCCGACAGCATAGGCCAGCTTGTCCTGGCACCGAACCGGCCTCGTCACTCCCTGCCGACACTCGCACATCTTTCTCTCCCACTTCCATTGACGAGATTGCGTCAATGATGCGTCGCGCGGCGTGGTCCGGGCTACCCTACGGGAGGATCGGATTTCTAATCCGCTGGTCCAGGGTGAATTCGCCTGAGGGCGGAAAGACGGGTTCGCTGCCGGGGTTGCCGGGGCGCATGGTGCCTCGCGGATGGGCAGCCGGCAGCAGGATCGGACAAGGCCTGATCGTTTTGAGGAAGACACAGGGTCTGTCCGGCGCAAAAACGCACATCGAACGCTCACGCCCAAGATTTCAGCATGTCCGAGTTCCCAACCGGCGCCGCCACACTCGCCTCCATCGTCGACGCCCTGAAAGGGGTAGCCGGCGATCCGAAGGCGCGCGCGAGCTTTGCCAAAGGCCGGTGCGTTCGCGGCACCTATGCCGCCTCGGACCGGGCGAAAGAGATTACAAATTCCCACAGCTTCACCAGGCCATCGCGCGTGCTGGCGCGCTTTTCGGTTGGCGGCAGCGATCCGCGCGTGGCCGATACCGACAGATTCGTGCTGCGCGGCTTGAGCTTCAGGCTCGGTGACGAATACCATCGCTCGAATATCCTCCTGCAGAGCGCACCGGTCCATTTTGCGAGGACGCCCGACCAGATGCTGGCTTTCCTCAAGGCGCGCATGGTGGGGACGAACGGCAAGCCGGATACGGCAAACATCATGGCATTCTCTGCCGCCAATCCCGAAACGCTGCATCAGGCAAACTATATTGCCGCGCATCCGCTGCCCGCGAGTTTTGCGGCCACGACCTATTGGGGCGTGCACGCCTTTCCCGCGACAAATGCAAAGGGCGAGACGCGGTTCATCAAGTTCAAGGCCGTTCCGGTGGGCGAACACCCCACGCTGACCGACGAGGAAGCAAGAGCAAAGCCTGCCGACTTCCTGCATGATGACCTCGAAAGCCGGATCGCTGCAGGTGATGTCCGGTTCAACGTGATGGCGCTGCTTGACCGTCCCGGCGATCCCACCACGGACGTGACCATCCGATGGCCGGATGAGGACAGTCGCGACACGGTGCGGCTGGGAACGATCGTCATCACCGGTGTTGAAGCGGATGACGCGTGCGACGCGTCCGTCTTCGATCCGGCAAATCTCGCCGAAGGCATCGGTCATCCGCCGGATGAGATCTTTGCGATACGCCGGGCCGTCTATGCCATTTCACTGGCAAAGCGCCGCTGACCGGATGAGGCCGGCATTGCCCATAGCGATCTCGAGATAAAGATCCGGATCACGTGTCGCCTTCCGGACCACCCTGCGCTTCGCGGCGCCATGCTCCCGGGCTGACGCCGACCACGGCCGAAAACACCCGCGTAAAATGGCTTTGATTGGCGAACCCGGCCGAGATCGCAATTTCCGACAGCGGCAGATCGCGGACACTCATCAACTGCTTGGCCGTTTTCACGCGCTGGCGAAGCAGCCATTGGTGCGGCGGCAGGCCGGTGGAAGTTCGAAATGCGCGTGAAAAATGGCTGACAGAGAGGCCAAATTCGGCCGCGATCTGCTCCAGCGAAAGCTTTCCGCCGAGATCTGCCTCGAGCCTTTCGCAGGCCTGCTTCGCCTGCCACGGCGCAAGACCGCCGCGGTTCGTCTTATTGTCGGGACGTAGTCCGCCATAGGCCTGCGCGACATGCGCCGTGAGCGCAAGCATCATATGGTCGATGAAAAGCTGGTTGGTCTCGTCCGACCGACGTAGCCCCTGCTGCAGCGTCGCACCGATATGGCGGACGACCGCGTCGTCATGGCCGACGCCGAGTTCACAGGCGAGTTGATCGACGCGCGGCGCGCGGGACTGTTCGGCAAGGCCATCGAGCGCCGAGCGCGGCAGATAGAAAAACAGGGAGTGGAACGGCTTGTTGATCACGTAGCGCGGATCGGTCTTGAGGTCGTACAGATAGGTTGCGCCCGCCGGGACATCGGCTTTCATCACGCACTTGCCGTTCTCCCAGAGTTCGCAGTCCGGGTAATCGTGCAGTTTCAGGCTGACGAGAAAGGCATCCTCTGGGGTGAACGAGCCGGAAAGACCCGGCACGGGGTTGTCATCCCGGGTTTCGGTAACGGCAAGTTCCGCGCCGCGCAGTGAACGCGTGATCAGCGACGGCGGCGCATCTGTCAGGTGCAGGAACTGCCCGAGCCTCTGTACGAAGACGCCCGTCTGGGTCATCGGAATTGATCTCGTGGATGGATTTGGACGGGGAACTCATCGTCGCCCGCGACGCCGTGACGTATTATCTGTCACCAGGGAACCAACGTCTAGGCATACTCGTGAACCGGGAAGCCATTGTGACGGCAACCGGCTCGATCGTGCTGGAACGATTTTCTGAGCGACTTCAATGTGATTAGGCGTTGATCCTCCAGTCGCGAGTTCGGGGCGCCTAGACAGTTCGTATCACAATTGCGCGCTTGCAGCAGGTTCCGACAAATCACGGCGACTTTAGGAAAGACGCCGTACTTGTACGGGGTCTAGAACACGCCCTGAACGATCGACCCGGATGAACGACCGCGACAGACAACGGAGCAGAAGCGAAGGAGGCTACGCCCATGCTTGGTACCACTGCACTCGCTGACTCATCTGCCCTGCCTCCCTTACCGCGCTATCCCATGAGCATCGCTGCCGACAATATCGAGCGGCCTCTCGTCCTGATCGTGGACGATGACGAGGAGATCCGGTCCGCACTCGAAGAGTTGTTGCTGTCGGTGGGAATCGACGCGCGCTGCTTTGGATCAACGCAGGAATTATTGCACGCCGACCTTCCGGAACGCCCGGGTTGCCTGATCCTCGACGTTCGCATGCCGGGGGCAAGCGGCCTCGATCTGCAGCAGCATCTCGCATCGAACGGCAATACGCGACCGATCATTTTCCTCACCGGGCATGGCGACATCGCGATGACGGTTCAGGCGATGAAGGCGGGAGCGATCGACTTTCTGACGAAGCCGGTAAGAGACCAGACACTGCTCGATGCGGTGACAGCCGCAATCGAGAAAGATATTTCGCTGAGAACTGCGGCCCGTCACGTCAAGCAGCATGTCGACCGCTACGCAAAACTGACGCCACGCGAACGCGAGGTTTTGCGCGAAGTGGCAAAGGGCCGGCTCAACAAGCAGATCGCGTTCGATCTCGGCATCAGCGAGGTCACCGTCAAGCTGCACCGCGGCAGCGTGACGAAGAAGATGCAGGCGACGTCGGTCGGGCAGCTCATTCGCATCTGGGAACTGCTGCCTGCGGAGATCCGGGAGGAAAAATCACCCTAGACCAAAGGATGGTTACGATCCGGCCGGCAATGGATCAGATGCGGGGGTGGTCACCCGGCCACTCTAGCGAGAGTCATCGGCTTGTCCAAAGCGCCTATAGTCGCGATCATAGATGACGACGAAGCAGTGCGAGAGGCCCTTTCCGACCTCCTTCTGGTGCTGGAACTATCGTGTCACACTTTCGATCGAGCGGAGGCCTTCATGGCGGATTACGTCCCGGGCAGGTACGACTGCCTGATCACCGATGTGAGCATGCCTGGCCATAGCGGGCTCGACCTGCTGCAGCGACTGCGAGACATCGGCTCCTCGATGCCGGTGATCATCGTAACCGCCGACACCAGGCCGGCGACCCGATCGCACGCGATGAGAGGCGGCGCCTACGCCTACCTGACCAAACCGATAGAAAGTGAGGCGCTGCTTCGGCATCTGCAGTCCGCCCTGAGACGGGAATGAGTGTCGATGTGGACTGACACGCTCAACAGCACGCAAGTACCTGCGGAAGTCATGCGAAAATGGCAGGAGATCGTAGATCTTCTGGCCGATATTCTGAATGTTCCCTCCGCCTTGATCATGAGAGTAGAGCCGCCAAACATCAAAGTTTTCGTTTCCAGCGAGTCCAAGGGAAATCCTTACGAACCGGACGAGGCCGCGTGTCTCAATACAGGTCTCTATTGCGAGACCGTAATGAATACCCGCCGACCATTGATTGTCCCGGACGCCCTGCAAGACGAGGCGTGGAAATCAAACCCTGACATCAAACTAGGCATGATCTCTTACCTCGGTGTACCGATCAGCTGGCCCGATGGCGAGATATTTGGAACGATTTGCGTTCTCGACAGGAAAAGCAACGAATACAGCGAGCTCTACCTCAGGCTGCTGTTGCAGTGGCGTGACGTGTTGCAGGCGGACTTGAGATCCATTGCAACCATGCAGCGAGAGATTGAGCAACGTGAGGCGAAAATTCGCCGCCTCGTCGATGCCAACATCATCGGCATCGTCACCTGGAATGTGGAGGGACAGATTCTTGATGCCAATAGCGAGTTTCTCCGCATCGTTGGGTATGATCAACACGATCTGCTGTCCGGTCGAGTGAGCTGGGTCGACATGACGCCCCCTGAATGGCGCGATCGCGATGCGCTGACGATATCCGAGCTAAAGAACAAGCGAGCGGTCCAGCCCTATGAAAAGGAGTATATCCGGAAGAATGGGGGCCGCGTCCCGGTGTTGATCGGCGTCGAGAACCTTGAAGGGACAGAGGGCCAGGGTGTCGCTTTTGTGCTCGATCTAACCGAGCGTAAGCGGGCAGAAACAGAAGCGCGTGAGAGCGAGCGGCGATTCCGCAACATGCAGACGGAATTGGCCCACGCCAATCGGCTGGCAACTCTGGGCCAGCTTACGGCGTCTATTGCGCACGAGGTCAAGCAGCCGATCACGGCCGCGCTCCTGAATACCCAAACCGCTCAGCGCTTCCTCACTCGCCAGCAGCCAGACATTGAGAAGGCGAAGAAGGCAATAGACCGAGCTGTGCTGAACGGCATGCGCGTCAGTGAAGTTGTCGACCGGACGCACGCGTTGGTCAGGAAGGAGCCCGTGCGAAAGGACCGCTTGGAGATTAATGAAGCCATTTCGGAAGTTATCGGACTGACGCGCGGGGAAGCGTTGAAAAACGGCGTTCAAGTGCGGACCCAACTGGCGGAGGGTTTACCTGTCATTCAAGGCAGTCGGGTTCAGATGCAACAGGTGATGCTGAATTTGATCGTAAACGCAGTCGAAGCGATGAGCCAGATGAGCGACGGCCGTCGGGAATTGCTAATCAGCACCCAGGCTGAAGCTGACTGTGTTCTCGTTGCGGTCCGAGACTCTGGCCCGGGTCTACCAGAAGACGCAATCGAGCGAGCCTTCGAGGCATTTTATACGACGAAGTCGAGCGGCCTGGGAATGGGACTATCCATCTGCCGTTCGATCGTCGAGGATCACGGTGGACAATTGCGAGCGGCCGCAAACGTCCCCAAAGGTGCGGCGTTTCAGTTCACAGTCCCTATTAATTCGGACTGCCCCGCCTGACCCCACGCATTGAGCCTTCAGGCCTCGCGCAATCTTCTCGAAGCACATCACCGTGTCCTCAAAGCTTACCTCCCGCGCTTCCCCGGATGATAGGCGACCGGGCCGCGATGACACGCTCCTATCGGTACTATCCCAAGGTACAGGTCCATCTATCCGCCGAACCTGCCAGACCAGACTCGCCGCATGATTCCGTCTGGCGACGCTGGCCGTCATTATCGCGAGCACAGAGGCAGCAGTGGCGCGCCTCATTGGTTCTGACGCCTGGCGCCACAACGTGAGCACAAGTCGATGACCAAGCAAATCTTGCGCGATCCGTCGGAAAATCTGCCAGCCGCGCCGGGGGCGCGCCAGAACGAGCTGCCACGCGCCGACCCACGTGCCGCAGACGCAGAGATGGCGCGCGTGCTCAAGACCGCACCGCTCCGCATGGCTTCCGACCCGTCCAACGGCGCGATTGCTCACTGGAAACATGGCGCCCTGCATGACGTAGTCGAGCCCATGACAGATCACGTCATCATGACTTACCCGACCGGCGTACAGCGGCTCGAACGGCGCAGCGGGAAATCAGCTGCGATTGGAACGGCGCGTTCCGGGGTCGTGACGATCATTCCGGCCGGCTCGAGCGCGCGTTGGGATATTCCCGGACCCGTCAACGTCGTTCAGCTCTACCTTCCGCACAAAACGCTCGAATGTGCTGCCCTTGAAGCCGGCGCGTCAGCTCCCGGCGATCTCCTGGAAAGAACGGGGCATACCGACATCATTACATCCCGATTGCTCCTGAGTGCGGCGGATGCGCTCGAGGGTAGCGCGGCCCTGGATGCACTGTTCAGGCAGCAGCTGACGGATCTTCTTGCCACGCGCCTGTTGGCGTCGCATACCGGTTCGCCAACCACGTTCCAGCCCACCCTCGGTGGCCTCTCGCCGACGGTGCTGCGCCGCGCCGTCGAACGCCTGCGCTCGGACAGCGATGCGGACGTCTCGCTCGGTGCGCTGGCTTCTGACGCCGGCCTGTCGCGCTTCCATTTCTGCCGCGCCTTCAAGGAAAGCACCGGGCTTTCGCCGCATGCCTGGCTGCGCCAGCACCGGCTCGAGCAGGCCATGAACATGCTGCGCGACGCCGACGCATCGGTCGTGTCGGTCGCAGCCGCGCTTGGCTACTCCTCGCAGACCGCGTTCGCGGCGGCGTTCAGGAAGCTGACCGGTGAAACGCCGAGCGATTGGCGACGGCGCATTCGTTAGCAGCAATTGCTCTACAGGTACGGCAATCGCTCTGGGGCGGATGACCATGTAGTTCGGTAAATCATCGCAGTGTCCACACAATGACGTACGGAGCCGGACGATGGACTGGAGATGCCTTGCAATTGCGCCACGACGACGAACCGTCGCGACCGCACTCATGTACGGACTTTCATTGACCGTGCGTTTCACCTCACCAACCGGCGAAGAAGTGCCGGTCCAAGGCAATCCAGGTGCCCATCCCATGACTTCGATCATGATCAACAACGGCGCCCCTGCAAGGCCCTCGCTGCCGATCGCCTTGCGCGGCTGGCCGCTGGCGCCGAGAAGCTGCAGCGCGACATGTGAAGGCCCCGCGCTGATGTTGTCACTGCCGAATTGCGCTGCCCCGTAAGGACCGCCGGCCCTCGTTTCAAAGTTCGCGTCATCGTCGATCGCAATGCTCGGCCGCCAACAGCGGCGGCGGTAACGCGTGCGCGCCTAGAAAATCCAACCCCAGGAGTAAACCATATGCGACTGATCATCATCGGCGCCGGCTTTGCCGGCATGTACGCCGCCCTTTCTGCCGCCCGCCTGCGCGATATCCAGGGCGTCTCGCCGGAAGAACTCCAGATCGCGCTGATCGCGCCCGAGCCGACGCTGGTCGTCCGCCCGCGGCTCTATGAGCCGAAACCGGAAACGCTGACGGCGCCGCTGCTGGACGTGCTCAAGGCGATCGATGTCGACTACGTGCAGGGCAGCGCGGAGACAATCGACACCAAGGCGCAGACGGTGCAGATCGCGACTCCCAAAGGCACGCGAAAAACGCTTTCTTACGACCGGCTGGTGGTAGCCACCGGCAGCCGACTGTTCCGCCCCAACATTCCCGGCCTTGCCGAACACAGCTTCAGCGTCGACTCGCTCGGTGACGCGATCGCGCTCGACAAGCATCTGCACAGCCTGGTTGACCGGCCGGCCGTGAACGGGCGCGACACGGTCGTCGTTGCCGGCGGCGGTTTCACGGGCATCGAAGCGGCCACCGAGATGCCCTCGCGCTTACGCAAGATCTTCGGCAAGGACGCCAAGACGCGCGTGATCATCGTCGACCGCAATAGCGCGATCGCTCCCGACATGGGCGAAGGCCCCCGCCCGCTCATCGAAGAAGCCATGCGCAAGCTCGGCGTGGAGACCAGGCTTGGGGCCGGCGTCGCCTCGCTCGACAAATCCGGCGTTACCCTGTCCAACGGCGAACACATCGAAACCGAGACCGTGATCTGGGCGGCGGGCATGCGCGCCGCGCCATTGACCCAGCAGATCCCCGCCGAGCGTGACAATTTCGGCCGCCTGCTCGTCGATCGCGATTTACGCGTGCCGACGGCGCCCGGTGTCTTCGCCACCGGCGATGCCGCAAGAGCCGCATGCGACGATGACGGCAACTACGCGCTGATGTCGTGTCAGCACGCCACGCGCATGGGCGCCTTCGCCGGCAACAATGCCGCCGCCGAGCTCCTGGGCGTTCCGACCAAACCCTACCACCAGAAGGGTTACGTCACCTGTCTCGACCTCGGAGGAGCCGGCGCGCTGTTCACGCGTGGCTGGGAGCGCGAGGTGTCGATGGTCGGCGACGTCGCCAAGAAGACCAAGCAGGAGATCAACACCGTCTGGATCTATCCGCCGAAGGCCGAGCGTGCCGCAGCGCTCGCCTCGGCCGATCCGGAGCGTGTGACTGATGTGAGCGGCTTCTTCTAGCCCCTTCGCACGAAACGGGCCGCGCTTGCCTCACCGAAGCGCGGTCCGACCAGGATCGAGCGCCAAGTTCGAACGTCAAGATCGAGCGCAAGAGTTTTCAAGGATGGATCAGATGATCCGCAACACTCGAGAGGAGACAAACATGAACTTGCACAACGCCTCACACATGAGTCTCGACAACCCCTCACACCTCGGTCGACCGGGACACGACGAGCTGGTTCCGTCGCGCTACGCGGTGGGTATCGGCGAGATTGACGTGCTGGTGATCAGCGATGGGGTGCTGTCGCTGCCAACCAAGATGTTGGCACACGACACCGACCCGGCCGTCCGGGCGGCCTGGCTGGAGGACATGTTCCTGCCGCCGGAAATGATCGATTGGCCGCTGAACGTGGTCGTGGTGCGTAGCGGCGAGCAGACCATCCTCGTCGACGCCGGGCTGGGGGTGAACCCGAACTTGCCGAAGGCCGGGCGGACGGTCCAGCGACTGGAGGCCGCCGGCATCGATCTTGGATCCGTGACCGACGTGGTGCTGACCCACATGCACATGGATCACATTGGCGGGCTGCTCATCGACGGCGTGAAGGAGCGGTTGCGTCCGGATCTGCGGATTCACGTTGCGGCCGCCGAGGCCGAGTTCTGGGCGTTGCCCGATTTTTCACAAACCTCCATGCCGGAGGGCTTCCCGGACGCGCTTCGAGCAACCGCCAATCAGTTCTTGAACGAGTACCGCAGCCAGTTGCGGCTGTTCGAGGAGAAGCACGAGGTGGCGCCAGGGGTGGTCGTCACTCGCACCGGCGGCCACACCCCCGGGCACAGCGTAGTTCGCCTGGCGTCCGGCGGCGACCGGCTGACATTCGCAGGCGACGCCGTGTTCACCGTCGGGTTCGAAAACCCCGACTGGCACAACGGCTTCGAACACGATCCCGAGGAGGCCGCCCGCGTTCGGGGCCGGCTTTTGCGGGAGCTGGCGGCGAGCGGCGAGCTATTGGTGGCCACTCACCTGCCGTTCCCGTCCGTCGGCCGGGTTGCGGTCACCGGCGACGTGTTTCGCTGGGTACCGGTCACCTGGGATTACTGACCGCTCGTTGGCTTAGGCCGAACCAGGGCGCGCAGTAAGCGCTTCATCCGATACGGGCCGCGTTTGCAGCACGCGAGTGCGGCCCGCTCACCTGAAATATTTTGGAGCTCGACCTCGATGAAACACGAGACCCCGCGCGCCTCGCAGCTCAACGGCTGCGCCTTCTGCGTGGACATGCATGTCAAGGAAGTCACCCTCCACGGCGATCGCGCTTCGAAGCCGCGCGACGAGAGCGTGTGATGAACGTCGTTGTCTTTGGTTCAACGGGGTCGACAGGCCGGCTCGTCGTTGAGTCCGCTTTGTCCGCGGGTCACGTCGTCACTGCCTTTGTCCGTGACCCAAAGCGCATGCCTTTGACCCATCCGAATCTCAGGATCGTCAAGGGCGATGCAATGGATCCAGCCGCGGTGGCGTCTGCGGTCCAAGGTACGGATGCGGTCATCTGCGCGTTGGGGGCGATACCTCAGGCGAAAGGGGACCGGGGTCGACGCCAGCCCAGTGTCCCGGTTTGCTCGGTGGGAACCAGGAACATTCTGGCAGCCATGCCTCAAGGCCGTGGCCGACTCATCGTTGAGAGTTCGGTGAGCGTCGGTGAGAGCTACCACACCGGGAGTTTCGGCGCAGGCTTCATGGTCAAGCTCGCACTCGGGGAGGTGATGGCAGACAAGGAGGAGCAAGAGGCAGCCGTCCGGGAGAGTGATTGCGATTGGACGATCGTTCGACCGGCAACGCTGACATTCAAGCGCGCTCGCGGAAACCTGAAGGCAGGGACCGATCTGCGCTGGAACATCATTTCAACAGCCACCCGCGCTGATGTGGCCGAGTATCTGGTCAAGATCCTCGATGACCCCGCGACATACAGGAAGGCCATAACGGTGCGCAACTAGGAGCGCGACCCGCTCACCCAAAACCCTTGGAGCTCGACCTCGATGAAACACGAGACTGTGCGCGCGAGCGCGTTCGCCATGCCGCTGACGAACCCGGCCTTTCCCGCCGGCCCCTATCGCTTCGTCAACCGCGAATACTTCATCATCCAGTATCGGACCGATCCCGAAGCGTTGCGCCGCATCGTGCCGGAACCGCTGGCGATCACCGAGCCGGTGGTGAACTACGAATTCATCCGTATGCCTGACTCCACCGGCTTCGGCGACTACACCGAAAGCGGCCAGGTCATTCCGGTGTCCTATCAGGGCGAGCGCGGCAGCTTCATCCATCAGATGTTTCTCAACGATCATCCGCCCATTGCAGGCGGACGTGAGCTGTGGGGTTTTCCCAAGAAGCTCGCGGAGCCGAAGCTCGCAGTCGAGACCGACACGCTTGTCGGCACCTTGAACTACGGATCGGTCCGCATCGCGACCGGCACCATGGGCTACAAGCACCGCGCGCTCGACGCCTCAGTCGAAGCGAAAAAGCTCGCCGGACCGAATTTCCTGCTTAAGGTCATCCCGCATGTCGACGGCACGCCGCGGATCTGCGAGCTGGTGCGCTTTCACCTCGAAGACATCACGGTGAAGGGCGCATGGACCGGGCCGGCCGCGCTGGATCTCTTCTCCCATGCCCTGGCCCCCGTCGCCGATCTGCCAGTCCTTCAAGTGCTGTCGGCGAAACACGTCGTCGCCGACCTGACGCTCGGGCTTGGCACCGTGGTCCACGACTATCTCGCCTCGAACGCGGCTGTGCGGCGACACGGCTCCGGGTCCGAAATCCTGATCGAAGCGAATGCCGGCTGACCGGATCAGTCGCAATGCAAGGAGTATTGGCAATGCTGAACGTAATACGCGAGCAGACTGATCCTGTGCCGCAGCCGCACAACAAGGCGCTGCTGCCTTATGATGTTGTCGCGCTGGTGCTGCAAGGCGGCGGCGCGCTTGGCGCCTACCAGGCGGGCGTCTATGAGGGCCTGCACGAAGCCGGCATCCGGCCGAACTGGCTGGCCGGCATCTCGATCGGCGCGCTCAATGCCGCCATCATCGCGGGCTCGCCCGAAACCGAACGCGTCGCGCGGCTGCGCGAGTTCTGGGAAACCATCTGCGCTTTCTCGATAGAGTGGCCCGCCGGCGAAGGGCTGGCAAATGCCCTGCCGTTCGCGTTCGACATCAGCTCGGTGCGCAACGCGCTGGCGGCGGCGAAGGCGTTGGTCCATGGCCAATCCGGCTTCTTCAAGCCGCGCTTCCCCTCGCCGCTCTGGTCGCCGTTCTCGGGTGACGCCGCGACCAGCTTCTACGACACGGCACCGTTGCACCAGACCCTGGAGCGGCTCGTCGACTTCGACCGTCTGAACTCGGGCGAGGTGCGCGTCAGCGTCGGCGCGGTCAACGTCCGCACCGGCAATCTGACCTATTTCGACACCGCCGAGCGCCGGCTGGGGCCGAAGCATTTTATGGCTTCCGGCGCGCTGCCACCGGGATTCCCCGCCGTCGAAATCGAGGGCGAACACTACTGGGATGGCGGCGTCGTTTCGAACACGCCTCTCTCCCGCGTACTGTCCGGCGAGCCTCGCGACACCCTGACATTCCAGATCGATCTGTGGTCGGCCAGGGGCCGCGTTCCCTACGACCTGATGGAGGTGTCGAGCCGGCAGAAGGACATTCAATATTCAAGCCGCACGCGCGCCGTCACCGACCAGGCACTGCGGATCCAGAAGATGCGTCAGGCACTGCAACGAACCCTCGAGAAGCTGCCGGCGAGCGCAAAGAGCGATCCGGAACTCCGTGCGATCGCGGACCTCGCCCGCCATCGCTCCTACAACATCGTCCACCTGATCTATCAGTCCAAGGTCCATGAGGGCCATTCAAGGGACTACGAATTCGGGCTGAGCGCGATGCGCGCGCATTGGCAGAGCGGACTGGAAGACATCCGCCGCACGCTGGCCGATCCGCGGCGCCTGGATCCGCCGGCTCCCGAAGTCGGCATCGTCACCCATGACATCCATCGCCCGGAATGAACAGCGACTGATTTCACTTCCCAGAACATCGAAAGGACTTCCCATGTTGAAGGGCAAGGTAGCCATCGTCACCGGATCGACCAGCGGCATTGGATTGGGAATCGTCAGGGAGCTGGCGAGGGCCGGCGCCGATCTGGTGTTGAACGGTTTTGGCGACGTCGGCGAGATCGAGGCGATCCGCCGCGGGATCGAGCGCGACCACGACGTCCGTGCCGTCTACGATGGCGCTGATATGTCCAAGGGAGAAGCCGTGCGTGGATTGATCGCCGCGACGGTCGAGAAATTCGGACGCCTCGACATTCTGGTGAACAATGCCGGCATCCAGTTCACGGCGCCGGTGGAGGAATTCCCGGCTGCCAAGTGGGATGCAATCCTCAGCATCAATCTGTCGGCCGCGTTCCACGGCATTGCCGCCGCAGTACCCCAGATGAGAAAGCAACGCTGGGGACGGATCGTCAACATCGCCTCCACCCACGGCCTTGTCGCCTCGACCCACAAGGCTGCTTATGTCGCGGCCAAGCACGGGCTGGTCGGCCTGACCAAGGTGGTCGGCCTCGAGACCGCCGGAAGCGGTGTCACCTGCAATGCCGTGTGTCCCGGCTGGGTGCGAACGCCCCTGGTCGAAAAGCAGATCGGCGATATCGCCGCGCAACGCGGCATCAGTCAGAAGGAGGCCAGCGAGGAGCTTCTTGCCGAGAAACAACCATCCCTGCAGTTTGCTTCGCCGGAGCAGCTTGGCGGCACCGTTGCGTTCCTGTGCTCCGGCGCGGCGGATCAGATCACAGGCACCACCATCTCCGTCGATGGCGGCTGGACAGCGCGGTAGGCAAAACCATGAGCATTCTCTCGCCGAAAACGAGAAAGATGATCGGCCTGCTGCTGTGCCTCGGCGCGGTGGCGGTCGTCGCGGCCGGATGGACCTGGGTTCATTCCGGCGGCGAGGCATCTACCGATAACGCATATCTCCGTGGGGACGTGACCTCGCTCGCGCCAAAGGTTGCGGGCTACGTCATGGCCGTAGAGGTCGAGGACAACCAGACCGTCAAGGCGGGTGACGTCCTGTTCCGGATCGACGATCGGGACTATCGCGCACGGCTTGCGCAGGCCGTGGCCAATGTCGAAGCGGCACGAGCTCGCCTTACCAATGTCGATGCCGACATGCAGCTTCAGCATGCCGTCATCAGGCAAGCCGAGGCGCAAAAGCGCTCGAACGTTGCCGAAATGATCCTGGCGACCAAGGCCTCCGATCGCCGTCGTGAACTGATCCGCACCAGCGCGGTCAGCCAGGCTCAGGTCGACGAAAGCGACGCCGCGCTGGCGAGAGCGGAGGCCGGCGTATCGGCGGCGTCGGCAACGGTAGAGGCTCAGCAACAGCGCATCGCCGTGCTTGCTACGCAGCGCGAAGCTGCCGTCGCCGCCCTGGCGCAGGCAACGGCCGCGCGCGATCTCGCCCAGATCGACCTCGACAACACCGTCGTACATGCGCCCGTCAACGGCGTCATCGGCAACCGCCAGGTCCGCGTCGGCCGACTTGTCGCGCCGGGCGCCTCCCTGATCGATATCGTGCCGGTAAACGACGTGTGGGTAGTCGCGAATTTCAAGGAAACCCAGATCGAGCGTATCCGGCCCGGTCAGCGCGCCCGCATCACCGTCGACGGCTATCCGAACCAGACGCTGGAAGGCGTGGTGGACAGCTTTGCGCCCGGCAGCGGGTCTGCCTTCAGCCTGCTGCCAGTGGACAATGCGACGGGGAATTTCATACGCGTCGTTCAACGCGTGCCGGTGAAGATCCGGTTTGCCGGCAATCCATTGCCCGGCCGTCTCGTGCCCGGACTGTCTGCGCGTGTCGAAATCGATCTGGGGAGCGGCTCATGACTACGGCCGTCGCCGCCACGCCGAGCCACGCTGGACCGGCGACGGGCTCCCTTCTCGTCGCGGGCGTTGTGGTTGCCGCCCTGACCGAGGCAATCGCCAGCACCGTCCTGTCGCTCGGGCGCAACGATATCATCGGCGACACCTATGCAACGCCGGACGAGTTTGCCTGGCTCGATATCGGATACACCGCGCTGAAGCTGATCGGGTTCATGACCGCCCCCTGGGTTATGAGCCGTGTCAATCCGCGCAGCCTGATTATCGGCGCAACGCTGATCATGGGCACGGCATGCGGCATCGCCGCCATTACAGCCCGGTTGGACGTGCTGGTCGCGCTCCGCATGATACAGGGCTTCTCCGGTGGCGCCTTGCTCGTCGGGGGCCAGGCCATCATCTTTCTCGTCTATCCGCGATCCCACCAACCGATCCTTCAGGCTCTGTTCGCAATGGGATCGGTCGTCGCTCCGGCGACGATCGCCCCGGCTCTCCAGGGCTGGTTGATCGACAGCCAGTCCTGGACATGGATTTTCTTCAGCGTTGTTCCGGTGGCGCTGGCGGCTGTCGGACTGCTGGTGATCGCCGATGGCCCGAGCCCCGTCCCGACCGAGCGCCGTCGGTTTGACTGGATCGGCTTCTCACTGATTTCAGTCACGCTCTTCTGCTTCACCTATGTCCTCAGCCAGGGCAGCCGATGGCTCTGGTTCGACGAACCCCGCATCCTCTGGCTGACGGTGATCGGCGCGGCCGCACTGCTGGCATTTCTTGGCCAGCAAGTGATGGCCAAAGGCCAAGGCCTTCTCGATTTCACCCTGTTCAGATCCGAAGACTTTTGCTTCGCCTTCATTGTCAGCTTTGTCGCCGGTGCCGCGTTGTTCGGCAGCGCATTCCTGATTCCGTCGTTTGCCGTATCCGTTCTCGCGTTCAGGCCTACGGACGCCGGCCAGCTCTTGCTGCCGAGCGGCGCGTTTTTCATCGGCACGCTCCTGATAGCCGCCTTTCTCATGCAGGTCCGCCGCGTCCCTCCGGTCGCCACCGTGCCCGTTGGCATCCTGATGATCATGGTTGCGATGTGGATGCTATCGGGCTCGACCAGCGAAAGCGGTGCGCACGACATGATGGCGGCCATCCTGTTGCGCGGCCTGGGCCTCGGCTTCCTGTTTCTGTCGATAACCCTGATCGCTTTCAGCGAACTCAACGATCGCAACCGCGCGTTCGGGATAGGTCTCTTCGATACGGGCCGCCAATTCGGCGGTCTCATGGGAGTAGCCGGACTGCAGACGCTGATCGACCATAACGTCACCGGCAATGTCGAAGTGCTCGGCGCCAGCGTCACCGCAGGCGTTCCGGCGGTCAGCGAGCGGCTGGCGGCGACGACGGCTATGCTGACCGCAAAAGGAATGGACGCGGTGGCCGCCAGCCGGGCTGCCACGAGCCTGCTTGGCAAAGCCGTGACCGGTCAATCCACGGTGATCGCATTCGACACGGCGTTCAATGCCGTCGCGCTCCTCTTCGTAGTCGCCGCGCCCATCCTGGTCACCATCAAGATTGGATTGGCCCGATACGCGAAAGCGCACGGCGCGCACCACCCTGGACCGAGGAGCCCCGACATGAGACATCCTACGCCCAACCCCGCTCGGCCGGACGGTACTCAATCGAGGCCAGACGTCCGCACCTCAGACCCCGCTGGCCATCAGCCGAACGTCGCGGCACAACGAGATGCCGGTCACGGGGAAGCGCTGAAGGCCTTGCTGGCTGGCAAACAACCGTCGGCAGCCTGAAGATACCAAGACAGTCAAACACGCAGAATGACGGGGTCAAGACGCGCCTGATAGATCTGGCAGGCCCTGGCGCTATTCCTCGCGAAACGCGCGACTGATCTGATCCCGCAGCGGCTTGACCAGATAGGAGATGACCGTTCGCTCGCCGGTCTGAACAAATGCCTCGGCCGGCATCCCCGGCACCAGCGCGAGCTTGCCGAGCCGCGCGAGTTCCTGCGGTGGCACGGCAATGCGAACGACATAATAGGATAATCCACTCTTTTGATCCTGCGTCAGATCGGCGGCGATGCGGCTGACCTCACCGTTCAGCTCCGGCGTGGTTCGCTGATTGAACGCCGACATGCGCAAAACCGCCCGTTGGCCCGGCCGGATCTGGTCGATATCCTGCGGCTGTATCTGCGCTTCCAACGCCAGTTTGTCGCTATCAGGCACGATCAGCATGATCGTATCGGCCGGAGAAACGACGCCGCCCACCGTATGAACTGCAAGCTCGTGCACCAGGCCGCTTTGTGGCGCGAGCAGATCGATACGCTTCAACTGATCCTCGGCAGCAACCTTGCGTTCCACGTACTCGGCGGTTTGCGCTTCGATCTCACGCAGGCTGTTGGCCACCTCGCTGCGGAGGTCCTGATCGATCTGGATGATCTGCAGCTGCGTCTCCGCGATCTTGCCGCCGGACTGGGCTTGTGCCGCCGCGAGCCGGCCGCGCTCGCCGTCCAGATTGGTGCCTTCACGCTCCAGCGCCATCATGCGTTGGATCGGCACGAGCCCCTTCTCCCAGAGTTCACGCACACCCGTGAGCTCGCGCTCAATCAGCGCGATGCTCCGTACCTTGGCCCCTTCCTGGGAAACCAGGCCGCGAATTTCCTTCTCGTACTGAAGGATGCGTTCGCGCAACTGCGCCTTCTGTCCCAATCGCGCTTCGCGGCGAAGTTCGAACAGCCTGCGTTCTCCCGCCAGTAGCTGTGCGATCTCGCTGTCGCCTGCGCGCATCACCAGCGCCGCGGGAAACGAGATCGCCGGCGCTTCGTCGCGCTCGGCTTCCAGCCGCGCGCGCCGCACGGCGAATTCGTCCAGCCGCTTGGTGACGATGGCGAGATTCGACCGCGTTTGCGTCGCATCCAGCCGCATCACGATGTCACCTGCCGTGACGCGCTGGCCGTTGCGCACCAGGATTTCACCAACCACGCCGCCGGTCGGATGCTGCACCTTCTTCACGTAGGAATCGACGACGAAATGCCCTCCCGCGACCACCGCGCCAGCCAGGCTGGTTGCCGCCGCCCATCCACCGATGCCTGCCACGAGAAACAGACTTGCGAGGCCGCTGACCAGGAGATGGCGCCGGATCGAGCGCGCGAGGCCCGCGTGATCAGCGTTCGACATCGGCTTGTTCCGTGTGCTGGTCAGGTGATCCCGTGGCCTCCGGTTCGGCCGCAGCGGTTGCGACAACGCGAAACGGGGCGGTAGCCCGGAAGCCGGTTGAGTAGCCCGCGGTCGTTGTCATGGTGGCTGGTGGAGGGCTTACACCTTTCAACGCGCGCGACAGTACCTCGTCACGCGAGCCGAATGCCTTCATTCTTCCTGCCTCGATGACGGCCACAAAATCCACCACGCCAAACGCGCTGGGACGATGCGCAACAACGACGACGATGCCCCTGCGTTCGCGCACGGACGTCATCGCCCCGACGACGGCCTTCTCGCCTTCCGCATCGAGGTTCGCGTTGGGCTCGTCGAGCACGACGAGAAACGGATCGCCATAAAGCGCGCGAGCAAGACCGATGCGCTGGCGTTGCCCCGCCGACAACGCCGAGCCTGCCTCGCCAATCCGGGTCTCATATCCGCTATCGAAGCGAAGAATGAGATCATGCACGCCAGCCGCACGAGCCGCAGTGACGATAGCGCCCGCATCTGCGTTTGCTTCAAAACGGGAGATGTTCTCGGCAATGGTACCGTCGAACAGTTCGACACCTTGCGGCAGATAGCCGATGTGGCGACCGAGCGCTTCCCGATCCCATTGATCGAAGCTCGCACCATCGATGCGCACCTTGCCGCTTACCGGCGCCCAGACCCCGACCAGCGCGCGCGCGAGCGTTGATTTTCCTCCGCCGCTGGGCCCGATGATGCCAAGCGCACTTCCCGCCGGGAGCGCAAAATTGACGCCCGTGAGGGTGGGCTTTTTCTCACCGGGAGGTGTGATGCTCATCGCTTCCGCGCGCAACTCGCGTTCCGGCTTCGGCAGCGCCATGACCGCGCCGTTCTCAGGCATCAGCGCGAACAGTTCCACGAGCCGGTCCCAGCTCTGCCGCGCCATCAGGAACGGCTTCCAGCTGGCAATCGCGAGATCGACCGGCGCCAGCGCACGACCCATCATGATGGAGCTCGCGATCATGACGCCCGCGCTCGCCTCTTGCCGGATGACGAGATAGGCCCCAACGGCAAGCATGCCCGATTGCAAAACCATACGCAGCGATTTGGATACGCCGCCGAGCCCGCCGGCGATATCGCCGGTGCGCCGGTTTGCGGCGAGATAGTCCGTATTCGCGGCCTGCCAGCGTTCCGCTGCACGAGCGCCGAGCCCCATGGCGCGAACGGCTTCGGCGTTGCGGCGGGCAGCCTCCATCAGCGCATTGCGGGCCATTGCGTGTTGCATCGCCGCGCGCGTCGGCCCACGCGACAGAATATCCGTGACGACCGTAAGCGACACCAGCACGATCGCTCCCACAAGTGCGGTGATTCCGATCCAGAAATGGAACAGGAAGCAGATGCCGAGATAGAGTGGCATCCATGGCAGATCGAACAGCGCCGTAGGCCCCTGCCCGGACAGGAAACCGCGGACATTGTCGAGATCCCGCAACGGCTGCAGGCCGTCGCCCGGCATCCGGGCCTCGAGTGGCAGACGAACGATCGCTTCATGCACGCGACCGGATAGTTTGCGATCGACGGTTTCTCCAATCCGCAGCAGGACGCGACCTCGGATCACATCCAGCATCGATTGAAATGCGAACAGAACTCCGGCCAGCATCGCAAGGCCGACCAGCGTGGACACACTGCGGCTCGCCAGCACGCGGTCGTAAACCTGGAGCATGAACAGCGGCGACGTCAGCGCCAGGATATTGACCACGCCGCTGACCACCGCAATTCCGGCAAGCGCCGGCGCCAGCGGCGACACGACCGCCGCAGCCAAAGGCTGCGACGGCTGGCGATGCGGGATCTTGAGCACGGACCGCTCTCAGACCACGATATTGCCGCAGAGAATCAGGCGGGCAATGTCGGTCCCGACGTACCCCTCCAGCTCAAGGGTGTTTGCGCCATCGGAGATGGTGAGAACGCCGCTATTGTCCCACCAATTGCTGTGGTTGAAGAGCAGATCGACATAGTTCGAGATGCCGGTCACCCCCTGCAGATCGATGACATCGTTATTCCCGGTGTCGGTGCCGAAGTCGGCGATGACGTCGTCGGCCCAGCCGTCGGCAAAAGTGAACGTATCGTCACCGAGATTGCCGGTGAACGTGTCGTCGCCGGCAAAGCTCAGCATGACATCGTTGCCGACAGTGCCGTTCTGGATAGTCCCTTGCTCGGCAAAGTAGCCGTAGAGGCCAGTCAGGCTGCCATTCTGCGACAGATCGGTGATCGCAGCATCGAAAGCCGGCGTCAGCGTCGCGCCGCTGAAGTTGATCGACAGGCCCTCATCCTGCACCCACTGATCGGTAGACGAAACGTAAGCGAGGTTGCTACCCAGCGTGAGCGTCGAGACCGCGCCGTCGACGACGCCCGGCGTGTAGCTGAAATCGTTTCCGTTCACGATCACGGACGACTTGCCATTGTCCACGCCGCCGACGGTACGCGTTCCAGCATACCATTGGTCCGACACGTTCCTGACGGCGTTGAATCCGCCCGTGCCGCGGTACTCGAAATTGTCGACCCAGTTGTCGAGGAACGCGGGAAGGTTGCTGCTCGCGCTCGTGTAGTCCAATACCAATGCCATTCTCTAACTCCTCGGATATTCTTGACGACGATGATCGAAATTATTGCAGGCTCCGCCGCGTTCACGGATGAACGCGGCGCTGCCTTCAGAAGTCGTGGAATCCCTCACGCAAACTCGAAGTTCGTGACCGTCAGACCCGTCACGCCCGTCACTTTGATAATGTCGGTGAAATCCGAGCTGCTGACATAGGTGTCGCTTCCGACGGTAGAAATCGTCAGATCACCGAGCCCCGTCGCACCCCATGCCGACACGTCAAGGACATCGGCAGCAAGATCGAAGCTATTGACGGTGTCGAAAGCAGACCCGTCCTGAAACACGAACGTATCGGTCCCGCCGAAGCCGAGCAGCGTGTCGTTCAGCCCGAGATTTCCGACCTGGGTCGTACCTTGCTCGGCAAAATAGTCCGTCAGCCCCGGGAAGGTCCCCAAACCGTCGACCGCTCCGCCATGCGACAGGCTGTAGATCGCATAGGCGAACGTGGTCGTATCCGGCATGTAGCCGCCGCCCTCATTGGTGATGATGAGTTCTTCATCCTGCACCCAAAGGTCCTGGCCGGCGTCATATTCGAGGTTTCGGCCGAGCGTGAGCGACGTGACGTCGCCATTGAACAGGCCCGGCGAATAGCTGTAGTCGTTGATCTCCATGATGACCGAGGGAATGTTGTTGTCGACGCCTTCGGTATCGAAGCCGGCGGACCACTGATCCTGGCCGGAAGAGAATGACCGGGAGAACCAGCCATTGCCGTTGTAGGAGAAGTTCGTGTCATAGGCGGCCAGATAGGACGGGAGGTTGCTGCTCGCGGCGGTCAGTTCAATTAACAGCGTCATTTGTCGTTCCTTTTGCCTGTTTCATCGTTCGCCCGAGAGCGAACCTCGCATCCACGGCCAGCGACCGCGGAATTCCTAGAATTTGTAGTTGAGGGATACCGTGGCCGTTCGTCCGGGCGCGGCGTAGAAGTTGGCGCCGACGGCGGGAGCGTAGGCCACGTCGGTGAGATTGGTGACCGCGAAGCGCAGCTTCGTCATCGGATCGAAGGCATAGGATCCGTAGATGTCGTAGACCCGATAGCCGGGCATGTCGTAACCGCTTCGAAGAGAGCCAAGTGCCGGCTCCGTCTTCGAGACGTCGGTGACGCGGGCGCCCAGCGTCAGCCTTTCCTCGAACAGACGCACACCCGCATCAAGCGTGACGCGCAGTTTGGGCTGCTCGAAGATGATCGCAGCGCCCTGCCCGCTATTGATCGGCGTGCTTCGGCCGGAAGGCGACGTGAAGCTGTCGGCGAACTCCGTATCGATGCGCGTGATTGTCCCGCCGATATAGAGAAACCTCGCATCGTAGTTGGCCTCGACTTCGATCCCCTTCATGCGGGTGATGCCATCGAGGTTCACATATGAGGTATAGTTGAACGTGTTGCTTTGGGCGTAGCGGATCTTGCCAAGGCTGATGTAGTCGACGATTTCCCTGTAGAAGCCCACGGCCTTGAACCGAAACGTATCTCGCTCGGTCAGAATTCCGTTGCTCGAGACGTTTGCGCCCAGCTCGTAGGTTTCGCCCCGTTCGGGCCTAAGCGCCGGGTTCGGCGCATATTCATTGATGCTGTTTCCGTCGTGCCCGCCATTGAGAAACGACTCCATGATCGTCGGCGGCCGGTAGCTCTTCGAGTATTTGACGAAGGGCTGCAGCCATTCGAACGGCTTGACGGCAATGGTCACCGACGGCAGCAGGGCTCCACCGGACTTGTCGACATGGGTGTCGTATCTCGGGGTATACTCCGGACCGTAGATCGGCTGGGGTGCTGTTCCCGGAAAGCAGATACCGGGCGGAAACGGCGGTGACGGCAAGCAGGTCGGGGGCGTCCCGGGAGTATAGCCAATGATGTCCCGCGTCGGACTGCCGTAGACCACCGCCGATCCCACGGCGTGATACCAGTCGTAGCGCAAGCCGCCCGAGATGGTCAGCCAATCGGTCGGCGTATACTTCGCATTGCCGAAACCACTAACGATGTCGCGCTTGCCGCTCGGCGTGCCGCCCGAAAGCGTACTCGAGTAATCGGTGCCGTCCGCTGCTACAAAGCCACGGGTGAGCATGGTCTTGCCGTCGTCGTTGAAGGCTTCCATGCCGTAGTTGAAGGCGAGACCTCCCAATCCGGTGGCGAAGCTGCTGGTGTTCTCGACGCTGCCGCCGAGCGTCCCCATGACGTAGTTTGACGGACCCGTTGACAGGACCGAACCTTGCTCGACCCTGTTGTTCCTGAGGTTGTTGTAATAGAAGCGCGCCTTCAGATCGATCAGCTCGCTGTCCGGCTTCCAGTCGAGCGCGGAAGTGTAAGTATTGTTGACGACACCTTCCGTCGCTTTCACCAGATTGCCATTGCTCAACACGAAATCGTAGTTTCCGGTGTTGAACCTGGAATCGTTCCTAACCCACCCAAGCGTGACCTTCACATCTTCCGTGGCCTGGGCTTCCGCTTTGAGAATGCTGGAACGAACCTCCTGGCCGGAGAACAGCAACACGTCGCCTGCATAGGTCGCTGCACTGTTGATGGTGCCGTTCTTGCCGATGTCATAGGCGCCGATATTCTTGTAGCTGATGCCGCCGAGAACGGAGAACCGGTCGGACAAGCGTACCGCCGCCGCCGTCGAGCCGTCGAAATTGAACTGGTTCGTTCCGGTGGTGACGTTGACTTGCCCGCCGTACTGCTTGCCGGGTGCGATCAGGTCCTCCGCCAGAAGCGTCCGGAAATTGACCGAACCGCCCAGCGCGCCGGCGCTGCCGACGCCGGATGTCGTGCTTTTCTCTATGTCGACGGCACGAACAAAAGCCGTGTCGACATAAGTGCGCTGCGTGGCGCCATGCGCGCTGCGCTGAAAGCTCTGCCGCGCGCCATCGATCATGGTGGCGATACGATCCTGATCCTGAAGACCGCGGATATTGACGCTGATGCCCGGGTTCTGCGCTTCCGATCGGTTGGCATAGACGCCGGCGACATTGTCGAGCAGGTCGCGCGCGTTACGGGTTGGACTGCTCTCGATCGCCTCTCGCGAGATCACGCTCACGGCCGCGGGCGCCTGATAGACCCAGTCCGGCGTACCCTTATAGCCGGATCCCGAGATGGCGTTACGTCCGCCCGACACTTCCAGTGTGTCGAGCTGGATTGCGCCGGGGACGGCCGCATCCGGAGCCGGTGAGGCCGTCGCTCCGATAATTGCTGTCCGATCGGCTGTGACGCGAAACGTGACACCTGTATTCCGCAGCATCAGCGACAGCGCCTGCTCCGGCGTGAAGGTGCCGTTGACGGCATTTGATGTCAGCCCGCGCGACGTTGCCGCGGATAACGTTACCTGCAGACCGGCCTGACGGCCGAAAGCATTGAGCGCGAGGCCAAGCGGCTGCGCAGGAATGTTGAAGTTTCGTGGCGCCGCGGCGTCACCGCCCTGGACTTGAACCATTCCAGACCCGGACGACGCCTGCGCGAATGCATGCGAGCCACCATCCGCGGCGACTAACGCCGCAACAAAACACACAATACGCGCGGCGCTCTCAGTCCTTTTGTTTGTTTGATTAAAAATAGCCCTATTCAAAACGCACATTACAGCCCCGTACTTCAGTCTGCCGCCGCGCATTTTCTTTTCGAATGCGCTTCCCGACTAAAGACGATCGGCTCAGTAGTTTTTTTCAGGATTGTCGCGCATTCGGTGCGCGAAATGGCTTCGCAATTTTAGATTCGAATTAAAGTCGTGAAACGATGCGAGCGAAGCGGGAGACCTCGTGAACCTTGCCACCGTGCGGTTGCACCAGCGCACGCAACGCGCGGTCGGGGTCGCGCAGGTCATAAAGACCGGTAACCGTTTGCTGCGCCAGCGTGATGTCAGGAACGGCGATCCATGCAGAGTGATAGCGCTGTATCTGTTCGACGACGGCGCCGATCGTTGCGTCATTGACGAACAATCTTCCCTCGCGCCAGGCGCCAATATCTTCGGGTGCGATAACGCTCTTCGTCATCGCGCCCGAGTTGCGATCGACGACCAGCATCTGGCCCGGCGTCAGCACGGTTGGGGATGCCTGCTGCGCCCGCTCGAAGGAGACGCCCACGGCTCCCCGTGCGAGCTCCACCTGCGTCGCCGACGACGAGAGACGGACATCGAAGGCCGTTCCCGTCACCTCGACCTTCACGCCGCTCGCATCGACGACGAACGGTCGCCCCGGATTGCGTATCACATCGAAGAAGGCTTCTCCCGCAAGCAAACGGACCTGACGCCGGCTTGCCGAAAAGTCCGTCTTGATGGCGCTGCCTGCGGCGAGATAGACGGTCGTCCCATCTTCGAGCGTCACCAGCCGGCTCTGTGCGGTCGTAGTGAGATGGTCTGCCTCAAGCCGCACGAGAAGCGAGGGCACGCTGATAACAAGGAGACAGGCGGCGATCGCCGTGGCTGAAACTGGGACCGCCCACCGCCAGCGCCGCCGCGGGACACGAGAACGCCTGCCAGCGCCGGACGACGGCGCCTGCACCGACTGAGGCCGCCAAACATGCTCGTATACCGGCCTCCCCTCGCCCAGCAGTTGCCAGCTCTCCCGGACCCGCTGCCACGCGGCGCGGTGCTCACTGGAGCGCGAAAGCCATGCGCTGAAGTCCTCCTGCACGCGCGGGTCATCCGCTGCTTCGCGAAGCCGCAGCAGCCAGTCGGCCGCCTCGTCCAGATAAGCCTGGGGCCTGCCTCCACCCTTGTTCAGCGACATCCCGCGATCCTCGTCCCGAGCCTCATCCCTAGAGCACGCGAGTCCCGTGCCGCCTGCTTTTGAATAGACGAACAAGCGGGGATTCTTTTTCACACCGGGAGAATTATGTCACGTTTGGTCGCGACCGGTCCGCTTCGCAATATCCACCAAAGCCGTATGGATCATGCGGTGCACGGTTGCGACCGAGAGACCGAGATGGGCCGCAATGTCCTGAAGCTTGTGGCCACCAAAACGATGCATCTCGACGGCGATCCTGGTTTCTGTCGGCATTTCAGCAAGGATTGCTGCGATCTGGCGGATGTCATCGCGCAACAAGGCGTTCTGTTCCGGCGAGGCCTCGGCGCGCGGCACCGCCCAATAGGACGTTTCGTCGAGCGGATCCCGGCTTTCCAGCTTTCTGCGCCGCAGAAGATCGAGCGAAAGATTGCGGACGATACGGTAGAGATAGGCTGCGGGCTGCTCGGGCGCCTCGGTCTCCGGCCGGGGCGGCACGAATTTCAGGAATGCTTCCTGCACGATGTCTTCGGCGCTCTCGCGCGAACCCAGGATCGGTGTCGCATAATCGATCAGAGCAGCGCGATGGGCGAGAAAAATCACGCTGCGGCTATCGCTCCTCTTCACGTCAAGCGCTCCCCAGACGACCGGCGTGGTCCGATTGCAGCGTTGCGAGACGGTCACGCAAGCCGCATTCCGGATGCAACGTTCAGCACACGTGCGATCCGTCACAACAGGTGCTGGCCCCTCTCATCCCTGCCCGGACGTCAAAGCCTGGAACCACTTCCTCTCTAATAGCGCCTCCTGCGTTTCACAACTGTGGATGTTTAGATAGGCTCCAAGCAGTGCCAGCCGATCCGACCACTCGCCGCTTTGAGTGACTCAGCCTGTACTCTGTCATCGATGAGATGACACGGACGGGCGCCAAATGTGTTGTCCACTTCACTGGCCGTATCGGATGGGAAGGGAGAGCTCGATGGTGCTGCCTGCGACATCCGGCGGTGGTGCCGGCACTGGACTGGCGCTACGGGGCGTCGAAACGGCCTTCGCGTCCAACACTGGATCTCCGGAGCTTCGGACAAGGCGCGAGTTTACGACGCTGCCCGAGCGGTTGATGGTGAAGGCAACCACGACGGTGCCCGCCGCTCCATTCGGGTTTCCGCCTTTATGGCGAATGAGGTGAGCGTTGACACTGCTCTTCCATGTGGCGGGTGATGTCGAGGGATTGAAGGCCGAGCTCGACGACGGCGCGGCAACCCGTTCCGCCCGGGGATTTGGCGTCGCCAAAGGTGCAGTGGTGCGATCTATCTTGCGGTCCTCCGGCTTCTTACGCTCCGCCGCCTTTTTGGGCGGCGGCTTCCTGGCGGCTTTCGGCTGCGGAGGTGGCGGCATCAACGTGGCTTCCGCGTTCGCAATTTCAGGCAATTTCAGCGCCTCGATTTCCGGCGGCGGCGTCAGCGGCAGAGCAACGTTCTCCACGGGCTTCTTTACTTCTGCGACGACCGGCTCCGGCTTCTCCTCCGTCAATTCAACCGGCTTGTCGGTCGTTTCCTGCTCGGGAGAAGGCTGCGCCTCGGTCATTTGCTTGTCGGGTGGCAGTTGATCCGGCGGCGCTTCGGGCGCAACGGCCAGTGGCGCCAACTCCATCATCACAGCGGCTGGCGGTTCACCTGCTACCGAAACTTCTTCCCGATGAAGCGCCAGCCAGATCCCGCCCGCATGCAAGCCTGCAACTGCCGCGCCCGCCAGTGTCCACCGAAGAACGGAGCGCCACGCGACGCTGTCCGGCCGCGCGTCGGGATCACGCCAGCCGAACCTCATGGCCGCGGCGCCGGCGCAGCCTGTTGCGCGGCGGATGATGCGCCGGGCAACTGTCCGCCGATCGCGCTGCCCTGCCCGGTATCTTCCAGCCCGACCAGCGCGACCTTGAGATAGCCCGCGCCGCGCAGCAAATTCATCACGCCCATCAAGTCGCGATAGGCGACCACGCCGTCAGCCCGCAGGAATATCCGCTGCTGGCGATCGTTGTTCGTCTGCCTGTCGAGCGTCGCCTGTAGCGTTCCACGCGGCACATCATCGTTGCCGAGCGCCAGGGTGAGGTCCGGCTTGACGCTGAGAAAGATCGGCTTGTCCGGCCGTGCCTGCGGCGGCGCGCTGGAAACCGGCAAATCGACCGCGACATCGACGGTCGACAACGGAGCGGCCACCATGAAGATGATCAGAAGGACCAGCATGACGTCGATGAAGGGCGTGACATTGATCTCGGAGAGTTCGGCGAGATCGCCATCCTGCGGGTCCCTGAGCGAGACTGCCATGATCGCTCACTCCGCCGCCGATGCGACCGCGCCCATATTGTGAACGGCCCGGATGGTTCTTGCAGGCACAATGCCTTTCTCCTGCCGCTCCAGATCGCGCGACATATGCTGCAGGATTTCGCCGGATGCGTCCGACAACAATGCGCGATAGCCGGCAATGGCGCGGGCAAATACGTTGTAGATGATCACCGCGGGAATCGCCGCGACAAGGCCGATCGCGGTAGCGAGCAGTGCTTCGGCAATGCCGGGCGCGACGACGGCAAGGTTCGTCGTCTTCGATTGCGAGATTCCGATGAACGAGTTCATGATACCCCACACGGTGCCGAACAGGCCGACGAACGGGGCCGTTGCGCCGATCGTCGCGAGAAGCCCGGTGCCCCGCGCCATGTCGCGAGCAGCTTTTGCTTCGATACGAGACAGCGCGATCGCCAGGCGCTCCTTGATCCCTTCAGCGGAAAGGTCGGTCGAGCGCTCCAGCTCCCGGAATGCAGCGTTCACAAGATCGGCGACGCGCCCATTCCTGGTCCATCCGGCATCGATCTGCCGTGACGCGTCTGCAAGGCTGCCGGCATCGCTCAGTTTGCGCGTCGCGCTACGTGCATTGCGTTTGGCGCCGGTGAGTTCGACGCCCTTGGCCAGCCACACCGTCCAGGTCAATAACGACGCGAACGCAAGGCCGACCATCACGGCTTTCACGACCATATCCGCCTGCATGAACATGCTCCATGGCGACAGATCATGCGGAAGCGTCGCAGGGCCAGCCGCCTGAGCAGCGGCCGGCGCGTTCGGAGATACAGGCGCAGCGGCCGGCGGCTCGGCCGTTGCCGATGATCCTTGCGGCATCGGCGCCGCCGATACCGGCGCGTCCGCGCCAACAGATGTCGCGGGCGCTGATGGTGCATCCGCACCGGGTACGGAAGATGCAGGGGACGACGACGGCGCCGGCAATGCGGGTTGCGTCTGAAGCGACGGTTCCGCCTGCTGGGCCGCCATCGGCCCGGCAACACCAGCCGTCACGACGAGCGCCGTCAACGTCATCTGCGCAAGCCAGCGCCCTGCCCTCATGGCTTCGGCCAATTTCGTCATCACACCTGCCATCGCCTCAATCTTTCGTCTTCGATCGCTCACGCACGGTCATGAGGCGCGCGCCTCTCACCGCCGGCTTGCTGTCGCAATAGTCCCGCCAATCGCGGCCTTGCGGCACTTCCAGGATTAAGACGTTTAAGGGCGATGTTTTTCCCACCAGGAGAGTACTATTTGCGAGCAGCCGCCATTCGGCTACCGCACACGCGCGCCTGTTCTGCGCACCCTGACTGCACTTAGGCTTCGCGCCAGACGAAATTAGAAGCTCTCAAAACTGACGAAACAAACGAACGCGCTGGATTATGGCGCTGACGGCGCCGCACGAAGTCCCGTTCGCACCGGCCGCGAACATGGCCCGGACGCCCGGAGCGCGGGCGTCGCACGCACGATGGCTTATGCCCGCCCGACAGCCTGCATGACACGGAGATCAGCAGAGGGGACCGCTTCCATTGACGCAGCCAGTGCGGCCTGCAGAACCGCAATGTCCGTACGCCGATTTGGCTGCCAGCCGCAGGGACAAACGCCGTCAGTGCCATGTTGATCGGCGACTTCCTTGTAGACGGCCCCGAGCGCGGACGCGGCAAGCTTCATCACCGTCATGGGCGGAAGCTGACTGGCACGAAGAACATCGCAGAAGGCGGTCATGATGGATCGATGCATTTCAGCGCCGGCAGATTCGCTGTCAGTATCTGGCTGCATCACGGCTCGCGTCCTCTTCTTTAGTTACGCCATGCCCAGGGCGGTTACGCCCTGACGCAGCCGCCATCAAGCCATCGCGTGCTCATTGCAATTTGAAACATTCGAAATCCGGAAGCCCGCGTGCCTTGCCGTTACGTGTCGCTCCTTAGACAACTTCCAAGTTCCAGTTCTGCTTTGCTGGACGGATGGGCGCTCCGCCGCCGACGGCCTAGCCGCACGATCAAGCGCCGGCGCCAGCGCGGACACGCGGAATGTTCGATCGAGAGCAGCGTCAGCGCCGGCGGCAACAGATCAATCCGGCCGGCGGCAAGAGGCCCCTGGCTACGAGGGCAAGAGGCGGAGTGTGACAAATTTTGATGCGGTGCCGGCGCTTGTGCTCAAATGCGCGATTGTCCGTTCATTGGGCGTCACTCCCAACCTCCGATCGCGTTCCACCAGCCGTGGAGAACACGAAAGTAGTCGGCCATAGGCGCTCGACGGGCTGCGATCAGATTGTTAAGCCCGCGTCCGCTGAGGAGACTTTGAGTCGGGACATGACCGTTGCGATCGAGATGGGACAGACGACGGCGGGCGCCCCGGCCAACCTCGACCTTGAGGAACTGCTGGCGACCCGCCTGCTGGTGCAGGGCAATTCGGGCTCCGGCAAATCCCATCTGCTGCGCCGGCTGCTGGAACAGAGTGCGCCCTGGGTACAACAGACGATCCTGGACCCCGAAGGCGACTTTGTGACGCTGGCCGACCGTTTCGGCCACCTCCTGATCGATGCGGAGGACCATACCGAGCGGGGCCTGGAGGTCGCCGGCGAGCGCGCGCGCATCCATCGCGTCTCCACGGTGCTCAATCTCGAGGGGCTTGACGCGGAGAATCAGATGCGGCGCGCCGCCGCCTTCCTCAGCGGGCTTTTCGAGGTCGCCCGCGATCACTGGTACCCGATGCTGGTGGTGGTCGATGAGGCGCAGCTGTTCGCGCCGGCAGTCGCCGGCGAGGTTTCGGACGAGGCGCGCAAGCTCTCGCTCGGCGCCATGACGAACCTGATGTGCCGTGGCCGCAAACGCGGGCTTGCGGGGGTCATCGCCACCCAGCGACTGGCGAAGCTCGCCAAAAACGTCGCGGCCGAGGCGTCCAATTTCCTCATGGGCCGAACCTTCCTCGATATCGACATGGCGCGCGCCGCCGATCTTCTGGGCATGGAGCGGCGACAGGCAGAGGCCTTCCGCGATCTGGAGCGCGGGCAATTCATGGCGCTGGGACCGGCCCTCTCCCGCCGTCCGCTGGGACTGCGTATCGGTCCGACGGACACCACGCCGCGCAACGCGACGCCGCGCCTGATGCCTCTGCCGGAAGCGACACCGGACGCGCACGCCATCATCCTGGCAGCACCGCCGCCCGAGAATAATCGGCCCCAGCGCCGGTCGCCGCCGCCAGACCTCCTCGGCCAGCTCATGGCGGCAAAAACCGCCGCACTGGAGATTCGTCCCGAAGTGGTGGAGCAGCCACTCAGCGCTGAGGAACTGGCGGAGCGGCGCGAGCGGGTCGACCGTATTCTGCGCGCTATCATGGCGGAACCTGACGCGGGGTTCCGCGCCATCGGCGTCCTCTATCAGGAATTCGTGGTCCGCTGCCGAATAGAGGGCCTCGGTTCGGACGTGCCTGATCTCGGTGACTTCCGTCGCATGCTGACCCGCGCCCGCGCCGGGCTCGGCTCCGATATGGCAGAGGATGACGGATGGCAGGATGTCTCCGTCCGCGCCTCACTTCTGCCGGAGGATATGCAGGGCGTCTTCATGATGATCGCCCGCGCCGCCAAGGAAGGCTGGCCCTGCCCCGGCGATGCAGCGATTGCCCGCGCCTACGGCTCACATTCGTTGCGCCGCGCACGGCGCCTGCTGACCTACATCGAGGAACAGGGCCTCATCGTCTGCCAGCTCGACGGTGCTGGCCGGCGGATCGTGACCCTCGTCGAACTGGCCTGGGCGACGGCGCCGGGCGATCCCAATGCCGAGGAACTGCCGGCAGAGCAAGGCTGCAGCTCGGCTTCATGATGCGACGGTAACTTTTGATAATGCGCCCGCCTCGCTCGGCGGTATATGATTCGCAGAAGTCGTTGAGCGTAGGGCTAAAATTCCTTTGACGTGTCCGCGCTCTTGTCGCCGGCCGCCTTTTGCATATCTCGTTTAAAAGGAGTTTTGAGCTTGAGCGTTGCCTTCACCAAGGAAGACAGTGCCGAAACGGCGTCGGAGACCTTGCTCCCCGACCGCCCGGTTTCGCCTCACCCGAACCTTGTCACGGAAGCCGGATTGAAGGCTCTGGAGTTTCAGCTCCAGCAGGCTCGCGAGGCATACGAGTCCGCGCAGAAGATCGAAGACGTGAATGAACGACGGCGGCAAGCAGCCATCCCTTTGCGTGATGCGCGCTATTTTGCCGCGAGAGTTCGGACGGCTCAGGTCATCCCCAATCCGACGTCGACCGACACCGTTGCCTTTGGGAGCACGGTGACCTTCAGGCGAGTCGACGGGCGCGTGCAGAAATATCGTATCGTGGGAGAGGACGAAGCGGATCCCAAGGCCGGTTCTATCTCCTTCGTATCGCCGGTGGCAGGGCTTCTGATGGGCAAGGTTGTCGGGGATGAAGCCGGCGCGTCCGGTCAGGAGCTTGAGATCATCTCGATCTCGTAGCACGCCCCGCACCGGACGAAGCTGGAAGGCCCTAAATCAAGCTATGCACGCCGATACATCGGCCCTTCCAAAAAAGGTGCCCGTTGCTGCAAACTGCGCCCCGTATCTGCGATTCGCAGACGTCTTGAGGGGCCATGAACGAGACTCTGATATCCGCCTGCACGATGTTTCTCGTTCCAGCAACGCTTTTGTTCGGCGCCTTGGGCGTCGCAAACTCGTCCTTCCTCAAAATATTGGTGTGCTTGCTTGGCGCGGCCACGACGGGACTGTGGCTTTACCGGGTATGGTGGTGGACAGGCCTGTCTTTGATGGATCGCAGAACGGCCCTTGGTCTCGCGGGCATGTATGCCTTTGCGTGGCTGCTGACATTCCTGGTGCAGTTGAAGAACATATTCTCGTCGCGGTGACCAGAATCACGTGAGAGGGTCACTGGCCTAACCTTCTTCGTCCATTATGCGAAGCTTTTCGACCCGGCGACGAAAATCCTCATCGGTCGAAAATTCGGCCGAGAGGTATGCCGCGATCAAATCCTTGGCGAGCCAGGAGCCGACGATCTGGGCGCCGATGCACATGACGTTCACGTCGTCGTGCTCCACGCTTTGATGCGCCGAATGCACGTCGTGGCAGACCGCAGCGCGGATGCCTTTCATCTTGTTGGCGGCAATCGAAGCACCGACGCCGGTGCCGCACACCATGATGCCGCGTGCGACCTCGCCTGACGTCACCTTCTTTGCCACCGCGCGCGCGATGTCCGGAAAATCGACCGGCTTGTCGTCATAGGAACCGACGTCGATGACCTCGTGACCGAGTTCGCGGATATGATCGATAACGGTTTGCTTGAGCGGCCAGCCGGCGTGGTCCGATCCTATGACGAGGCGCATACGGTTTCCTTTTCCATTGTCTTGGGACCGTGACAGCCATTGCCGGCTGTCACGGCACTGTTTCGCTCAGCCACGCATATCGGTCGGCAATTCGACCCCGTGGAATTTCTTGTAGATGGCGTTGAGCTTGCCGTTCTTGATATTCTCGGCAATCCAGGCGTTGAGCTTTTCCATGAGTCGCGGCTCGCCCTTCTTCAAACCGACGGCGAGGTCGAACGTGGCGAGCGGTATCTTGGACTCGAAGGTGCGAGCGGGATTCTTGACGCCGATCTGGTTGATGATCGTGGCCGATGTGCCGACGCAATCGACCTGCCCGGAAACCGCGGCAGTTACCTCAGTGGCATCGTCATCATAGCGCGCGATCTTCAATTCCTTGTCCTTCATGTTTGACAAGGTGGTATCCTGCGTGGTGCCACGCGCGACGCCCACCGTCTTGTCTTTCAGGTCCGCCCAATCCTTCACATTTAGCGACTTCAAGCAGCCAATATCGGATTGCAGCGTCGCGTAGCGTTTGGAGAAGTCGATCACCTTGGCCCGTTCGGCGGTGACCGACAATGTCGAGATGATGATATCAGCCTTGCCGGTCAGTACGTTGGGGATGCGCGTCGCGCCGGTCGTCTGGATGAATTCGAGTTCAAGACCCCAATCCTTGGCGAGCAACTGGGCCACTTCGACATCGGAGCCGGTGGCCTTCATGCTGGCATCCATCATGCCGGACGGCGGGATGGCGAGGTCCGTCGAGATGCGGATCTTCTTGGCCTGCATGATGCTGTCGAGCAGATCGGCCCGCACCGGCTGTACCGCCAACATGAAAAGGCAACTTGCCATCACGGCAGCGCCGAGGAATTTTCTGTTCTTCATCCTTGGTTCTCCTCTCTTGTTTTATGATTTCAGGTCAGCCGTCCCGACGAACTGAGCAAGCTCTGGCGTCGTTGGGGAAGTCAGGATCGAGGCAGGTCCAGTTTCGTGAACCTTGCCCCGGTGCATGAAGACGATCCGGTCTGCGATGCTCTTCGCAAAGCCCATTTCATGGGTCACCATCACCATCGTCATGCCGTCGGCCGCCAACCGCTCGATTACCTTCTGCACCTCGACCGTCAGTTCAGGATCGAGCGCCGAAGTAACCTCGTCGAAGAGCATGACCTTCGGTTGCATGGCGAGCGAACGGGCAATCGCGGCGCGTTGCTGCTGGCCGCCTGAAAGCTGTTCGGGATAGGCGTGAAGCTTCTCTTCCAGCCCAACCTGTGCCAGCACCTTGCGCGCCAGATCTTTCGCCTGCGACAAGGCCATTCGCTTCACAGAACAGGGCGCAAGGGTGATGTTCTGCTCGATGGTGAGATGCGGAAACAGGTTGTAGCTCTGGAAGACGATGCCGACATCCTGGCGTAACGCCCGGAGATTGACGTCGGGAGAATCGACCCTGTGCCCGCAGACAATTATTTCACCGTGATCGACCCTCTCGAAGCGATCGATGCAGCGCAAGGCCGTGCTCTTGCCGGAACCGGACCTGCCAATGATGGCAAGGACCTCGCCGCGTTCGACAGTGAAACTGACGCCGTCGAGCACCTTCAGCGAGCCAAAACTTTTTTGCACGTCGCGAAGCGACACGATCGATGCGGATGGAATGTCTTGCTGCATGTCAGGCCGGAGCGAGGTTGAACTTGCCACGTCCCATGCGTCGCTCCAGCCGCTGGCTGTACAACGAAATGGGATAACACATGGCGAAGTAGACGACGGCGATGATCGCGTAGATCGCGAACGGCTCGAACAGCGAGTTATTGACAATCTGTCCCGAGCGCATCAGCTCGACAAAGCCGACGACCGAGGCGAGCGAGGTATTCTTGATGATCTGCACCATGAACCCGACAGTTGGCGGCGTTGCGATGCGGATCGCCTGTGGCAGGATCACCTTCATCATCCGCTGAGTCCGGCTCAGCGCCAGACCTTCCGCCGCTTCCCATTGCGGCTTTGGCACGGATTCGATGCAGCCGCGCCAGATCTCGCCGAGATAGGCGGCGACGTAGAGGGTGAGCGAAGCTCCAGCGGCGGCGAGCGGTGACAGCTGGAATCCGACTGCGGCCAGCCCGAAATAGCCGAGGAACAGGATGACGAGCAGCGGTGTCCCTTGAATGAGCTGCACATAGATGGCGCTGAGGAGGCGCACGGACTTGAGCGAAGAAACGCGTGCAAGCGCAATCACGAAGCCTGCGACACCTCCGCCGCCGAGCGCGATCAGCGAAAGTCCGATCGTCCACAGTGCACCATGGCCGAGGAAGAGCAGATGATTGATATTGAGATGTCCGCCCAATCCGCACCTCACAAAGGCGTGCCGAGCCGACGCCGGCGCGGAAACAGGACGAAGCCAAGTCCCCAGAATCCGGCGCGCATGACAAGCGACAGAAAGATGTAGAGGACGGCGATGATGATGTAGGTTTCGAACGCCCGATAGGTGTCGGACTGAATGTAGTTTGCGACGGCCGTGAGTTCTTCGGCCGAGATCTGCGAGCAGACTGACGAGGCGAGCATCAGCAGCACGAACTGGCTGGTGAGCGCCGGATATACCCTCTCGACGGCCGGCAGCAGGATGATGTGCCAGTAGATCTGAAGGCGCGAGAGGGCGAGCCCTTCGGCCGCCTCGAGCTGCCCGCCTGGAATAGCGTCAAAGCCTGCACGCATGATCTCCGCGGTGTAAGCGCCGACATTGATTGTCAGCGCGGCCACCGCGACCGTGAAGGCGGAGAATTTCAGGCCGATGCTGGCGAGGCCGAAATAGACCAGGAAGATCTGGACCAGCAACGGCGTGTTGCGGATCGCTTCGACATAGACTTTACAGGCGCGCGCGATCAGTGAGCTATGTGAGCGGCGACCGACGGCCGCGAGCGTGCCGAGAGCGGCGCCCAGCACGGTTGCGAAGAACGCGAGCTCCAGCGTGAGGATGGCGCCATCGAGAAAACTCGGCCATCGCTCCAGCACTGCGGGAAAATCGAGTTCGATGCCCATCGAGAAAGGATCAGTCGGTGACTTGGTTGGTTATGCGATCGTAGACCCGGAACAACGCCTGATTGCCGTTCGCGCCTTCCCCGTGCGCACGCGCATCGACATACTGGCTGGTGACGAGCGCGGTTCCCGGCAACGGCACATTCAGAGCCTGGGCATGTTCCTGCACGAGCCGGAGATCCTTGAGCATCAGGTCGATGCGAAAGCCGGCGGCAGCATCGCCCGCGATCATGGCCGGGCCGAGCTTGTCCAGCATCCAGGATGCGGCCGAGCCGCCCAGCAGCACGCGGCGGAGCAGTTCGAGATCAACGCCGGAAGCCCGCCCCAGTGCGAGCGCTTCGCAAATCGCCTGAATGTTGATGCCGCAGATGAGCTGATTGCAGAGCTTGACCGTTTGCCCGGCACCGCTGGCGCCTACATGCGTGATCGTAGTGCCCATCGCCTGGAAGAATGGCTCGGCCTTGGCAAAAGCCTCGGGCTCGCCGCCGGCCATGATCGAGAGGGCCGCGTTCTTCGCACCGAGCGGTCCGCCCGAAACGGGCGCATCGATGAAGCTCACGCCGATTCTCCGTAAATCCGCATGGATGCGGCGGACCACGACCGGCGAGATCGTGCTCATGTCCACGATCAGCCTGCCGGCAGGCGGCGACTTCAGGAGCCCCTGCTCGCCATAGATCACCGCCTCGACATGCGGCGTGTCGGGCAGCATGGTGATGGCGATGTCAGCGTTTCGTGCAGCGTCGGCCGGATTTTGCGCGCCAAGGGCGCCCGCTTTCACGACATCCGCGACCGCGGCCTCACTGATATCAAAGACACTGACCGCATGCCCTGCTTGCAGCAGGTTGCGCACCATCTCCCGGCCCATCGTACCGATGCCGATGAAGCATACGCTCCCCTTGCCGTCCCGTCCCATTTTTCTGCTCGTCTTATTGTTGTTTGGTCTACTTGCGTTCAGCGCGATACTTTGCGGCTCTCTTTCTCGCCGACGACGGCGCGCCTTCTGTATTCATCTCCGATCTCAAAATGCTTTCGCAGGGTCGCGTCCGCGCGCTCAGGATCCCGCGCGACCACGGCCTCAAAGATGCGTCTGTGATCGTCGATCAAATAGGTCTTCATCGAGGGGAAGGCCTGAACCAGTTCGCGGCGTGTGCGATGGGCCTGCGTAAGCAGGCCGGCCATTGAATTGTGCAGCACGACCAACGTCTCAGACCGGGATGCCAGCACGATCGCGCGATGGAATTCGAAGTCCGCAATCCCTCCGGCATCCGCCTCATCAATCGTTTCCGCGATGCGCGCCAGCTCGCGCTGCAGCCGCTCGAAATCGGTAATGGTGGCGCGCTCGCAGGCAAGCCGAATGGCCTGGCATTCGATCGCGATGCGGGCCTGCATCACGTCATCCACCATGCCGGCCTGCTGGGCGAGCGCGAAGGTGAAGAAGTCGTTGAGGACGGAAATGTCCGGACGCGTAACCACAGTGCCGATGCGATCGCGGATTTCCACGATGCCAAGCATGGTGAGCGCCCGCAGGGCTTCGCGGACGATGGGTCGGCTGACGCCAAGTTGGCTTGCGAGTTCACGCTCGGCGATCAAGCGGTCACCGGGCCTAAGCGACCCCGCGATCAGACGCTCGCGCAGAAAGGCGAAAACCTTCTCGAAGCCCTTTTCGCCCTCGGCTGTTCGCTTGATTTCCATCCCCGGGCCCTACTGACCTTACCTTGGTAAGACCAATAGGATGACCAACCAGCATCGTCAAGCCGTCTGCTGCGTTTTGCGGCGTCGCGGCTTGCCTGGAACGTGCGGCTTGATCTCCATGCCAGCGGTCAAGCCGGGGCTAGGACAGGTATTGTTTCGCCGCCGTACGTAAAACCGACGGCCTTATCCGCCGTGACGCGAAGGAAGCGGCGCGATCAGAGCCGGCTGCGCATCCGCACCGCAGCCGCGTCACCACGCGCCTGTGATTTGAAGCTTCCATTTGGTCAGTGTTGTGCGCTCGTCAGGCGGCCCTCACCACTCCATGGCGCTCACAAATTATTCTGCAAATACTCGAACACGTAGTCGGCATCGTTGCTCGAATTGAAATTGACCTCGTAGTCGATCGAGCCATCCTTGAGCACGACCGTGCGCTGCGGTCCAAAACTGCAAGTCAGGCTCTTGATCTTCTGTTTGACGGCTTCCTTGCCGGCTTGGGAATCACACACGCGCCGCATGGCCTCGAGAGCTGCGCCGCAGTAACCGTAGGCGCTATAGATCTTTCGCTCCTCCGGCGCCGGCGGCTTCAACCAGTCGAACTTCGCTGTGAGACTGTTGCCGCACCGCTCATTGGTGGTGGCGACCTCTCCCGCGAGATATTTCTCCTGGTCCGCGAAGTACTCTTTGTCCTTCAGCGATTGCGCGAAAGCGATCGAGGAGAGGATCGAGAGTCCGACGAGGGCGAGACCGACGTGGATATTCATAGCCATAGCAGACAACTCCGAATTAGATGTTCATGCACGCATCCGTGCGGGCACGGCATCCGGCATTGCGACCGACCCAGGGATAGACGGACAGCGGCTGCGATTTTCGCAGCGCCATCGCAGCACCTATCTTGATTGAAACACTTTGAACAATGAATGCGCCGCATTCAACATGCGTGCCGGCCGCAAAAACTCCGTATTTACTTCTCACTTCTCCCTGCGCTCATCAGCAGTGCCGCATCCCGCGGATTGTCGTGATGCCGTGAGGTCTACCATGTCCGGACGTTTTCAAATGATCGTCGGCGCCGCCCTCACCCTGATCATCAGCCATGGCGCCCTCGCCGCGGAGAACGGCCCGCGGCTTCGCATCGGCCATTACAGCACCGGTAGCGGCTTGATGGGTTTTGTGATCGATCGCCTGGGAACGCCGATCAAGCTGCGCTTCGACGGCTCCGACGAAATCCTGGCCCTGACCGCCGAGCAGGCTCCCTACAATTCGATCACGCTCAAGCGCGACGACGGCGTCTCGGTTCTCCGGATCTATGAAACGGGCCGCATCCTCGTATTCGGCGACAAATTGTCGGGCGGTTCGGCTGACGCGTATCGCGACCAGGAAGCCGAGCCGCTCGTCGTCAAGAAGGCAACGAAAGAGCAAGCCGAGACCGGGGCCGAGTCCCTCGGGCGCAGGCTCCGGAGCGCAGGCGCCCCGGAGCTCGCGATCTCGCTCGACGCGCCACGCCTTTCCGATGACTCCGCCGCATGGTCCGCCATGGCGGACGCAATCGCGGTCACCGGAAGCACGCTGGAGGAGATGCTCACCTCACCGATCGCACGCGAGATCATCGCGGCGAAATTGCGGCGCGTCGTCATCCGCGACGCCGACCAGGTTGACGTCAAGCTGGCCGGCGACGCTCTGATCGTCGAGGTCAAAGCGAAGGAGGCGGTTACAGGCCGGCCGTCCTCGGCGCGCCTCAAATCTGCGATCGGTGATCTCCTGTAGCGGAATCTTTTTGCCCGGGGACGCGAATTTACGGCAGCCGGCGCGGAGAAAAATCCTCGCCGGTCCGTCTCTCTATCGTGATGTGGTGGCGACGGCCGCAGGCCGTCTGGAGATATCACCGCAATATGGTGCGCTATCTGTCAAGAAAGAGAGGAATCCAATGTCGGGTCTGATTACTGGGCTGGTTCTGCTTGCGCTCGGCGCCCTGGCGGCCGCTTCGAGCATCGTCGCGAGGCGTCCGGACGCGCAGGCGTATATCGAACGGATGGTGCCTTACCAGGGATGGTTCGGATTTATAACCTGCCTGTGGGGTGCCTGGATCATCATCAACGCCATCATCAACCTGAACTGGTTCAGCTACGTGCCGGTCTGGTGGGTGACCTACCTCGCGACCGGGCTGCTAATTGCCTCGCTCGGCCTGCTACTCGGCTATGCCTTGCTGACGAAGTACGTTCTCAACCACAGCGCTGAGGCGGCCCAGCGCGGCGAGCAGATTCGCGCCATGATTGTGCCCTATCAGACCATGCTCGGCTATGCCGCGATCGTCCTCGGCCTATGGACGATCGTTGCAACGTTTCTCTATCGTATCGTCTAGAGCGCGATCCGGAAAGCCCGCCCCGCACGTTGTCGCAGGGTAGACACCGGACTTCCTTCGCAGCAGACGCGGACCGCGTTTGCGCGGAGATCATGCTCAAAGAACAGGCAAGAGCGCGATGACGATTCATCTCGAACTCATCGCGCTCTGGCGGTTGCTTAAAACTCATTTCAAACGCAAACATAACGAAATTCCGTGACGAACGAACCGAAATCGGATCAGGAGCAATGCTCTCCTTTTCACCGGCATAACGCTCAACCGATGCTTTTGTCCTGCTTTGTCCTGCGGAGCCGACCTGCCCATCGTCGCTTGCAGCCGGCACAGCATGCCCATCATCCCGCCACAGAGCCCGCCAACAATGAGTTGGCGAATAATGGCGCTCAAGCGCCGAACGGTTTGACCAGCCGGCGGAGACAGCCGCTCCATCAGCCCGCCATAGCATCGACGAAAGCATTCATGTCGAGAAAACACTTGTGCCTTGCGATCCTCGCGCTGAGCGTCGCGATAAGTTTCGCCGCCCCCGCACGCGCGGAGAAGCGCGTTGCCCTGCTGGTCGGCAACAACGCCTATGAGAACATTCCGCGGCTGCAGACCGCCGTCAACGACGCGCGTGCGGTCGGCACCGTACTGCGCAAGCTCGGCTTCTCGGTGATTTCCGTAGAGAACCAGTCGCGCCGCGCCATGAGCGAGGCCATGCTCGCCTTCGACAAGGCGGTCGAGCCTGGCGACACCGCCCTGTTCTTCTTCGCTGGACACGGTTTCGAGATCCAGGGCCAGAACTACCTGCTGCCGACGGACCTCCCGGAGGTCCGCGAGGGACAGGAAGAGTTGGTCCGCGATTCCGCAATTCCAGCCGGCCGGATCATCGACCGGCTGCAGTCGCGCGGCGCCCGCACTGTGGTGCTCGTGCTCGACGCTTGCCGTAACAATCCGTTCGAGCGACCGGGCGGGCGCGGGCTCAAGGGCAGCGGCGGTCTCGCAGCGATGACGCCTGCCGAAGGCGTGTTCATCATGTTCTCGGCTGGCGCCAAGCAAACCGCGCTCGACCGGCTGTCCAGCACCGAGCGCGCCTCTAACTCCGTGTTCACGCGAAACCTCATACTCCGGCTGGCGGAGAAGGACCTGACGCTGGTGCAGATTGCCAAGCGCCTGCAAGTCGAGGTCCGGCAGCTGGCGGCGAGCGTCGGTCGTGACCAGACGCCGGCCTATTACGACCAGGTCGTCGGCGAGATCGTGCTCAACTCAAGCGGACAGCCCACGCCAGCCGACCGGCCGACACCACAAACCGCGGCTCTGCTCTCCGACGTCGACAAGCGCGCAGCCGAGGCCGTGCCGGCTCCCCCGATCGATCCTGCGATCGCCGAGCTCGACGCGCTGGCGGCCGCGAAGAGCTGGAGCGAGCTCCGCGACCACCTGACAAAGGTGAGGCCGACGGCGCGCGACGCACACTGGGCGTCGTTGGCCGAACAAGCCGCGATCGGTGAATTGACTCCGCTTGCAACGTCGGCACATCCGTTTGCCGGCCGCCTTGCGGCGCTAGAGCACTATGCCACGAGCTTTCCGGTCCTGAACGACAATCCGAAATTCCTGGTCCTGCGCACGTCGATTGGCCTGTCCGCGTTTGGCGACTGCCTAGAGCAGGCCTACGCCGTCGATTGCCGCCGGCAACTGGAGAGCTTCGTGCGCACAACGCCCAAGAACGCCGGCACAGTGCGCGTCGATCTCGCGCGCGACGCTGCCCGTCTCGTCGGACGCAAGCTCAACCGCTCCGCCGCCGCACCGTTTTTCGCCATCGCGATCGAGGCACCGGCCGAAGCGAACGCGGCGGTCTGTGCGGATCCGGATCTGGCGGTCGCCGTCATTGCCGCGCTCGGCCGGCCTCCCGACTGGGACGAGGCCAAGGCGGCGGGAGCGCTCACGGAAGCCTGCTGGAACACACTCAGCACCGCCGTCGTGGCGCAAGTCGCGCGCGAGAACGGCGACAGCTATTACCTTGGCAATGCCTGCCCGATACTGCTGCAGCGCGACGCCTTGACAGGACTGCGCGCGGCCCGCTGTCAGGAAATCAAATCGCGACAGGCGAAATAGTCGCATCAGTCGCGACTATAACACGGTCAGAATACTTCCCTGGCACCGCCCTGCTTTCGAGACAGCCGCCGGCAACAGCCGCTATGTCGCACCAAGAGCGCGACGGGCTCAGGATCGTCATCGCGCTCTGGTTGCTGTCCCAGGCGTGATCACCGCCCAATCGCGACTCTCGCGAGGGAAGACCGGTATCCCACCCCGCAACAAATGCGGGGCAGGTTTTTCCGGATCATGCTGTGCGAAATGACCTCCAGGTCATCTGCTTCGACATGCGCTTCAGAAGGATGGGACGAATGGACGCCCACGCCTTCCTGCCCATGCAGCTATATCAGAACGAGCAGCCGAAGCTTTGCAGCGACGTCTTCATCGCGTCCATCGTCTGCTTGCAGCTCTGTTCCATCGCCGGCTTCGTTGACGGGTTCTTGGCCATGTCAAGCCACGTCTTGCGGGTCTGGTCGAGCTGTGCCTTGTAGGTCGCGCGCTGCGCCTCCGGAAGCTTCGACGTCACGCAGGTATCGTATTTCGTCAAGAAGTCGTCGCAGGCGGCGATGCCGGTATTCTGCGCACGCGCAGGCCCGGCGACGGCAATGACGAGCAGAGCAGCGCCTGCCATATGCAAGAGCGGCAACGCGCTGCGCATGCTCAAGCGTGATTCGATCGCAGCTTTCGTCGTTGTGTGGCGCATTACATTCTTCTCCTTTAGAACGTTAGTTTGTACGGCAACACTGGAGAAGACGGACAGAGTTTCAATTTTGGTTCGTCGTCAACTGTTGTGATGTCTCTTTCGAATCCGTCCTTGTGATTAGAGCACAACGTACCGTCCGCAACCGAGATGCGGTCCGAGCGACTTAAGCGTCGAGTTCAGGTCAGTTCGATCCTGCGGAAGCGGGGCGCTCTTGCTTGCCGGCTCCCGCCGGCTTTGGCCCGCATGGATCATTGTCTTTGGTGGGCGCCTCACCTCGAGGACGCTCAGTCCAGTCTGTCGTCGACTTCCTGGCCTGCCCGTTCGCGTCAATGCACGACTGAGCATCTTTCTTCTTGGTCGGACTGGACGGGATCGCCACGATCCCGCGGCCCATCGCATCACCGACGTCGTCCGGCTTGACCGCGGTCGTTGTGCCGTCTCCAACCATCTTCACAGCAGTCGGGATCGCGATCACAGCCAGGGCGGCCAGAGCGAAGCCGGACCACACAACCGAACGCCGGTACTGAGCAACCGGAGCGACCGGCACGGCCGAAACCTGCGGCCGGTTCTGTTCCGACGCAGCAAGAACGCCGGCCGCCTGCGCCATCAAAGCCGCAGGAACTGTCGCGGGCCGCGCCTGGATTTCGTCCAGTAGTTCCGCCGCGGCAGCCAAATCCGCGCGGGCCGCCGGGTCGTTGGCAAGTCTCGCGGCGACAGCGTCCCAATCTGCCCGCGACAAGGAGCCGTCAAGGAACGCGGCGATCTCTGCGTTGTCGATCTCGCTCCATTGGCCTGCTGCAACGGAGCCCTGCCCCACCCCCTCGGAAATGATCCGCGACAGTTGCGCGCGAAGCAGCTCAAGCGTCTGCAACCGGTCGGAGCGACCGTCGTCCTCGGCGGGTACAGACGCCGGTTCGTGACTGAGGCGTTCAATCATCGGACAGAGTTCCAATACCCATGTTTAGACGGACATATCGGAATTCTTTTCCAATTGCACCGTAATTTCTTTTAGCCATTTCTGGCTGCGCTGCTTCAAACGATAGACGTCCTCGACCGGACAACCCATCAGCCGCGCAATGCCACGTGCCGGCAACGGCTCATTGGCCGAAAATACAATCTGAAGGTACAGCCGTTCATCGGAAGGAAGCTTTTCCGCTGCCGCAGTGATGGCGGCGACGAGGGTTGCGCGACGCTCTTCCTCCTCAAAGAGCAGCAACCGGTCCTCGGGCGTTGGCGATGAATCCGCGATCGAAATACTTCCGCCTTCGCCAAGCAATGCGTCGAGCGAGACGGCCTCGGTCGCAGGCTGTGTGCGCTCCAGCTTCACGATGCCGGTAAGGCGCGCGATCGACTCGGCGATGTCGGCAGCCGTCGGATCTTGCGTCAGTTTGCCGCGTAGTGCAGCGGCAAGCCGATCGACGTCCAACGGACATCCCTCCCACACCACAGCCGTATAAATCGCCTGGTCGAGCGGTGGCGAACGGAGAATCGCCGCCGGCATACGCCGCCGAGGCGTTTCGCGCCGCACGAGATCGATCAAGATGCGATCGACCACCGTCAGAATATAGCCCGGGAAGCTGCCGCGCCCCCCGTAAGAGCGGATACGATGGAAATCATTCTCGATCAGCTTGAGGCATACTTCCTGATACGCGTCCTCGCGGCCGGCTCTACCAAGTTTGCTCGGTAATTGTTTGGCGATTCGGCTGCGAATGTCGGCCTCGAAGTAGCGCGAGAATCGCTCCCACGCCTCGCGCGGCGTTTTGCTGAATTGCCCCGCCAGTTGGTCGGCGAGAACATCGCGAGCGACAAGCGACAGATAAGTCGTAATCCGTGAACGCCCGTCGAACCCCCGCAGCCGCGCATAATCGTCAGCCTTCAGTGACGCCACGATGTGAAGGAATGCAGCCTCCGCGTCGGCTCCATCGCCTACCAGCTTCACGACGATCGACCACAGCGTCGTCGAGATGTGTTCGAGGAATCTGCTCGCTGCGCCGACCTCACCGGAGAGGACGGCATTGACGAGCGCGTGCTCAAAGTTGCCACTCAGCGGCGGCGCAACCTGCATTTCGGAGGAGACCGTCCGTTCGGCGACCGCACTGGCACGGTCGGCATCGTCGTCATCTGGCTTGGCCTTTTTTGGGACCAACAGATTCTGGACCAACAGGCTGGGCGACCACATGACCTCTCTCCTGACAAACAGTCGAGCTACCGAACGACAGTTGAACAGCCAGAGACTGCGGCCTTCCCAAGTTGGCCCTTTTTGTCGCCAAACAACTGGTTTTTGTCGCCGCACAAGTGGTCTTCCAATCTGGCGAGATTATGAATTGCAACAATGCAGCGGACGTTGAGACTGCAGATGAATGATGCGTGGCCGGTCCAGAACTAGGACTCCACGTGCGGCGCAGACGACATCGGCCCGCCGTTCTGCCCCGATATTGCACCAAGTTTGTCACAACTATGCGCCCACAAATACGACAAGCCGCGTTGCGACGATCGCCGGGTCTACGGACCCATTGAAACTGCAGACTTATCGCGGTCGGCATCAGCAGCGATGCGCGCAGAGGATCGGCAACACGATCCCAGGGCTCGATACAACCAGGATTTGAACTTTATAATTTCTCCCTGTGATTGCACTCTTTGCCTGGTGTGACCAAGGCGTCACGGTCGGCAAAAATCAGCAATCGTCCGTCTTACGAGTTGAATACGCACTGCCCAATTCATGGCGATCTTCATCGGTCAAGCACGGCGCCGCGGTCACTGGTCCTGGGCACACAGGCTGACTGCTGTGCGTCGGGCGACTGGCTTCGCTCAGATGGGGCGCGGCGATGCGAGCGGATGCTGCGCGGCGTTATGCCCGATCGTTCGGCGTCGATTTCCGCTCACTCGGGAAACCATCGTCCGGAATCACAATCCGTTCGATTATTCAACGACTTCGAGGCGCATTTTTAAAATGCGCGCTCAACGCTCACGGAGAGCGCGGCTCATCTGATCGGTGAACGGCTTCGCCAGATAGGAGGCTACTGTTCTTTCCTGGGTTGAAACAAACACTTCTGCCGGCATGCCGGGGACCAACCGCATGCCATTGACTTTCGCAGTTGCTTCCTCGGATGGAAGCAGATTGACGTATGCAATGTAATGTTCCTGGCCGTTGGTGGGATCGCGCGCCGAGGCCGGAGAAACCATGACGACGGTCCCCTTCATCTCCGGCGTCGTATTGCGGTTGAACGCGGTGAGGCGAATTCGGGCAGGCTGCCCTTCCCTCACCTGATCGATGTCAGCAGGTGAGATCCTGATCTCAAATTTCAGTTCAGCATTCTGGGGAACAATAGTCGCGATCTTCGCCGCGGGGGTAATGACGCCGCCGACGGTGTGAACAAAAAGCTCATTGACGTAGCCCGAAACCGGAGCCCGGATTTCGGTGCGCGACAGGCGATCCTCGATCGCTAACCTTCGTTCGCTGAGTTCGGCAATACGGGCGTCCACAGTCCGAAGCTCGCGCTGGGCTTCCGTACTGGCATTCTGGTCTATCGCGATGATCTGGACCCTGATTTCACTGGCGCGGACCTTGGCGCGGGCAATTCCGGCGGAAATCTCACCGTGTTCTCCGAGTATCCGCGCCCAGTCACGATGTGCCGAATACACTCGGGTATACTCGACGATTTTCTTCTCGTAGAGAGAGTCGAGCTTCTCGCGCTCCGCACCTACCAGTTTGATCTCGTGCTCCTTGGCAGCAAGTCGTGCCTCCATTCCCTTTATCTCTTCCAGGGTCTGGCTGATGCTGAGTTCCAGTTGCTCCTTCTGGCTGTCTCTCCCCAGCTTGTTACCTGCAAACAGGCGCTTCTCTCCGTGGATCACGACGTCCGCGGCGTTTGACACACGTCCGAGGTCGGCCGGAAACTCAATCAGAGAGAGGTTGTCACGCTCTGCCATCAGGCGCGCCTGGCGGCCCAAGGCTTCACCCAACTGCGACCTGACGATAAGGAGTTCTGCCTTGACTTGAACGTCGTCCAGCGCTGCCAGGACCTGTCCCTCCCGAACGAGATCGCCTTGGCGAACGGAAAGCGCTTTCACAATACCACCATCCCGGTGTTGGACCTCTTTCAGGTTCTGGTCCACTTTTACGGTCCCGGCGGCCACGACCGCGCCTTCCAACCTCGCAATTACCGCCCATCCGCCACATCCGATCACCAACAGGACTGCAAGCCCCAGACCACTGAGTATTCTTGGCCAAAGCCGGAAGGACCGCTCGGTGGCGGCGCTCGACGGTGACGCGACAGCAAACGCTTTCCGATCATAATGCTTCATGGCCGACTTCCTTGATCGCCTCAGCTGACGGCGACGGTAAACTGAAGATGATGATGTCCGACGAGTTCTATTGTGAAGAACTCATTGGTGTCGGGCCTGTCGTGGACATCCACGAACGTCCTCTTGTCGTCTTCGATCTCCTCAAACCGGAAGCGCACCGGTCTCCTGTCTCCACCCGTCGAGAGGTAGATATCTTCAAACATGTCGGAGATTGCCTCCTGGAGGTCATCGTCCTGGAGGGAACTGATCTCGAAGGTCGCAGCTACAATCTTGTCCCCGACCGTAAAATCGGTGATCTTGCCAACTGTCATCGGCTGCTGACAGTCGCCCTCGCCGCCAAACTCGAAAGTGTCGTCGCCAGCACCGCCAGTCATCGAGACCCAAGTTGAACCAGCGACGATATGGTCGTCGCCCGACCCGGTAATGACTTTCTCGAAGGCTGCAATCAGATCGTACCCGACATCGACACCGTCGGCGCGGCCTCTTCCAAGGTCGACCGTAACGCTGATGGTCGCGGTCGAGTAGTCGAGCGTGTCCGTTCCAGTGCCTCCGTCATAGCAGTCATTGGTCGCGTCCGCGGCTGCTACGACATGATCGTCACCATCGTTAGCGGAAATCGTGTCACATCCCGCGCCATCGGAAACAGTATCGTTTCCGAGACCGCCTTCGAGGGTGTCATCCCCCTCGCCGCCGCTTATGCTCACGCCAGCCGTTGTCGACGACGCGATGATCGTGTCGTCGCCGCTTCCGCCGATAATCTCCTCGAATCCTGAAATCACATCTTGACCGGTCTCCTGACCCACGGCGATCCCGTTTCCTAGATCAGCGTTAATGGTCTTCGTGGCCGCGGAGTAGTCGAGAATGTCCGTCCCGGTGCCACCCTCGTAAGTGTCGGCGGCGGCGTCGACGGCTGCTACGACATGGTCGTCCCCGGTGCCGCCATAGGCCGCGTCACTGCCTGTTCCGTCAGCCAGCACATCGTTGCCGTCACCTCCCACCAGGAGATCGCTACCGGCTCCTCCCATTACTACGTCGGTCCCGGCGCCTCCGGCGAGATGATCATCGCCATCTCCACCATCAAGCGTGTCATTGCCCGCATCGCCTTGAACGGTATCGTTGCCGGCGCCAGCCAGCAGGATATCCGCTCCCGTACCACCCGAAATGAGATCGTCGCCGTCCTCACCCTCGATGATGTCGTCCCCTTCTTCACCATGCAAATGGTCGTTGCCGGAGCCACCGAAAACGATGTCGTTCCCTGCGCCTGCGAACACCACGTCGTTGCCGGCTCCAGCGTGAACGACGTCGTTGCCTGCCCCCGCAATGATGTGGTCGTCACCCGCTCCGCCGATGATCACATCATGGCCTCCGCGGGCGTCGATATTGTCATCGCCGGCCCGACCATCGATCGTTTCACCGCAGTGCGAGCCGAGGAGATTGTCGTCTCCGGCGGTCCCGATAATCGGAGGCGACTCGACGACATTGAAATAAGCTGTCTGCAGAACGAATGCCTTGCCGTCGCTGATCGTGTAGGCCAACCTGACTTCCCCGAGCACGCCCTCGTGACGCGCGAATATCCAGCCGCTGCCGTCCTCGGCAGGAGTCAGTGTCCCGGAGGATGACGTGAGGTTGGCTATGGCAAGCTTGTCGCCATCCGGATCGGTGGCGCCGGCCAACAGGGCGGCCATGGAAATGAACAATACCTGGCAACCTACCAGGTCCTGCAGCTGCACCGGCCCGTTGGTTCGCGGCGCCCTGTTGCGAATTGGATCAGTGGGCGGTGTGATGGGTGGATCAGGGGTGCGGGGCGACGGTGGCTTGTCGCCACCACCGCCGCCTCCGCCCCCTCCGCCTCCTCCGCCGCCTCCGGGAGCGCTACTCTGAGAACCTGATGGAGTCGGAGTACGATCGTCAGAGCCGGTTCTGCGCGTATCGCCGATCGGCCCGGTAGCAGCACGCAGCGGGGTTGGCTTCGCGGGTTCAATAACAGCAGAACCGATAGCTGGTTCGCTGCGATCGTCGTAAGCCATCCGGATCGGGACTACATTGTCGGACGACGCCTTGATGTTGCTCTTCGATTCCGCAGCTGCCTCTTCCTCGGTGGCGGCGTGGACTTCCTCATTCGATCTGGGCTCGTCTTGATCTCCATCATCGCGCTTGTCGGACTGTTGCCCTTCCTGGGTTTCCATCTTGACCGGCATGAAGCTCTTCAAGTACGCGGCGCACCCCGTCAGAAGAAGCAGAAAAGCAAGAGGCAGGAATCTTCCCTTCTTCTGATCAGATTCGACATAGTCCTCGCGCTTTGGCTGGCCTTGCGAATGCGAAGTGGGCTTGAATGCTTTGGCCGTGATCATGCCGGCCTCCTTGCTTGCGTTTGGAGTTCGCCTGGCCCTGTTCGCGCTACGGACTGCTGCGATGCTGCCGGCTGCTGCAGTCCGGCCGGCGTCATGATATCCTGCTTCTTGCCAAACGCGGCCATGCGGCCATTCTGTACGATCGCAACGAGATCCACCGCGACGAGTGCGCTCGGACGGTGCGCGATAACAATCGCGACGCCCCCTCGCGCCCTGATACCTTCAATCGCGCGAGTGAGAGCTTCTTCTCCCTCGCCATCGAGGTTGGAGTTGGGCTCGTCCATGACGACAATGAAAGGATTCCCGTACAGCGCACGCGCCAGCGCAATACGCTGCCGCTGACCCGCCGAGAGGGCTGTACCCTGCGGGCCGAGCTGGGTTCGGTATCCGTCCGGCATTCTCAGAATCATGTCGTGAACACCGGCCGCCTTCGCCGCCTCGATGACTTTCCTGGAGTCCGGATTGGGCTCGAAGCGGCAGATGTTGTCTTCGATCGTCGCATCCATCAGGCTGACTTCCTGGGGGAGATAGCCGACGTGCTTTCCGATTTCGTCCTCGCGCCATTGAATTAGATCAGCGCCATCCATACGGATGCTGCCGCGCAGCACCGGCCAGATGCCGGTAAGAGCACGCACAAGGCTCGTCTTCCCGCCGGCGCTGGGTCCTATGATTCCGAGCGCCTGGCCGGCTTCCAGATCGAAGGCAACATCGCTGAGGATGATCTGTCCGGACCCCGGCACCGCGACCGTAATCTTCTCCACGCTCAACCGCTGTTCCGGCGCGGGCAACTTCATCGGAGTTTCGGCGGCCGCAAGCGCAACGACCGTATCGCGAAGCCGTTGGTAAGCCATACGCGCCGCAACAAATGGTTTCCAGTTGCCGATCGCCAGATCCACGGGCGCAAGCGCGCGAGCGGAGGCCACCGAGCATGCGATAATGGCACCGGCGGTGAGTTCGCCCTTAATTGTGAGATACGCACCGAGACCGAGCACCGCCGATTGCAGCAGCATGCGAAGCACGCGCGACACGGCGGCGAATGTCCCTGTGATGTCGTTGGCCCTGGTCTGCAACTCCAGATGTTCGCGATTGGCATCATTAAAGCGTTCCACGGCACGCCCCGCAAAGCCCATCGCCTTCAGGATCTCCGCGCTACGTGCGTTGCTATCAGCAATCGTATTGCGCACCATCGCCGCCTTCCGCGTGGAAAGGCTGAGCCGTTTCGTCAATATCTCGCTAACGACGGTCAGGACCGTCAGCACGAACGCGCCCGCGAACGTCAACGCACCGAGAGCCGGGTGCAGAAAATAGATAAAGGCCAGATAGATCGGCATCCATGGCAGATCGAAAAGCGCGGCCGGCCCCTGACTGCCGAGAAAACCGCGGACCGTGTCGACGTCCCGTCCGCGTTCAAGGGCTTCGGACGTCGAGAAACCGAAACGCGGCATGTCGATCGCCACCCGATGCGCCAAGGGCGCCACCTTTCGGTCGAGCCGCGCGCCGACCCGCACCAGCACCTGGGAGCGAATGACATCGAAGCCGCCCTGGAAGATATACAGGGCTATGACCAGACTTGAGAGCACGAGAAGCGTGGGAATGCTGCCGCTGGTCAGCGCCCGGTCGTAAATCTGCATCATGTACAGGGAGCCGGTCAACGCCAGTACGTTGATCGCCCCCGAGATGAGAAACAGGAAGAGCACGATGCCACGGAAGCCGCGCGTCAGCTCGGCAAGGTTGCGGCGCTTTGCGGGAGACAGCTCTTTTGAATTGGCCATGTAATGCGCCCTGCAGAAACTCGGAGAGGGAAGCAATTGCACGGGAGGCAGACGCATCTGCCTCCCGCGGTATTCCGGGCGTTCAGAGACCGAGATTCGCGTTGGTCAGATTGTGATGACCTGCAATCTCGACCGTGAACTCGGCATCAGCGTCGCCATCGATGTTGCCCTGGACAACCGTGAAGTCGCCGTCGACACGCGTTTCAAGCGTCACTGAGAGTTGCCCTGCCGCAGTGAAGGCACCGGAGACCAGCGAGAAGCTTTGGTCGCCGGTAGAACCCACGTTGGCATCGATGGCCGTCAGATCGACGCGGTCACCAGCCTCGAAAGTGAGAATGGTGTCGCCGTCGGCCGCGGAAGCCGATGTGAACTTGTAGGTATCGTTGCCAGCACCGCCATTCATCACGTTCACCGCGCTGCTTGCGGTGATGGTGTCGTTGCCGGAACCGGTATTGACGTTCTCGATTCCCCAGATCGTGTCGTTACCCGTCTGGGAACTCGACGCGGCGCCGTTTGACAACGGGCCGGTTCCGAGGTTGACGGTGACGTTTGCACTCGCCGCCGACATGTCGAGCGTGTCGACGCCGGCACCACCGTCGCTGTCATCGCCGAAGTAGACATCGTTGCCATCGCCGACCTCGGCCACGATCAGATCGTCGCCGGCGCCGCCGAACACCGAGTCGTCACCTGCCCCGGCATTGATGAGGTCGTTTCCTGCATCGCCGAAGATGCGGTCAGCTCCGGCATCGCCGTAGATGATATCAGCGTGGCCGCCGCCGAACACCTGGTCATCGCCGGCGCCGGCGAAGATCACGTCGCGTCCGTCGCCGCCGCTGACGAAGTCGGCGCCCTCACCGGCCGAGATCGCATCGGCACCGTCCTCGCCCGTGACAACGTCGTCTCCCGCAAAGGCGACGATATTGTCAGGTCCCACCGTTCCGGTGAGCACGTCCGCCGAGGGCGTACCCATCCGGACCACCCCTACCGCGGATGCCGGCGGCATGGGTCCACCGGTCGTGGCATCATCATCGTCGTCACCGCCGCAGTCGTCGTTATCGTCGTCGTGGCCGGTGTCGTCGTCTTCATCCTCCTCATCATCGTCGCCGACCTGTGGCAGGCCGTCGGGAGCCGTGAAGGTCACGGAGTGTGTGCCGTTGGTCATGGTGCTCACACCATTCGCATCGGTCGTTGTGGTGTAGTCCGCGGCGGTCGCGCCATCGGGCAGTTCGATCACATCCTGGGGACGCAAGGTCCCGATGATGGTGTCATTGCCGCCGTTCGACCTGAAGACGATGCGGTGCGCTGACCCGAGCGACGAGATATCGACCGTGTCGTTGCCGGCGTCACCATCGATCGTGATGGTGTTGGGACGCAGGCTCGTGCCGGAGAAGTCGCCGATGATCTGGAAGGTATCGCCAGCTCCTGCTCCGCCACTGGCACCCGAAGGGTCGATGCCGTTGATACGGATTTCTTCGATCTCGCTCAGCTCGGCGATGATCGAGCCTACGGTGGTACCGTTCCGCGTCACGACGATTTCCGTCGCCGCATTCAGCGCTGCCCCCGCGTTCACAGCCAGGAATTCAGCGCGGGTATAGATGCGGAAGGCTTCGCCGGAGGCGTTGCCGTTGATGACGAAGGTGTCGCCGGCACCGCCTTCCGTGCCGCCATTGACCACGTCACGACCGTCTGTCGGCGCCAAGGAATTGGCACTCCAGATGATCGTATCGTCGCCGGCGTCACCGTTGATCGTGTCCACACCGGCGTTGAGGCCCGGAGCCGTCACGCTGATATTGACGTTGTCGATGTAGAGGTTCTCGTTGTCTTCGAAGTTGCCGACCGCCGTGAAGCGGATCTGCGAGTGGGCCGCCGTGAGGTTTGCACTGAAGTTCAGGCTCGCGCCGTTGCTGTCACCGCCCAAGGTACCGAGGTTGACCCAGGTAGTTCCGTTGAACGCTTCGACGACAACCGTCTCACCCGCGTCAAGGTCATCGGGCTCGTAGGTGAAGGTCAGCTGCGCTGCGGTTGCTCCGGCCAGGCTGAACGAACGCTGGATGGACTCGCCACCGTCGGTGCCTTGCTCAAAGCGGAGGCGGCCACCGGTGATGTCGATGTCGCCGGCCGTTGGACTGCTCGTGCCGTCATTGGTTTCGGTCCACCCACCGGTGAACGCGACCGAGCCATTGTTGTTGGTGTAGGACGTCGACCCGAACTCATCGCGGAAGTTGCCGGTGTTCGCACCGATGCCGCCCGACAGGGTGTCGTTCCCGTCACCCCCGTTCAGGATATCCGTACCTTCGCCACCGTTGACGACGTCGTTGCCGCCGGCAGCGTTGACCGTGTCGTTGCCACCGTTGGCATTGATGAGTTCAGCCGCAGCCGTCCCGTTCGTCGTCTGGCCGGTTTCGGCACCATTGATGACGATTGCCGGACCAGTCGCCAGCGTGAAGTCGTTAACGTCGATCTGCGCGTTGGTGACATTGTTGATACGGATGGTGCCGATCGCGTTACCAGCCGCGTCGCTGATGGTGAGAAGTGTGTTGGTCGCTCCGCCGATCGTCGACTCTGCAACACGGGTATTAAGGTTGGCGGCCGTGATCCCAAGAGCGCTGAGATCGATCTTGTCTTGGTTGGTAGCAGCACCACCATCAAAATCGAAGCTGTTGATGGTATCGTTGCCGAAGTTGGTCGAGTTGTAGACAATGGTATTGAAGCCACCGCCCACATCGATAATGTCGTCGCCTTCACCGCCGATGACGGTATCGTTGCCGTCACCACCGTTCAGCGTGTCGACACCGCTGCCGCCATCGAGCAGGTCGTTGCCGCCGTTGCCCGAGATGGTATCGATACCGGCGCCACCGAACAGCTGGTTGCCGTTGTTATTGCCGATGATCGTGTTGCCGAGCGCATTGCCGGTGCCATTGATGGCATCACCACCGGTAAGTGTCAGGTTCTCAATATTCGCTCCGAGAGCATAAGTTATTGAGGATTCGACTCGGTCTGTGCCACCGGTCGCAAGGTCGGCATTGGTTTCCGTGACCGTGTCGCCGGCATCGTCGACGTCATAAACATCATTGCCGTCGCCGCCCGTCATCGCGTCGGCCCCGGCACCACCTTCGAGTTGGTCATTGCCGATTCCGCCGTTGAGCGTGTCGTTATCGTCGCCGCCGTTCAGCGTATCGTTGCCGTCGCCGCCGAGGAGGCTGTCGGCGCCGAGCCCGCCATTCAGCGTGTCATTGCCGGCGAGGCCGCTCAGGGTGTCGTCGAGATCGCCGCCGCTGATCGTATTGTTGAGGGCGTTGCCCGTGCCGACGAAGGGATCGGCGTCGACGCCCGTGTACTCCAGGTTCTCGACATTATCGATGAGCTCGAGGGAGAAGGCAGCGAGATCCGTCTCCACCTGGTCGGTACCGGCGTTCAAGGCTTCGACGATGATGTCCTCGACGTCGGTCATGATGTAGACGTCGCTGCCGGCGCCACCCACCAGGGTGTCGAGGCCAACGTTGCCGTCCAGCTCGTCGTTGCCGGCGCCGCCGACGAGGAGGTCGTCGCCGTCACCACCGTCAAGCGCGTCGTCGTCGTCGTGACCGAACAGCAGATCGTTGCCCGTATTGCCGGTCAGCGTGTCTTCGCCGGTAGTGCCGACGAGGACCGTGTTCACCAGCGGCGTGTTTGCCGTCCGCGGGTTCGAGTCGTCTGTGCTCAGGGCATAGTCACCCTCGAGCAGGTATCCATAGACCGTGGCGCCATTGAAGTTGACCGCTTCGACAGCCTCGCCCGCCGTGTCGAAGTGATCGGTCACGGTGATGCGGTCGGTCGCCCCGCCGTTCAGCGAGATCACCAGGTCGTCGTTGCCGCCGCCTGTCGTGATCTCGTTGAAGTTGAGGTCGGTCAACGCACCGGAGATCGAGATGCGGTCGTTTCCGCTGGTCTCGTTGATGACATCCGCCCCATCGCCGATCGCGAAGACGTAGGTGTCGTCACCGGCACCGCCGTTCAGCGTATCGACGCCGGCATTGAGCGTCGGACTGGTGAAGTTGATCACGAGGTTGTCGATATTGACGACCTCGGCCGTGTTGTTGATGGCGCTCGCAACGAAACGGATCGCAGCAGCGGGGAACGGACCCGTAGCGTCGAACGTATAGTTCTGCGACGCGCCGTCTCCCGTGATCGTCGCGATGTTCACCCAGGTGGTACCGTCGGACGTGAACTCGGCGAGTACGGACTCGCCGGCATCAAGCCCATCGGGATTCGCGGAGAAAGTGATCGTCGCCGCAGTGGCGCCGACGAGGTTCACCGCGCGGGTGATGGTGGCTCCGTCGGAGGTCGCGCCACCAACGATACGCAGGGTATTGTTGCCGTCATCGATGCGGATCTGGCCAGTGGTGACGCCACCGCTGTCGTTCGCCTCGACCCAATCCGGATCCCAGGCTGCGGTACCGGTCGAGTTGCCAAAGCTGTTGTTGTCAAAATTGTCGGCATAGGTGGCCTGCTGGCTACCCAAACCGCCAACCAGGATGTCGTTTCCGTTATTGCCGTTCAACGTGTCGGCACCGGCGAAGCCCAGGATCAAGTCGTCCTGCGGCGTTCCGTTGAGGGTGTCGTTGTTCGGCGTCCCGACGATGATATTCAGCGAACCGTCGAGGAACTCGACCCTCTCCATGTTCCGGAGCTTGTCCGATCCATCGAGCGAGTCTTCGATCGCATGGGTAACCTGGATCGTGCCGTCGGCATTGCCGGCAAAGACGTACTCCGCGCGGTTGCCCTGATACTTGGCCGTATCGATGTCGCCGGTTCCGTTTGCGGTCTCGATCGTGCGCACGATCTCGAGCTGGCCCGGGTTGATGTCACCGTTGAACATGCGGGCCGCGAGCTCTGTCATGCTGTTGACACGCTCAAGAATCCCACCCGTGGGAAGTCCGGTGACGGGGTCCACTCCCGCATGAATGGCGATCTCCACGTTCAGCCACTTGTCGCCGTCGATGATATCATCACCGCCACGGCCCATGATCGTGTCGCTGCCGTCGCCGCCGAGGATAATTTCGCCGGCGCTGTAGACGTTCGCATTGGCAGCGAGCGCGTCGAACTGCGCCAACGTCAGACCGAGGACCTCGCGCAGGCCTTGGATCCGCGCGATGCCTTCCTTCGTGAGGAAGCTGCCGCGATAACCCTCAGTGCCGCCCTGCGCGAACGGAAGGCGCTCTTCCGCGGTCACGTCGGAGCCGGTCAAAGTGTCGTTGAAGCTCGAACCCGACAGGCCCTCCACCGCTTCGTAGGCGTCTTGCGTTCCAAACTGAGGCGGCTGCGGATTTTCGTCGAAGACGATCCCTCGCGTGAAGTCGGCATCAGCCGCGAACGTGTTGTCCTTGTAGGTTACCCAGTCGAAGCCGGACATACCGACCATCTTGCCGCGGCCAAGACTGCCAACCATGATGTCATCGCCGCCTTCGGCGATGAACTCGTCGAAGCCGCCGTCGCCCAGGAACACGTCATGTCCGTCGATGCCGTCTTGGGCATAGATTTCGTCGAAGTTGTCGCCTGGAGCGCCGTCGAAGGTACCGGTTTCGATCCAATCATCGCCTTCATTGCCCAGGATGCGTTCGGCGTTCTTGTGGCCGTAGATGAAGTCGTTGCCTTCGCCGGCGAATACTTCCGAACCCATGTCGGTGCCGAGGAAGATGAAGTCCTGGCCCTTGCCGCCCATGACCAGGTCGAGGCCCGGCCCGGCATGGACCACGTCATTGCCGTCTCCGGCCTTGATGTTGTCGTCGCCGCCGCTGTCCTTGATGATATCGTCACCGGCGCCACCGTTGATGATGTCGTTGCCGAAGCCACCCTCGAGCCGATCGTTGCCGCCGTCACCGAACAGCGTGTCGTCGCCAATGCTGGCGATGAGGGTATCGGCCTGTGCGGTGCCTCCGAGCAGGACGTGATCGGCACCGGTGTAGCGCAGGTAGTTGGCCTCCGGGCCCGCCGTGGCGGGATTGTCTCGCAACACGAGCGGAGTGATCAAACTCGTTCCGGTCGGGTCGGTGCTTTCGAGAGTTCCGTCCCCGTCTAGGTCGTTAAACTGCTTGGTTGGGTCCACTTCGAGGATCAGATTCGGGGTTGAGAACACGTCCGACGGCAGATGCGTCGCATCGGTGTTCCGCATGATCATCGCGGCGAAGGAGTTGTTCTCCATCTCGCCAAACAGATGCAGGCCGTCGAGGCGCTGCAGGTAGTAGAAGCGATCGCCGTTCTGCAGCTTCTCCATTTGCACTTCGAAGACGAAGTTGAACGTCGAGCCCAGCGAGCCGCCGAACGGCATGATCTCTTCCGCCAGGCCGCCAATCCAGAGATCGACGTTCTCGAGGCCGCCAAGCGAACCGCCGGCGTAGGCGCCCGTCGCGTTGAGGAAGGCGAGTCGGTCAGCATGGAATGCAGCCAACTCGACAGGATCTGTCGGAAGCACGAAGCTGCCGAATGCGGTCCCGGTGATGAGTGTCAATGCGGCGTCGCGCTTTTCCTCAAGGGTATCGGCACCCGTTATCAGCGAATGCGTCCCGTAAGCGGCGACAAAGTTGATGATCGACGCCTCGTGCTTGAGGTGGGCGGCGAAGTCGGCCCAGCTCTCGTAGGGCTTGAGCAGCACATCCTGGTTGGTCGCGTCGTAGAATTCGCGACGGGCGGCGTTCAGGGAGGGTACGCCGGTGTCGCGGCCGCGCGCCAGGTTGATGGTTGCGAGGTCGAGCGGCAAGCCGAGCAGATTGTTGCGCAGTGCGGTCGTTACGAACTCGTCGATCTCGTTACCCACCTGACGGGTCATACCGCGGATGATGGCACCGGCGGCGATGTCGTCGGTGATGGCGTGATTGTTGTCGAACTGGATCGGGTTGAGGAAGCCCTCGATCAGGCCGATATGGCTTTCGGCGAATGCCGGGCTGAAGCGGTCGATCGACTCCGTCAGCATGGAGTGCCCAAAGCGATAGACCACGTGGGCGAACTCGGCCACGATCGACGGATTGATCGTCGAATCGAACCCGTCCGGAACCACGAACACGTTGATGTTCGGCTGAATCTTGCGAGCGAACTCCTCGAACACCAGGTGCTGATACTGCATCTCGGTGCCGAACTTGGCAGCCTGGAACAATCGTTCGCCGTCCCACACAAGGTTGGTTACCTGGGCCGGTGTCGGCAGGGCGAGAAGATCGTCCACGAGCCATTCGTTGATGAACGCAAGATCGTTGGTCGCGAGCACCTGTTCCTTCGTGTGCTCGACAAGGCGGTTATGCTCGGCATGGAACACATGATGCACCGCCGTCAGGCCGATGTTTTCGTTCACACGACCATCGCCGGCGATGAAATGAGCGTCGAGCAGTTCGTTGTCGTATTCGGTATCACCATTGCCCGGGTTGCCCAGTCCGATCGTGATGTCGCCATCGGCGATCTTGCCAACGGGCACCGCCTCGTGAGCGATGTCGGCGAGGAAGGCATGGCTCGTGCGGATTGCGCCGGTCGTGAAGACTCCTTGGGGGACGCCAAAGCTGTCGGGATTTGCGTTCGGATCGCCTTCGCGAACGATGTCGTCGATCGTGTTGGGAATGCCGTCGGGGCCAATTCCAATGATCAGTTGCGGAAAGCCGTTATCCCCGGGAATGAAGTTGCCGTATGCATCCGTCCGAAGTAGCGGCACGCTGCCGACGTCATTGTCGGTCAGGTTGATGCCGAGCACCGTCCTGGCTTGCTCCTTGACTTCAGCCCACGTCGCCATGCCGCCGTTCTCGCCCTCGATGAGCTTGCCCGTGGCGACCGGATCGCCGGCTGCGTTGAGCACGTACTGGCGCAAGAACACCTGGTGCGATGGATGCGAGGTATAGGTCTGGTTCTGGTCGACATAGGAGGTCGTGGTGTTCACCGGCCTGACATCGTCGGACGTATTCATCACGCCGTCAGGTCCGGCCGAAACCGTAGCGCGGGTCAGAACCATGAAGTTTGTGTGGCTGCCCTGGACATAGAGCGGATCATCCGGCTGTAGCGGGATGAACACGGTGCCGCTGCCGCCCTTGTTGACGAGGTCGAGACCGTGATCGAAGAACTGGCCGAACAGCGTGAACCACGAATTGAAAGGCGCCGAAAGACCTTCGTCGGGCGCGACGTTCGGCAGATGGACGTTGTCGCCATCCATCGCGATGCCGAAGGGCTCAAGCGCGGTATTGCGCACCGCGCGCGCCTCGTCCAGTGCCGTCACCGTTGCCGCATGGTCCGCAGTCGCGGCGGTCCAAGCGTCGATCGCCGCCTGCTCTTCGGCGGACGGGGGCGTGAGGGGATCGCCGTCACCGAGTTCTTCGGCGGCCGCCTTGGCATTCTGCATGACCACGCGCGCCTGATATTCCGCGTCCCACGCGGGCTTGAAAACCTGGTAGATCGCAGTGACCTGCGGGAGATCGGCCATTGGATTCTCAGAACCCGCGCGCTCCAGCGCCGTCAGGATGGCGGCGGGGTTACCCAGCGTCTGGTCGACGAGCAGGTTGGATATGGTGCGCAGGCTCGAGTCGAAGACGAGCGAGTTGGGATTGTTCGAGGGGTTATAGTTGAGCGCTGTCGGCATTGCGGGAGCCGGGCCCATGGGCCCGTCCGGATCGAAGAGGGTGCCGTCGGCCGGCCTGTAGGCAGGATTCAGCAGACTTGGGAACTGACTGTCGCCCGCGCCCCACCTCTCCTGCCCGGCGATCAGGTGGTTGTAGGTGCCGTCGACGGTGCGCAGGCCCAGGGACAGGTTGTAGGCCGGCACAAGGCCGTTCGTTCCGAACAGCGGCTGACCGGCTGCATGTGCCTCCGCAATCTTGATCTGTGCCAGAATGAATTCCAGATCGCTCTTGATGTAGACAACCATGACACCCTCACCCGTTGGACCAGACCGCAGCGGCGGCCAGGCGGTTGAAACCGACATTGATCAATTGAATGGAACTGATGCGCGGGCCTTGGGCGACAACGGCGCCCGAAAGGCCGCGGCGGCCCTGACGATGGGTCAAACTCGATATCGTCTCGTAGTTGGGACAACTCATCCAGCCCGGCCGCCTCTTGACTACCGACACCGACGCCTTGACGCACTCGGCATCCAGGCCCGCTCTACGATGTCATCTGAGAATTTTCGGAAGACGCCGATAAGGGGACAAGGTCCCAAGAAACGCGAGTATCAAGGTCCTAAGCCTGGCGAGGATGAAGGTCCCGGCAGTAGTTAGGACCAAGGTCCCGAGCAATCCGTGCGGTGATGCCGCTTGGTTCATTGAGGGCGCGTGCCGTTAGCGTTAACGGGGCCCAAAGTGACACGGACGCTGTTCACGTCGTCTGATGTGCTATACGTTGGAACACTGAAGACGATCTATTCGACGAACTTCTTAGATCGCTCGGGGATTTTCAAACGCTGCTCCTCGCGTTGCGCAAGGACACGTAACAATGGTTTGGCCGCCCGGCACGATCGGCTCGAGGACAACCTTCGGCCTTGTTCATCAATTTGTTCTGGCTGCTGCCGCAACGATAGCTGTTTCAATGGGATTGCTTGCGTTTGCAATCTCGCAACGCATCGAAACCAGCATGATGCAAACAGCCGCCGAAGAAGGCGCTCTTTTCACTGAGCTCTTTCTCAGCCCGGCGGCGCAAGACCTGGTCACTTCCCGGCGCCTGCCGCCAGAGAATGCGAAAAGGCTGGACGATCTGCTTGCCGGAATGCTTGGCGAACGGCTGGTGTTAGTCAAGCTCTGGTTGCCCGACGCCACGCTCGTGTACTCGACCAGCAAGAAAGGCATCGGCGATCGCTTCCCCTCGCGTCATATCGATGCAGCGGTAGCAGGCAAGGCGACGGCCGAGTTCGATTATCTGCACGAGGCCGAAAATGCCAATCACAAACATCTGCAGGTTCCGCTCGTCGAAATCTACGCCCCTCTGTTTCGTTCGGGAACCCGGGAAGTCATTGCCGTAGGCGAAATCTACAGTGATGGCCGGAGACTTGCTGCCGACCTGGCTTCGATCAGGTTTACGTCCGTCGGGATCGTTGGCGCGGCAACTGCACCGATGATGCTGATACTATTCTTTATGGTCCGTCGTGCTTCAAAACTGGTCAACGAGTATCAGTCAAGCCTCATGCAGAACGTGGTCGAGGCTACGAACCTCGCTGCGCAGAATGACAGGCTACGCCGCGTGGCGGACAATGCCCGACTGGAGGCGGCGAGTTCCAACGAAAACCTTCTTGCCAGGATTGGACAGGATCTGCACGACGGCCCGATCCAACTTGTCAGCCTCTTGATGCTCAAGCTGACGGACCCGACGGCCAAGAAGTCGGATCCATCTGGATTCACTCATGCTCATGATCCAACCATTGAACCTCTGACAAAACGGATATTGGCCGAACTCCGCAATATCTCCACCGGCCTTGTACTGCCTGAGCTTGATGGATTGTCGCCCAATCAACTCTTGCTGCTGGCCGTTAAGAATCATGAGGAAGCGACGGGAACAACGGTTTGCTGTCAAATTGGTGACCTGCCCGCAGACCTTTCACCGCTGATAACAATTTGCCTGTACCGGATCGTGCAGGAAGGGCTGAACAATGCATTCCACCATGCAAAGGCAAAAGGACAGCGCGTGGAGGTTGTTGCAGATCCTCAATCGATCTTGATCACAGTAAGTGATAGCGGCCCGGGGGCCGTCGACAAGGATCACGAACACAGGCGCAGCAGGAGAGGCCTCGGCATCGCGGGTCTACGAAATCGCGTGGAAGCGCTCAAAGGCACCTTCGAATTTGTTTTGCAGCGCGGCATCGGAACGCAAATCCGAGCCACGATCCCGATCGCCCACGCACGGAAATAGATCATCGATCGAGGGTAGTGTCGATCTCAAGTTGCACATTTTTCCTTGAAGCGAGTTGGCTCGCGCGGCTTCCGACGAGCTTGGGCGTAAAGGTTAAAATCTACGGGATTCTACGGGTTTAGTAATTCAACATTTACAATGGTCAATTGATGGAGCTATATTTTCTTCCCGCTGATTTTTAATGGTGGGATTTGTAGCGTTTTTATTGCGTTGGGGGCCTCATATGGTTTCCGTTGGTTTAGTCGATGACCATCCTTTGATGATTGAAGGTATCGTCACGCTGCTGTCTCGCACTCAGGGACTGGAAGTACTATCGACGGGTTCATCAGCAAGAGACATTGTTGATATTTCGTCGCGCCTGCGTCCGGACGTCATCATTGTTGATCTGAGCATGGCGGGCGACGTCTACGCCGCAATTGCATCTTCAATCAAGATTTCGCCGAACACAAAGATCGTCGCGTTTACTGCCGCGACCGGAGTCGATTCCGCGATCCGCGCCCTCGATGCCGGCGCGAATGGATACGTCCTGAAGGGGAGCAGTGCGCAAGAACTGATACAAGCGGTGGAAGCGGTGCGACATGGCGAAACGTACATTACGCAAAGCTTTGCGAGCCAGGTCATTGCAGCCCTGAGAAACGCGTCGGTGCGTCGGGTAGCAGCTGAAGCCGTCAGGTTCAGCATCCGCGAAGACCAGATCGTACGACTGTTGCTGCGCGGTTATACCAACAAGGAGATCGCTGCATCTCTCAGGATAAGCGAGAAGACCGTCAAGAACTACATGACAATCCTGATGCAGAAACTGAACGCGCGCAATCGTCTCGAAGTCGTTATCGCCGCACAGGCCCTTGCTGAACAGGAGACGAACGATTCCTCCAGACCTGAGCAACGACAGTCGCGTCAACTCTCCTGAGCCCTTGCCGTAAGTACCTCCTAGCAATATCCCCGCGTTAGCCACCACATCGGTTGTCGGCGCCTCGACCTCAACCAGACCCGCCTCGCGGTGTCATGCCTGAGCTCCCTTGGTCCCACGCGTGACGACCACGACAATTCTAAGTGCCGCATCGGAGAAATAAGCACGGCAAGTGAACCGCGCTCGATGTACGGCTTCCGTCGAGGTCACATCGAGATCGGCTAGTGCCCCGACAAATAATGAGCGCGAGCGGGCGCGGTCCCCGATGGCGGCACGTCGAGGCGTACGGCAACGCCCTCCCATTCCGGACCCGGCGCCGGATAAAGCTTCATGACAAGCGGATCATGGCCGGGAATGATGTGGCTCTCGTCCGGCGCCAATGCGAGCAACCGGTCGAATCCCTCAAGCATTTCGCCGATATGAAGGGCGGTCGTGAACGGCCGCTCACTCGCCATGTTCTCGTAGAAATGGCTGACATCGGAGGCGAGCACGACGAAGCCCCGGCGGGTCCTGACGCGAACGAACTGCAGCCCGGCCGAATGACCGCCGGCCGCATGGATCGTAAGGCCGGGAGCGAGCTCGGCATCACCATTGTAGAACAGTACCCTGCGGGCATAGTTGAGCCGCACAATCCCGCAGATATCCTCGACCTCGAAGGAGTGCGACAGCCGCGGATACCGCATGAAGCGGCCGGTGGCATAAGCCAGCTCGCGCTCCTGGAGATGGAAGCGTGCACTCGGAAACCGGTCGAAATTCCCCGCATGGTCGTAGTGCAGATGCGTGAGGACCACGTCCTCGACCGCGTTCACATCGATGCCGAGCGCGTCGAGGGTCTCGACCGGACAACGCAGGAACGTCCGATTGCGCTTCTTCGATACTTCCGCGTTGAAGCCGGTATCGATGACGAAGACACGTCCCCCTCCTCTCGCGACCCACATGAAGTAGTCCATCGGCATCGGCCCGTCGTGCGGATCGCCGCCGATGAAATGATCGCTGCGCAGCGCATCGCGGGTCGCATAGCGAATGGCGAAGAGTTCGTATTCCTGCTCAGCCATGCGATCCCCCGATCGTTCGTCGCTTCACTACTTTGTCTCGACTTCGTTGAACGCCTCGCGCGCGTTGCGGAAGGCATCGATGCCGGCTGGCACGCCGCAATAGACCGCCACCTGCAGCAGGATTTCCTTGATCTCGTCCTTGGTGAGGCCGTTCTTCAGCGCGCCCTTGACGTGCAGCTTCAGTTCGTGCGGACGGTTCAGCGCGCCGAGCATCGCCAGATTGACGATGCTGCGGGTTCTCCGGTCCATTCCCGGCCGCGTCCACAGCGCCCCCCAACAGAATTCGGTCGACCATTCGGCCATCGTGCGGGTGAATTCATCGGCCCCCGCGATCGATTTGTTGACGTAGTCCTCGCCGAGAACTTCCTTGCGGACCTTGAGGCCTTTTTCGAACAGTTCGGTTTTGGTCATGGATCGTCCTTTCGGTTCTGGAGAGAGCAATTTCGGTTAGATCGATGATTCGAGGTTGCGGCGGTCTGCGCGCAGCATCAGGCCTGCGATATCATCGCACGTGTCGAGCTGCCAGATCGCCTCGATGATACATTCGCCGTCCCAGCTACTGCCGCCGGTCCGCACGCCATCACGCAGCTTGGCTTCAATGTCGCGATCTCCGAGCGGATCGGCAAGACTGCCTCGCGGAGACATCACGGTTTCGGTAACGGTGTCTCCCGATGCCAGCCGGATGCTGACGCGCGCCGCACCATCAGGCATGGAGCTGTCGAGTTCTGCCCGCACTTTCTCGCGAAACTTTGCAATGTTCGGCGCCAACACCGTTTCACGCGCAAACTCGGACACGCCGGCGGCGCCGATCAAGAGCGCGCAGGCGACACAATGATGAATGCTCACCCGGGCATCGCGCTCGTTCCGGACCGGCCGGTCTCCGCGCGCGAGTAACAGCGCAGACCCCTGCACCGTAACCAGTTCGATCTCGTCAATCCGTCCGATGCGGCCGCGCAACCCGAGACAGGCATCGATGACGGCGTGAAACACGATGCCTGCCGGGTAAGGCTTGTAGGTATTTTTGGATATCTCCCAGGTCTGACCGAGGCCGCCGAGCAGGCGTTCGAGATCGGGATCATCGCCCATGGCACGCGCCCAGCCGAGAGGCCCCTCGATCGCTCGTGGCGCGGCTTCATAGCCCTGTTGCGCAAGCAATGCCGCGAACAGCCCGTTCCTCGCCGCGTTGCCGACGCTGACATTCTTGGCGGCCGTCGGCAGATTCTCGACATTGCCAGCCGACTGGCTCGCGGCGATGCCGATCGCATTGGCGATTTTGTCCGCAGATAGCCCGAGCAGTTTTGCGCAGGCCACCGCAGCACCGAATATCCCGCAGGTCGATGTGATGTGCCAGCCGCGTGCATAATGGTGCGGAGAGACGGCATTGCCGATGCGGCATTCGACCTCCACCCCGAGGATGAAGGCCGTCAGAACGTCGCGCCCTGGCAGTCGGCGGGCTTCCGCAAGCGCCAGCACGGGAGCCGCGACCGGCGCCGCCGGATGAATGATCGTCTCGGGGTGAGTGTCGTCGAAATCGAGAAGGTTCGCCGAGATGGCATTGACGAACGCCGCGCCCATCGCATCGAGTTGTTCGGCGCGACCGATGATTGTCGAGGTCGAGGCGCCGCTGAACGGCGACAAGGTCCGCAAGGCGATGGTGACCGCGGGATCGCAGGCCGAGCCGAGGGCGGTGGCGAAAAAATTCAGTATCGACCGCTTGGCCTCGTGCTGCTGCGCCGCGACATCCGCCCATGACGTGGCGGCAACCAAATCAGCCAGCGTCCGGCTGACGCTTGAAACTTCGCTTTGCGGCACTGGGACGCATTCCTCGCTTTTCCGAAGCTTAAGCCGACCTGCGGCCAACTGTCGACCTCAAAATGTTCAGCTTGACAGATTGACTGACAATCTGAACAAATGTGACGGACAGTGCCGGAACCGGTGCCGCGACGACGACAACGAATAGCGACGACAAGTCGAACAACAACAGCGCGCTCGCCTTCGAGACGCGCGACAGGGAGCAAGCGATGGCGGGAGAGACGCTCGGCGTAATCGGCACGGGCCGCATGGGCGGACCTATGGCAGGGCGGCTGCTGGACGCCGGCTACTCGCTGGTCATCTACGATACCCAGGACGAGGCCATGCAGCCGCTGCTGAAGCGCGGTGCGCAACAAGCCAGATCGCCCGCCGACGTCGCTTCCCGTGCAGAGATTGTACTCGCCAGCCTGCCGACACCTGACATCGTCAAGGCGGTTGCACTCGGCTCCGACGGGATCAGCAGCGGCAACCGCGTGCGCATCGTGGTGGATTTGTCGACCACTGGCCCCGGTGCGGCCAAGCTGGTGGCCGAAGGCCTGAAGGCCAAGGGCATGACGCTGGTGGATGCTCCCGTGAGCGGCGGCATCAAGGGCGCCGTCAACGGCACGCTCGCCGTGATGGTGTCGTGCCCGCAGGCGACCTATGACACCGTGCAGCCGATCCTGAAGAATTTCGGCAAGCTGTTCTACACCGGCGACAAGCCCGGCGTGGCCCAGACCGCCAAGCTAGCCAACAATTTGATGGCGGCGGCGGCGCTGGTCATCACCTCGGAAGCGGTTGCGATGGGCGTCAAGGGCGGCGTCAACGCCAAGGTCCTGATCGACATCATCAATGCCAGCAGCGGCCGCAACAGCGCGTCCGAAGATAAATTCCCGCGCGCCGTGCTGCCCGGCACCTTCGATTTCGGGTTTGCGACCGGGCTTTCCTACAAGGACGTGCGGCTCTGCATTGACGAGGCCGAAGCCATGGGCGTGCCGATGGTTTGCGGCGCGGTGGTGCGACAGATGCTTGCGATCACCAACGCCAAGTATGGCGCCGCATCCGATTTCACGTCGATCGCGAAGGTCGTCGAGGAGTGGGCCGGCGTGCAGATGCGCGGCTGACCGGCAGACAACTCAGGGAGTGGTGAGCGCGATGGCGATCGGCGCATCCGGATCCGGCAACGAACCGCTGGCGCGGCGAATGGCGCGGTCGGCGCTTGCCGTCGAGCTTGCGGATTTCGGTCCGGACGTGGTCGCGAAGGCCAGGCTCTGCCTGATCGATTTCCTCTCCTGCGCATTCGAGGCCGGCGATCACCCCTGGAGCCGTCAGGCCATTGCAGCAGCCCATCCCGTCAGCAATGGCGCGACCATCATCGGAACCTCTCGGCGCGCATCTCCGGCAGACGCGGCCTTTGCCAATGCCGTGATGGGACATGGCCTCGTGCGCGAAGACATGCACGCGGCCAGCATCTCGCACCATGGCGTCGTGATCTGGCCGACCCTGCTCGCCCTCTCGGAACAGGCTCCTTTGCGCGGCACCACCCTGCTTGCCGCCGCCATCATCGGCTATGAAGCCGGCGCACGGATCGGCCGCGCGCTGTTCAACTCCGACCTCGCCCGGCTGTATCGACCGACCGGCCTGGTGGCGCCGCTTGGTGCCGCCCTGGCCGGCAGTTTTGCACTCGGCCTTTCCGAGCAAGTCGCAACCAGTGCCGTCGCGATTGCCGCCAACACATCCAGCGGCCTCAACGAGTGGCCGCATGGCGGCGGCTCGGAAATGTATTTTCACCCCGGCTTCGCGGCAGCCAATGCGCTGAGGGCGATCGCCCTCGCCGCGGCCGGCGCGCTTGCATCCGAAACCATCCTGGAAGGCGAAGCCGGCCTGTTCGCCGCCTACCGGCGACAACGCGCACCTGATGAAATCCAACTATTCCCCGGCGGCGAGGCGGAAATCATGGCCGTCTACAGCAAGCCCGCGCCAGCCTGCAACTTCGCGCAGACCGCATCGCAAGCCGCGCTCCGCGTCTCGCACGAGCTTGGCGAAACCGAATCAATCGAGCGCATCATCATTCGCGCGCCCGAGGCCGCAGTTCGCTATCCCGGCTGCGATGCCAAGGGGCCTTACCGGAATGCGTTACAGGCCAAGATGAGCATTCCATTCAGCGTGGCGGCGACGCTTGCCCGGGGCGAGATCGACGAGGACAATTATGCGTCCCTCGATGATCCGGAAATCCTCCGCCTCATCGCCGCAACCGATCTTGAGAGCGATGCCGCCCTCACGACCGCCTTCCCCGCCAAACAAGGCGCTGATGTCAACGTCCACCTGCGAGATGGCAAGACGATCAAGCATAGCCTTTCCGACGTCGTCGCCGCGACCCCGGCAGAAATCCGAAGTCGTTTTCGCGCCGCCGCAGCGCGCGTGATCGGTGAGGATCGCGCGCGTCGGCTGGAACAGACGATCGATGGCTGCGAGCAGCTTGGCGATGCCGGCGTCATCGCCGCGGCATGCCGGCTCGAGCCGCCGGGGCAGATTTTGCGAACAGCGTCCTAAGCGAATGTCGGGGGAATCGTGAGCCAGGAAACCAGCATTGCCATAACCGGGAGCGGCCGCTGATGGAGGGCTTTCTGCAAGCGCTTGCCGCCGGTCTATTGATCGGCGCCGTCTACGGCCTGATGTGCGTCGGCCTTGGCCTGATCTTCGGCGTCATGCGCGTCATCAACTTCGCCCATGGCGACTTCATGATGCTCGGCATGTATGTTGCCTTCTACCTCTTCACGGCTGCCGGCGTTCAGGCCTTCTTCGGCAACGCCGTCGGACCGTTCGTCGCAATCCTGCTCGCCGGTCCGGCGCTCGCGATCTTCGGCTACTTCGTTCACCTCACCCTGATCTCGCATGTATCGGGCACGCGCACCGCTTCGCTCGAGGGCGAAGGCCATTATGCCCAACTCATCCTCACGCTCGGCATCGCGTTGATCCTTCAGAACGGCGGGCTCATCATCTTCGGTTCGGTGCTGGCCTCGATCCGTACGCCGCTATCGAGTTCGGCCTGGGAGCTTGGTATTCTCTCCGACGTAAGCGTCTTCATCAACAAAGCGCGCGGCATCGATGCCGTCGTCTCACTCGTGATCATGACGTTGCTCAGTCTCTTGATCACACGCTCGCGAATCGGCAAGTCGTTGCGCGCCGCGGCCGATAATCCGACGGCCGCCACCTATATGGGCATCGACGTCGATCGTGCGCACCGGGTCGCCTTTGCGCTCGGCTGCGGCATCACCGCTATCGCCGGCGGCCTGCTCGCCACCAACTATCCGTTCCATCCCTTCGTCGGCCTTGAATATGTGATCGTGATGTATGCCGGCGTCGTGCTCGGCGGCATGGGGAGCATCATCGGCGCATTCTGGGGTGGCATGACGATCGGCCTGGTCCAGCAGATGTCGACGCTGATCCTGCCGACACAACTGCAGAACGCAGCGATCTTCGTCGTCTTCCTCCTGATCATCTTCTTCCGTCCGCAAGGCTTCTTCGGGCGCATGGTCGAGAGGACATGACCATGCCCCAGTTGCGCTCGCTGCTTCCTGCGATTCTCTTCACTATTGCCTATGCGGCGGTCTCGCTCAGCGTCACCAACTCCTATTACCAGTTGGTGCTGACGCTGGTTCCTGTGTGGGCCGTGTTCGGCCTGTCCTGGAATTTGCTGAGCGGATACACCGGCCTGATCTCGTTCGGCCACGCCGCCTTCTTCGGGATCGGTGCCTACACGACTGCGCTCGGCCAGATCTATTTCGATCTATCCCCCTGGCTCCTGATTCCGATCGCAGCGATGCTCGGCGGCATTGCCGGGCTCCTGATCGGCTTTCCGACCTTCCGCCTGCAGGGCCACTACTTCGCGCTGGCCATGCTCGCCTACCCGCTCGCCATCCTCTACGTCTTCGAGTGGCTTGGCTTCCAGGAAGTCACGCTCCCGATGAAGCGCGATGCGCCGATCGCCTATATGCAATTCGGCGATCCTCGGCTCTACACGTTGCTGGCGCTGGCCATCATGCTGGCCACGATCGTGCTGACGCGGATCATCGAGCAGTCCCGCTTCGGCATGGCGCTGCTCGCCATCAAGCAGAACGAGGCCGCAGCCGAGGCGGCCGGGATCAATACGCTGGCGTGGAAGCTGCGTGCGATCACATTGAGCGGCGCCATCGCCGCCGCGATCGGCGCCTTTTACGCCCAGGTCCTTCTGGTCGTTACTCCGCAATCCGTGTTCGGCATGCTGGTGTCGGCTCAAGCCCTGACCGTCGCCATGTTCGGCGGCGTCGGAACGGTATGGGGACCGGTGATCGGATCGGTGATCCTGATCCCGCTGGCCGAGATACTGCACGCAGAAGCCGGCGATCGCTTCCCCGGCATCCAGGGCGTGATCTTCGGCTTCGCCATCATCTGTGTGATCCTGGTTGCTCCGGAAGGACTGTTCTGGAAGCTACGCGACCTCCTGCGCAAGCGCTTCCCGCGGAAGGCCAATGCTGCGCCTGACGCATCGCAGCCGGCAACGGCCACCGTGACGCCCTTGCACACCGAGCCTCGCAAGCGCGCCGCAGGGTCCGAAGTCGTGCTCGAAGTACGCAATCTCTCGCGCTCCTTCGGCGGATTGAAGGCCGTTCAGAACGTCAGCTTCAAGCTGCACAAGAACGAAATCCTCGGCATTATCGGCCCGAACGGCGCGGGCAAGACCACGCTGTTCAATCTCCTCAATGGTTTCCTGCGGCCCGATGAGGGCGAAGTCCTGATCGATGGCCGCAACATGTCGGGCGAGCGGCCGCATACGATCTGCGAGGCCGGTATCGGCCGCACCTTCCAGGTCATGCGTCCGTTCCTGCGCATGTCGATTCTCGACAACGTCGTGGTCGGCGCCTATGTGCGCGCAAAGACCGAGGACGAAGCGAGGAAGCTCGCCGCCGACGCCGTTGCGCGCGTCGGCCTGTCTGACGTCGCCGATCGCGTTGCCGGCGAACTGTCGACCAAGGAATTGCGCCTGATGGAGCTCGCGCGCGCCCTCGCCGGCCAGCCGCGAATTCTGCTGCTCGATGAGACGCTCGCCGGGCTCGGCCATGGCGAGGCGGACGAGGTCGTCGCCGTCATCCGGCAACTCGCCCGCGACGGCATCACGATCGCGATCATCGAGCACACCATGCAGGCGATGGTCCGCCTGGTCGACAGTTTCGTCGTCCTCGACCACGGCGCCGTCATTACCGAAGGAGAGCCCGAGGTCGTCACGCGCGACAATCGCGTGATCGAGGCTTATCTCGGCAAGAAATGGGTGGCCCATGCTCCGCATTGAAGGATTGAGCGCGGGCTATTCGGCCAAACCCGTTCTGAACGGCGTGTCGATCAATGTCGAGGCAGGCCAATTCGTGGCGATCGTCGGACCGAACGGCGCCGGCAAGACCGCGCTGTTCAAGACCATTTCCGGCATCCTGCAGCCAAGCGGCGGCCAGATCATGTTCGGCGACGCTGACCTCCTGATGGTGCCGCCGGCGCAGCGCGCCCATCTCGGCATCGCCCACGTGCCCGAAGGCCGCCAGGTGTTTCCGTCGCTCACGGTGATGGAGAACCTGGAAATGGGCGCAATGACCGAAAGCGGCCGACGCGACTGGAAACAGAATATCGAGCGCATCTTCGAGTGGCTGCCGGTGCTGGCGGAGCGCCGCGGCCAGTTCGCCGGCACACTGTCAGGCGGGCAGCAGCAGATGCTGGCGATCGGCCGCGGCCTCGCCTCCTCACCCAAGCTATTGATGCTGGACGAGCCATCGATGGGGCTCGCGCCGTCGACCGCTGATTTCATCTTCGAACGGCTGATCGATATCCGCAAACAATCCGGGCTGACCATGCTGCTTGTCGAGCAACGCGTCGCGGAAGCGCTTGAATCCGCCGATCACGGCTACGTCCTCGAAGCCGGACGGGTCGTGCTCGAGGGCAACAATGAAACGCTGCGCGCCGACGACAGGGTCCGCAAGGCCTATCTCGGCATGTGACCAGTTCTAACGAACAAAGAAAAACAGGGAGAAACAAGATGAACAAGAACCCCAAAGGGCTGACGCGCCGCACCGTCCTTTCTGGCGCTGCTGCTGTCGGCTTCTCAGGGCTGGCCCGTGCGCAGCAGCCGGCCGAGGTCAAGGTCGGCCTGATCGTCCCGCTGTCCGGTATCTACACCCGTCCCGGCCAGGTGATGAAGATGGGCGCCGAAATGGGCATCGATCACATCAACAAGCAAGGTGGCATCAAGGCGCTCGGCGGCGCCAGGATGAAGCTGGTGGTGATCGATTGCGGCGACACCACCGAGAAGGCAAAGAACGCGGCGCAGCGAATGGTGGCGCAAGAGACTGATCTCGTTGCCGCGACCGGCGCCTATCTCTCCTCGTTCACGCTGGCGGTGACCGAAGTGACCGAGCGCGCTGAATTGCCCGTGCTGACGCTTTCCTATTCGGATCTGCTGACCGAACGTGGCTTCAAATATATCTTCCAGACCGCGGCTCCCGCCAGCCGGCAGTCCGAACTCGGTCTGCCGACGCTGATGAAGCTTGCCGAATCCGCATCCGGCAAGCGGCCGAAGACGGTGGCGATGTTGATGGACAACACGGCGACCTCCATCGCGACAGCGAAGGCCCTGAAGGAAAAGCTGTTCGCGCAGGAGGGCCTCCAGTTCGTCGTGGAAGAGATCTGGACACCGCCGCTGTCCGACGCCACCCCGTTGATCCAGAAGGTCCGCTCCGCACGTCCCGATCTCCTGCTCTTCATGCCGAACGCGGTATCGGACGCCAAACTCGGGCTGGAGAAGATCAACGAGTTCGGCCTCGGCCAAGGCAAGATACCGACCGTCTCCTTCAGCATCACGATTGCCGAGCCCGACATGCTGCAGAGCGTGAGCACGGAGGCTGTGCAAGGCATCATGACGATCGTCGCCAATTGGGGCTCGAAGGGCCAGGAAGAGCTGATCGCGGAGCTGAAGGCCAAGTACAAGGAGCCCTGGGCGACACAGAACGTCGTCTCGACCTATGGCGACATGTGGCTGATGAAGGAGGCTCTGGAGAAGGCCGGCAAGGTCGACCGCCAGGCCGTCGCGCAGGCTTTCCGCACCATGGATGCCGGACCTTCGAGATATTATCCCGGCGGCCAGCTCAAATTCGACGAGAAGGGCCGCCGCGTCGGCGCCGGTGTCGTCATCGTGCAGTGGCAAAATGGCGTGCCGGTCACCGTCTATCCGCCCGAACTCGCGCAGGCCTCGCCGTTCTGGCCGAAAAAATCCTGACAAGAATACTTGTTCACCATTGAGGGAGGATCGTCATGACTGGGAATTTCCAGACCAAAGTGACCCGGCGAACATTGCTCGCCGGCGCATCCAGCGCACTGATTGCATCCCGTGCCTGGGCGCAGCAGCTTTCTGAAGTCAAGGTCGGCCTGTTGGTGCCGATTTCCGGCATGTACGCGCGGCCAGGAACCGTGATGCGCCACGGTGCCGAAATGGCGATCGATCACATCAACGCCCAGGGCGGCATCAAGGCGCTTGGCGGCGCCAAGATGAAACTGGTGGTGCTCGACTCCGGAGACAGCACCGAGAAGGCCAAGAATGCTGCACAGCGCATGGTGGCGCAGGAGACCGACCTGGTGGCGGCGAGCGGCGCCTATCTCTCTTCCTTCACGCTGGCGGTCACCGAGGTTACCGAGCGGGCCAACCTGCCTGTCCTCACCCTCTCCTATTCCGATCTCATCACCGACCGCGGCTTCAAATACGTCTTCCAGACCTCGGCGACTGCGGGCTCCCAGGCCCGGCAGGCGTTGCCGCAGATCATCAAGCTTGCGGAATCCGCCTCCGGCAAGCGGCCGAAAACGGTTGCGATCCTGACCGACAACACGGCGGCTTCGGTCGCCTCAGCCAAGTCGATGCGCGAAGGCCTCCTTGCGGAGAACCAGCTGCAACTCATCGTCGACGAAACCTTCACACCGCCGCTGGCCGACGCCACGTCGCTGGTGCAGAAGATTCGCTCGGCCAAGCCGGACCTGCTGTTCTTCCTGCCGACCGTGATCTCCGACGCAAAACTGCTGCTGGAGAAGATGAACGAGTTCGGCCTCGGCCAGGGCAAGATCCCCACCATCTCGTTCGGCATCGCGATTGCCGAGCCGGACATGCTGCAGACCGTCAGCCCGGAGCTGTTGCAGGGCGTGTTGACCTGCGTCGCAAGCTGGGGCGCGAAAGGGCATGAAGCGCTGATCGCGGAGCTGAAGAGCCGCTACAAGGAGCCATGGATGACGCAAAATGCGATCTCCACCTATGGCGACATGTGGGTGATCAAGGACGCACTCGAGAAGGCCGGCAAGGCCGACCGCGTCGCGGTGGCCGAAGCGCTGCGCAGCATGGATGCGGGCCCGTCCAAGTACTACCCGCTCGGCGAGATCAAGTTCGACGAGAAAGGCCGCCGTCTCGGTGCCGGCATGACCATCGTGCAGTGGCAGACGGGCGTACCGGTCACGGTGTTCCCGCCACAGCTTGCAATGGCGCAACCATTCTGGCCGAAGAGCTGACATCGCCGCAATAAACGGAGAACACGATGGACAAGACGACCTACGACCGCGGGCTCGAGATCCGCAAGAGCGTGCTCGGCAGCGAATTCGTCGACAAGGCGTTGGCATCGGCGGATGATTTCAACCGCCCGATGCAGGATCTGACGACCGAGTACTGCTGGGGCTATGTCTGGGGCCGCGACGGCCTGACACGAAAAACCCGCAGCTTCCTCAATCTCGCAATGCTCTGCGCGCTCAATCGCCCGCACGAGCTGAAGACGCATGTCCGCGGCGCACTGGCCAATGGCGCCACACGCGAGGAGATCCGCGAGGTGTTCATGCAGGTGGCAATCTACTGCGGCGTGCCCGCCGGCGTGGATGCATTCCGCAACGCCAAGGAAGTGTTTGCCGAGTTGGACAAAAAATAGGAGCCGCCGCGCAATGAAGGACAAATGGGCCCTCGTTACCGGAGCGACCGCCGGCCTTGGCCTGGCGGTGGCGGAAAGCCTTGCCGGCGCGGGGGCCAATATTGTCCTGCACGATCTCGTGGCGCCCAGGGAAGCCGCCGATCGTCTCGGTGCTCGCTTCGGCGTCGACGTCATGACGGCCGAAGCCGACTTGTCTCAACGTGCCGCCATTGAAGCTATGATGGCAGAGTTGCTCAACCGCTGTGGTGCGATCGATATCCTCGTCAACAACGCCGTTATCAGGCATTTTGCCGCCGTCGAGCATTTTCCGCCGGACGAATGGGACCGCGCGCTGGCAGTGAACCTGTCGGCGCCCTTTCATCTGATCCGGCTGGCGCTCCCTGCCATGAAGCAGCGCGGCTGGGGCCGCATCATCAACATGGCCTCGATCTATTCGACCCGCGCCGTCGAGGATCGCATCGACTACGTCACCACCAAGACAGCGATCCTCGGTGTCACCCGCGCCGTCGCGCTGGAAACGGCGCGTACCGGCATCACCTGCAACGCGGTAGCGCCTGGCACGCTGCCGACACCTGCCATTCAGGGCAGGATCGCATCCATCGCCGCGAAAGCCGGGGAGAGCGTTGAAAGCGCCACGGAAAGGTATCTCGCGACGCGCCAGCCCTCCGGCCGGTTCGTCGGTATGGAAGCTGTCGGCGCCCTCGTGGCCTTCCTTTGCAGCGCGGCCGCACAGGACATCACGGGGACCTGCCTGCCGATCGATGGAGGATGGTCGGTCGCATGAGAAGAGTTGAGCTGGAAAAGGAGCGCTTCCGATGACTGAAGAATCAGGCCAGACTGTTGTTCTGACCGGCGCTGCCGGCGGCATGGGGCGCGCGATCACGAAGGCTCTGGTCGAGAGTGGACGCCGCGTCGTCCTGGTCGACCGTGACGCGAGCGCCCTTCAGGAGTTGGCCGCCACGACGGGCAATGCCGTATTCCCCATCCAGCTCGATGTGAGCAATGCGCAAGACGTGGATCGCCTGCCGGATTCGATCCCGGAAAAATTCAGGCCGATCGATGTCCTGATAAACAATGCGGGGCACGACATCGGTGGACGAACGCGCTTCGACATCGGATCGGCGGATGACTGGTCCAACATCATCCAGACCAATCTGATCGGCCTGATGCGCGTCACGCGCGCCATTCTCCCCGATATGGTCAAACGCAATGCCGGGCACATCGTCAACATCAGCTCCATCAATGCGGTGCGAATCGTTCCTGACATGGCCGCCTATAGTACCAGCAAGGCGGGCGTCCACATGTTCACCGAAACCCTCCGCGGCGAGCTGGCCGAGACGGCGATCCGGGTGACCGAGCTGCAGCCGGGCTTGACGCGGACGAACATCATCCTGACCCGCTATCGCGGTGACCGGCAGCAGGAGAAGGAGTACTTCGACCAGTTCAAGATGGCGCTGGACCCGGCCGATATTGCCCGGTCGATTGTCTTCGCCCTTGACCAACCCGCCCATGTTCAAATTGCCGAAATGATGATTCTGCCTGTAAACCGGTACTGAGCCACGCAAACGAAGGCCCGGCCATGGACAGACGTAGGGAATTGCAGTCGACACTTCGAATAGAGGACGTTCCGACCGTCCGGGCGATGGTTGCACAGAAGCTGCGCGAGGCAATCATGTCCGGCACGCTGAAGCCGGGCCAACGGCTGGTCGAGCGCGAATTGTGCGAGATGATGGGTGTCAGCCGTCCTTCGATCCGCGAGGCGCTGCGGCTCCTGGAAGCCGACGGGCTCGTCAACACCGTGCCGCACCGCGGTCCCGTTGTCAGCACGATCAGCCTTGAGGAGGCCAAGCAGCTCTACGCTGCCCGCGCGGTGCTGGAGGGGTTTGCGGGCCGCGAATGCGCCCGCCTGCGCGACCCCGACGTGGTGCGCCGGATCGGCGATGCCTTGACGCGGCTGAAAGCGGCTGCGGCCAATCAGGACCTGGTCGGATGCCTGGAAGCCAAGACCGACTTCTATGGCGCACTGATCGGCGGCTGCCGCAACAGCTTCGTCGAGCGGATGCTCAAGCCGCTGCACGACCGGATCACGCTGTTGCGGATCACCTCGATGTCGCAACCGAAGCGGATCAACAAGAGCCTGCGCGAGGTGACCGCGATCTGGCGCGCGATCCAAAGCGGTGATGAAGAACTTGCCGAACGCTGTTGTGTCGATCACATCAAGGCAGCCGCGGTGGCTGCCCTCGACATGATCGAGCGGTCGGCCAAGGAAAAGACGCTTCCCGACGAATAGGCCAAGCGCGCAGGGAGATTTCGATGAAGTTTTTAGTACGATCGCTGCCTTTGCTTCTTCTGCTGTGCTCCCCGTTTGCTACGGCGTCTGCGCAGGACTATCCCTCCCGCCCGATCACGATGATCGTGCCCTTCTCTGCCGGCGGTCCCGGCGACGTCATCGCACGGATTCTCGCAACCTCGATGAGCGCCACGCTGAAGCAGTCGTTTGTCATCGAGAACGTGGTCGGTGCCGGCGGCACGCTCGGCACCAATCGCGTCGCGAAGGCCCCGCCTGATGGTTACACACTGCTCTTGATGCATGTCGGCCAGGCGACTGCGCCAGCGCTCTACGCCAAATTGCCGTTCGATCCGGTCGCCGATTTCGCGATGATCGGCCTCGTTACCGACGTGCCGATGATCCTCGTGACGCGGCCGAATTTTCCCGCCAAGGATTTGAAGGAACTGATCGCTCGCATCCGCAGCGATGGCGACAAGATTACGTTCGGCAATGTCGGCCTCGGCTCCGCCTCTCAGCTCTGCGGCTTGATGTTCATGAGCACGACCGACACCAAGCTCACACCGGTCTATTACAAGGGCGGCGGTCCGGCTCTGAATGACGTCGTCGCCGGTCATATCGATGTCTATTGCGATCCCGCGACCGGGCCGACGCCCCATATCCAGTCCGGCACGATCAAAGGCTATGCGATCACCGGCAAGCAGCGCGTGGCGACATTGCCTGATGTACCGACATCGGCCGAGGCCGGCCTTCCCGCTTTCGATGTGACCACCTGGTACGGCCTCTATGCGCCGCGCGGCACACCGAAACCCGTAGTCACTTCGCTGGTCGCTGCCCTGCAGACCGCCCTCAAGGACCCGGCACTTGTCAGCCGCTTTACCGAACTCAGTATGGCGCCCGTCGAGCAAGAGCGCGCGACGCCGGAAGCGCTTGAGAGCTTCCTCAAGGCGGAAGTCGACAAGTGGCGACGGATAATCAAGGCGGCGGGAATCGAGCCGCAGTAAGCGGAATCAGCACTTCCGCAGCTCAAAACAGACAACGCAAGTCACCACCAGGTTCCCGGTGCGCCGCAGGCTGAGCAAATGTTTCGCCCTTCTCGTTGAGAAAGTCGAAGTTCCCTGGGCCCCAGGCTTTGCTGCCGCCGGCGGAATGGCTGGAGGCGCAGGAGAATGCTTTCGCGACGGTGGGCGCACCAGGGCTCGAACCTGGGACCCGCTGATTGAGGGTCAGCCATCGGTTCAGAGCAATCAATGAGTTGCAGGGTCGCGCACCTGGGCTTATCCGGCCGAAAATGGGCATTCGTCGCACGTTCATAGTACTTCGTTGCACCGCCCGTTACGCCGACATCTCTCTTGATCTAAATCAACGGACTCCCGCCGATGACGATCAACGAATGGCGGGAAGAACCAGGTAAGGCAAGAAAGGGAGTGAGCCATGTCCGCATGTGCCTCCCATTTGATGAAAACTCGTCGCCTGCGGCAGGCCGGACTGATTGTCCTGATCGCTCCCGTGCTGTTTACAGCCTGCCAACGTGAGACGGAAACAGCGGCTCCAGCAGTCCGTCCGGTTCGAACCGTAACCGTGGAAAAGAGCAAGGCAGGAACACAGCTCACTTTTACCGGCAGGATTGAAGCCGAGGACGAAGTATCGCTTTCGTTCCGTATTGGCGGCCGGCTTCTCGAGAGCAATGGTAAGCTCGGAGATCGGGTGGAGCGTGGTCAGGTTATCGCGCGCCTTGAACCACAGAACGAGATGAACGGCCTGCGGCAGGCGCAGGCCGCTCTCGCGGCCGCCCAGGGGCAGTTGGTTCAGGCCCGCAATCAGTTCGAACGTCAGCAGACCCTCTTCGGGCAGGGCTGGACCACCAACGTCAACTTCGATCAGGCAAAACAGGCCCAGCAAACCGCTCAATCGCAGGTCGATGCGGCCGAGGCCCAACTCAAGATCGCGCATGATCTGGTTGGCTTCACCGAGCTCAAGGCTGACGCTCCGGGGGTTTTGACGGCAACCGGTCCCGCGGCGGGTGAAGTCGTCCAAGCCGGACAAAGCATAGTCAGGGTTGCCCGCAAGGATGGCCGCGATGCCATCTTCGACATTCCCGCCCAGGTCCTCCGAACGGCGCCGAGCGATCCTGAGATCAGCGTAAGTCTGACCGACGATCCCGCGGTGACCGCCCGCGGGCGCATCCGCGAAGTTGCCCCCCAAGCCAATCCGGCAACACGAACCTTCGAAGTCAAGGTTGGCCTGACTGATCCTCCACCGGCGATACGTCTTGGTGCAACCGTGACCGGGCGCATGGAAACGGAGGCTGTTCCGATCATTGAGATCCCGGCTACGGCGTTGACGAAAGCAAATCAACAGCCCGCCGTTTGGGTCGTCGATCCCACAAAAAATACCGTATCGCTGCGAAACATCGACGTGCTGCGCTTTAACCAGGCGCTGGTGGCAGTTTCCCAGGGAATTGACACCGGCGAAATCGTGGTCACGGCGGGCGTGCAAGCTCTACACCCGGGTCAGAAGATTCGCATACTCGGATCGGGCCCGTCATGAGGTTCAATCTTTCAGAATGGGCGCTGAATCACCGCTCGTTCGTCGCTTATCTCATGATCATTGCCGTCATTGCCGGCCTCGTATCCTATTTCCGTCTTGGGCGCAGCGAGGATCCCACCTTCATCATCAAGACCATGGTTGTTCAGGCTGCGTGGCCGGGAGCAACCATTGAAGATACGCTGAAGCAAGTAACCGAGCGACTTGAGCGCAGACTGCAGGAAACGCCACATCTCGACTTCCTGCGCAGCTATACCAAGGCAGGCATCACGACGATTTTCGTCAATTTGAAGGGCAGCGCAAACGCGAAGGAAGTCGCCGACACCTGGTATCAAGTTCGCAAGAACATCGGCGATATCAGGCACACGCTGCCAACAGGCATCGTTGGACCCGGTTTCAACGACGATTTCGGCGCGACGTTCGGGATCATCTACGGTTTCACCAGCGACGGGTTCACCCATCGCGAGCTTCGCGACTACGTCGAAGACATCCGCTCGAAGCTGCTTCTTGTTCGTGACGTCTCGGAGATCGAACTGCTGGGAGCTCAGGACGAACGGATCTATGTCGAGTTCTCGACGAAAGAACTCGCCGGCCTAGGCATCGACCGCTCGGCGCTCATCGCCGCGCTCCAGGCGCAAAACGTTGTACGTCCGGCGGGCACCATCCAAACCGGCGACGAGAGTCTGTCGCTGCAGGTTTCAGGCGCGTTCCGTACGGAGCGGGACGTCGCCAACGTCAACTTCATCGCGGACGGACGGACGCTGCGCCTGAGCGATATCGCGCAAGTGCGGCGCGGCTTTTCTGATCCTCCCCAGCCCATGTTCCGCGTAAACGCCGAGCCGGCGATCGGGCTTGCCATCGCCATGCGGGAGGGCGGAGATATTCTTGCCCTCGGCAGGAACATCAAGCGGGCGATGGACGCGGTCACGGCCGACCTGCCGATCGGAATCCAGCCAATCCTGGTCGCCGATCAGGCCGTCACGGTTGATGGCGCGATCTCCGAATTCATGACCTCGTTGTTGCAGGCGATTGCCATCATTCTCGTGATCAGCTTCATCAGTCTGGGCGTCCGCCCAGGGCTGATCATCGCGCTTTCCATTCCCTTGACGCTCGCCATCGTGTTTCCGATCATGCAGATGGCGAGCATCGACATGCAGCGGATATCGCTCGGCGCCCTCATCATCGCGCTGGCACTGCTCGTCGATGACGCGATGACCACCACCGACGCTACCCTCAACCGCCTGGCCGCGGGCGATGACAAGATTGAAGCTGCGACGTTCGCGTTCCGGACCTATGCATTCGCCATGCTCGCGGGAACGCTGGTAACCATCGCCGGATTTGTTCCCGTCGGCTTTGCGGCCAGCTCCGCCGGGGAGTACACATTTTCGCTATTTGCCGTCGTCAGCATCGCACTGCTCGTATCATGGTTTGTGGCGGTCGTCTTCGCCCCGCTGCTGGGCGTCCTCATTCTGAAACCGCCCCGTACCTCGCAAACCGCGACTCCCGGCAGAATTCTTTCTTGGTATCAGAACTTCCTGACCGCGGCCATGCGGGCGAAATGGGTGACTATTCTTCTCACCTTGGCTCTCTTCGGCCTGTCCTATCTCGCCCTTCCGCTCATTCCCCGCCAATTCTTTCCATCTTCCGATCGTCCGGAGCTTCTGGTCGATATCAGCTTGCCGCAGAACTCGTCGATCTATGCCAGCGAAGCCGCCGCGAAGCGCTTCGATGCGACCCTGAAGGGCGATACGGATGTAGCGCGCTGGAGTACCTATGTGGGACGCGGCGCCATTCGCTTCTATCTACCGCTCAATGTACAGTTGGCGAACGATTTTTTCACACAGGTGGTGATCGTTGCGAAGGATGTCCCGGCGCGTGAGCGCCTTCGCGTCAAGCTTGAAAAATTCCTGGCCAATGAATTCCCGAGCGCGATTTCCCGGGTCGCTCCGCTCGAACTCGGCCCGCCGGTTGGCTGGCCCGTCCAATATCGCGTAAGCGGCCCCGACATTGACCAGGTGCGCGAAATCGCACTGAAGCTTGCCCAGATCGTCGCAACCAACCCGCAAGCCGAGCAGGTCAATTTTGACTGGATGGGGCCGGCGCGTCAGTTGCGCATCCATGTTGACCAGGACGAAGCGCGATTGCTGGGCTTGAGCTCGCAGGCGGTGGCGAGCGTCCTCAACACCGTGATTTCAGGCACGCCCGTCACCCGGGTTCGCGACGATATCTATCTTGTCGACGTTCTGGTGCGCGCGACCGACGAACAACGCGTCTCGCTTCCAACTCTGAGCACCCTGCAGGTACCGCTTCCGAACGGGCGAACCGTCCCGCTGAACCAGTTCGCAACGTTCGAATACAAGCAGGAGTATCCATTGGTGTGGCGGCGCGACCGTGTGCCCACGCTGACGGTGCAAGCCGATGTGGCGCAGGGAGCACTTCCGGAAACCGTCATCAACGCGCTGGCGCCCACGGTCGATAGACTGGCAGCAACCCTTCCCCGCGCTTATCGCGTCGTCGTGGGCGGGACGGTTGAGGAAAGCGCGTATTCGCAAGCTTCCGTGATGGCGGTCGTTCCGGTCATGCTGTTGCTGATGTTCACGGTCCTCATGGCCCAGCTGCAAAGCTTTCAGCGGCTGTTCCTGGTCCTCAGCGTCGCGCCTCTCGGCTTGATCGGCGTTGCCGCGGCGCTTCTCGTGTCGCGCAGGCCGCTCGGCTTCGTCGCAATTCTTGGCATCCTGGCATTGATCGGCATGATTACCAAGAATGCCGTGATCTTGATTGGCCAAATCGACGCCGAACGCGCGCAGGGGAAGGACGTCTGGTCTGCCGCAATCAATGCCAGCAGCTCCCGCTTCCGCCCGATCATGCTGACCGCCGTATCGACCGTCCTCGGCATGATCCCGATCGCTCCAACGGTGTTCTGGGGACCAATGGCGTTCGCGATCATGGGAGGATTGCTGGTTGCGACGATTCTTACGCTTATCTTCCTTCCTACCCTGTATGTAGCCTGGTTCAAGGGAACCGAGAAATCAGCCGGTCTGCAGAAGCCGGCGGAGATCGGCATTCCGACGACCAAGTCGTAACACTCGATTCTGACAGTCGGGGGGTCTGACAATGGTGCCAAATCAATCCGCAGCGAGACGGCCCAGCGGCTTCCTTTGGCTATCGGTGCTTCTCACATTTATCTGGTTCGCGGCGAACTCGTCCTTCGCCATTAGCGTGATCGCGACCGGCGCAATCATTTCCGTCGTTCTGGCCTACATGTTCACACGCAAGCCGGGCGCGTGGCGAGACGTCCGCTTGTCCCCGGGGCGCCTCTATCATTTCGTTCTCTACACATGTGTCTTTCTGATCGAGTTGGTCCGCGCGAACATCAACATGATGCGCTACGTCTATGCCCCACGCATCAAGATAAACCCCGGCATCGTCAGGATCAGAACGAGACTCGAGACTCCCGTCGGACGTCTTGCACTTGCCAGCTCCATCGCGCTGACGCCTGGGTCACTCGTTGTCGACATCGATGGCGACAGCCTCTTCGTTCATTGGCTCGACGTCAAAACAACAGACACGGACGAAGCAACCCGTGTCATTGCCGGCGTATTCGAAGAACACCTGAGGAAGACCTTTGGCTGACGCAATCCTTACCGCCGCGGCGATTCTGATCTTTCTCGGGGTCGCGTTTGGCGTGTTGCGTCTCGTTCTCGGACGAACCACGGTAGACCGCGTTGCGGCAATCGACATGCTGACCGTCGTTTCGATTTCGCTCATTGCGCTTTACGCGCATGTGGCCGGCCGTTCGATCTACCTGGACGTCGCTCTGGTTTACGGTGTTCTGAGCTTTCTGGCTGTCCTGGCGATTGCACGCTATCTCGAGCGAGGTCTTTGACAACATGCTTGATCTCTTCGTTTACCTGTTGTGCGGCAGCATTCTTGTGAGCGGTATGCTGGCAGTGTGCCTGGACAGCACCCTGGCGGCGGCGGTCAGCGGGGGACTCGCGAGCCTCTTCGCAGCGGTTTGCTACGTCCTGCTAGGCGCGCCGGATGTCGCAATGACGGAGGCGTCGATCGGCTCCGGCTTGTCGGTGCTCATTTTCCTTTACGCGATCCACAGGACAACAGAGAGAGCACGATGACGGATCTGATCGGAAGCGTTCTAGTCCTGCTTGGCGCAATCTTCCACTTTTCGGCAGGGCTTGGCATGTTGCGCATGCCCGATGTGTATACCCGCATGCAGGCGGGCACCAAGGCCTCCACACTCGGCAACACTTTGGTGCTCACGGGCCTGGCCATCCATCACCCGGGCTGGAGTTTCAAGCTCCTGATCATCGTCTATTTCGTGCTGATGACGAATCCGGTCTCCTCGCATGCGTTGGCTCGGGCGGCGCATGCTATCCGAATTCCCATGGCGGGTGATACGGGCATAGATGCGCTGCGTGACGCACAGCAGAGAGTTGGGAACGGCGCATGATCCGCCGCCTCTCCATCGTCATCGCTCTCGTCTCGTTCGGGCTTGTGTTCGCAAGTCTTGTCGCCGGCTATGCCGAGCGGCAATCGCCGCGGCCCCTGGCGGAAGGCTACATCAGGCTCGTCCCGCAGGAGCTGGGCGCGGCGAACGTCGTTACCGGCATATTGCTGACCTACCGCGCGTTCGACACACTCGGGGAGGTAGCCGTTCTGTTCATGGTGGCGGCGAGCGTCGGCCTCGTGCTCGGTGGGGAACGCCCACCGCGCGGCGTGCGCTCCGAGGTTCGTCCTGACGCGGCCCGGCCATCGTCGGAGATCGTACAGACTGGCACGCAAATCCTCGTTCCGCTCATTTCCATTTTCGCGGCGTACATCATCATGAACGGACACCTGACCGCGGGTGGCGGCTTCCAGGGCGGCGCCGTCATTGCGTCCGGCGTTCTGCTCGTGCTGCTAGCCTACCCGCAATACCAGCCCGATCTCGAATTCCTTGGCATCACAGAGTCTGTGGCCGGCGCATTGTTCGTGCTGGCAGGCATCGCGGGGCTGATCGTTGCGGATGGCTTTCTGGACAATCGGATCCTCCCACTTGGGCAATTCGGTGCGTTCTTCAGCGCCGGTGCCATTCCCGTCCTATCGGCGCTTCTGGGCATCAAGGTTGGCTGCGAGCTAAGCGTCATTCTCGAGAGGTTCCGGCCCTAACCCGATCATACGAAGGGAGCCGTCCGATGATTTCGAGGATCGTTCTGACGACAGGGCTTCTCCTCGTCCTGATCGGACTTTGGGGCATGCTCACACACCGCAACATCCTGCGGATCATCATCGGATTCTCGTTGATGGGAACCGGCACCCATATCGTCATCGTCGCAATCGGATACGTGGCGAACGGCACAGCACCGATCATCGACCGCGCGCTGAGTGTGTCGGAAGCGACATCACGTGCCGTCGACCCGGTACCGTCTGCACTCGCCGTCACCGCGATCGTGATTGGCATGGCTGTGACGGCGGTCATGCTGGCCTATGCAATACGGCTCTATGAGTGCAGGAAAACACTATCAATCGACGCCTTCACGGAGTCGAAATGGTAGAGGGCCTGCTCCACCCACTCAACATTTTCATTGTGGGCCTGGGTGGCGGCTTCCTGATTCCACTGTTCTATCGTCTTGGCAAATCCTGGACAGCCGCCGCCTTTATCGTCGCGCTCGCGGCCATGACGCTGATCTCCGGCTACGCACTGTTCGTCCTCTTGAACGGCGCCGCGCCCACTGAGATCCTGACCGGCGGCGCGAAGCCGCCTTATGCGATCAATCTGCGCATGGGGCTCGCCGAAAGTTTCTTCGCCTTCAGCGTCAATCTCGTCGCGCTTTTCGGCGTCGCCTATGTCGCGCGCGAAAGGTACGGAACGATGCTGCTTTACCTGCTGCTGGTCATGGGCATCCAGGGCATGGTGATGACCCGCGATCTCTTCAATCTGTTCGTCTTCCTGGAGATCGTCTCGATCGCGACCTATGGGTTGCTCGGCCTGCGGGACGCACACGCGGCTTTGTCGGCGACGTTCAAGTTTCTCATGGCGACCGTCCTGGCGTCGACCTTCTTCCTGATCGGCACCTTGCTGCTCTATGCCACAACCGGCATCCTGAACATCGACGAACTGATCGCAAAGCGCGCCTCGATCACAGGTCCGATCGGCTTCGCCGCACTCATCTTCCTGCTGGCGTGCCTGCTGCTGGAGCTGAAGCCCTTCCCCGCAAACGGCTGGGGCCTCGACGTCTATGAGACGGCGCGCAGTGACGTTGCCGCGATGATCTCGGGCGGAGTTTCGGCGGGCGTCTTCTTCGCCCTTCTCAAGTTATTGCCCCTGTTCGAGGACCAGCTGGAACTTATCGCCGCCCTGGGCGCGATGACATTCGTCTTCTCAAACCTCATCGGCCTCCAACAGACGAACGCACAGCGTCTTCTCGGCTATTCTTCGATCGGCCAGATGGGCCTGCTGACCATCGCCGCGCCCCTGCTCTACCGACTCAACGCCGACAATGCGATGTTCCTGGTGGTCGGCGGGCTGTTCATCAATCACCTGTTCGCCAAAGTCGGACTTTTCTGGCTGGCCGGTTACGTCGGCAAGGAACGCCTGCAAGATTGGGCGGTCCTCGCCAGACGGCCGGGAGCGATCCTGACGTTCGGCATACTGATCGTCGCGATATCAGGATTGCCGCCATTCCCGGGATTCTGGGCGAAATGGCAACTCGTCATGACCCTGGCAGTCGGCGATCTCTACGTCTGGATCGCCATCGTGCTGGTAGGATCGTTGCTCGAAGCGGCCTACATGTTCCGCTGGTTTGGCCTCGCCCTTAACTCTCCAGCCGAGGCGGACGGCGTGTCCCACGGCCAGGCTGATTTATTTCCAATCTTCGGAATGGCTCTCCTTCTTGTGGTCAGCGGGTACGTCGCCGGCAAACTTGCCGGCCTTGCCGCACTGTGGGCGTACATGCCGCTTGCTGCAGGCCTCGTATTATACATGCTCGCTCGGCTGCCGAGCCGGGTGCAGTATCTGATCGTGCTCGTTCTGGTGACCGTTGGTGGAGGCCGGCTCATTCTCGAATTGTCCGGCATAAGTTTTCTGTTTGCGATGCTCCTTCTCGCTGGCGGCCTTGTTCTGTCGATCGCCTGCCTCGCCCGCACGGACCGCCGTTCGGGTTTTTATCCGCTGCTTGCCGTCATGCTGCTGTCGCTGCCGGCGTTGCCGCGCGCCACGACCAGCCTTGAATTCATTTTCGTTTGGGAGCTGATCACACTATCCTCCTATTTCCTGATCCTGCAAAGGACCGAGGCCGCGTCCCACGCGCTGCAGTATTTGCTGTTCTCGCTGGCCGCGGCCTTCTTCCTGCTATGCGCGTTCGCAGTACTGCACGCGCAGACCGGCAGCGTGTCGCTATCGGCGCTGCGCGTGGCGGGCCCGGACAGCGCTCCCGTCTTTGTGCTGCTGGCCATCGGCCTGCTGATCAAGGCCGGCGCCATCGGGGTCCATGTCTGGCTACCGGGCGCCTATGCGGAATCCGATGACGACGTATCCGCCCTGCTCTCGGCCGTCATCAGCAAGGTGTCGATTTTCGGACTGCTGGTCGGAACCTACGTCGCGATCCGCTCTGACGTGAGCTTGAATCTGGCGCTCGTCGTGGGCTGGATCGGCATGCTGACCACGCTGGCCGGCGCCATGCTTGCCGCGCGCCAGGACGATCTGAAGCGCATGCTCGCCTATTCCAGCATGAGCCAGCTTGGCTACATCGTGGCGGCGATCGCACTGATGAGCCATCTCGGCTGGGTTACGGCGCTCTACCTCGCTGCCAATCATCTCCTGGTGAAGGGCATCCTGTTCCTCGTCGCAGCCGCGATCATCTTGCGAACGGGGAAGCGGTCGATCGTCGAACTCGGCGGTCTTGCCGGCGTCATGCCCGTCACATTCACAGCGGCTGCGATCGCGATTGTCGCGATGTCCGGTCTACCGCCGCTCGCCGGTTTCGGCGGCAAATGGCTGCTGCTGAGCGCAATGATGGAGAAGGGCTGGTACGGGCCGGCGCTGATGACTCTGCTGGCGACCTTTGTCGGCTTCATATACATGGCACGCTTCATCCAGGCGATCTTTCTCGGACCTCGGAAGGCTGCACATGACGCCCTGGCGGAGGCGCCGATTTCCCTGCTGATACCGCAGACCCTGCTGATCGCCGGCATTTTCCTGATGTCATTCTTCCCGAAACTGCTGATCACCCCGCTCTCCAACGCGATCGATCCGCAATTCGCATCGACGCTGGTGTGGCAGGGCATGTCGCTGGAGATGATCTACGGCTACTGGAATCCGGTACCTGTCATGGCGCTCGCCGTGATCGCATCCACGATATTGTTCGGATTGTTCTGGTTGCTGCAACGAAGCGGCTGGTGGTCAGCCATCGCAAATGCCGAGATCGGTGGCACACGATCAAGCCTCTACAAAGGCCTCACGACTGTCTTCACAGTCCTGACGCCTCCATGGGCCGGCGCGCTCTGGGGCGGATTGACCGAGGCCACCACGAGCTCGGCCGAGAGGATCCGGATCCTCTACACGGGCAACGGCCAGACCTATAACCTCTACATTTTGTATTACTTTATTGCTCTGTACGCGGCCGCAGGCGGCGTTCGCCATTTGTGGGCGGGGGTCGACTAAACCAGAGCGCGTATCTCAAGCGAACTCCGTCAACGCGTCGTACGAGACCCGTTTTGTTCTCGGGAAGCTCCGCTCTAACTTATTGAAGATGAATGCTCGCGATGGTGGGCGCACCAGGGCTCGAACCTGGGACCCGCTGATTAAGAGACACGCTGCTGACCTTGATTTCTCAAGAGAATTTTTCCAACTGAGACAAGATCTGATCATTAGAGATCAATGGCTTACAGCGAAAAATCCAACTGTGAGCGCGCGTCCGGGTTGTCAGATCGATGCATCCGAGGCGTCGGGGGTCGAGTGACTGGAGCGACTCGTACCCCCGACAGCGTTTGTCCTCATTGCGGTTTGCATAAGTCTTCGTGACTGACCGAACACTGAACTCTGCTCATAAGGGGCATTGTCACTCCCCGGTCGTGCGCGAGTACCTTCGCTTGCGACTTCCGCGAACGTCATATCATCCAAAAGATGACTTCCCACGCTTGCCCTCACGAGATTTTTCTTGATCTTCCGCTGCACACGTCATGCACACACGCCATCCTAAGCACTTGAAGGAACTCTACTCTCGCTCCAATCCATCATGAGGAAGTTTGAGCTAGGTCCAGCCCTCGACATCTAACGAAGGAAGTATTTCGTGGACGGGAATGTCGTGGTGCTAACTGGACTCCCAAACTGGCCACGCAGTGCCCATCGCCCCCCGTTCCAGCGGCGGCGACGAGGGTCGCATTAGTTCGATCGCAGCAACCGCTTGGCGATATTTAGAAGGTGAATTTGGCTAGTTCCCTCATATATGCGAAACGCCCGAACGTCTCGGTAGAAGCGCTCGATGCCAGTACCTTTCACGTATCCTTGCGCGCCAAAGACCTGGACTACCCGATCGGCCACCCTGCCGCACATCTCGGTAGCGAAATATTTGCATATGGAGACGTCCATTGTGACGTCCTCGCCCCGATCGCGTTTTCGCGCGGTCTCGACAATCAGGGCACGGGCAGCCTCGATCTCGACCTTGCATTCGGCCAGCATCGCCTGCACCAACTGGAAATCAGCAATCGGCCGACCAAATTGTTCCCGTCGCCGCGCGTAGGCGATTGCCTCATCGAGCATCCGAATGGCAGGTCCGGTACAAAGCGCCGCAAGATTGATGCGCTGCTTATTTAGCGCCTTCATTACCGTCTTGAAGCCACGCCCCGGCACGCCGCCGACGATGGCGCTTGCTGGTACCCGGCAATTGTTCAGGACGATTTCGCCGATCGGGGCTCCTTCCTGTCCCATCTTCGGCGTCGAACCTCCAGGCTCGAGGCCAAGTGTACCGCGTTCGATCAGGAAAGCACTAATACCCGACGCGCTCGGATCATCGGGATTGGTACGTGCGAAAACGGTAAAGAGGTCGGCGATCGGAGCAAGTGTAATGTAGCACTTTTTGCCATTGATAACGTACTGACCGTCGCCAGTCGGCTGCGCCGTCGTGCTCAAGGCGATCGCGTCCGAGCCTGCGTCCGGCTCTGTCAGCGCAAGACAGCCCAGCATCTCGCCTGACGCGAGCCTTGGAAGGTACTTGCGCTTCTGCTCTTCCGTTCCGTCCTGGACCAATCCTTCGGAGCCGATACCGGCGTTGGTGGCGATATGGGCCCGGTAGGCCACCGAGCATCGGGACAATTCGATGAAGGCGAGCGCCAGTTCCTCGGTCGTGAGGCCACTGCCGCCATACTCCTTCGGAATGCTCCATCCGAATGTGCCGAGACGTCGCGCCGCGACAACAATGTGGTCGGGAACCCTGTCTTCGGCCTCGACCCGATCTTCTTCCGGAATGCCCAATTCGCGGACAAAGGTCTTGATGTCGCCCAGCAGGCGATCGAGCTTTTCGGTATTGGTGATCATTGCTTAGGTTGCCTGGACCGCCGCGGACTTGACTATATCGAAGCGGGCGCGCTGCGATTCCGGACGTAAGAAAAGCAGCCCTATGACACCGCCAACGAGCGTGACCACCCCGCAGATCGAGAACCCGAGGCTGTAGCCCTCGACCGTCGAGGCAGCCCCTTCGATAACGCTTCCCATCAAGTAGGGGGCGATGATACCTGCCGACGTGCCCACAGCGCTATTAATGCCCAGCATGGCGCCGCGCTGACTAGGCGGCGTTATCTCGGCAAGGATGGCCGGAGAAATCGGATAGACAATCGATGGCAGTGCGACACCGATTAGAACGAGAACGATCTTCAGCGCGACACTGGCGACAAAGGGCGCGGCCAGGAGAGCAAGCCCACCGACAATGAGGGCTGCGCCTGTGAGCACGCCACGCGCTGCTCGGCTTGAGTATCCCCTGCGCATCATCGATTCGGAAACCCAGCCCCCGCCGATCACCACAAAGAACCCGACCAGGAAGGGCAGAGCCGTCAACTGACCTGCCACCGACTGCGAGAAGCCCAGCGCCTTGATCAGCCACGGTGTGAACCAGGAGAGCACCAGAGCCAGACCAAAATAGGCGCCAAAGTAGCTGCACCAGGAAGCAAGATTCGTGGGGCTCAATAGTAGCGAGCGGTAAGGAAGCCGGTCCAGAGTGTCGGCCTTGGCCGAGCGAGCCGCAACATCTGGTCCCTCTTCTCCGAAAATGGCAAAGAGCAGCACCCAGAGCAGTCCAACGACGCCAAGAGATCCAAACGCATAATGCCAGCTATAGTTGGTGATGATCCAGGTGAGGATCGGAACGACGATGATAACGCCGATTGATGCTCCCTGAGAAATGATGGCGCCAGGAAGTGCGCGCCGGTCGTCCGGAAACCACTTGTAGGTGGCATGGAGCGCCACCGGATAGGCTGGCCCCTCACCCGCACCGAGCACAATGCGGCAGACGATCAAGGTTTCGATACCAACCTTGCCCAGCATCGGAAACTGGACCAGCGCCCATATCAGCCCCATCGCCAATAGCGCCCATTTCGAATGGATGCGGTCGACGAGGAACCCGGTGACGATCGCGGAAACCGAAAACAGGAAAAAGAAGCTCGAACCGACAAGGCCGAACTGCTTCGGAGTCAGTTGCAGGTCTGTCATGATGGGAACGCCGGCCAGGCCAACAATGACCTTGTCGGCGAAGTTAATCATCATGAAGCCGAAAAGCAGGGCAACCATGACCCAGGCCTTTCCAGCCGTTCTTTGATCCGACATCGATTCCTCCCTTATTCTTTTGTTTGCTTCGAACGGGCGCGTTGGACGCTCAGGCTGATATGCGGACCGACAGCGATGAATAGCCGTGCACGAAGTTCGACGGCACCCGCACCGGCTCTCCAGTCACCTTCACATCCAGTTCGCGCCTTAGAATCTCTTCCCAGAGGATTCGCAGTTGCATTTCTGCGAGGCGATTGCCAACGCAGCGGTGAATGCCGAAACCAAATGAGAGATGCTGCCGTGGGTTCTTGCGATCGATGATGAAGCTGTTCGCGTTCTCGATCACTTCCTCATCGCGGTTGCCGGAAATGTACCACATGACAACCTTGTCACCCTCGCGGATACGCTTTCCCCCGACTATAGCGTCCTGAACAGCGGTCCGGCGCATGTGCGCAAGCGGTGTCTGGTAGCGGATGATCTCGGAAACCGCGCTCGGAATGAGGGCGGGATTGTTGCGGAGTTTCTGCAACTGATCCGGATTCTGGTTCATGAACCAAAGCCCGCCGGTGATCGAGTTGCGCGTGGTATCGTTGCCGCCGACGATCAGGAGAATGAGATTGCCGAGGAATTCGCGCGGCTGCATGTTGCGCGTCGCAGGCGAATGGGCCAGCATCGAAATCAGATCGGAGCCTGGCGCCTTGTTGATGCGCTCGTTCCAAAGCCGGGTGAAATACGCCAAGCACTCGGCCAGAATGGCGTCGCGCTTCTCCCAAGTATCGATCGGCTGGCCAGCCTGCGGAAACGTGGTTGCCACGTCCGACCAGTACGTCAGCAGCCGCCGATCCTCAAAGGGAAAGTCGAACAGAGTCGCGAGCATCTGCGTCGTCAACTCGATCGAGACCTTGTCGACCCAGTTGAAGCTTTCCTGACGAGGCAGACTATCGAGGATCGTGCAGACCCGGCTGCGGATCAGCCCTTCAAGATTGGCGAGATTGGCCGGCGCGACGATCGGGCTGACGGTCTTGCGCTGCTCATCGTGCTTGGGAGGATCCATCGCAATGAAGTTAGGAAATCGCTCACCCACATTGCGATCGACGATGATGATGCCGCCGGCCTCGGAAGAAAATGCCTTGTGATTGGTATCGACCGCCATGATGTCTCGATATTTGGTGATCGACCAATAGGGGCCAAACATGCCGTCCCTGCAGAAGTGGACGGGGTCTTCCTTACGCAAGCGCTCGAAATACGGCCAGACGGTATCGTCCTGAAAGCGCTTGGGATCGCTCACATCGATTCGATCCAGCGGTACCGCCTGCGCCTCATATTGGGCCCGATTGACAGCCAGTGTGCTCATCGCAGATCTCCTCGCCTTAGTGCTGGCTTTCCGGCAGACGGACCCGGAGACCATCCAGGGCATCATCCATCCGGATCTGGCAGGCGAGCCGCGAATTCTCCTGCGCCGTCGACGCAAAATTCAAGAGTTCGTCTTCGGGGACTGTTCGCTCGCCAGTCTTTTCCAGCCAGGCCGGCTCGACATAGACGTGGCAGGTGGCGCAGGCGCATTCGCCGCCGCAGTCACCGTCGATTCCTGGCACATTGTTGTCCACGGCCGCCTGCATCACGCTGGTTCCGGCTGGGACTTCGATCAGATGTTCGCGTCCTCCGAACTCAAGAAAATGGATTTTCGGCACGGCAATCCTCCCAATGTTTGCGAGTTGATCGGGCGATGAACGAAGCCGCCGGTCCAAGCCTGGCTGCCTTGAAATCGCTTCTTGGAATTGGCGCGCATATAGGCCACCGATAGCGGCTACGTTTTGCTTACCGGGGCAGCCGCTTTGCAATTTGGGGCGCTTGGCGCTAAGGTCCGGTACCTCCGAAGGGATGCCGAGGGCTCCATGATGGCCATTCCCGCAAATCTCTTCCGGGCCGCGATCCTTACGGGCTACTTTGATGTGGCACAGTCGTTTGGCCTCGACACCTATCGACTAACCAAAGGCGTCGGCCTGCACCGACTAGACCTATCTGATCCGGATGTACTCATCCCCACGGCAGCAGTCCTCGAACTGCTGGAGCGCTCGGCCCTTGCCGCCGGCGCCGAAGATTTCGGGCTTCGCATGGCCGCAAAGCGCAGTCTCGCGCATCTTGGACCGATCGGCCTCGTCGCGCGCGAAGAGCCTACACTTCGAGACGCCCTTAAATTGTTCGAGCGCCATTTCCGGCTTCACACTGAGACCCTGATTCTCACGATCGACGAACGAGGTGATATTGGAAGCGTCGGGGTTCAGTTGATGCTCGCGACGAAGGGCAGCGCGCGGCAGACGATAGAACTCATCGTCGGAATTGTGTTTCGTACTCTAAAGGCGCTCGCAGGTGATCGATGGTCGCCAGAATACGTAAGCTTCTCCCATTCATCACCAAAAGGGCGCACCACCCACAACAGTTTCTTCAAATCGCGCCCTTACTTTGATGACGCGTTCAATGGGATCGCATTGCGAACGGACGACCTCAACGCACCGATTACCACCGCGGATCCAGTTATCGCGCGCTATGTGCGTCACTACCTGGAAGACGCGATGGCCCAACCCGCCGTCTTGATCGATGCGACCGTACGGCAACTCGTATTCGCCCTGCTGCCGTCGGGGCGATGCACCAGCGATTTGTTGGCGCGTCATTTAGGGATCGATCGTCGTACCCTGAGTCGTCGCCTCGCCACGCGAGGCACCACTTTCTCGGCCATCGTCAACAGCGTACGCCTCGAGCTGGTGCAACGGCACATCCGGACGGAAAGCAGATCGCTCACCGAGACGGCGCAGTTGCTTGGCTTTTCAAGCTTGGCCACGTTTTCGCGTTGGTTTTTATCTCATTTTGGCACCAATGCCACCGCGTGGCGCAGGATGCACGGTCAAATCACCTGATGAAGAGCTGAGAAGCTCTCCATGAATTCTCGACGCTCCCCACAACGGGTTGGCGATGCTCATCTCGCGGATAAGCCGGCGAATTTCCGACGGTGCAATTGGTCGGCCGCAGCGACGATCTGGTGGCGCAGTCGGCTTGATCACACGGCATCTGGTCGGGATCGGCTCGAGCAAGCTATTCGGCCTAGATTTCCCTCAAGCCGCTCGGCGTCGGCATCTATTCCGCCGCGATCAAGAAGGATAAGCTACCCGATAGCGGCTACGCCGATATGATCGCGACCACGACGCGGCTCAACAAGGTGGGGGCGAAGCTTGGCGCAAACAGCGCCGTGCATGCCATGACCGATGTGACAGGGTTCGGCCTGCTCGGACACGCCCTTGAAGTGGCGCGCGGCTCGAAAGTGTCGCTCGTTGTCGACATGAAGGCCCTGCCCTTCCTCAGGGAGGCAGCGCAGCTAGCCCAACAGGGATGCGTCACCGGCGCCTCGCACCGCAACTGGGCAAGCTATGGTGCGAGTGTCACCTTGCCTCTTCACTGCGCCGACTGGCAGCGCCACCTTCTCACCGATCCGCAGACCTCCGGCGGGTTGCTGGTGGCCTGCGAGGCCGCGGAAGCGCAAGGCATCCTGGAGACGATCCGGGAAGAAGGATACGCCGAGGCGCGCGTCATTGGTCGCGTGGAGGCGGGACCGCCCGTTGTAAGGATCGGCGTGTAGCGGCTTCCATCCGTCAGAACTCTGCAATCGCGGTCTGGTATCGAAATCTGTCACAAGTACGGGCCAGCTCGATCGCCACCGTCGAGCGCACGAAATCGTAAGCAGGCGTGCAGAATCATCTGTTTGGTAGCAGGGGAGCAACTCGAACCCCCTACCCGAACATTCCGGTTGTGGTTCCGGGCGAGCTGCGCCCGTCGGACTGTCCTATCTGCGCGCCTTAGTATCCCAATCTACGACGAGCTCGCAATCGATCTGCACCAATTGACCTGAGCGCTGCACTTCATGGCGAACGTACAGAAACGAAGGAGAAGCGCTCAGAAGTTCAGAACGATCAAGCCGTCCTCCCAACTGAAAAGCCCGTTCTGATCCGAAAATGCCCTAAGTCTTCGAAAGGATTGGTGGGCGCACCAGGGCTCGAACCTGGGACCCGCTGATTAAGAGTCAGCTGCTCTACCAACTGAGCTATGCGCCCGGACGCTTTAGGTCCGGAAAACCCTTGCGAGGGGCGTCGTTTAGCAAAGCGATCCCGCGATGTCCAGCAAGCCGGGTGAAGTTTTCCCGGGCTTTGGTGGCTTTCCGAAATGGCGAAAAGCCGCTGGATATCAGCGGCTTCTGCCGATGTCGGGACCCGGGGCCGATCAGGGGCGCATCAGAGCCGTTCGGGGCCGCCGCGGTCCGGGCTGCCATCCCGCTCATAGCGGTTGCGATGCCGGTCAAAGTCGCGATCCCGGCCCATTTCGCGCTCGAACCGGTGGTGGCGCCAGCCTTCCCGGCTCCCGAACCGGTCCATCCGGGTCAGGATGGCAAGCCGGCGCTTCTGGCTGTCATCCAGCGTCTTGTAGAGCGGATCGGCCGCATCCGCGATCTTCTTCATGGCCGCCGCCGAGGCCGCCATGGTCTCGGCCCGGTCACGCAGCCGGGCGACCGGATCGTCCGGCTTCTGCTGGCTGGAATCGTCCCGAGACGCATTCATCCGCGCATTGGCGCGATCGATCCTGAGCTTGGCGAACTCCTTGACCGCGGCCTCGACCGGCGGCCACAGCTTTTCCTGCTCGGCCGAGAGTTTGAGGCCGGCATGAACGGCGGCAATCCGCGCGTCCGCAAAAGCCGCCCGGTCCTCCGGGCTCATCCGCATATGGCCATAGCCCCAATGGCGGTGCTGGGCGTAGACGGCGGTGGAGCCGGCGATGGCGAGAACCGCAACCGCTGCGATGGCGAACTTCCTCATGCGAACCTCCTGTGAAAGGTTGCCTGAAGATGAGCCGGCCCCGGGCCGTGTTCAACTTAAGGATTGGCAAGAGAGGCTTCCCTTACCAAGATGTAATCCACCCTCCGTTTGACCCGGTGCAATGCGGCATGGCTAGAGCATGCCGAGCATTCGCGGCAGCCACAGCGAGATCTCCGGCACATAGGTGACGATGCCGAGGAAGATCAGCATGGTCAGAAGCCACGGCCACACCGCGATCGTAAGCTCCGTGATACCCATCTTGGCGATGCCGGACGCAACATAGAGGTTCAGCCCGACCGGCGGATGGCACATGCCGACCTCCATGTTGACCACCATCAGGATGCCGAGATGCACCGGATGGATGCCGAGCTTAACCGCCACCGGAAACAGGATCGGCGCCATGATCAGCACGATCGAGGACGGCTCCATGAAGTTGCCGGCGATCAGCAGCAGCACGTTGACGACGAGCAGGAACACGATCCAGCCGACGCCGATCGAGGTGATCCAGTTGGCGATCTGCTGCGGAATGTTCTCGTTCGCCATCAAGAAGGAGAACAGCACCGCGTTGGTGATGATGTAGAGGATCATCGCACTCATGTTGGCCGAGCCGAGCAGCACCTTCGGCACATCCCGCAGCGTCATGTCGCGATAGACGAACACGGCGATCACGAAAGCATAGACGGCGCTGATCGCCGCGGCCTCGGTCGGCGTGAAGACTCCGGCATAGATGCCGCCGAGCACGATCAGGATCAGCAGCAGGCCCCATACGCATTTGCGGAACGCAGTAATGCGTTCGCCCCAGCTCGCCTTCGGCAGCCTCGGATAATCGTTGCGCCATGCGCGGTAGAAGGTGGTCAGGCCGAGCAGCGTCGCCAGCATCAGGCCGGGAATGACGCCGGCGATGAACATCTGGCCGACGGACGCGGAGGAGACGCGCTGGCCGGCCGGATCGAGCGCAATGTTGCCGCCGGTTGCCACGCAATAGATTACCATCACGATCGACGGCGGGATCAGGATGCCGAGTGCGCCCGAGGTGGTAATGACGCCGGCGCCGAAGCGTTTCGGGAAACCCTGCTTCACCATCGCGGGCAGCATGATCGACCCGATCGCGATCACGGTAGCGGGCGAAGAGCCCGACACTGCGGCGAACAGCGCGCAGGCCAAGACGCCGGCAAGCCCCAGCCCGCCATACCAGTGGCCGATCATCGATCTCGCGAAATCGATCATGCGTCTCGCGACGCCGCCATGGGTGAGGAAGTTGCCGGCGAGGATGAAGAACGGGATCGCCATGATCTCGAAATTGTCGATACCGGTGAAAAGCTTCAGCGCCACCGATTCCGTCGGCACGTTGGTCATCGTGTAGATGAACGTGAGCACCGTGAGGCCGAGCGCGATCGAGATCGGCATGCCCGTGAGCATCAGCGCGATCAGGAGGCCGAAGATGATAACCGAGGTCATCGCGTCACCCCCGCAGCGCCCGCACCGGGCTCGTCGACGTCCACGCCCTCGACATGGGCGTGGTCGTGATGCGGCAATTCACCAGTGAAGAAGTAGTGATATGCCACCTGCAGGAAGCGGAAACACATCAGATAGGAGCCGAGCGGAATGCAGAGGTAGACGAACCAGCTTGGAATCTCGAGGTCGGGCGACACCTGGTCGGTATGGTAGAGCCCGTAGACGAACTTCGCGCCCATGGTGCCGATCACCACGGTGAAGAAGGCGCCACAAAGCAAACCGAACAGCACGACATAGTTACGCCAGGGCGACCTGAGCTGGTTGACCACGACGTCGACGCCGACATGGATGCCCGTGCGCACACCATAGGCGGCGCCGAACTTGGCCACCCACACGAACATGTAGATGCACAGCTCCTGCGCCCAAGACAGGTTGATCGGAAACAGGATCGGGAAGAGGACGGGTATGCCGAGCAGATAGCGATGGCACACGGCGAGGAAGATCAGCAGGGTTGCGAGCGCCATCAGCGTCGCGATCAATATCTCCTCAAGCCGGTCGAGGATGCGAAGCAATATCAATGTTCCCCCTTCAGGCTGGGCCTCTGACAACCCTCACCTACCCTATCCTGCGCGGCTCGCGCCGCTCGCCCCGAAAAATGCGAAGGGCTTCCGTGCCGTGGCACGGAAGCCCAATCAACATTCACCTAGTTCGTCGCGCCCCTCGTCTCCTTCAGGAACTCGTCGATCAGCGGCTGGCCGACGCGGCCGGCGACATCCTTGTAGACGGGCTCCATCGCCTTGCGCATCGCGGCGTCCTGCTCGGGCGTGAGCTTGATGATCTCGCTCTTGCCCGTCTTCTTGATGTCGGCGAGCGCGTCGTCGTTTTCCTTCTGCGACTGGGCGTTGCCGTAGGCGGTGGCTTCCTTCATGGCCTTCTCGCAATTGGCCCGGACGTCCGCCGGCAGGCCATCCCAGAACTTCTTGTTGGTGACCACGACATAGCCGATGTAGCCGTGATTGGTTTCGGTGATGTACTTCTGCACCTCGTGCATCTTCTGGGTATAGATGTTCGACCAGGTGTTCTCCTGTCCGTCGACGACGCCGGTCTGCAGCGCCTGATAGACTTCCGAGAACGCCATCACCTGCGGGACCACGCCGAGCGAGCGGAACTGCGCTTCCAGCACCTTCGACGACTGAATGCGGAACTTCAGGCCACGATAGTCGGCAGGCGCCACCAGCTTCCTGTTGGCGGACATCTGCTTGAAGCCGTTGTCCCAATAGGCAAGACCGATCATGCTCTTCGGTTCGAGCAGCTTCAGGAGCCTGGCGCCGAGCGGACCGTCAGTCACTTTCCGCAGCGTCTTCAGATCGGGAAGAATGTAGGGCAGATCGAAGACCTCGAACTCCTTGACCCCGATCGGGCCGAACTTCGAGTTCGAGGGCGCCAGCATCTGCACCGCGCCGAGCTGCAGCGCTTCCAGCTCTTCCTTGTCCTTGTAGAGCTGCGAATTCGGATAGACTTCGACCTTGACCTTGCCCTCGGTGTATTTCTCGGCCAGTTCCTTGAACTTCTCGGCCGCCAGCCCCTTCGGCGTATTGGTTGCCACCACGTGGCTGAACTTGATGACGATCGGCGATTGCGCCGCAGCGGGTCCGACCAGAGCGAGCGCCGCGATCGATGCTGCGGCCAAAATCAGCTTGCGCATGTTTCCTCCCGTTATTGTCCCGGAACTCGCGACGCGGCTCCGGTGCTTGCATGCCAGATGCACCAATATAGACAAGCCGACCGAATTGCCATTGCCCGTTAGAAGGGGCCTGTTGACGCCGTTTGCTGCGTTGCAAAAAATTCCCGATTCAGGCGGATCGTGCCGGACGCGCGCACGCCGCGTCCAATAAACCTTCGGCATGTCTGCTTTCCCCGTAACGAAAGGCTCCTCAGGTCCCTCCCCGTCATTGCGAGCGGAGCGAAGCAATCCACGCCTCAACGCGGGGATAGATGGATTGCTTCGTCGCTTCGCTCCTCGCAATGACGGTCGATACAGTTTCGCATTCTCGCGGCGCGTTGCGCCCGAGGTTTGCTTTTAACTTTCCGCCCCCTCCATTCAGAGGGCGCAGGGAAGACCGGGTGCTTGCCACACCCGCGGTCTCGCGTGCCATTGCGCATGGCAAAAAGCGCACACGAGCATACAGGTTCGGCGGAAACACTCCGGCCTTCCCTGCGCAATGGCTTTACGGCTTACTTCGTGCTCTTCCCGGAGAACGGCTCTTTTCGGGATATCTTGTCGCAGTTGCGCGTTGAAAATGCGCTTGCACGGAAAGCAGATCAGTTCGCAGGGATCGTAGGGTGGGCAAAGCGAAGCGTGCCCACCATCGAGCAGCGTGCACGGTGATGGATGGTGGGCACGTCGCTGGCGCTCCTTTGCCCACCCTACAATCGCGTCGCTCAAAACAAAACACGGCGCTCAGAGCGCCGTGTTTCATTACTCGGGGATCGAGCGGGATTGTTTCAGCCCGCCGCCTGTGCCGGCATGTCGCGCTGGCGCTTCATGACGATCTTGTTGAGTGCGCCGAGATAGGCTTTTGCGGAGGCGACCAGCGTATCCGGGTCCGCGGCGCGCGCCGTCATGGAGCGACCCTCATGCGAGAGACGCACCGAGACTTCGGCCTGCGCATCGGTGCCTTCGGTGACGGCGTGGACCTGATACAGCTCCAGCTTGGCCTCGTGCGGCACCAGTGCCTTGATGCAGTTGAAGACCGCGTCGACCGGGCCGTTGCCTTCGGCTTCCTCGATCTTGATCTGGCCGTCGACGTCGAGCTTCATGGTGGCGCGCTGCGGACCATGGGTGCCGGCGATGACCGTCAGCGAGGTCAGCTTGATGCGATCATGCGAGGCCGCCATTTCCTCATCGACCAGCGCCTCGATGTCCTCGTCGTAGATGTCCTTCTTGCGGTCGGCCAGCGCCTTCATCCGCGCGAATGCATCTTCCAGCTGGTTCGGGCCGAGCTTGTAGCCCATCTCTTCCAGCTTGTGCACGAAGGCATGACGGCCGGAATGCTTGCCCAGCACCAGTGAGGACTGCTTCAGGCCGACCATTTCGGGCCGCATGATCTCGTAGGTCGAGGCGTCCTTCAGCACGCCGTCCTGATGGATGCCGCTTTCATGCGCGAAGGCATTACGGCCGACGATCGCCTTGTTGTACTGCACCGGGAACGAGGTCGCCGCCGATACCAGTTTTGAGGCGCGCGTCAGTTGCGTGGTGTCGATCCTGTTCCACCACGGGAATTTGTCGTTGCGTACGTTGATCGCCATCACGATCTCTTCGAGCGCGGCGTTGCCGGCCCGCTCGCCGATACCGTTGACGGTGCATTCGACCTGGCGCGCGCCGCCGGCGATGCCGGCCAGCGAGTTCGCCACCGCCATGCCGAGGTCGTTATGGCAGTGGACGGAGAAGATCGCCTTGTCGGAGTTCGGCACGCGCTCGATCAGCGTACGCATGAAGTGGGTGTACTCCTCCGGCACCGTGTAGCCGACGGTATCGGGAATGTTCACCGTGGTGGCGCCGGCCTTGATGACGGCTTCGACGATGCGGCAGAGGAAGTCCATCTCGCTGCGGGTGCCGTCTTCCGCCGACCATTCGACGTCGTCGATCTGGTTGCGGGCGCGGGTGACGTTGGCGATCGAGAGCTCGACCACCTGCTCCGGCGTCATGTTCAGCTTGACGCGCATGTGCAGCGGCGAAGTCGCGATCACGGTGTGGACGCGGCCGCGTTTGGCAAACTTCACCGCCTCGGCGCAGCGATCGATGTCCTTCGGATGGGCGCGCGACAGGCCGGCGATGACGGCGTTCTTGGAGCGGCGGGCGATCTCGCTGACCGCCTGGAAATCGCCTTCCGAGGTGATCGGGAAACCGGCCTCGATGACGTCGACGCCCATGTCGTCCAGCATCTCGGCGACCTCGAGCTTTTCCTCGTAGGTCATGGTCGCGCCAGGGCACTGTTCGCCGTCACGCAGCGTGGTGTCAAAAATGATGACGCGGTCCTTCTCGGACTTGTTGGCGGTGGTCATGGTTCTGTATTCCTTTGGGTCTTGCGCCGCTTCAAGTGGCGCTGAAGGGTCTGGTGATCTCGCTCAAAACCCCTGAGTGCCCAGGCGCAAATGCCCAGACGGCCCTCAGGGGCCGATAAGAAGCAGAAGCCCGCCAATAAGGAGGGTGGGCGCGGACGCAGCCGGACGAGCGGGGGCAGCCTTGGCGGCTCCACCCAAAACTCCCGACTTTTCGCTGCGAATCAGCATTGCCAGACCCTTGTGGACGCCCAAATCTCGGCCAAAACCATTGACGGTCCGTTGCCGCGGGGGCGTTCCGGGGTTGTTCTAGACGAGAAATATGGCCGGCCGCAATGCCAAAAGATGGTCAGGATGGGTGACCTAACGGCGGCGAAGCGGCCCCAGGAGCAGAAAGCACTTTCCGGCGTTACCAGCCCATAGCTCGAAGCGAACAGCCAATGGGCGTTGAGACCGAAATCAAGCTCCGTATGCCCAAGCGCCATCTCGGGCCCTCCTCCAGATTGACCGTGCCCGGCTGCAAAATTGGCAAGCGCTCCGAGAGCGACTTGCTGTCGACCTACTTCGACACCCCAAAACACAAGCTGAAACGGCGCGGACTTCTGCTCCGGGTGAGGCAAACGGACGGCAAGCACGTTCAAACGATCAAGAAGACGTCTGGCGCGCGGTTCGGCCGTGGCGAGTGGGAAACCGAGATAGCAGGTCGCACTCCCGATCTTGACGAGGCGGACGGCACGCCGCTTGAACGGCTGGCCTCAAACAAGCTGCGGCGCAAGTTGAAGCCGATCTTCGAGACCTCGGTACATCGCATCATCATGCCGGTCCGCACCAAACGGAGCGAACTGGAACTTGCCATTGATCGCGGCAGGATCGTCGCGGCCGGGCACACAGGCCGCATCGAGGAGATTGAACTTGAATTGAAAAGCGGTCCGGCAAGCGACCTGTTTCGCGTCGCGAAGGTGCTGGAGCGAAAGCTCGCGGCCGAGCTTTGTTTGAGAGCGAAGGCAGACCTTGGCTATGATCTCGTCAAGGGCAAGCGCGCTCAGGCTGTTTTCGCCGAACCAATCGAGTTTGGGAAGCGAATGACAGCCATCGAGGGCTTCCAAACCATTGCGCGCTCCGCCCTTCGCCATTTTTCGGGAAACGCTGATGCTGTCCGCAGCCTTGATCCGAAAGGCGTGCATCAGATGCGCGTAGGCTTGCGCCGCCTGCGCGCCGCCATTTCGCTGTTTTCCAAGGCATTGCCTGAGACGAAAGCCGAAGAGATCAACACAGAACTCAGGTGGCTGACAAATGAACTCGCCCGCGCGCGCGAGCTTGACGTCTTCCTGGAGGAGAAGATTGGTCCGGTCGCCCGCGAAATAACCCCGCGCCGGGGCGGCAAGGCCATTGCCAGGCAGTTCGCCGAAAAGCGCACCGAAGCGCTCGAGCAGGCCAGGAGGGCCGTGGATTCGCCGCGATGCCGCGCGCTACTCGTCGATGTGCTCGAGTGGATCGAGGCGCAGCACGGACGGACGGACGCCGCAAACAGCGAACTTGGCAAATTCGCCGCAAAGCTGCTGGATCGGCGCATCAGGAAGGCGCAAAAGGACGCCGGAAAGCTGCAAGAGTTGACAGCGCCCGAGCGGCACAAGTTCCGGATCAGGATGAAGAAGATCAGGTACGCGGCAGAGTTCTTCGAAAGTCTCTTCCCCGGCAAACGTGATCGAAAGGCGCTCGCGCTTCTATCGAAACATGCAAAGAAGATCCAGGATGCTCTGGGCTCGCTGAACGACTTCGTTGCGGATCGAAAGATGGCCGCAGAAGCGGCGCTCAAGGCGCCACCGCAAGACAGGCGCGCCCGAGCCTATGTTTCCGGCATCATCGTTGGCCGCGAAGATGAACAGGCAAGGCCGCTCATGCAAGCAGCGGCGAAGGAACTGCGGGCGCTACGCCATCTTTCCGCCCTTGCCTGATGCGGTCTTACACACGCTTGCGGGGCTGACGCGACTGGATACCTTGTCAATTTCGTCGCCCGCGCCCCTTGGGGCGGAGACTCGATGGCGAGCGGCCGTAAAGATCGGCGAAGGCAGCATTGAAGCGGCGCACACTGCCGAAGCCCGCGCGGAAGGCGATTTCCGTCATCGTGTCGCTGGTGGTGTCCAGCAGTCGCTTCGCCCGCTGCACCCGGCGGGTGGTCGCGACCTGCTGCGGGCTGGCCCCGACGTGGCGCTCGAACAGCCGGGCGAGATGGCGGGAGGTGACCCCCAGCCTCTCCGCCAATGCGACGACTGATCCGCGCTCCAGCGCGCCGCCTTCGATCAGTTTCAGTGCCCGCGCAACCGTCGACCGCGTGCCGTTCCAGGCCGGGCAGAATGGCGCGGTCTCCGGGCGGCAGCGCAGGCATGGCCGATATCCCGCCGCTTCGGCGGCGGCGGCCGTCGGGTAATAGGTGACGTTGCGCGTCAATGGATGCTTCACCGGACAGACCGGGCGGCAATAGATCCGCGTGGTCCGCACCGCCGTGAAGAAACGGCCGTCATAGCGCGCGTCGCGCCGCAGCCGCGCAGCATTGCAAACATCGAAACTCAGCATCCGCGAACCCTACCGCATCGGGCGGCCGGAAAAAATGGCTGGAGGTGATGAGGTCCGATTCCGGCCAGCAGCCAGGGTCGGACCGTTCTACATCGGCGATCGGCTCCACTCCCCACTGAAGGCAACAGCATGAACAATCCGACCGCCAAGGACGTCGTCCTCAACGCCTGGAAGACATTCTCGACACGCGACGCCGGCCAGATCGCATCCCTCTTCACGCCGGACGCCGAATGGATCGCGCCTGCCCGCAATGCAACGGCGGTGGCGCTCGACCACACCGATCACATGATCGGCCCCGACCAGATCGCGCGCTTTATCGCCTCCGAGATGCACCGCCTGTTCTCCGAAATCGATATCTCGTTCCGCGCTGTTCATGCCGATGGCGATTCGGTGATCGTTGAAGAGCGGATGCGGGCGACACTCCCCGAAGGACGGCATTATGACAATGACTACTGTTTCGTCTTTGTCGTCGCAGGCGGCCGCATCAAACAGGTTCGCGAATACATGGACACGCGAAAAGGCTGGCAGATGATCTTCGGAGAAGCCGCGGCGTAACGCGATGGCCGCAGGGTGGGCAAAGCGAAGCGTGCCCACCATTCGAACGACACCACGCGTAACGAGTGGCGGGCACGGCGCAGGTGCGCCTTTGCCCACCCTACTCTGGCGGCTCCCGTAGCCCGGATGAGCGCAGCGATATCCGGGCCCGAGGCTGAACACCGGCAGCGACGATCCCGCATCTCGCTGCGCTCATGCGGGCTGCGGAGCCGCAGGCTGGGCAAAGTGCGCGTGCGCACCATTCCGCGGCGCCTGTCCAACAAGGTGCCTTACGGCAGCGATCCTCTCAGTCCTTTGACACCACCGACGTCAGGAGTAACCGGGACACCGTCCTCTGCCCTGCTGCGCGTGCGGCGCCCATCGTGTTCGGACGCCGTGACGACCGCACCGCCTTTCTCAGCCGTCCCGACATTTTGAACGACGACCGCGCCAAGCACGAGCAGTGCGACCAGAATCAGCCCGCCCGTGGCCGGAGTTAAATTGGACACAAAACGCATCACTTCTACACCCACGCGCATCACCCGCGGCCCGCTGCTACAGCAGTCGTTGAGTCGCCAGGCGATTTAGTGACGTGGCGGTGGCGATGCGGCGTTCATTCTCTCGTGCGCACCGTACACCGCAGATATCCACGAGTGGCGCCCGGCGTTGCTACCCGACGCGCATGCGTTGCTCAACATTGGCCGCCGGCCCGCCTGCGCGGACGTTGCGCATGGCGGATGGATGCGCTTGCGAGGCCGCGATACTTTTCCAGGGACTGATCGTTTCGACGATGATGTTGATTCCGGCCAAGGCGCTGTCGATCTGGCGCTGCACGTTGTTGACCTCGGACTTCAGGAAGTCCTGCATTCTTTGCAGCTCGGAAACCAGCCCCTGAAGTTCGTCGATCGAGTTCGAGGTCAACCGGGCGACGGACGAGCTGATGCGTTCGGCACTGACCTCCAGTGCGCCAGCGGGTTTCGACTTCTCTTGCGGTTCCGATTTGCTGGATTGTGTCGCCAAAGCCGGTTCCGCCGAAGGCGTTTTTTCGTCGGGTGCGGCAGATGTTGGGGTATCCATCAGCTTCTCCGTTGGTGCGGGTTGTCGCACGACCAATCCCGAACCCAATTGGTTAATAATTCGTTTACAACGCCCCTGTTTGGTTAATATTTGTTTACGATCTGCCCGGGTTCTCGCTGAAGAAGCCGGCCGATCCGGAATTTTGTAGGTGGGCAAAGCGCAGCGTGCCCACCCTTCGTCCGGATTACTCGGCACCAATGGTGGGCACGGCGCTGCGCGCCTTTGCCCACCCTACTTCGCCTTTTCTTCCGCCAGCAGCGCCTCGCGCACCTTGGCGAACTCGCTGCGGTCGGCCTTGTCGACCTCGGGGAAATGCAAATCGAGCTTGTCGAGCGCTGAGACGATCGCCGAACCGATCACGACGCGGGCGAACCATTTGTGGTCGGCGGGGACGACGATCCATGGCGCGGCCTTGGCCGAGGTGTGGTGGATCATGTCCTGATAGGCGGCGTGATATTTTGCCCACAGCGCGCGCTCGCCGATATCGACCAGCGAGAACTTCCAGTTCTTGGCAGGGTCCTCCAGCCGCTCGAGGAAACGCTCGCGCTGTTCTTCCTTGGAGACGTTGAGGAAGAATTTCAGGATCACGGTGCCGTTGCGCGCGAGGTAGCGCTCCATCGCCGAGATGTCCTCGAAACGCTCCTTCCAGATGTCCTTGGTGACCAATTGCTGCGGGATCTTCTGCTTGGCGAGGACCTCCGGGTGCACGCGCACGACAAGGCATTCCTCGTAATAGGAGCGGTTGAAGATGCCGATGCGGCCGCGCTCGGGCAGCGCGATCGTGCTGCGCCAGAGGAAATCGTGGTCGAGTTCCCGGCTCGACGGCTGCTTGAATGAAGTGACCTCGCAGCCCTGCGGGTTGACGCCCTCGAATACACTCTTGATTGCGGAGTCCTTGCCGGCGGCGTCCATGCCCTGGAAGATCAGGAGCAGCGACCAGCGGTCCTGCGCGTAGAGCTTTTCCTGAAATTCGCTGAGCCGCTCGCGATTGGCCTCGATGATCTCTTTCGCCTTGTCCTTGTCGAGACCGCCCTTCTCGTTGGTCTTGTGCGATTTCAAATGAAATTCGCCGGAGCCGTCGTAGCGGAACGGGGCGACATAGGGTTTCAGTTCATCCGCGAGCGACTTCGAGGGCTTCTTGTTCATCTATCTCTCCTCGTCATGCCCGGGGCAAAAGCGCGAAGCGCGTCTCCGCGCCAAATGTCCCGGGCAGCCACGCCTTGACGCGGTCACCGATAGAAAGACGTAGATGGCCGGGCATAGGCGAGCGTAAGCGATGCCGTCCTTCGGACGGCTATGCCCGGCCATGACGGAAAGAGTTGTATTCGGAACCCCTTCACGCCTTCTTCGGTTGCGTCTTCAATCTGTCGAGGATGCTACCAAGAATACCCTTGGGCAGGAAGATGATGAAGACCACCAGCATCACGCCATAGACGAGGTTGTCCCAGCCTACCGCGTTGGTCCCGAACTTGATGCGCAGCACCTCCGCGAGCAGGATGGTGATGACGGCGCCGACTGTCGGCCCGAGCGAGACATAGAGGCCGCCGACGATCACGGCGAACACCATCTGCAGCGACACCGCGATGCCGCTGACCGTGTCGGGCGAGATGAACATCTGGTACTGGCAGTACAGCGCGCCGGCGAGCGCGGTCATCAGCGCCGAGATCAGCGTGATCTTGAGCTTTTCGGCTGTGACGTTGACGCCGGCCGCAGCCGCGGCGTCCTCGTCTTCCGAGATCGCCTCCATGGCGTAGCGGCTCATGCTGCGGTCGACCCAGCGCCAGATCAGAAGGCCGAACACCCAGACCCCGAGCGCGATCAGATACCATGTCGTCTTGCTGTCGAACTGCAGCGCCATCAGCCCGTGGCCGCTGGGCGCGCGGTTCGGCGTGTAGCCGAGCGAACCGCCGGTGTGGTCGCGCGTGGCGGTGATGACCTGCAGCACGATGCCTGACAGCGCCAGCGTCACCAGCACGAAATAGTGTCCGGTGATGCGGAAGCGAAAACAGGGATAGGCGACGACCAGCGCCAGCATCCCCGCCGCCACCATGCTGATGGGAATGCCGATCCATGGCGAGACGCCGAGATGGTTCCACAACAGCGCGGTGACATAGGCGCCGACGCCCATGAAGCCGCCGTGGCCGAGCGACACCAGCCCGAAGCGGCCCATGATCGACCACGCGGTATAGGCGAACGACCAGATCAGGATCAGCACGAGAATGTGCAGGTGATAGGGCTCGCGATAGACAAAGGGCAGCGCGATCAGCGCGACGAGTCCAATGGCCCAGGCAGCATTACGGGGATTCACGAGCGCCTCGCCAAAAGGCCCGCAGGCCGGATGAACATCATGACGATGAAGAAGGCAAATGCCAGCACGTAGCCCCATTCGAGATCGGAGAACAGGCCGCCAAGCGAAATGATCTGGGCGAACACGAAGGCCGCGAGGAAGCCGCCGACGAAATTGCCGAGCCCGCCGAGCACGCAGATCAGGAAGGTGATCGGCCCGAACGACAGCCCGACAAAGGGATGCACGTCATACTGCAGCACGAGGAGACAGGCCGCGAGACCGGCGAGCGCGCCGCCGAGCGCCGAGGTGATGAGATAGATGCGCTTGGTATCCACCCCCATCAGCGACATGATCTGCCGGTCCTGCGAGATGGCGCGGATCGCGGTGCCGGTATAGGTGCGCGTCATGAAGAAATAGACCGCCAGCATGCCGAGCAAGGCGGCGACAAAGGCGAGCAGCCGCGAATAGCTGAAATGCATGTCGCCGATCGCCAGCACCGGCAGGCGGATACCGAGATTGCGGAAGTCGATGCCGAAGGCGACGGTGGCAAAACTCTGCAGGATGAACAGCACGCCGCCGGTCGCGAGCAGCTGGTTGATCGGCGGAGCTGTCAATAGCGGCTCGATGACGATGTAATGCAGGAGCGCGCCGAGCGCCGCCACCAGTAGGATCGCGATCGGCGCCGCCACCCAGTACGGCAGGCCGAATACCTGGACCATGTAGTACATGCCGTACATGCCGATCATGACCAGCTCGGCATAGCAGATCCAGGTGACGTCGATGACGCCGAAGATCAGGTTGAGCCCGAGCGCCAGCAGCGCCAGCACGCCGCCGAGCAGGATGCCGTTGACCACGGCTTCCAGCAGGTAGATGTCGAAGATGTCGAGGAACCCTTGCATCGCTTGCCCTATTTTTTGAGCATGATCTCTTCGAAAAACCGGTTTCCACTTTTTCGGATCATGCTCTAGACCCCGAGATATGCCTGCTTGATGGTGTCGGTCTTCATCATCTCTTCCGACGTGCCCGATGCGCGGATGGAGCCGGCTTCGAGCAGATAGGCGCGGTCGACCACTTTCAGCACCTGCTGCACGTTCTGTTCGACGATCAGGACCGTGAGCCCGCTGGCGCGGATGCGCTTGACCAGTTCGAACACCTGCTGCACCACGACCGGGGCGAGACCCGCGGAGGGCTCGTCGAGCAGCAGCAGTTTCGGATCCGACATCAGCGCGCGGCCGATCGCGCACATCTGCTGCTCGCCGCCCGACATGGTGCCGGCCATCTGGCTGCGCCGCTCCTTCATCCGCGGGAACAGGTTGAACACGAATTCCAGCCGCTCGGCATATTTGGCGCGGGCGCCGGGCATGTAGGCGCCCATCTTCAGATTGTCGTCGACGGTGAGCCGCGGAAACAGCCGGCGGTTTTCCGGCACATGGGCGATGCCGAGATCGACGATGCGATGCGCCGGCGTCGCCAGCACGTCCGTATCCTCCATCTTGATGCTGCCCCTGGTCGGCCGGATCAGGCCGGAGATCACGCGCATCAGCGTGGTCTTGCCGGCGCCGTTGGGGCCGATGACGCCGACCGCCTCACCCGCCCTGACGTCGAGATTGATGCCGAACAATGCCTGGAAGGTGCCGTAACCCGCATCGAGCGATTTCAGTTCGAGCATGCGTCAGACTCCCGCCTTCCGGCGCGCTTCCGCCGCCGCTGCCTGGCTCGAATCCGCGTCCGCGCCGAGATAGACCTCGATCACGCGCGGGTCGCTCGCCACCGCGCTCGGCAGACCTTCCGAAATCTTCTCGCCGTGATCGAGCACCATCACGCGGTCGACCACCCGCATCAACACGCCCATGATGTGTTCGACCCAGATGATGGTGATGCCGAGTTCGTCGCGGATCTTGCGCAGCATGTCGGCGGCCTGGTCCATCTCGTGCTCGTCGAGCCCGCCGAGGCTTTCGTCGGCGAGCAGCAGTTTCGGTCCCGTCGCGAGCGCTTTCGCCAGTTCGAGCTTCTTCAGCCCGGCGGCGCCCAGGCCATCGACGCCGGCGTGGCGGTTGGTCGGCAAACCGACCATATGAAGCGCGCGCTCGGCGGCTTCATCCGCCTTGGCGCGGCTGTGGCGGCCCTGGCCGTAATAGCCGGCGAGCGCGACGTTCTCGAAGATGCTGAGCCGGTGAAACGGCCGCGGGATCTGGAAGGTGCGGCCGATGCCGCTGTTGATGATGCGATGCGGCGCATGGCCGGCGATCTCGGCGCCGTTGAACAAGATCGATCCCGCCGTCGGGATCAGCGTGCCCGACAGCATGTTGAAGATCGTGCTCTTGCCGGAGCCGTTCGGGCCGATCAGGCCGAGAATCTCGCCCTGCTCGACCCGGAACGACACGTTGTTAACAGCGGTGAAGCCGCCGAAGCGCTTCACCAACCCTTCTACCGTCAGCACCCCAGAACCTCCGCTTAGCCGTTTGCCCGGCTCTTACTGGTTGCTGAACGTGGTTCCCTTCGGCAGCGGCAGCACGGCCTCGCGCTGCGCCTGGCTCTTTGGCCACACCACGTATGACTTGTCGTCGACATACTGGATAACCACCGGGAACGAGCGTTCGTTCTGGCCGGCCATCTGGGTGCCTTCGCCGTGGAACTTGACGCCGAAGCCCAGCATGGTGCCGCCTTCCGGAATATCGGTCTCGAGGGCCGCCTTGCGCAGCGCATCGGGATCGACGCCGCCATACTTCTTGATCGCGCGCGGCAGTACCTCGGTGAGAAACAGATAGGTGTTGGACGCCGCCATGCCGACATGGGCGGAGCGGATCGCAACCCCCGGCTTAGCCTTGTCGAACTCCTCGCCGACTAGCTTGATCACCGGCGGCAGTTTCGGGTCCATGCTCTTCTGATTGGCGAGCCAGATCGAGATCGGATCGGTGTTGAAGACGTAATTGACGTCGCCGCCCAAACCTTCCTTCAGCTTCTCGTAGACGCCATAGCCCGCGCCGTGGCCGACCAGCGCGGCGAATTTCAGGCCCTGCTCGCGCGCCTGGCGGCCGAACAGGGTGATGTCGGGGTTATAGCCGGTATGGAAGACCACGTCGGGCCGCGCGCGCTTCAGTTTGGTCACCAGCGCGGAAAGATCCGGCGCGGTGGCGGAATAGCCTTCCTTCAGCACGATGTTGAAGCCGGCCTTCTTGGCGCCGGCCTCGTTGCCCTTGGAGACGTCGACACCATAGGCGCCGTCCTCGTGGATGATGGCGACGCGCAGATCCTTCGGCTCCTTGCCGAGCTTTTCCTTAGAGTTCTGCGCGATGAAATCCATCGTCATCATGCCGAACTGATCGCCGGAGGCCTGCGGGCGGAAGACGTATTTGAAGTTCTTGTCTGCCAGCACCGCGGAAGAAATGCAGGTGGTGATCCACATGAAATTCTTGAGCTGCTCGACGCGCGCGGCCACCGGCACGCATTGCGCCGAAGAGAAGAAGCCGAGCAGCATGTTGACCTTTTCCTGCTCGATCAGCCGCACCGCCTCGTTGATGGCGACATCTGGCTTGCTCTGGGCGTCGGCGTAGACGGCTTCAACCTTGTAACCCTCGACGCCGGTCTTGGCGTACTGGTCGAGCATGATCTTGGCGCCGATATATTGCAGCTCCGATCCGCCGCCCGCGAGCGGGCCGGTCAGGTCGTAAATCACGCCTATCTTGATTTTCTTTTCCTGAGCCTCGGCGGTAACCGCCATCCCCAGCGCCGCGATTGCGGCGGTCAGCCCAACGAGAAGGCGTGCAGCTTTGCGCCCCGGCATCAAAACCTCCCTCTGTCGATGGTGCAATGCACCTTTTGTTTTTTATCGTTTTGTTTTTGTCGTTGTTATTCTTCTCATCACACGGGCAGCGCCGTGCGATGTCAAGCCGAATAACCGAGGCCACACTGTCGCGGGCATCTCGGCACCCAAAGTAGCAATCTCCCCCTCATTCGATGCGTGCGTGTGCCGTGCAATCATCGGATGTTAAACATCGGATGATTGCCTATCACAGCAAACGCATGTTAGGCAATCGCGAATTCCCGTGAGATCAGGAGCAGCAGAGGTGGCCAGGCCAAGGACCGCCGACAGGCGCATCAAGCCAAGGCGCATTCGCAGCGTGTTGACGACGCTCGGCCGCGAAATCGCGCAGGATCTCATTCCGGTCGGCACCGCCCTTCCACCCGAACCCGATCTCGAAGCCCGCTTCGGCGTCGGACGCGGCGTGGTGCGTGAAGCCGTCAAGACGCTCGCCGCCAAGGGAATGGTGAGTGTCCGCCCGCGGCACGGCACGCATGTGCTGCCGCGCGCCGAATGGAGCCTGCTCGACCGCGACGTGCTGAGCTGGCTGGTCGGCCAGAAGGAGCCGGACCGCGATCTCCTGCTCGCCATCCAGGAAGTCCGCTCGATCATCGAGCCGGCAGCCGCGGCGCTCGCCGCCGAGCGCGCCACCAAAAACGACCGCTGGCGGATCAATACGGCACTGGCCGCGATGGAGACCGCGCAGGACGAGGCAAGCGCGATTGCAGCAGACAAGGCGTTCCACCTTGCGATCCTCGACGCCACGCACAATCCGGTGCTGCAGGGCTTTCGCAGCGCCATCGACACCATCCTCAACACGGTCTTCGACGTCGCGGTCGGAAGCGTCGGCTGGTTCAAGGACAATTTGCCCAACCATGCCGCCGCCGCGCGCGCAATCGAGAGCGGCAACGCCGAGAAGGCGCGGATCGCGATGGAACGGGTGCTTGATTATACGAAGCTGAAACTGTCGAACCGGCGGACGACGATCGCCGCTGCCGAGCGACGATCGGCCGCAGGCACGTCAAAGAAGAGAATTGCCGGCAACAAGGCGGGTCTCAAGAGAAGGAAATAGCGCGATCCATCGTAACATGAAGGGATTGCTCCATGTTCTCGCCGCGCCCGGGATCACGGGCCCGACCCTCTCAATCTTTGTGCCTGCGATTTGGGGCTAGTTCGGACCTGGTGAGCATGGCGGACGCGACAGGATCGCCGGCAAAAAGGCTTAAGATCCTCTCGTAAGCGTTCGCTGCCCCCTGATGATCGCCAGCCTCAAACATCATCGAAGCGGCACGCGTCATTTCAATCAATTCGACGGAATGCGGGGCCGGCTGCAACTCCGGATCGCCGGTATCCGCAATGCCCATCAATTCGTAGACCATGAAGCGCTGCTCGCGACCCTTGACCATGATGCGGCATAGCGGCCGGACCAGAATCTCGCCGCCGCACGCATCCACGACGCTGTCACTCAAGCAGATCGTCGTGCCGAACTCCTTGTTCATCCCCTCCAGCCGCGACGCGACGTTTACGCCGTCACCCATGGCGGTGTAGCTGAAGCGATCTGCCGAGCCGACGTTTCCGACCAGAACGTTTCCTGTATTCAGCCCGATCCGCATCCGGAAAGTCGGGAGCCCGCGCGCGGTCCACGCCGCATTGACGGCTTCCAGGCGACGAACGGATCGCAGCGCACCGCGGCATGCATGCAGCGCCGGCGCCGGCAGATCCATCGGAGCCCCCCAGAATGCCATGACGCCGTCGCCGATGAACTTGTCGACGGTGCCTCCCTCCTCGGCAATCGCACGCGAAACGATGTCAAAATAAGTCGAGACCTGCTCAAGGAGGAGATCGGGGTCCGATTGCTCGGCATAGCTGGAAAAGTTTTCGATATCCGAGAAGAAGACCGTCAGGCGGCGCTTTTCGACCCCGAGCGAGAGCGGGATGCCGGACTTTACCAGTTCCCTCACGACCTCGACGGGCGCAAATGACGAGAATGACTGGAGCGAATTGCGCAACAAATTTGTTGCCGTCTGCAGCTGCGCAATTTCCCTGATCCTGGACGATCGCCCCCGGCGTTTCTCGAAGGAGAGATCCTCAATCGCTTCAAGCTCCTGCATAACCCGCTCCAGCGGCCGCGTCAGCCGCCGCGCGAGAGCGAAAATGAGACCCATTTCGAGGACGATCAGGGCGATGATGGTCAGAACGATTTTCTGGTTCGTCGCACGCAACTGGCCGACGAAATCGTCCGTGGGCGTCACGATCACGGATTGCCAGGGGCTGCCAAAGCTTTCCGGAAACCGGGCAAACGATGCGCTCAGCTCGCGGCCGTCGCGAGGCGAGGTAAAGACGAAGTCATCCCTGTTGGTCTGGACGTGCAGCCGGTAGGCCTCGCGCACGTCGGCATTGTCGACGTTCGCGAGGGTGGCGATCTGCAGCGATCTGCCGGCGACCTTGACTACCTTCTCCCGCTCCGACGAGGCGATCATTTTCCCGTCGGTGGGATCGGCGATGATGGTGACGCTGTCACGACTCGGCCGCTGCATCGAGAGATAGCGGGAAAGGACATCGAAGGTGATGTTCACCGAGGCGCAGCCCAGAAACTCGTCGTCGCTGCGGTAGATCGGATAACGCGCCGAGATGACGGGATAGCCGGTATCAGGGTTGATCGAAGGCGCTGTCACGTGGAGTGCGCGAGACTCCCGCGCTGCCGCGTACCCCGGAAGGTTCCTTATATCGAGGCTGCTGCGCGCACTGTATTGGCCGACCACATTCGGCCAAATGTCGTAGAACGTGCGGTGGCGTCGACGATCGGGACCGGTCGAAATGGCATCGATGTAGCTCGAATGCCAGTTCGCGCTGGCCGGAATCTGCGGATCGGACCGCTTGCGGTCGGCATCAATGCGGGTGACGACGCGATGATAGCCATCCTCGAAGCTGACGTAGGCCGCATCGATCTGGGATGACGAAGTCAGTACACGGTACAGGGCGTCGCGGCTATCCTCGCTCCTGAAGAATGCGGGCTGCGCAGCCGCAGATTCGGCCAGAAGGCCAAGAACGCCGCCGACGCTTCGCATGAGATTCTCGATGCTTTCGATCGTCGCCGAGCGCGACTTGCCGACCTGCTCCTGAAGCATCGCGATAATCGCTTCGCTGTTCTTCTGGTGATTGTAAGCCAGAATGAAGATCAGGATTGGAATGCTGAGGCCCACGAACAATGCCGACATGACCACGCTCAGGCGGGGCCTGACGGCGAAGAACTTGCTCGCCCTGGCCTTGCGGTAGAACAGGAACACGATGGCAACCGCCGAAAGCAGAGCGGCGGCCATCGCTGCCAATTTCAGCCAGCGCCAGGTCTTCTCTCTGGGCGCTTCGTAGATCGGCGGGTGGGGCAACCGCCCCTGCGGCAACATCCCGAGATCCTGGTAGATCCGCGCGATGCTGTTCCACCGTTCCGGTGTCTGACTGCCGAGCTGGATGAATCCTGGCTGGATCAAAGCCTCGGTCTGCGCGGCCTCGTAGATCAAAGCTTCGCGCGATTTGATCACGCGGTAGCCGCGCAAGATGATGTCGACCGCCTCTTCCTTATTAGCAAGGGCATATTCCCAACCCCTCAGGCTCGCTGCAAGGAACGCGTCGACCATTGCGGGCTCGCGGCGTGATCGCACATCGCGCGTACAAAGGTTGTCGCCGTAGAAGTCGAAGCCGAAGGTGCGTGGCCGGAAAGAGCGATAAGGGATGCCTTTCTGGTCGAAGGCGAATGGCTCGTTCGTGATGTACGAAACCATCGCATCGGCCTTGCCGGCGACCAGATCAAGCGGGTTGCCCGTGTGTTCCACCCTCGGGAGCGCTGCATAGTCGACGCCCTGCTGCTTCAGCATGGCCGCGAGATCGTCGCTGCCGGACGCATCCATCAGCCGTCGGCCGGCGAGTTCCGCCACCGTATTGATGCGGGCCCTGCTTGGAACGAGGATGTTCGCGGCCGAGTGCTGGAAGATGACGCCGAGCACGACCACCTTCGTCTGGGCGGACTGCTGCAACAGAACACCCGTCATGCACACGCCGAAATCGGCCTTGCCGGTCGCGACCTCGATCATCGCATCGATGCCGGGTCCGCCTTCGCGGATTTCGACATCGAAGCCGGCGTCCCGATAGAAACCTTTCTCCAGAGCAACGTAGTATCCGGCGAACTGAAACTGATGCAGCCATTTCAGTTGCAGGGACACTTTTTCGACGGCCCGAACCGATTCCGGCAGAACGAGTGCAACAAGAAACAGGAAGGCGATTGCGGCACCCTTCAAACGACCGCATGCAGGCAGACATGCGGCCAATCTGAGTCGCTTCAGGAAATGGTTTGATCTAGTACGATAGACAGCTGGCATCGTTTCGGCAGCAATCCTGTGCAGATGCCAAGTGATGTCTGGATAAGCCGTATTTGCAGAGCCCTACGTCGAAGCCTTGATCTGAATCAATGCAACCAGGCCGTGATCTCGAGCTGGCCAAAACCGGCATGGAAATGGGCTGATCGTGGAACTCTACGGGGTCTCGGCATTTGCCAGGTGCAGGGTGGCCCTGGCAACCAAAGGAGCCGACAGCCTAAGCGGCGAACTGCGCTTCGAGAAAGGCCGTGACAAACCGCGGCATGGCAGAGGTGAGATCGCGCGGGCTGCGCACGAGGTGGATAGTGGACAGTTCAGGTTGATCCTGCGTGGCGAGATTGCGCTCGATCCGCTCGCGCACCGCCTCGCCCGGCAGATCAATGCGCAGCAGCCGGATCATTGCGACCGCAGGCCCCGTGTAGATGCAGTGCCAATGCGGCTCGCTCTCGTATTCGTTGGGGGCGAGACCAGTCTCCTCCTCGAGTTCGCGCGTGACGCTGCCTGGTATGTCGACCGCGCCGTCCCTGATGTCGTCGAGATCGGGCGTGCCTGATGGGAAATAGATGCGTCCGGCATTGGACGTGTGCTGGCCCATTTCGCCGAGCACGAAGGCGCCGTCGGCACAGCGCAGCGCGCCCATGCCGAAACCGTTGAAGACGGACGCGTCGGGAAAGCCCCAGTCGCGCCACGCGAGAAAGCTGGCGAAGTCAGTCTCGAAATAGCTGGCGCTGAGACGGTCGCCGGCAAACACCGGATTGCGCCCGAGCAGGACGCGACCGTTCCACATCGCCGGCTTTTCGCGCTGCTTGTCGGCAAAATGCGCCGCGATCTCCGCGCGACGCGTTTCGGCAAATGGCCACGTCCACGCTTCGACAACGAGGTCGAGCGCGCGGACGCGATGAATGACAGGCTGCTTCGTGTCACTCATCGCCGGACTTCGCTTGATATCACGCCGAACCTATCCGGACTTCATTTGGTGTTCGTGCCAGAGGTCTTCTTCACCTGTTCGACATATTTGTTGGTGTAGGTCTTGGTCACGTCGATATTGGCCTTGGCGACCTCCGGCGACCCCTCGCTGAACACCGCGAGCACCGCGTCCGCGCCCTTGGGATCCATCTTGCCGGTCAGCGAATACATCGGGATCGTGTTCTTCAGCGCCGCCAGATAAAGCTCCTTGTTCTTGCCAACGATTTCCTCGGGCATCTTCGCCATGATTTCTTCCGGCGAATGCGCGTGAATCCAGTCGAGCGTGTTGACGATCGCCGTGGTCAGCGCCTGCACTTCCTTCTCGTGCGACTTGATCCACGCCGTGGTCGTGTAGAGCGCGCCGCCGGGATACTCCCCGCCGAACACGGCGAGCGTGTCCTTTGCGCTGCGGGTGTCGGCCAGTATCTTCAAATCGGGATAGCTGCCCTGCAAGACGGTGACGGAGGGATCGAGCATCACGGCCGCTTCGATCTGCCCCTGCTGCATCGCGGCGACAGCCGTCGCACCCAGGCCGACGCCGATCACCGAGGCGCTGGTCGGATCGAGGCCGTTCTTCTTCAAGAGATACTTCAGGAAGAAGTCGGTCGAGGAGCCCGGCGCGCTGACGCCGACCTTCTTGCCGGCCAGATCCTTGATCGATTTGATGTCGTTGGTGTGCTTGGGCGACACCACCAGCACCAGGCCGGGGTAGCGGTCATAGATCACGAACGACTGCAATTCCTGCTTCTTTGCGGCCAGATTGACGCAGTGGTCGAAATAGCCCGACACCACGTCGGCGCTGCCGCCGAGCACGGCTTTGAGCGCATCCGAGCCGCCCTTGAGGTCGACCAGTTCGACCGCCAGCCCGGCCTTTTCATATTCGCCGAGCTGCTTGGCGAGCACCGTCGGCAGATAGCACAGGCAGGAGCCGCCCCCGATCGCGACGGTGACCTTGCTTTGCGCTGCGGCAAACCCGGTCGTGAGCGTCAGCGCGAGCAGCGAGGCGGCCAGCCGGCCGAGCAGTTTCTTCATGACTTCCTCCATTCGTTGCGCGGCAACATAAAGCAGCGGGCCGGCCTTGAGAAGGCGACTTTCCGACCGCTGGTCAGGCGCTGGCTGGCGGCATAGCATCGCCGGCACAAGATCAACACAGGGGAGGAATGCCATGAATCGCCTAGCCATCACGCTATCGCTCGCCGCCGCTTTCGCCGCCGGCTGCAGCGTCACCCATCTGCTGCGTCCGGCGATCGCCGCCGAGAACATCACCGCGCAGGTCATCCACACCGGCGAGCTCGAAGGCGATAAGCTTGGCATGCCCTCGGGCACCGGCATGCGCTCAAAACTGTTCGTCGCCGCCGACGGCATGACGATCTCGATCCAGGACGGCAATGTCGGCAAGCACATGCATCCCAACACCAACGAGATCCAGTACATCCTGGACGGCACCGGCACGATCTGGCTGGGCGACAAGGAAGTACGGGTGAAGCCGGGCGACCTCGTGGTGATCCCCAAGGGCACCGCGCATGGCGGCACCAAGCCCGACGGCCGAACGCTGAAGGCGATCGCGATCAAGACGCCGCCGCAGGCGCCTGACGATACGAAGATGTTGAACTGACGCGAAGCGTCATCCCGGAACACGAAAGCCGTAGGGTGGGCAAAGGCGCATCGCGCCGTGCCCACCATCGATCCGCATCGCAATGCTGATGGTGGGCACGCTTCTTTGCCCACCCTCGATTCTGTTATCCGGCGCTGCCGGCTTCCAATTCGAGGGCCAGTTCGTCGAGCCGCTCCTTCTTGCCAATCTGAGCCATCCAGCACCACAGCTCGATCACGAAATACAGGTGATAAAGGTCGAGCGTCTCGGACCAGTGCTCCCGTTCCAAGGGACCATACCCGCCAAGCAAAGCGCGGGTACATTCCTCATCCAGGTAATAAAGCGCCTTGGCAACGTCCATCAGCGGATCGCCGGCCAGCGCCCCCTCAAAGTCCACAACGCCCGTGAGGCGCAGCCCTTCGTTTCCAATCGTCGCCAGCAGATTGCCAGCATGCAGGTCATTGTGACACAGCACGGCTTGCGAGCAGCCCTTTAACAGGTGAGCGCGCTCCGCGACGTGTCCCGCAATCCGCTGCGCAAGCTCGGCGCTGCCGCCGCGCTCGGCGAATTCCTTAAGCTTCCGCTGAAACTGATGGGTCAGGTAATCGTGATTGCTCGAATGCGCCGTCCAGATGCCGGTTGGGCCGATATAGCCGAAGGCTTCCATCGGAATGTGGTGAAACTCGCGGAGCAATCGGCCGATCTGCGCGTAAGCTGAAGCGAGCTGCTCCGACGTCAGGTCTTTTTCCAACACACCCAATCTCGAACCGTCGAGCCTGGTCATCAGGATGAAATTGAGCGGGAGTAGCCGCTTCGAATCGTCTGCAAGCAAAATATCCGGCGCGGGCACGCTGAGACGGCCCTGGATCAGACCAGTGACGGTCACTTCCTTTTGCATCTTCCAGCGCAGATCGTCGGGATAAACCTTCAGCACGAGCGGCCGGTGCGCAGGATCGGCAAAAGCGATCTCGTGGATGGCCGCGATCTCGCCCCCATACAGCCGGGAGACCGTCGTGACGGCGCAGTCGGAGATGACCTGGTCCACAATGGACTGCGCGGTCGACACGGATACCTGTAGATCAGGCTTGAGTTCCATTCCTGGAGCTCCATTCGAGAGCCGTAGGGTGGGCAAAGGCGCATTTGCGCCGTGCCCACCATTGATCCAAATAACCATCGTAAGGGATGGGCACGCTTCGCTTTGCCCACCCTACGAATCCTGCGATGGCGGAGAGACCTATCCCCTGCCCTCCGCCGCCGTCGGCCGCCAGACCAAGAGTCGCCGCTCGACCAGCGTCACCACCATGTCGATCAGGATGACGAAAGCCGACAGCACGAACATGCCGGCGAACACGGCGGCGACGTCGAACACGCCTTCGGCCTGCTGGATCAGGTAGCCGAGACCGGCGGCCGATCCCAGATATTCGCCGACGACGGCGCCAACCACGGCAAAGCCGACCGCCGTATGCAGCGACGAGAACATCCACGACAGCGCCGACGGCCAGTAGACATGGCGCGTCAGCTGCCGCTCGTTCATGCCGAGCATGCGACCGTTATCAAGCACCGTGTTCGAGACTTCCTTGACACCCTGATAGACGTTGAAGAACACGATGAAGAACACCAGCGTCACACCGAGCGCGACCTTGGACCAGATGCCGAGCCCCAGCCACAACGCGAAGATCGGCGCCAGCACCACGCGCGGCAGCGCGTTGATCATCTTGACATAGGGATCGAACACCGCGGCGACGAGCGGTTTGCGCGCGAACCAGAATCCGACCAGTACGCCGCCTACCGAGCCGATCACAAAGGCGAGGACGGATTCCCATAACGTGATGAAAAGGTGCTTCCAGATCACGCCTGTCGTGAACCACTTCACGACCTGGCTGCCGACATCGACCGGGTTGGAGAAGAAGAACGGCGGCAACAGAATGCGGCCGAACACCGGGACAGTGGTGAGGACGTGCCACATCGCCAGCGCAACGACCGCGACCAGCAATTGCAGGGACAACAGCGTCAGGCGCGACATCAGCCTACCTCCGCCGCTTGCGTCGACTGTACATAACCCTTCATTACTTCGTCCTTCAGCACGCTCCAGATTTCGCGGTGCAGTTCGTGGAATTGCTTTTCCATCCGCACTTCCGAGATGTCGCGCGGGCGCGGCAGCGTCACCTGCCAGTCGCCGATGATGCGCGCGGATGGTCCTGCCGACATGATCACGACCCGGTCGGCGAGCGCGATCGCCTCTTCAAGATCGTGCGTGACGAACAGCACCGCCTTGCGGTCGGCGTTCCACAGTTCCAGCAGCAGATTGCCCATGATCTGCCGGGTCTGCGCATCCAGCGGGCCGAACGGCTCGTCCATCAAGAGGATTTTTGGATCACGGATCAGCACCTGCGCCAGGCCGACACGCTTGCGCTGGCCGCCGGAGAGCATGTGCGGATAGCGATTGGCGAAGGCGCCGAGCCCCACCGACGTGAGCCAGCCCTGCGCACGCTGCAGCGCGTGCTCACGCGGCGCGCCCTTGATCTCCAGCCCGATGGCGACATTGTCGATCGCGGTCTTCCAGGGAAACAGGGCATCGGCCTGGAACAGATAGCCGGCATCCCGGTTCAGGCCAGTCAGCGGCTGACCGAAAATCTTCACCGACCCCGCGGCGGGCTTCAAGAGTCCGGCCGCCACGTTGAGCAGCGTCGATTTCCCGCAGCCGGTCGGCCCGACAATGGCGACGAATTCGCCATGGGCCACGTTCAGGCTGGCCCGTTCCACCGCCGTATAGACCCGATCCCCGGCCACGCGAAACGCTACCGTCGCATCGTTGAGCGCGACCGCGGCCGGTTGTGCGGTATCTGCCATCTTTCTCCCCAAGTCTTTGGAGGGATGCCTTAGCGGTTACGCGGGATAAGTTCAACGCGGCGTCATGACGTGGTAGTTGATCTCTCACCCTCCCCTGGAGGGGGAGGGTGAGAGAGTCGAGATGGCGTGATGGAAGGCCGAGGCCACAAAATGTGCCGATCATCTAGAACGCAAACCAGGCCTTGGCGACGAACGTCGCGCCGCACCAGTTCGAGATGAGGCCAGCCGGGTTGGTAACGGGATCGACACGGCCCCCCGGCCGTGCGTTTGGATCGCCGGTGAAGACGAAGCAGTTTTCTTTCGAGAGATTGGTGTCGTAGTAGCGCAGATCGAGGTTGAAGGCCTTGTGAGTGAAGGTCACGCCCGCCTGCCAATTGAGATAGGCGGGCAGCGGAAAACCGCCGAGGGCCAGCGCCTGATTGCCGAACCACGAATAGCCGGCAGCGGTGGTAAAGGATACGCCAAGGTTCGGCGGGAGCAGACGTCCCGGCACGTCGTAGCCCACACCAGCCGCGACGTATTGGCTCCATGCGCCGGTGTTTGAGACATCAGGCGAATAGGCGTAGCCGGCGGCGACGCGGACCTGTTCGCCGATTTTCCGGTCGCCGCGGAAAACCGCCTCCCAATAATTGATGCCGCCGGTCTCACCAGGCAGCCTCTCTCCGGGATAGGCGAAATAGGTGACACCGAAATCGAAATCGATCGTTGCGATCGTCCGGCGGATGCCGGCCGCATAAGTGAACTCCGCGAGCGGTTGGGTGGGTAGCTTGACCGTGGCCACCGTGGTGCCGGCGTACAGGGCGCCAAACCGTGCTTCAACGGCAGCCCCGGCTGCGGGCCCGTGATCGGACAGCGTGGTGCCGCGATAAATGTAGTCGGATGCAGCCCCCGCGCGGGCGCTGAATTCGAGCTCATTGGCAGACGTTGCGCGGTTCGGATCGGAGGCGGACCAGCCGCGATTGCCAAGGCCGATCGCACCGCCCGTGCCGACCTCGGGGGTTTGCGCGCGCGCCATGCCGCCGGTCATCGGCGGCAGCGACAGGGCAACGAACGCGGCAATCGAGCTGCCGCCGACGTGCCAGACTCTTGCTGCGCCTCGTTGTCGCACGACTATCCTCCAAGGGCTACCGTGGTGCCGACCAGCGCACTGCCAACGGCCACCATCGAAAGGCCGGCGGCCCAGGGGTTAATTCCGCTACGAAGTCCGAACGCGTAACCACAGCAGAACAGCATCGCGATGGCCACGGCGTTGGAGACGCGCAACGCCAGTTTGGCGTCGCTGATGAAGATGAAGGGAATAACGACCGGGAAAGTCGCAAGGAAACTCAGCAAGCAAAGCCCCAGCGCTCCGGTCCAGTCGCGGCCGGTCAGCTTCGGACGCTCGGGCTCAGGCGACTGCAGCACTTTTTGCCGCATCAACTCCAGTTGCTCCGAAGGCAAGACCGACGCCAGCTCCGGCGGCAACGCGTCGGCGATGACGCGTTGCGCGGACTTTGCATCCGGCGCCTGCCGTATGGCGCGCAGGGTCAGGTTCTTGCCGCCTCGCTCATTGATGCGCGCCAGCAGATAAAGACCACCGTCAACGATGCCCCAGGCCAGGTTGCAGCCGAGCGCACCGATCAGCATCGTTTGAATCCTGATGTTGCCGGAGGTCGCGATACCGAGGCTGCAGATGAAGGTGAGCGCCATGATCAGGCCGAACAAGGTCTCCGAGATCCGTTCCATCGGATCCAGCACATGCCCGAAAGGAGTATCTGAGACCTCTGACATCGAATCAAACGCCCGTTCGCTCAATCTTCAGGGCTGATTTGCCGATTATCTTGGCCCGGGATGATGTGTAGGTTATCGCCGGAAGTCAAAGCCATTCATCGCGGGGTGATCCGCAATCATCAGGTTTGACGTGAGAGGCCCTCCTTTGGATGGACTCACTTCCAGCGTTCCCGTCGGCATAAAAGATCCGCGCGCGGCTCACGGCCGGCCATTTATCGGCTATCACTGTATCTGCTGGGAATCGCCCAAGGATTGGGATCGCACCGAATGCCGACCATGCCACTGATCGCCTACGCGCATGTCGGCAAGACGTTCGACGATGGCCGCGTGGTGGCCGTCGATGACGTCTCGCTCGACGTCGCCGAGGGCGAATTCCTCGCCATCGTCGGCGGCTCCGGCTCGGGCAAAACCACACTGCTGCGGCTGGCCAACCGGCTGATCGAGGCGGATACCGGCACCATCACGGTCGAAGGCGAGGATGTGCAGAGCGTCGATCCGATCCTGCTGCGGCGGCGGATCGGTTATGTGTTCCAGAGCGGCGGGCTGTTTCCGCACCTGAGCGTCGCCGGCAACATCGGCATCACGCCAAAACTTCTGGGCACGCCGCCTGCGGAAATTTCCGCGCGGGTGGATGAATTGCTGGACCTGGTGCGGCTCGACCGCGCGCCATACCGCGACCGGCTGCCGCATGAACTTTCCGGCGGCCAGCGCCAGCGTGTCGGCGTGGCGCGCGCACTCGCCGCACGGCCGCGCATCGTGCTGATGGACGAGCCGTTTGGCGCGCTCGACCCCCTCACCCGCGACGCGCTCGGAGAGGATTTTCGCGAACTGCATCGCAAGCTCGGCCTGACCACGGTCATGATCACGCATGACATGACGGAAGCGATCCTGCTTGCCGATCGCATCGCCGTGATGCGCGGCGGAAAACTTTTGGCGCAGGGCACGCCGGCGGAGCTGTCCGCTTCCGACGATCCTTATGTCGGCGAACTCCTGCGCACGCCACGGCGACAGGCCGAGCGATTGGGTGCGCTGCTGCCGCAGGGCGGTGCGGCATGAACATGTCAGCCGATCCGCGCCTGGCGGAAGCATGGAGCCACCTGCCCGACTATCTCGGCAGCCATGTTCGCGTCAGCCTCGCTGCGCTGGCGCTGGGCCTGATCGTCAGCCTGCCGCTTGCGATTCTTTCGCGCCATCGGCCGGTGCTGCGCGGCGCGCTGCTCGGGCTCGCCAGCATCGTGCAGACGGTGCCTGGGTTGGCGCTGCTCGCGCTGTTCTATCCGCTGTTGCTGGCGCTGGCGGCGCTGTCGCTGTCGTGGTTCGGCGTCGGTTTTTCCGCGTTCGGATTCCTGCCCGCCGTGCTGGCGCTGGCGCTCTATTCGATGCTGCCGGTGCTGCGCAACACCATCACCGGCCTGCAGGGCGTCGATGCCGCGATACTCGAGGCGGCGCAGGGCGTCGGCATGACGCCGCGGCAATCCCTGTTCACGGTGGAACTGCCGCTGGCGCTGCCGGTGATGATGGCGGGAATCCGCACCGCGGCGGTGTGGGTGATCGGCACCGCGACGCTGTCGACGCCGATCGGCCAGACCAGCCTCGGCAATTACATTTTTGCCGGGCTGCAGACCCAGAACTGGGTGTTCGTGCTGTTCGGCTGTGTTGCCGCCGCGGTGCTGGCGCTGGCGGTGGATCAATTGCTGACGTTGATCGAAAGCGGATTGCGTAACCGCAGCCGCCTGCGCGCGATCCTTGGCAGCACCGGAATTGCGGCGCTGGTCGTCGCCACGCTGGCGCCGGCGATGACCCGCCCGCAAACGAGCTACGTCATTGGCGCCAAGACCTTTACCGAGCAATATGTGCTGTCAGCCTTGATCGGGCAGCGGCTGAAGGCGGCCGGGCTTTCCGCCTCGACGCGCGAGGGACTCGGCTCCAACGTGATCTTCGAGGCGCTGAAGGCCAACGACATCGACGTCTATGTCGACTATTCCGGCACGCTGTGGGCCAACCAGTTCCAGCGCAACGACATCAGGCCGCGCCGCGAGCTGCTGGCCGAGTTGAAGGCGATGCTGGCAAGGGAGAACATCACGCTATTGGGCGAACTCGGCTTCGAGAACGCCTATGCGCTGGTGATGCCGCGCAAGCGCGCCGAGCAGCTCGGCATCCGCACCATCGCCGACCTCGCCTCGCGCTCAGCCAACATGACGATCGCCGGCGACTACGAGTTCTTCTCGCGGCCCGAATGGACGGCGCTGCGCAAGGCCTACGGGCTGTCGTTCCGCGGGCAGCGGCAGATGCAGCCGGACTTCATGTATGCCGCGGTCGCCTCCGGCGAGGTCGATGTCATCGCCGGCTACACCAGCGACGGACTGATCGCGAAATACGACCTGATCACGCTCGGCGACGTCAGGCACGCGATCCCGCCCTACGACGCCATCGTGCTGCTTTCGCCGAAGCGCGCCGATGATGACGGCCTGCAGAAAGCGCTGGCGCCGCTGCTCGGCAAGATCGACATCGCGACGATGCGCGAGGCAAATTTGCGCGCAGCCGGCAATGACGCGGCGAGTTCGCCGGATGCGGTGGCGCAATGGCTGTGGGAGAAGGTGGGGAAGAAGTAGAGGCTTGGCAACGCTCTCTCCCCGTCATTGCCTGCGACAACCGCGAAGCGTTTGCGCAAGGGAGCGTAGCGACGAAGCAATCCATGCCTCCGCTTGCGGCACGATGGATTGCTTCGCTTCGCTCGCAATGACGGGGATGGGCCGCGGACACGCGTCCGATGTCGTGAACTACATCGCCCAGCATGGTGGGCACGCTTCGCTTTGCCCACCCTACTAGACCTCGCAACAACGGAGAGAGCTAAAGCCCCTTGATCATCCCGGCGTCGATCAGCATCCGGTTGAACCTCCGTGCCTCCGCGCCCTTCTTGCAGGCGTAGAACGCGCCCCTGCAACGGAGCATGATGCTCTTCTGCTCGGCAAATGTCGGATCGAGCGGGATGCCGGCGGCTTCCTGCAGCACGAGGGGGATGTAGGCCGCATCGAGGGTTTCGAGCGCCGACGACAGGTTGGCGGGCGAGTAGTTGATGCCGTCGATGGCATAGTAGGTGGAGAAATAACGCGGATCGGTCGCCATCAGGCGCTTCGCGAGCGATTTGCGATCGATGCCGGGCTCGAGCATTTTTTGCGAGATCGCCGGCTGGTGATCGCCGAAGCGCAGCACGAGGAACTGTTCGTCCGGATAATCGCGCTTCAGCCGCTCGGTGAATGCGCGATAGTCGTTGGCCGTCATGGTCTGGCGGCGGATGTATTCGTCGACCTCGGCGGTGTTGCCGGGCGGCGTCCAGCCCGCAGGCGTCAGGTCGGGCCGGTAGACGTCGGTCCAGGGAAAATGATTGGCGGTGAGGTAGACGAACATGAAGACCGGCGACCGCGAGAGCTGCTCGCGCGCGAACGCCTTCAGCGCCTGATCGTAATAGAAGGTGTCGGGCTGCATGTCCTCGTTCACGCCCATCTCGGCCATGTCGATGAAGCGGTCGACGCCGGTGCCCTTCTGGAAGGCGCGCGCGCTGAGGAAATCGCCGTAGGTCGGATAGAGAGAGACGGTCCTGTAGCCGCAGTTCTGCAGCGCCTGCGGCAACCCGCGCGTCACGCGGCCGGCGGTGATCCGCGTGACATAAAACTTCAGATCGCCGAACGAGCGCGCCGACAGGCCGGTCAGCACATTGAACTCGGTGTACCAGGTCGGACCGCCGGTCGATTCCGCGATCATGGTCCGCCGCTTGCCGTCGATCGACTTGAAGAAGTCGGTATATCCCGCGGGCACCTTGATGCCGGGCGCCGAGGTGACGTCAAAGCTGGACTCGTCGAGCAGCAGGATGATGTGCGGCCGCTTGGCCGCCGGATCGCAGGCCGTAACCGGCGGCAGCATCGCAGGACGGGCGGCGTACGCCTCCGAGCCCAGGCGCAGCGGGCGATCCGCCGGCGGATCGGCCTCGATCCAGCCGGTCGAAGCCAGCCGCGATACCGCGACGACGCCGGAACGCGCCAGACTGGAAATATGATTGACGCCCTGGAACGGCTCCCAGGCCTGCTCGGGCGATGCGACCGACATCGCCGCGATCAGCGCGGCCGACGCCGCCACGCCCGTCAGTGCAACGCGGCGGCGCACACGGAACGGATCGAAACGCCAGATCAGCCACAACAGCGGACCCGCGACGAGGCCTGCCGCGATCAACTGCATCTGCAATCGCGGAAACACCGAGAGCAGAAACGAAAACGTATCGCGGTCGATGATCAGGAAATCGAGGAAGGTCAGCGTCAGCTGCAGAATGCCGAATTTGAAGTGCGACAACGCGATCAGGATCACGATGAAGGCCAGCGCCAGCGCTGCGCTGACGCCGGGCCGCTGCAGCACGACCAAGAGGAAGCAGTTCACGAACACCCATGCCAGCACGGACAGCGTGATCGCGAACGGCCCGTATTCGGTGGTCAGGAGGACCGCGAGCGCGGCCAAATGGATCGCCGCGACCAGGCCGGCCGAAGCAAAGAACCGGACGCCGCGCCCATCTGCGCGTGAGCCTTCGCTCCTTCCGGGTTCCGCAACGGCTGACATGTTCTCTAAAGCCCTTTTATAAATCCTGCCTCGATCAACAACCGGTTGAACCTGCGCGCTTCGGCGCCGTCCTTGCAGGCATAAAATACACCCTTGCAACGGAGCATGATGCTCTTCTGTTCCTCGAACGACGGATCGAGCGGAATGCCGGCGGCCTCCTGGATCACCAGTGGCAGATAGGGCGCGTCGATCGTGTCCATCACCGCAGAACTCTTCACCGGCTCGAAATTGACGGCGTCGATCGCGTAGTAGGTGGTGAAGTAGCGGGGGTCGTAGGTGTCGAACTTGCGGACGACCTTGGCTTCATCCAGACCGGGGTCCAGCAGGTTCGAGGAAAACTCCGGCTGGTGGTCGCCGTAGCGCACGATCAGGAACGGCTGCGCCGGGAACTTCTTCTTCAGGCTGGCGAGGAAGCCCGCGTAATCGTTGGCGCTCATGGTCTGGCGGCGCAGATATTCGTCGACCACGGGCTCGTTGCCCGGCTTGCGCCAGGACGGCAGCAGGTCGGGGCGGAATTTGGTTTCCCAGGGGAAATGGTTGGCGGCGAGATAGACGAAGGTGAACAGCGGCGTGTTGGCCGGCTGCTCGGCGATCAGCTTCACCGCCTTGTCGTAGAAGAAGCTGTCCGGCTCGATGCCCTTCGCGCCGAGGTCGCGCGCGTCATAGAAGTGCTGGATGCCGGTGGAGGTCTGGAAGCCGCGCGCGCCCATGAAGGCGCCATAGGCCGGATAGAGCGAGAGCGTGCTGTAACCGCAGCGGCGCAGCGCCAGCGGCAGTCCGCGCTCCACCCTTCCCGACGCGATGCGGGTGACGAAATAGGAGAAGCGGCCGAACGAGCGCGAGGACAGGCCGGCCAGCACGTTGTATTCGGCCATCCAGCTTGCGCCGCCGCTGCTCTCGGCCATGAACTTGCGCTCGCGGCCATCAAACGACTTGAAGTGGCTGCCATAGCCCGGCGGCACCTTGACGCCATTGGCCTGACGGATGTCGAAGCTCGACTCGTCATGGATCATGATGATGTGCGGGCGGCGGCCGGCCGCCTGACAGGAATCCTCCAGCGGCACCTTCAACCGTTCGGCGACCACCGCGTCCGATTCCATGAAGCCGTATTTGGCGAAGTCGGAAACCGCCGTCACGCCCGAGCGGGCGAATTTGGACAGATAGCCGTCGTCGTAATAGCCGTGCCAGGCCTCATCGGGCCAGGCGGCGGAATAGCCGGTCAGCGCGGCGAGACAGGCCAGAAGGCCGGCAGCCGCCGGCAGGCGGCGGATGCGGAACGGATCGAGCCACCACAGCGCATACATCAGCGGCAGGATGACTAGGGATGCGCCGACCACGCTCCAGCGCAGATTAGGAAAGATGGTGAACAGGTAGGCCGCGGTGTCGCGGTCGATCACCATCAGGTCGACGAAGTTCGCGGTCATCTGCACAACGTCGTGCTTGAGCCGCGACAGCAGCACCAGCACCACAACCAGCGTCAGCGACAGCGCGCCCGACAGCGCCGGGCGCCTAAGCAGCGAAATAAAGAAGAAGTTCAGGATCCCCCAGGCCAGAGCGAAACCCAGGCGGCCGCCGAAATCGGCTTCGGTGTGCAGCAGGATCCCCAGCGCGGCCATGTGCGGTGCAGCAACAGCCGAAAGGCGCCAAAAGCCGATCGCGGCAAGGCCGGCGGCAAGTGTGGTGGCGGAAGGCCCTGAATTTGGCGCGGGCGCCATCGGAAGTACGCAACATGACCCGGCGCAATGCAAAGCCTTGGGCTGGCGACGTGCCAGGAGACGCACGACCCAGCCGGAACCTGTGCCGCGTCACAAAAACGTAGTGGAATCGTCATGAACGCGCAATGAATTTGCCCCCGATGGACTACGCAGTGGTGAATACGGAGAGGTAGTCACTCCGGGATGGTGCGAACGGCCAGATCGGGAATGACCGGACAAGTCAGCTGCTCTTCGCAATGCCCTCGATGAAGAGATCGAGGATCGCCTCGGCAGTCCGCTCGGCCTCGGCGGCGCCGACGCCCCAGCGCGGAAAATGGCCGTCGATATTCATCCGGGCAAAGCCATAGA
>NZ_LLXZ01000152.1:0-311 GCF_001440395.1 Bradyrhizobium jicamae | reverse complement strand
CCCCCGCCGCAAAAGCCTCGGCCAGTGTCCGCTCGGTCAGCCCGATCAGCTCGGCATTGTCGCTGGAGATCGAGACCGCCCGGTCATGGTCGAAAAAACGGCGGCTGGAAATGATCTCGAAATGGGTCGGGTTGCGCATCGCCCAGCGCAGGTACGCGAGCCCGAGGCAGCGAAAGCGGCCGAGCGGATCGCCCCCCGGCGCCGCGGCCAGCGCCGCCTCGATCTCGGCGCGGAACCGGCGCTGCGCCTCCTCCGCCACCGCCTGCATCAGGGCGTCGCGGCTCGAAAAATGCCGGAACGGCGCCCCCGGC
>NZ_LLXZ01000151.1 GCF_001440395.1 Bradyrhizobium jicamae | reverse complement strand
CAATTTGGTCGCGCGCTCGGCTTGTCAGGAGACGGGGTGCAACAGGCTACCGAACGATCGGCTCGCAACGCGCAGACCGTACTTTACACCGGCACCGCTGCTGCCAAGGTGATGGAAGGAATGTCTCGAGAGTATTTCCAGATGGTTCAGCGTCAAGTCGAGAAGAACATGAACCACATGAATGAATTGTGGGCCTGCCGAACTGCTCAGGACTTTGCAGCCGTACAAAGTGACATGGTGCGTGAGACCGTAGAGACTGCTCTGGAGTGCAGCCGTCGCATCGCCGACATGTCGCTCAAAATGGCCGAAGACACCGGGAAACAAATCAAACAAAGTACGGAAGAGAACCGGCGCGTGGCCTAACCCGGGCGTACGGGTTCGGCCGCGAGTGAGGCTTCGCCTATCACCAGCCGCACGGGATGCGCGGTCACGGTTCCAATGTTGCACACAATACATAGCGCCCGACATAAGCAGTGGACAACAAGAACATTTTGCTTGACCGTCGGCGTTTCGAGAGCCCTGCAACAGTTTGGAGCATTGCTAAATGAGTTTTACAGAAGAGCTTCTCGCCCGTTCCTCTCCATCGAAAATCGACGACATTGAGCGCGATATTGGCGACTTGATCCAAATCAGCAATCGCACACTACCTTCAATCCAAATAGTTCCCAACCACGACCATCCGCTACCGAAAGGCCCGATGCCCGATTATGTCGAGCACAAGGAAGGCGTCAATCAGGTCGGCAGACTCTCTGCTGAAGTCGTCGTTCGCGAATACGATGCGGCGGTGAAAGAGATCGAAGCGCTCGGTGCCGAACTGACAGAAGCTGCCAAGAAGTGCGAGGCAATGGTTGCTGGCGTCCACTCCATGGTAACCGAAATCCAGGAGTTGGCGGCGAACTATCGCGAGGAAGGCAAGCGTTACTTCTTGCAGATTGAGGAGTGCTCGTTGACGACATCCGAAGTTCGTACGGTGTGCGAAGCTCTCAAGAAAAAGATCGCTGCGAGCACGACCGCCGCCTAGCACCGGCAACGCGCGATTGGGGGTCATTGCGCCGCGAAACTTGGCCTGCATCGAGCCCTTGCACCGTCCCGCCGTTCATGTCCCGCGCGGATGGACCGGGTGGGAGGCAACCATGGAGCCGTCTGAAATATATCGGCAAAATGCGGAGAGTCCCAAGTCGTTTGCGCTGACAAATGGTCATACGATGTGGCGCATGTCAAAGGTCGAAGCGGTGGCTTTCATCATGATAGGCAATGCAGAACGGCAGGTGCACTGGCGCGTCAAGCGGGACGCGGAGATCGAGGCACTGCGTGCCACGACCACCAAGGCCGAGCTGGCCCTGACACAGGCCGAGAACCATCTGTTGCGCCAGCGCGTACTCGATCTAGAGAAGGCGCTTGCTCGCCGGGAGAGTGCCGCCAAGTCCGCGCAGACCAAGGCGGCCAGCGAAGTTGCCCGCCTCAAGGAGAAGAACAAGGAGATCCAATTCAAGCTTCGCCAGATGTGGGAGTACAACAACGAGATCGCAAACGGGGGCGGTTTGACCTTCAAGGCAAGCAGTCTAATCGCGAAGGCGCTGCATCCCGACGCCACGCCAAGCGAAGAGGTCAGGCTGGAAGCGTTCAAGGCGTTCTCGGCTTGGAAAGGCGACAGGGACGCGGCGCGACGGCGCTAGTTCGACCCGCCCCGCACGAAACTTTTCGGCCGTCCACTGCTGTAATCTCGGCATGGCCCTTTTGCGGTTCAAGGGCTGGCCTCCAGGAGCCTCAGCTTCACGTCCCGAAGCTGGGGCTCTTGGTGCTAGAGCGTGCACTCAATAAAGGCACGTATGTCGGCCCCGGAAGAGTAAGCAGAAATTAACAGTGCACGCAGAAGCGGCGCCGTTTCTCACAAACATCGAACTTGATAGCCCCTAGCCGGGTGACTGAAATCGCCGGTCCCCCGAAATGAGCGAAAAGCCGACTCCGATTACTGTACACGTATCGAACCCTGATGCGTTCAAGGGCGAGGGGAGTGTCATCCTGCTCGAACTGGCGGATGCAGCTGTGGCCCGAAAGGTAGCGCGAAAAGTTGCCGAAGAGACCGGGCGCGGCGTTACCGTTCGAGATGCAGATATGGTCCTAATCGAAGCGATTGCGCCCGCTAAAATCCAATAGAGCGGCAAGGCCGCACCCATTCTGATCAACTGGAGCGCCTCGGCCACCACTTCTGCGGTTGGCGCTTAGCCGACCTAAGCTAGCCCCTGACCGATTCCGGTTTGCGGTCAAAAGCGGATGCGCCCGGCCTGATGCGCATCCATTACGATCAATCGGAGGCAGCTCCGCTTCCGCCTGAACGGCCGGCGAACCAACTCGGGCGGCAGATCGTGGCAAGTGCTTGACCTGTTCTAAGGAACAGTTGCACGGCAGGGACGTTGTAAGAGCAACCCCCAAATGCGGAGCTTTCCCATGCGACAACAGCGCACGCAACGATCGCCTGTGGCGGCGCCTGCAACAA
>NZ_LLXZ01000150.1:29936-72304 GCF_001440395.1 Bradyrhizobium jicamae | reverse complement strand
CGCCGGAGCAGCGGCCTTGGCGGGTGCGGCCGCAGCGGGCTTGGCGGCGCCGGCCGCGCCTTCATTGATCTGCCCGAGCAGCGCGCCGACGGCGACGGTCTCGCCGTCCTTGGCCGCGATCTCGCCGAGCACGCCGGCGGAGGGCGCCGGCACTTCGATGGTGACCTTGTCGGTCTCGAGCTCGACCAACGGCTCATCCACGGCCACTGCGTCGCCCGCCTTCTTGAACCAGCGGCCGATGGTGGCTTCCGTCACGGACTCACCCAGCGTCGGAACACGAATTTCAGTCATGATATGGTTTCCTCTTTGCGTCATGGCCGGGCTCGTCCCGGCCATCCACGCCTTAAAGTCAAATTCAAAAAGCAAGACGTGGATGCCCGGGACATTCGGGGCAAAGACGGCGCTTCGCGCCTTTTGCCCGGGCATGACGACTTTCGGGTACTGTTAGTTCAGCGCCTCGTCCAGCATCGCCTTGAGCTGTGCCTGGTGCTTCGACATCAGACCGGTGGCAGTTGCCGCCGACGCCGCACGGCCGGCGTAACGCGGACGGCGGTTCGGCGCGTGGATCTGGTTCAGCACCCATTCGAGATAGGGCTCGATGAAGTGCCACGCGCCCATGTTGCGCGGCTCTTCCTGGCACCACACGACCTCGGCGTTCTTGAAGCGTATCAGCTCCTGCACCAGTGCCTTCAGCGGCACCGGATAGAGCTGCTCGACGCGCAGGATGTAGATGTCGTCGATGCCACGCTTCTCGCGCTCCTCGTAGAGGTCGTAATAGACCTTGCCCGAGCACAGCACGACGCGGCGCATCTTGTCGTCCGGCGCCAGCTTGATCTTCTCGTCGGGCAGCATCTGCGCATCATCGTACAGGATGCGGTGGAAGGTCGTGTCCTTGCCGAGCTCGTCGAGCCGCGAAATCGCGCGCTTGTGGCGCAGCAGCGACTTCGGCGTCATCATGATCAGGGGTTTGCGGATCTCGCGATGGAGCTGGCGCCGCAGCACGTGGAAGTAATTCGCCGGCGTGGTCGGATACACCACCTGCATGTTGTCTTCGGCGCACATCTGCAAGAAGCGCTCGAGGCGTGCCGAGGAGTGTTCCGGCCCCTGCCCTTCATAGCCATGCGGCAGCAGGCAGACGAGACCGGACATGCGCAGCCATTTGCGTTCGCCCGACGAGATGAACTGGTCGAACACCACCTGGGCGCCGTTGGCGAAGTCGCCGAACTGCGCTTCCCACATCGCAAGCGCGTTCGGCTCGGCCAGCGAATAGCCGTACTCGAAGCCGAGCACCGCCTCTTCGGACAATAGTGAGTTGATGACCTCGTAGTGGCCCTGGTCGTGGCCGAGATGGTTGAACGGCGTGTAGCGGCTCTCGTCTTCCTGATCGATCAGGACCGAATGGCGCTGCGAGAACGTGCCGCGCTCGCTGTCCTGTCCCGACAGGCGGACGTGATGGCCTTCCTGCATCAGCGTGCAGAACGCCAGCGCCTCGCCGGTCGCCCAGTCGATCCCGACGCCATTGTCGATCGCCTTGGCGCGGTTTTCCAGGAAACGCTGGATGGTGCGGTGAACCCGGAAACCATCAGGCACCTTGGTGATCTTGCGGCCGATATCCTTGAGAATGCCGATATCGACGCCGGTGACGCCGCGTCGCGCATCCTCTTCCTGGTCGGCGACCTTGAAGCCGGCCCATTTGCCGTCGAGCCAGTCCGCCTTGTTCGGCTTGTAGCCGGAGCCCGCCTCGAGCTCGGCATCGAGCCGCGTGCGCCAGTCGGCCTTGGCCTTTTCGACCTCGCCCTCGGTCAGCACGCCGTCGGCGACCAGGCGCTTGGCATAGAGCGAGAGCGTGGACGGATGCGAACCGATCCGCTTGTACATCACCGGCTGGGTAAAGCCCGGCTCGTCGCCCTCGTTGTGGCCAAACCTGCGGTAGCAGAACATATCGATGACGACAGGCTTGTGGAACTTCTGCCGGAACTCGATCGCGACCTTGGCGGCGAACACCACCGCCTCCGGATCATCGCCATTCACATGGAAGATCGGCGCGTCGATCATCTTCGCCACATCCGACGGATAGGGCGAGGAGCGCGAATAGCGCGGATAGGTGGTGAAGCCGATCTGGTTATTGACGATGAAATGCAGCGAGCCGCCGGTGCGGTAGCCCTTCAGATCGGAGAGACCGAAGCATTCCGCCACCACGCCTTGTCCTGCGAACGCCGCGTCGCCGTGCAGCAGCAGCGGCAGCACCGAAATGCGCATGTCGGGTGGATCGCCATGCTGGTCCTGCTTGGCGCGCACCTTGCCGAGCACGACCGGATCGACGATTTCCAGATGCGACGGGTTGGCGGTCAGCGACAGATGGATCTTGTTGCCGTCGAACTCGCGGTCGCTCGACGCGCCCAAGTGATACTTCACGTCGCCGGAGCCTTCGACGTCCTCGGGATTGGCGGAGCCGCCCTTGAACTCGTGGAACAGCGCGCGGTGCGACTTGCCCATCACCTGGGTCAGCACGTTGAGGCGGCCGCGATGCGGCATGCCGAGCACGATCTCCTTCACGCCGAGATTGCCGCCGCGCTTGATGATCTGCTCCAGCGCCGGGATCAGCGACTCGGCGCCGTCAAGGCCGAAGCGCTTGGTGCCGGTGAATTTGACGTCGCAGAATTTCTCGAAGCCCTCGGCCTCGATCAGCTTGTTGAGGATGGCGCGGCGGCCTTCCGGGGTGAAGCTGATTTCCTTGTCCGGCCCCTCGATGCGCTCCTGAATCCAGGCCTTCTGCGCCGCGTTGGAGATGTGCATGAACTCGACGCCGAGCGTCTGGCAATAGGTGCGCTCGCAGATCACGACGATCTCGCGCAAGCTGCCGTATTCGAGGCCGAGCACGTGGTCGAGGAAGATCTTGCGGTCGAAATCGGCCTCGGTGAAGCCGTAGGTGCGCGGATCGAGCTCTTCGCGGTCGCGCGGCGCCTCGATGCCGAGCGGATCGAGCTTGGCGTGGAAGTGACCGCGCATGCGGTAGGCGCGGATCAGCATCAGGGCGCGGACGGAATCCCGCGTCGCCTGGTTGACGTCGGCAGGCGACAGCTCGGCGCCCTTGACCTGGGCCTTGGCGGCGAGCTTGGCGCCGACCGCCTTTTCGACCTGCGCCCAGTTGCCGTCCAGCGCCGAGGTCAGATCGTCCTGCGGCGTCAGCGGCCAGTTGTCCCGGCCCCAGGACGGACCCTCGGCGTTCTTCTGGACGTCGGCCGGGCTGTCTTTCAGGCTCCTGAAGAATTCCTGCCATTCGCTGTCGACAGAGCCGGGGTCCTGCTCGTAGCGGGCGTAGAGCTCGTCGATGTAGGTGGCGTTGGTGCCCTGCAAAAAGGAAGAGAGGGCAAATGCTGCGTTCGCGTCCTGGCGAGACATGTTGGCGTCCTGGTAATTGTCGCTTTGCGCATGGAAAACGGCGCTTTAGCCGGTCCGGAGGCCCGAACCAGCTCGGTAAGAAGCTTTACCCTATTTAGGCGGGATATTCCCGCCTAAAAGAACCAAGGACTGAATTAAGACTTCAATTTTTCGGCAAGGGTGTGTCCGAGCCGTGCCGGCGACGGAGACACCGTAATTCCGGCGGCTTCCATGGCCGCCGTCTTGGATCCGGCGTCGCCCTTGCCGCCGGAGATGATGGCGCCGGCATGGCCCATGCGGCGGCCGGGAGGGGCGGTGACGCCGGCGATGAAGCCGACCATCGGCTTCTTCCGGCCGCGCTTGGCCTCGTCCTTGATGAACTGGGCGGCGTCTTCCTCGGCGGAGCCGCCGATTTCACCGATCATGATGATCGAGGTGGTTTTCTCGTCCTTGAGGAACATCTCCAGCACGTCGATGAATTCGGTGCCCTTGACCGGGTCGCCGCCGATGCCGACCGCCGTGGTCTGGCCGAGGCCTTCCTGGGTGGTCTGGAACACGGCTTCATAGGTCAACGTGCCCGAGCGCGAAACGATCCCGACGCTGCCCGGCTTGAAGATGTTGGCCGGCATGATGCCGATCTTGCACTCGCCCGCGGTCATCACGCCCGGGCAGTTCGGCCCGATCAGGCGCGATTTCGATCCACTCAACGACCTTTTGACGCGCACCATGTCGAGCACCGGAATGCCCTCGGTGATGCAGACGATCAACGGAATTTCCGCATCGATGGCTTCGCAGATCGCGTCCGCCGCGCCCGGCGGCGGAACGTAGATCACGCTCGCGTCCGCGCCGGTCTTCTCGCGCGCCTCGCGAACGGTGTCGAAGACAGGCAGATTGAGATGCTTGGAGCCGCCTTTGCCCGGCGAGGTGCCGCCCACCATCTTCGTGCCGTAAGCGATCGCGGCTTCCGAATGGAACGTGCCGTTCTTGCCCGTGAAACCCTGGCAGATGACTTTGGTATTCTTGTCGATCAGAACGGACATGGTTGAGCACGCTTTCGTGGGTGACCGGGAACGATGGGTTTTTAGTGAATGCGCCGGTAGACGCCGGTGAGCACGTCGGCCCATCCCTCGGCATCCGGTGAGAACTGAACCTTCATGGTGTAGCTGTTGTCGTCGACGACTTCGTAGACATGGCGCGCATTGCCGCGCAGCGAGCCACGCACCAGGGTCAGCTTGTTGCCGACCCAGGCGCCGGAGGCCGGCGCCGGCGAATAGTAGCCGAGCGAGTCGTGCCAGAACAATTTGTAGGTCCGGTCTTCGCGATCGTAGGTGAACATGCCGTGGGTGGCGAAGCTCTCCTTACCGTCGCGCATCTGGCGGGTGTCCTGGATCAGATAGAAGCCGTTGAGAGCCATCCGCGCGACCACATGCGAGGTCGCCGGACCGCCCGCGGTCCAGCGCGACGGATAGACCATTTCCTCGCCGGCCCATTCGCCCGCAAATGCCGCGAGCTTCTGATGCTCCGGAAGCGGTGTCGGTGCGGCGAGATGGTCAGCCATCGCTAGCCTCCCTTGACGGCTTTCACGATCTTCTGTGCGGCATCGTCGAGATTGTCGGCCGACACCACGTTGAGGCCGGACTGGCTGATGATCTTCTTGCCGGCTTCGACATTGGTGCCTTCGAGCCGCACCACCAGCGGCACCTGCAGGCCGACCTGCTTCACCGCGGCGACCACGCCCTCGGCGATGATATCGCATTTCATGATGCCGCCGAAGATGTTGACCAGGATGCCCTTCACGTTCGGATCGGCGGTGATGATCTTGAAGGCGGCCGCGACCTTTTCCACGCTGGCGCCGCCGCCGACGTCGAGGAAGTTGGCGGGCTCCATGCCGTAGAGCTTGATGATGTCCATGGTCGCCATGGCGAGGCCGGCGCCGTTGACCATGCAGCCGATGGTGCCGTCGAGGGCGACGTAATTGAGATCGTATTTCGACGCCTCGATTTCCTTGGCGTCCTCTTCGGTCTCATCGCGCAGCGCGGCCACTTCCGGATGGCGGTACATCGCGTTGTCGTCGAACGACACTTTCGCATCGAGCACGCGGAGCTGGCCCTGCCTGGTGACAACAAGCGGATTGATTTCCAGCATGGCCATGTCCTTGGCGGTGAAGGCGCTGTAGAGCTGCGCCACCAGTTTCTCGGCCTGCTTGGCGAGATCGCCGGAGAGGTTGAGCGCCTTCGCCACCGTGCGGCCGTGATGGCCCATGATGCCGGTGGCCGGATCGACCGAGAAGGTCACGATCTTTTCCGGGTTGTTGTGCGCGACTTCCTCGATGTTGACGCCACCTTCGGTCGAAACCACGAACGACACTTTGGAAGATTCGCGGTCGACCAGGATCGAGAGATAGAACTCCTTGTCGATGTCGGAGCCTTCCTCGATGTAGAGGCGGTTGACCTGCTTGCCCTGCGCGCCGGTCTGGATCGTGACGAGCGTCGCGCCCAGCATCTGCTTGGCGAATTCGTTGACCTCGGTGACGGACTTGGCGATGCGGACGCCGCCCTTGTCGCCGGCGGAAGCTTCCTTGAACTTGCCCTTGCCGCGGCCGCCGGCATGGATCTGGCTCTTCACCACCCAGATCGGGCCGGGGAGCTGCTTGGCGGCGGCTTCAGAATCCGAGGCCTTCAACACAGCCACGCCGCGCGAAATCGGCACGCCGAATTCGTGCAGCAGAGCCTTGGCCTGGTATTCGTGGATATTCATCTTGGACGCTCCCCAAAACCCTTTAGCGGCGAGTTCTACAGTTCACCGGCATTGGTAGTTGGCATACCACATACCAATATAACTGCAACCCTGAAAACGCTTTCGCCCCCGTGAGGGAGCGAAAGCTGAGCAAAATCAACGTCCGAGCAGATCGGGCGCGATCTTCTTGCAGGCGTCGACCAGGCCCTGAACTGCGCCAACCGACTTGTCGAAGGCTTCGCGATCCTTGCCGGCCAGCTCGATCTCGACCACGCGCTCGACGCCCTTCGAGCCGATCACGACGGGAACGCCGACATACATGTCCTTCACGTTGTATTCGCCGTTGAGATAGGCGGCGCAGGGCAGCACGCGCTTCTTGTCCTTCAGGTAGCTCTCGGCCATCGCGATCGCGGAAGCCGCCGGGGCGTAGAACGCCGAGCCGGTCTTCAGGAGGTTCACAATCTCGGCGCCGCCGTTGCGGGTGCGGTCGACGATCTCGTCGATGCGGGCCTGCGAGGTCCAGCCCATCTTGACGAGGTCGGGCAGCGGAATGCCGGCAACGGTGGAATAGCGGGTCAGCGGCACCATGGTGTCGCCGTGGCCGCCGAGCACGAAGGCGGTGACGTCCTCGACCGAGACGTTGAATTCGTCGGCGAGGAAATAGCGGAAGCGCGCGGAGTCGAGCACGCCGGCCATGCCGACGACCTTCTTGTGCGGCATCCCGGAAGCCTTCTGCAGCGCCCACACCATCGCGTCCAGCGGGTTGGTGATGCAGATGACGAACGCGTCGGGGGCATATTTCTTGATGCCGGCGCCGACCTGTTCCATGACCTTGAGATTGATGCTCAAGAGGTCGTCGCGGCTCATGCCGGGCTTGCGCGGCACGCCGGCGGTGACGATGCAGACCTTGGCGCCATCGAGCGCCTCATAGGAATTGGCGCCGGTGAGATTGGAGTCGAAACCGTCGACCGGGGACGACTGCGCGATGTCGAGCGCCTTGCCCTGGGGAACGCCCTCGGCGATGTCGAACAGCACGACGTCGCCGAGCTCCTTCAGGCCGATGAGGTGAGCCAGCGTTCCGCCGATCTGACCGGAGCCAATCAAAGCAATCTTGTCGCGCGCCATGGGAAATTTGTCCTTCTGAGACGAAGAGTGAGGGGTGGATTAGTCAGCCGGATGGCTTGCTATCCCTTTCGATTGACCGGTTCAAGACGGGGCGAGCCCAATTCTAAGGCCCTGCCTTGAATTCGGTCAGGTATGCCAGGAAGCACTGTCATTCCGGGGCGCGCGACAGCGCGAACCGGGAATCCAGAAGTTGTGGCGCAAGATTCCGGGTTCGATGCTGCGCATCGCCCCGGAATGACGGCTACGCCGTCACGTCTCCACCAAACCCGTGCTCGATCCGCTCGCTGCAGAATCCTTCCGCCCGTGAGGAAGCGCCAGGTAGGATTCCGAGCTCATCTCGATCAGCCGCGACGCGGTTCGCTTGAACTCCATGGCCTCGATGCCTTCGGTCGCCAGATACAGCGACACCGGATCGGCCTCGGCCGAGGCCATCAGCTTCACGGCATTGTCATAGAGCGTGTCGATCAGCGAGATGAAACGCTTGGCGGCGTTGCGCTCGGGATAGTCCATGACCGGAATGCGGTCGATCAGGATGGTGTGATAGTCGTGCGCGAGCCGCAGGTAATCCGAGGCGGCGAGCGGCTTTTCGCAGATGTCGGCAAAGGAAAATCGCGCAACGCCGTGCGCCGAGCAGGGCACGCGCAGCATGCGCCCCTTGATCGCGATATCGCGCGGCTTGCAGGGCGCATTGCCCGTCATCTTGCGCCAGGCACGATCGAGCGCAGCACCCGCCTCATCATCCGGCGGCACCAGCCACATCTTCACGCCGGCAAGCTTTTCCAAGCGAAAATCGGTGCGGGCGTCGAGCCGCAGCACGTCCATGCGATCCGATATCTGGGTGATGAAGGGCAGGAACAGCGCGCGGTTGAGACCGCCCTTGTAGAGGTCTTCGGGCGCGACGTTCGAGGTCGCCACCACCACGGTGCCGAGTTCGAACAGCTTTGAGAACAGCCGCCCCAGGATCATGGCGTCGGCGATGTCGGTGACGTGGAATTCGTCGAAGCACAACAGCCACGCCTCGTCGAAAATGGCGTTGGCCGTCAGTTCGATCACGTCGCTGTCGGCGATCTCGCCGCGCGCGATGTTCTGGCGATAGGCGTAGATCTTCTCATGCGCCTCGGCCATGAACTCGTGGAAATGCGCGCGGCGCTTGTGCTGGACCGGCGAGTGCTGAAAGAACAGATCCATCAGCATGGTCTTGCCGCGACCGACCTCGCCATGCACGTAAAGCCCGCGCGGCGGCGCTTCGCTCTTGTCGCCGAACAGACGGCCAAGCAGGCTGAGCTTCTTCGCCGGCTTGTAGCTCGACAACCGTTCGTCGAGCGCGGCAAACGCCTCCGCGGCCTCCGCCTGCGCCGGATCGGCCTCGATCGCGCCGGAGGAAACCAGCGCCTGATACTGTGCGTGGAACGAGGTGGGGTCGGTCGACAGCATGGCCCCCTTTCGGCCTCAAGCGAGCGGAAATTGCAAGCCGTGAATTGGTGCCGGGGGTATGCAAACGACGCTACGTAGCCCGGGTGAAGCGGAGCGCAACCGGGGGGTCTGCGACAAGCGGAGACACTTACCCCGGATTTCGCTTCGCTTCATCCGGGCTACATCTATGCCTCACGCACTCAGAGCGTAGGAATCCTCGACCACATAGGGCCCGCCTCCGGTGGAGGCGCGCGACGAGAACAGCACGAATCGCGAGGCCATGAACGTGCGGCTCGGAAAGTAGCCGCGCACCGAGAGATAATCGGCGACGTCCCGGCTCGACGCATCATGCAGCCGCGCGAGCGTCACGTGCGGCGTGAATTTGCGTCCCTCGGGATCGAGACCGATCCGCTGCATCATCCGTTCGAGCTCGGCCTGCAGTTCGATCAGCGGCCGGCTCGGCTCGACGGAGGCGACCACCGCGCGCGGTTTCTTGCCACCAAAGCTCTGCAGGCCCTGCACCTTGACCTCAAACGGTTTGCGGTTGACCCGGAACAGCATCGAGGCGATTTCATTCGCCGACATGCCGTCGATGTCGCCGATGAAGCGCAAGGTAACGTGGTAATTTTCGGGATCGATCCAGCGTGCGCCGGGAAGGCCGCCACGCAAATTGGAAAGGCTCTGGCCGATCTCGGCCGGAATTTCCAGTCCAGCAAATAAACGCGGCATCGCATGACTCCCGATGCTTGGGCATGACCTTGAAAAGGACCATGTCCTGTAACAGCGCCCGGTGACGAATCACCGATAGCTATTTTCTACCCGACTTATATGACTCTGCGAAGCACGTGGGCCGCGCACTCCGCAATGCTACGGAAAAACCTTTGGGTAACCTTGTCTGTGCTCCTTTTTTCAACTCCGCTGCCCGGAGATCGTGCCGAGAAATGCTTCCACCATAGGCAGAATATTCTTCACGATGATATCGACGCCCTCGGCGGTCGGGTGGATGCCATCGGCCTGGTTGAGTTTGGCGTCGGCGGCGACCCCCTCCAGGAAAAATGGGTAAAGCGGCACGCCGAACGATTTCGCAAGCTCGGGATAGATAGCGTTGAAGCGCGCCGCATAGTCGCTGCCGTAATTGGGCGGCGCCACCATTCCGCACAAGAGAACGGCGATCTTGCGCGCCTTCAGCCGGGTCAGGATGTCGGTCAGGGCGGCGCGGGTGACGGCGGGATCGATGCCGCGAAGAGCGTCGTTGGCGCCGAGTTCGACGATCACCGCCTCGGTTCCGTCCGGGATCGACCAGTCCAGCCGGTCGCGGCCCCCGGAAGTCGTGTCGCCGGATACCCCGGCATTGGTCATGTCGACCTTTATCCCCTTGTCAGCCAACGCTTTTTGTAGACGGGCCGGGAACGCCGCCGGCGCGGAAAGGCCAAGGCCGGCGCTCAGGGAATCGCCGAGAACGACCATTTTGACGGGTTTGGCGGGAGCCGTAGCGGGGGTCTGGGCCCAGACCGGCCCGGCCGTCATCAAAGCCATAATCAACACGCGTATGTGCGCAAACATCCATTTCAAGCCCTCGACCCGAGCGGCGGAAGTGCCATATGACCGAGCCATGGACAGTCTCATCGAACCCTCTTCGCTGACCGGCCTCGAGCCGGACACCATTTCCATTTCCAACGTCAACCTCTCGCTCGGCACCGGCGCCGCTCGCGTTCATATCCTGAAAGATATCAGCCTTCGTGTGGCATCGGGCGAGGCGATCGGCCTGATCGGACCTTCGGGTTCGGGCAAATCGACCTTGCTGATGGTGATGGCGGGGTTGGAACGTCCTGACAGCGGAGAGGTGGTGGTGAACGGCACTCCGTTCAATGCCCTCGACGAGGATGCGCTGGCCCGCTTCCGCGGCCGCCAGGTCGGCATCGTGTTCCAGTCGTTTCATCTGATCCCGACCATGACCGCGCTGGAGAACGTCGCGGTGCCGCTGGAGCTCGCCGGCAATCCCGACGCGGCGGAGCGCGCGGCAAAGGAGCTCGCGTCCGTCGGCCTCGGCGAACGCCTGCATCACTATCCGACGCAATTGTCCGGCGGCGAGCAGCAGCGCGTGGCGCTCGCCCGCGCGCTGGCGCCCGATCCGGCGATTCTTGTCGCGGACGAGCCGACCGGCAATCTCGACGAGGCCACCGGCAAGCAGATCGTCGACATGCTCTTCACCAAACATGCCGAGCGCGGCATGACACTGGTGCTGGTAACGCATGACAGCTCTCTGGCGCAGCGCTGCGACCGTGTGGTGCGGCTGCGCTCGGGCCGGATCGACAGCCACTCATGACCACCGTTTCCGAACCCGTCTATCATAGCCGCGCATCGTCGCTGGCCTTCCGTTACGCGCTGCGCGAGTTGCGCGGCGGCTTGCGCGGCTTTTACGTCTTCATCGCCTGCATCGCGCTCGGCGTGATGGCGATTGCCGGCGTCGGCTCGGTCGCCGCGAGCCTCGGTGAAGGTTTGACGCGCGAGGGCCGCACGTTGCTGGGCGGCGACGTCGCCTTCTCGCTGATCCAGCGTGAGGCCAAGCCGGAGGAAATCGGTTTCCTGCGGGCGCGTGGCCAGGTGTCGGTGGCGGCCGCGCTGCGCGTGATGGCCCGAAGCAGCGACGGCAGACTGGCGCTGGTCGAACTCAAGGCCGTCGACGGCAACTATCCGATGCTCGGCGAGGTGACGCTCGAGCCGAAAATGCCGATGGCGGATCTGCTGGCCGAGCGTGACGGTGCGTTCGGCGCGGCGGTGGATTCCACGCTGCTGGCGCGGCTCGATCTCAAGCTCGGTGACCGGATCACCATCGGCAACGCCACGTTCCAGATTCGCAGCGTCGTAGGCGCCGAGCCGGACAAGCTGGCCGGCAATGTCGGGCTGGGCCCGCGCGTGCTCGTCAGCGAGGCGAGCCTGCGCGCTTCCGGATTGCTGCAGCCCGGCAGCCTGGTGCGCTGGATCTACCGCGTGAAGCTGCCGAACAATGCGGCCGACGATCGCGCCGCGACCCAATTGATCGAGAGCGCGAGGAGCGCCCTCCCCGAGGCCGGCTGGTGGATCCGCAGCAGCAGCAACGCCTCCCCGCAACTCGAACGCACCATCAACCGCTTCAGCCAGTTCCTGACGCTGGTCGGCCTCGCCGCGCTTCTGGTCGGCGGCGTCGGCGTCGCCAATGCGGTCAAGAGCCATATCGACCGGCGCCGCGACGTCATTGCCTCGTTCAAGGCGCTCGGCGCCACGGGGCGCGACGTCTTCACGATCTATCTGACGCAGGTGGTCCTGCTCGCCGCGGTCGGTTCGGTGATCGGGCTCGCGGCCGGCGCGGCGCTGCCGTTCCTCATTGTCGGCGTGTTCGGCAAGCTGCTGCCGCTGCCGGTGATCCCTGCTTTGCATCCGGACGAACTGACACTGTCGTTCATCTACGGCCTGCTCACCGCGCTCGCGTTCGGATTGTGGCCGCTCGGCCGGGTGCACGACGTGCCGGTTGCGGCGCTGTTTCGCGAGGAAGTCGCGCGCGAATGGCACCGGCCGCGCTGGGGCTATCTCGCGCTGATGGCGGCCGTGATCGTGCTGCTGATCACTGTGGCTATCGGGCTTTCCTACGACAAACGGGTTGCGGCGGTGTTCGTCGTGTCCTCGGTTGCGGTATTCGCGCTGCTGCGCGGCGTCGCCGCCGGGCTGATGGCGCTGGCCCGCCGGATGCCACGCAGCCGCATCACCATGCTGCGGCTGGCGATCGCCAACATCTACCGGCCCGGCGCGCTGACGCCCTCGGTGGTGATGTCGCTCGGCCTCGGGCTCGCGGTGCTCGTCACCATCACCCAGATCGACGGCAATCTGCGCCGGCAGTTCCTGGCCGCGTTGCCGGAGAAAGCTCCCTCGTTCTACTTCATCGACATCCCGACCGCCGATGCCGACCGCTTCGGCGCCTTCCTCAAGCAGGTCGCACCGCAATCGACGGTTGAGGACGTGCCGATGCTGCGCGGACGCATCGTCGCGGCCCGCGGCGTCAAGGCCGACGAACTCAATCCGTCGCAGGATTCCGAATGGGTGCTGCAGAGCGACCGCGGCCTGACCTACACCAGCGAAGTTCCCAGGGGCTCGAAGGTGGTCGAAGGCGAATGGTGGAACGCGGACTATAAGGGGCCGCCGCTGGTCTCGCTGGAGAAGAAGATCGCCGACGGACTGAAGCTCAGAATAGGCGACGAGATCGTCGTCAACGTGCTCGGCCGCGACATTCCGGCCCGGATCAGCAATTTCCGCAACGTCGACTGGCAGGGGCTCGGCATCAATTTCGTGCTGGTGTTCTCGCCCAACGCGTTCAAGGGCGCGCCGCACAGCCATGTCGCGACCCTGTCCGAGGTCCACCCGGACGCGGCGGGCGACGCGCGAATCATCAAGCAGGTGGCGGACGCCTTTCCGATGGTCACCAGCGTGCGGGTTCGCGAAGCGCTGGAAACCATCGGCACCGTCGTCACCAACCTCGTGCTCGCCATCCGCGGCGCCAGCGCCGTGACGCTGATCTCGGCCATCCTGGTGCTCGGCGGCGCGCTCGCCGCAGGCCATCGCCACCGGGTTTATGACGCGGTGATCCTGAAGACGCTGGGTGCAACCCGGGCGCGGCTGCTCGGCGCCTACGCACTGGAATACCTGATGATCGGCCTTGCCACCGCCGTATTCGGCGTCATCGCAGGTTCGATCGCGGCATGGCTGATCGTCACCCGGCTGATGACGCTGAGTTTCGTCTGGCAGGCCGGCAGCGCGGCCGGCGTGGTTGTCGCGGCCCTGATCGTCACGGTGGGGCTTGGGCTCGCCGGGACGTTGCTGGCGCTGAACCAGAAGCCAGCCAGCGTGTTGCGGAATTTGTGACAATTTGTAGCGGCGGAAGGCCGGGTTAACGCAAGCTTTACGCGCAAATGGCAGGCAGAAGCGACATTCAGCCGCGCGTGGAAGCTTGCATCGAATGTGTTAGTTTCCCACATACCAGCCAAGATCAGTGGCCGGGTTCATGACGTGAAACTAACGTCGGCAGATCGGGACATCTGAGCTAAGAAATCTAACCGGCGCCGCAAACCCCTTGCGCTCCGCCGGCCCAACCAACGGGAATTCGACCATGTCGGACCTAGACCGTAACTACGTATCTCCTTTCGGCCGGGCCGCCGGACGCGTTGACGCAGCGGCCGTCGATGCCGGTCTGCGCGCCTACATGCTGCGCATCTACAACTACATGAGCATCGGCCTGGCCATCACCGGCCTCGCGGCGCTCGGCGTCTACATGGCTGCGGTGACCACCGACCAGGCCGGCGCTGCCGCCCGGTTCGGCAACGCCTTCCTGACGCCGTTCGGCTACGCGATGTATGTCAGCCCGCTGAAGTGGCTGTTCATCCTCGCACCGCTGGTGATGGTGTTCGCGATCTCGGCCGGCATCAACCGGCTGCGGCCGGCGACCGCCCAACTGCTGTTCTGGGTGTTCTCGGCGCTGATGGGCATTTCGCTGTCGTCGATCTTCCTGGTGTACACGCACACCTCGATCGTGCGGGTGTTCTTCATCACCGCGGCGACCTTCGGCGCGCTGAGCCTCTACGGCTACACCACCAAGCGTGACATGAGCGGCATGGGGTCGTTCCTGTTCATGGGCCTGATCGGCGTCGTCATCGCGAGCCTGGTCAACCTGTTCCTGGCGAGCTCGATGCTGCAGTTCATCGTCTCGGTGGTCGGCGTGCTGGTGTTCGCGGGCCTCACCGCCTGGGATACCCAGCGGCTGAAGAACGACTACATCTACGGCTACGCCGCTGAAGGCGGCGAGATTGCGGAGAAGGCGGCGATCTCGGGTGCGCTGTCGCTCTACCTGAACTTCATCAACCTGTTCACGCTGCTCCTGCAGCTCCTCGGCCAGCGCGACTAGTCGCTGCCGACAGGTTCAAGAATTGAAGCCCCGGCCTCGCGGCCGGGGCTTTTCTTTTGGTCCGTGGTCGTCATGCCCGGACCTCAGCCGGGCCATGACGGAAAGAGCGTTGATCCGGACTGGCCTGCTGGTATCTTATTGCCATGTCCGCTGCTGAAACGTCCGCTCCTGAAATCCGGCCCGCTACCGAGGCCGACCTCCCCGCCATCACCGACATCTACGAACACGCGGTGCGCTATGGCACCGCCACGTTCGAACTGGTCCCGCCCGATCTCGCCGAGATGACGCGGCGGTTCAGGACGCTGATGGATGGCGGCTTTCCCTATTTCGCCGCCACCGTCGAAGGCGAGGTGATCGGTTACGCCTATGCCGGCCCCTACCGGCCGCGGCCGGCCTACCGCTTCACGGTGGAAAATTCCATCTACCTGAAGCCCTCGACCCACCGCCGCGGCATCGGCCTGCAATTGTTGCAGCGGCTGATCCCGGAATGCGAGGCGCGCGGCTTCCGGCAGATGATCGCGGTGATCGGCGATTCTGCCAATGCCGGCTCGATCGGCCTTCACACCAAATGCGGGTTCCAGATGATTGGGACGCACGCCAATGTCGGCCTCAAGTTCGGCCGTTGGCTCGACACCGTGATGATGCAGCTCGCGCTCGGTGAAGGCGGGTCGACCGTGCCGAAGGATTGAGAATTTCGTAGCGCTGTAGGGTGGGCAAAGCGAAGCGTGCCCACCATCAGCTAGCAATCGAGGGAGGGATGGTGAGCACGGCGCAGTGCGCCTTTGCCCACCCTACGGGCAACGCCGTCAAACCACCGCCAGCTTGCGGTCGATCACCAGCAGCACGCGTTCGAGCTCGTGGCCGCGGCGGAGGATCAGCCCGGTCGCCGAGATCACGCTGTACATGCCCTGCTTGCGCGCGAGCCGCGGATCCTTCTCGATACGGTAAAGCGGGACTTCGGAAGCGCGGCGGAACACCGAAAACACCGCGCGGTCCTTCATGAAGTCGATGGCGTAGTCGCGCCATTCGCCGTCGGCGACCATGCGGCCATACAGGTTGAGGATGCGGTTGAGTTCGAGGCGATTGAATGTGACCCGATTAGGCGGGGGAACTGCAGTGGCGGGGCGCGCCACTGCGCGGCTATCGCTTGGATCGGTGTCCTCCGAGATCGGGCTCATGGAGCGCCTCCTGTAATCTCAGGCATGCTCTCGTTCCGAAAACCGGTCCCCACTTTTCGGGAGCATGCCGACACCTACATGATCGCGCTAACCGCAGGACGCCGCAAGGGGGCTGTAAATACGAAGGAAACCGCGTGGAACCGCCGAAATGGAACAAAAATCGATTCACGGGATCGTTAGCGGAATCTTATTGCTGCCCCACTTCTGCCAACCGCCTGCCCCGCTGGGTTGCGAGAAAGCAATCCTGCGTTGGCCCGGTCCTTTCGGTTCCGGATTCCTCAGCCCCCAGCCCCCCGGGGCCGTCGGGATCGGGCCTGTTCGCAGAAGGGAGTTAATCCCGATACTGGGCCAACGAAAGTTGGTCCTTTTTCGTTTGTGGTGGCCGCTTCGACAATGTCAGCCGACACTCGCGTGCCAAGCTGCGAACCCACGATCTGCAATCGCGATTTCGGAGAAGACTCGTAGCCCGGATGGGACGAAGTGCAAATCCGGGAATCTACCGGCCGCTGCACTGTGCGGATTTACGCGAAGCCCGTCACCGGGCGCGCATTCGCGCGACCCGTTGGCTCCATCAGGGCTACGCGAGCTGTGCGCTTGTCAGCGCAGCGCGGTGTAGGCGGCGCCGAGCATCGCGCCCGGCTTGTCGCGACTGCCGTCCTGGACATAGACGACCGCACCGTCGACGCCCTCGCGGGAAATATTTTCCAGCGGCACGGTCCAGCTTCCCGAACTGCCGTTCCAGTCGCCGACCTTCACGAGACTGCGCACCACGTTGTAATAGGTGATCTGCTGGCCGCGGTTCTCGCCGCGCCCGATCGAAATCGGCACCGCCTTCGAGACCGAGCAGAGCCAGATTTCACCGCGGCCCGCCGTCGGGACCTTGCTCGCATCGACCGAGACATTGAGCAGTTTGCCCGACAGCGTCATCGTCACCGGCAGCGACATCACGCCTTCGGTCTTGCTGGTGGTCTTGATGGCGCCGTCGATGGCGGCGCGATCGCTGCCGATCACTTGCACCGAGCCGTTGACGATCATCTGCGGCGTGTAGAGGTTGCGATCGCCGCGAACGTGCGAATAGGCTTTCTGACGCGCGCTGAAACGCGAGTCCGCCAGCGTGTCCTTCCAGCCGAGATAATCCCAGTAGTCGACCGGCATGCTCAGCGCGATCACCGACGGATCCTTGGCCAGTTCGCCGACGATCTGGTCGGCCGGCGGACACGACGAACAGCCCTGCGAGGTGAACAATTCAACGACGGCGCGCGGATCGGCGTGAGCCGGGCGGATGACCGCGACGATGGCGCAGACGCCGAGCGCGCCGGACCATCGCGATATGCAGTTGTAGGCCATCATCGCTGACATGCTGCGAACCGGCGGCAGAGTTTTTCATCCGTAATTGTACGGGGCATGGTGTGAGCTCCTGAATGCGTGCCCCAGACGCGCGAAAGCGGCCTTTTCATAGGCCGCCTTCTTTCTTGTCGCCACTCACTTCGAAGTGAGGCACCGATCACAAATCCGCGTTTCAAGGCGTTTTCAAGCGAAGTGGTTACCGGTTCGCGCGAGGAAAACGCGTCAAAAAGAGAACTTTAAGCCGCGAGTTTGCGCAGCACATAATGCAGAATGCCGCCGTTTCGATAGTACTCGAGTTCGTCGAGGGTATCGATGCGGCACAGCAGCGGCACGCGCTGCAGCGAACCGTCGCCGGATACGATCTCCGCCGTCAGCATCTGACGCGGCTTCAGGTCGCCCTGCAGCCCCCGAATCGTCACCGTCTCGTCGCCCTTGAGGCCGAGCGATGTCCACGACGTGCCGTCCTCGAAGGTGAGCGGCAACACGCCCATGCCGACCAGGTTGGAGCGATGGATGCGCTCGAAGCTCTGGCAGATCACGGCGCGAACGCCGAGCAGGCGGGTGCCCTTTGCAGCCCAGTCGCGCGAGGAGCCGTTGCCGTATTCGGCGCCAGCAAACACCACCAGCGGCACGCCTTCCGCCTGGTACTTCATCGCCGCGTCGTAGATCGACATCTGCTCGCCGTCGGGCCAGTGCTTGGTAAGTCCGCCTTCCGGGATATTGCCGTCGGCGCCCTTCAGCATGAAGTTCTTGATGCGGATGTTGGCGAAGGTCCCGCGCATCATGATCTCGTGATTGCCGCGCCGCGTGCCGTACTGGTTGAAGTCGGCCGGACGCACCTGGTGCTCGCTGAGGAATTTTCCAGCCGGCGAGGTCAGCTTGATCGAGCCGGCCGGCGAGATGTGGTCGGTGGTGATCTTGTCGCCGAACATCGCCAGAATCCGCGCATCGACCACGTCGACGACGGGATCGGGCTGCTTCTTCATGCCCTCGAAATAGGGCGGATTCTGCACATAGGTCGACGACATGTTCCAGCGATAGGTCTCGCTGTCGGTGGTCTTGATCTTGCGCCAGTTGGTGTCGCCCTTGAACACGTCGGCATAGCGCTTCTTGAAGATCGTGGCTGTCACGAACTTCTTCATGAAGGCGTTGATCTCCTTCGTGGTCGGCCAGATGTCCTTCAGGTAGACCGGCTTGCCGTCCTTGCCGGTGCCGATCGGCTCGACTGCGAGATCCTTGGTCACGGTACCGGCCAGCGCGTAAGCCACCACCAGCGGCGGCGACGCCAGATAGTTCGCCTGCACGTCCGGCGAGACGCGGCCTTCGAAGTTGCGGTTGCCCGACAGCACGGCCGCGGCAACGATGCCGTTGTCATTGATCGACTTCGAAATCTCTTCCGGCAGCGGGCCTGAGTTGCCGATGCAGGTGGTGCAGCCGAAGCCGACCAGGTTGAAGCCGACCTTGTCGAGATCCTTCTGCAGACCCGAATTGGCGAGATATTCCGCGACCACCTGGCTTCCAGGCGCCAGCGACGTCTTCACCCACGGCTTGGCCGTCAGGCCCTTGGCGGCGGCGTTGCGCGCGAGCAGGCCAGCACCGATCAGCACGCTCGGGTTGGAAGTGTTGGTGCAGGAGGTGATCGCGGCGATCACGACGTCGCCATGGCCGAGATCAAAATCCTTGCCCTCGACCGCGTAGCGGGTGTCGCCGCCTTCCGGCTTCTTGTATTCGCCCGCGAGCGCGGTGGCGAAGCCGGTGGAAACCGCGGGCAGCGCGACGCGGCCTTCGGGGCGCTTCGGGCCGGCCATCGACGGCACGACGTCCTTCAGATCGAGCGTCAGCGTTTCCGTGAATACCGGATCGGCGGACTTGGCGGTGCGGAACAGGCCCTGCGCCTTGGCATAGGCGGAGACGAGCGCGACGCGGTCAGCCTTGCGGCCCGACGTCTTGAGGTAATCGATGGTCGCGGCATCGACCGGGAAGAAGCCGCAGGTCGCGCCATATTCCGGCGCCATGTTGCCGATGGTCGCCTTGTCCGCGACCGAGAGATAGTCGAGGCCGGGGCCGAAGAACTCGACGAACTTGCCGACCACGCCCTGCTTGCGCAGCATCTGCGTCACCGTCAGCACGAGGTCGGTCGCGGTGACGCCTTCCTTGAGCTGGCCCTTCAGCTTGAAGCCGACGACTTCCGGCAGCAGCATCGACAGCGGCTGGCCGAGCATGCAGGCCTCCGCCTCGATGCCGCCGACGCCCCAGCCGAGCACGGCGAGACCGTTGACCATGGTCGTGTGCGAGTCGGTGCCAACAAGCGAATCCGGATAGGCGACTTCGAACGTGCCGGTCTTCTTTCCGACCGTCATCTTCTCCTTCCTGGTCCAGACCGTCTGCGCGAGATATTCGAGATTGACCTGGTGGCAGATGCCGGTGCCGGGCGGCACAACCGAGAAGTTCGAAAACGCCTTCTGGCCCCACTTCAGGAACTCGTAGCGTTCCTGGTTCTGCTTGTATTCCTCGACGACGTTCTTGCCGAACGCCTTGTTGTCACCGAAGAAGTTGACGATCACGGAGTGGTCGATGACGAGATCGACCGGCACCAGCGGGTTGATCTTCTCGGCATCGCCGCCGAGCGCCTGCATCGCATTGCGCATCGCGGCGAGATCGACCACCGCCGGCACGCCGGTGAAATCCTGCATCAGCACGCGCGCCGGACGGAACGCCACTTCATGCTCGAGCTTGCGCTTCCTGAGCCACTTCGACACCGCGACGATGTCGGCCTTCTTGACCGTGCGGTCGTCCTCGTTGCGCAGCAGGTTTTCCAGGAGCACCTTCATCGAATAGGGCAGCTTGGAAATTCCCTTTAGACCGTTCTTCTCGGCGGCGGGCAGGCTGTAATACACGTAGGTCTTGCTGCCGACCTTGAGGGTCTTGCGGCATTTGAAGCTGTCGAGCGAGGTCATGTCAGAAAATCCCAAATTCTAGTTATACCCGGCAAGGGTATTTAAACACCGTCAGCGTTAGGCTGGCCTATCGGCTTGCAGCCGCCGATTGTGTGCTGCATCAAGTTCCGGGCTTATAGAATCTTTCTAGAAGCGCCGCCACACCGACAAGCGTGCTGCAGCAATGCGGTACCCACAAATTCTGACGCGGTACCCATCAATTTCAGAGGGCTGTGACGACGTAAAATGCGGCTCTCGGGACGGCAAATCGACTGTATCAGGGGCGGCCGCGGGGTGTTCTCCGGCCTCGATTTCGAGGCCTCGTCCGGCGAAGTGCTGGCGGTGGTCGGCCCGAACGGCTCCGGCAAGACCTCGCTGTTGCGCCTGATCGCGGGGTTATTGGTGCCCGCGGGTGGCTCGGTCATCCTGGAAGGCGGCGAGGCCGAGCTGACGCTGCCGGAACAGGCCCATTATCTCGGCCATCGCGACGCGCTGAAGCCGGCGCTGAGCGTGCACGAAAACCTGTCGTTCTGGCGGGACTTTCTCGGCGGCAAGGCCGGCGATGTCGGCCAATCTCTCGCCGCGGTAGGCCTCGGCCACGCCACCCACCTGCCGGCGGCCTTTCTCTCGGCCGGCCAGCGGCGCCGGCTGTCGATCGCGCGCCTGTTGGTGGTACGGCGGCCGGTCTGGCTGCTGGACGAGCCGACCTCCGCGCTCGATACCGCAGGCCAGACCCTGTTCGTGGGCGTGATGCGGGATCATCTGGCGAGTGGCGGGATCGTCATCGCCGCGACCCACGCCCCGCTCGGGATCGAAACCAGGGAACTGCGGATGGGAGGCGCGACATGACCGGCCTCGCCGCGCTGATTCGCCGGGACATCAGGATCGCACTCCGTGTCGGCGGCGGGGCGCTGATCGGCGTGCTGTTCTTCCTCACCGTCACCGTGCTGATGCCGTTCGCGATCGGCCCCGACCTGCCGCTGCTGACGCGGCTCGGACCCGCAATCCTCTGGCTCGGCGCGCTGCTCGCCAGCCTGCTCACGCTCGATCGGCTGTTCACCGCCGATCATGAGGACGGCTCGCTCGATCTGATCGTGATGGGCCGGACGCCGCTGGAACTGGCCTGTGCCGCGAAGGCGCTGGCACACTGGCTTGCGGCCGGCGTGCCGCTGATCGTGGCGACGCCCGTGCTCGGACTGCTGCTCAATCTCGACGCCTCGGCGACATCAGCCGTGGCGCTGACGCTTTTGGTGGGAACGCCGGCGCTGACATTCACTGGCATGATCGGCGCGGCGCTTGCCGTGACATTGCACCGCGGCGGCCTGTTGCTCGCGGTGCTGGTGCTACCGCTGTCGATCCCGGTACTGATCTTCGGCGTCGCCGCGTCGCAGGCGGCCATTACGGGTCCGCTGTCGTTTGGAACACCGTTTTCGATCCTGTGTGCGCTGTCGCTGGTGAGCCTCGTGGTCGGCCCGTTCGCCGCCGCGGCCAGCCTGCGCCATGGGCTCGACTGACCACTTGACGCCGATCAACTCTCGCGGAGGCAACCTGAAACAAAACAAGCCGCATTGCCTGCCCCGCCGCTGACGACTATCAGGATGCCATGACGCTGATCGACCTCGCCAATCCCACCAAATTCCTGTCGCTGACGGCGCGCGTGCTGCCATGGCTGGCGGGCGCGACCGCGATCCTGCTGCTGGTCGGTCTGTATCAGGCGGCGATGGCGCCCGATGACTACCAGCAGGGCGCTACCGTGAAGATCATGTTCGTCCACGTTCCCAATGCGTGGCTTGCGATGTTCGTCTGGGGCGTGATGAGCCTCAGCGCGCTCGGCACGCTGGTGTGGCGGCATCCGCTCGCCGACGTCGCGGCCAAGGCCGCCGCACCGATCGGCGCGGCCTTCACCTTTCTCGCGCTCGTCACGGGTTCACTGTGGGGCCGGCCGATGTGGGGCACCTACTGGGAATGGGACGCGCGGCTGACCTCGGTCCTGATCCTGTTCCTGATGTATCTCGGCCTGATGGCGCTGTGGCGCGCGGTCGACGATCCGTCGCGGGCGGCACGCGCCGCCGCCGTCTTGACGCTGGTCGGCGCCATCAACCTGCCGATCATCAAGTTCTCGGTCGACTGGTGGAACACGCTGCATCAGCCGGCGGCCGTATTGCGGATGGGCGGCACGTCGCTCGACAAGGCGTTCCTGATTCCCCTGCTGGTGATGGCGGTCGGATTTTCGCTTCTGTTCGTTACGCTGCATCTGGCGGCGATGCGCAACGAGATCCTGCGCCGGCGGGTGCGCAGCTTGCAGATGATGCAAGCCAGCCAGCAGGCGGCGTGACGCGATGTCGCTCGGTCCCTACACGTCCTTTATCGTGACCTCCTACACGCTGGTGGCGGCGGTCGTGCTGCTTCTCATCGTCTGGATCGTTATCGATTATCGCCATCAGAAGGAGCGCCTGCGCCAACTCGATGCCTCCGGCGTGACCCGGCGCTCCGGCCGCCAGGCGACGGACATTCGATGAGCGCGCCCACCGCATCGGATCAACCGCGCCGCTGGCGCTGGCTCGTGACGCTGCCGCTGATCGCCTTCATCGCCATTGCTGCACTGTTCCTGCTGCGGCTCTACGGCGGCGATCCCGCCAAAATCCCTTCCGCCCTGATCGGCCGTCCGGCGCCGCAAACCACGCTGCCGGCGCTGGAGGGGCTCGTCCATAACGGCGCCCCCGTGCCGGGGCTCGACCCTGCAATGTTCAAGGGCAAGGTTTCCGTCGTCAATGTCTGGGCCTCCTGGTGCGTGCCCTGCCACGACGAGGCGCCGCTGCTGACCGCGCTGGCCAAGGACACGCGGATACAGATCGTCGGCATCAACTACAAGGATTCGCCCGACAACGCCCGTCGCTTCCTCGGCCGTTACGGCAATCCGTTCACCGCTGTCGGCGCCGACAGCAACGGCCGGGCCTCGATCGAATGGGGCGTCTACGGCGTGCCGGAAACCTTCGTGGTCGGCCGCGACGGCACCATCAGCTACAAGCTGGTCGGGCCGGTGACGCGGGCCAATCTCGACAGCGTGCTGAAGGTCGAGATCGAGAAGGCGTTGAAAGCGGGGAGCTAACCTTCTTGCGTCATCCCGAGTCGCATCGCCGATGCGAACCCGGAAGCGCGAAAGTGGAATCGACTCCAAATAATCTTCCGGTTTTATCTGCCGTTCATTTGGCAGCCATGGCGCCGCCATGAATTCGCAGCTAGTTTTAGGGTGTTACCTGAACCGTCCTTGGAGGGACACCCTATGCGTCATTTCACGCTCGCTTCTCTTCTCGCCACCGCGCTCACGCTCGGCCTGTTGACGGCAACGCCGTCGATGGCCCAGGGCACGCAGCCCGCGACCAAGTCCGAAAGCAAGATGGCTCCCGCGCCGAAAGCGTCCGAGTCGAAGATGGCGCCTGCGCCGAAGGTTGAGCTGCTGGACATCAACTCGGCGACTGCCGACCAGCTCGATGCACTGCCGGGCGTCGGCAAGGCCTATTCGGCAAAAATCATCGCCGGGCGTCCGTACAAGGGCAAGGATGAGCTGGTGCAGAAGAGCATCGTCCCGCAGGCGACCTACGACAAGATCAAGGACAAGATCATCGCCAAGCAGAAGAGCTGAGGTGGTTTGCTTTGTCTTACCTCTCCCCGCTTGCGGGGAGAGGTCGGATCGCCTCGGCAATGCGAAGCATTGTCCGGTGCGATCCGGGTGAGGGGGTACAGGTCTATCGATAGAGCACAAGTCGCGGAGAGACCCCTCACCCCAACCCTCTCCCCGCAAGAGCGGGGCGAGGGAGCAGAGCAGCGCAAGCGCTCGCAATCACCCCTTGCTTATATCCCCTGCTTCCGCCTCGCTCGCCTCCAGCGAAGCCGGCTCCAGGTGATAGCGCTTGATGACCGGCATCTGGAAAAGCGCAAAGGCCATCGTGATCGGGATCGCGCCGAACACCTTGAAATTCACCCAGAAGTCCGTCGACTGCGTGCGCCAGATGACTTCGTTCAGGATCGCCATTCCCAGAAAGAACAACGCCCAGCGCATGGTCAGGATGCGCCAGCCCTTCGGCGTCAGGTTGAACACCTGATCGAACAGGATCGCGATGAACGAGCGGCCGAACAAGAGACCGCCGCCAAGGATCACCGCGAACAGGCCGTAGACCATGGTCGGCTTGACCTTGATGAAGGTCTCGTCGTGCAGCACCAGCGTCAGCGTGCCGAACACCAGCACGATGACGGCCGTAACAATCGCCATGACAGGCACATGCCGCACCACCACATAGGAAGCGATCATCGCCGCCACGATCGCCACCATGAAGGCGCCGGTTGCGACAAACAGGTTGAACTTCGCATTGGCGATGAAGAACACCATCAGCGGACCGAGTTCGGTCGCGAGCTTGAACATCGGATGCGGCTGGGTCTTGTCCATATTAACTTTCAATTCCCGCAATCGCGTTGGCGAAATCCCGCGCAGTGAACGGCGCGAGATCGTCGATGCCTTCGCCGACGCCGATGAAGTGCACCGGCAGTTTGAACTTCTCCGCCAGCGCCACCAGGATGCCGCCGCGCGCGGTGCCGTCGAGCTTCGTCATCACGAGGCCGGTCACACCAGCGGTACGATGAAACGCCTCGACCTGCGACAGCGCATTTTGTCCCACCGTGGCATCGAGCACGAGCAGCACCGCATGCGGCGCTGAAACATCGACCTTCTTGATGACGCGAACGACCTTTTCCAGTTCGTTCATCAGCTCGGCCTTGTTCTGCAGCCGTCCCGCCGTATCGACCAGCAGCACGTCGATTTTTTGTTCCTTCGCCGCGCTCAGCGCGTTGAAGGCAAGGCTTGCCGAATCCGAACCCTGCGCACCCGCAATGACCGGCGACTTCGTCCGTTCGCCCCAGACCTTGAGCTGCTCGATCGCCGCGGCACGGAAGGTATCGCCGGCCGCCATCATCACCTTGCGGCCCTCGGCGCTCAATTTCGCGGCAAGCTTGCCGATGGTGGTGGTCTTGCCGGAGCCGTTGACGCCGACAACGAGAATGACGAACGGTTTTTGCGCCGCATCGATCTCCAGCGGCCTGGCCACCGGCGACAGCACCTTCTCGACTTCGCTTGCGACGACCGTCTTTACTTCATCGGCGGAAATCGCCTTGTCGTAGCGGCCGGCGCCGACCGCGTCCGCGATCCGGACCGCGACGGCGGTACCGAGATCGGCGCGCAGCAGCACATCCTCGATATCGTCGAGCATGGCGCGGTCGAGCTTGCGCTTGGTGACGAGGTCGGCAACGGCGTTGCCGAGCGAACTGGACGTCCGCTTCAGGCCGCTCGAAAGCCGCCGCCACCAGCTCAGTTTGGGGGTTCCGGGAGTGGTATCGCTCATGTCGGGGACGTGTTAGCGGTTTCGCGCCATGAGCGGAAGTCACAACAAATCGTTTGATAGTCCAGGGGCATCCTTTGATGTTCCCCGGACATCCCTTGATGTCCGTGGATTAACGGCGGAAGAAATCCAGGCCCGCGTGCTCCATCGCGACGGGCTGATGCTTGTCATCGACAAGCCGGCGGGGCTGCCGGTACATCGCGGTCCCAAGGGCGGCGCCAATCTGGAGGCGTCGTTCGACGGCTTGCGCTTCGGTCTGCCGCGGCCGCCGGTGCTGGCCCACCGGCTCGACAAGGACACGTCAGGCTGTCTGGTGCTGGGCCGCCATCGCAAGGCCACCGCCTCGCTCGGCCTGCTGTTCAAGCACGGCAAGGTCGGAAAGACCTATTGGGCCGTGGTCGAAGGCGGACCTAGCGAAGATGAAGGCACGATCGACATGCCGCTGGGCCGCCTCAACGCCGAGCGCGGCTGGTGGCAGAAGCCGGACCCTGAGGGGCAGAAAGCCATCACCACCTGGAAAGTGCTCGGCCGCGGCGACGGTCTCGCCTGGCTGGCACTGGAGCCGGTCACCGGCCGCACCCACCAATTGCGCGTGCACACGTCGGCCAAGGGCTGGCCGATCGTCGGCGACAACATCTACGGCAACGGCCCGCGCTTCGGCGAGCCGATCCTGCATCTGCACTCCCGCGAGATCGTGATTCCGATTTCGAAGAACAAGGAGCCGGTGCGCGTGACAGCGCCGGCGCCGGAGCATATGCGCGAGCGGCTCAGAAAGTGCGGGTGGAATGGGGAGTGACTTCTTCCTTCTCCCCTTGTGGGAGAAGGTGGATCGCTGACGCGCAGCGGCAGCGAGACGGATGAGGGGTCTGTCTCCGCGAGTCGTGCCCGTTGAGAGAACCCCTCATCCGGCGCTTCGCGCCACCTTCTCCCACAAGGGGAGAAGGGAGAATCACACTGTCAATCGCGCACCATCATGACCCTTGATCGCTAGCGTCATCACGGCACCCGCTGTTTCGCCCGCTATCGCCACTGGCAGGAAATGCTCCGTCCTTCCCTGCGTCGCACTCTCGATCAGGACCTGGCGCGTCGTGCCGACCTCTGTCGCCAGCCGCCGCTGCAGCGCCGCCTCCCCTGTGTCGCGCAACCGCTTCGCGCGCGCCTTGATATCGCCGCCCGCCACCTGCGGCATCCGCGCGGCCGGCGTGCCCGGTCGCTTCGAGTAGGGAAACACGTGCAGGAAGGTGAGATCGCACTCGTCCACCAGGTCCTGCGAGCGCGCGAACATCTCCTCGGTCTCGGTTGGAAATCCCGCGATGATATCGGCGCCGAGCGTGATGTCCGGACGAAGCCGCCGCACCTGCGCGCAGAATTCAATCGCATCTCGCCGCGAATGCCGCCGCTTCATCCGCTTTAGGATCATGTCGTCGCCCGACTGCAGCGACAAATGCAGATGCGGCATCAGCCGTTCGTCGTCAGCGATGACGTCAAGCAGATCGCGATCGGCTTCGATGGAATCGATCGACGAAATCCGCAGCCGCGTCAGTTCCGGCACATGCCGCAAAATCTGCTTGGTCAGTTGCCCGAGCTTCGGTGTACCCGGCAGGTCGGCGCCGTAGCTCGTGAGATCGACGCCGGTCAGCACGATCTCGGCATGGCCGCGCTCGACCAGTGCACGCAACTGATCCACCACCGCGCCCATCGGCACCGAGCGCGAATTGCCGCGGCCGTAGGGGATGATGCAGAAGGTGCAGCGGTGATCGCAGCCGTTCTGCACCTGCACGAAGACGCGCGGCAGGCCGGCCTTGAAACCGTCAAGCAGATGTGGCGCCATCTCCTTGACCGCCATGATGTCGGCGACCGCGATCTTCTCGCTTGTCCCGATACCGAAGCCGCCATCGAGAGCCGCCCGCGCATCGCGCCAGGCTTCACCGCGCATCTTCTCGTCATTGCCGACGACGCGATCGACCTCGGCCATTTCGGCAAACATTTTTGCTTGCGTCTGCGCCGCGCAGCCGGTGACGACGATGCGCACATCCGGCCGTTCGCGCTTCAGCCGGCGGATCGACTGCCGCGCCTGTGCCACCGCCTCGTTGGTGACCGCGCAGCTATTGATGACGACGGTATCGGAAAGGCCCGCGCGCTCCGCCTCGCGCGCGATCACTTCGGATTCGAACGCGTTGAGACGGCAGCCAAACGTAAGGACGTCGACGCTCATTATGTTCAGGCAACGCTGGCGAACAGTGCCGGATCGAAGCGGCCTTCATATTCGAAATCGGCGGTGCCGGTCATCAGCACATGGTCGTCGCGCTCGCGCCATTCGATCGACAGCTTGCCGCCGGGCAACGCGATCTCGACGGTGCGATTGGCGCGCTTCAGCCGGGCGGCGGCGACCGCGGTGGCGCAGGCCGCCGAACCGCAGGCCCTGGTCAATCCGGCGCCGCGCTCCCAGGTGCGGATGGTGATGTGGTCGCGATCGACGATATGGGCGAGCGTGATGTTGGCCCGCTCGGGAAAGATCGGGTGGTTTTCCAGCAGCGGCCCGAAGCGCTCGATATCGTAGGCGTTGACGTCGTCGACCCAGAAGATCGCATGCGGATTGCCCATCGAGACCACCGAGGGCGAATGCAGCAACGGCGCATCGATCGGCCCAACCTGCAATTCGATGTAGCGGGTATCGCGAAACTCTTCCGCCAGCGGAATATCCTGCCAGCCGAACTTCGGCGCGCCCATGTCCACGGTATAGAGGTCCGGCGCCGGGCCCTGCCAGCAGTTCAACAGGCCGGCGCGGGTCTCGAAGGTCACGGCGGTCTGGCCGGTCTTTTCGAACAGCCGACGCACCACGCAGCGCATGCCGTTACCGCAGGCGCCGGCTTCGGAGCCGTCACTGTTGTAGATGTGGATAAAGGCCTCGGTGCCCTGCAGCCGCGCCGGCTGCAATACCATCAACTGGTCATAGGGCACGCCTGCGGGCGAGGCCACGGCGCGGGCGTCTTCCGGCGTCACGGCGGCCCTGGAATCGCGCAGGTCCACGACGACGATTTCGTTGCCGATACCGTTCATCTTGGCAAATGCGTGGTTGGCCAGCGCGCTCATGGAATTTCCCAATTTATGCCGCCCTTATATGGCGAATGATGGTCAATTGCCTAGTACGCGGGGGCATATGACGCATCTGTCATGGGACGAATGCGGACCTTGCGTGTTAGGGAAATGGCACCATTCTGGCTGACGCGGACCGGGGACATGCCTGCCAGGATGGGGTGGAGGGAGAATACCTGAGATGAAGCTCACAAGCACTTTCCGTGCGGCAATGGCCGCGCTCTCCATGGTTGCATTTGGCGGGGCAGCGCTGGCCCAATCGCCGGTGCCGTCCGCCTCCCCGGCCGCAAGCCCGTCGGCCGTGCCCAGCCCCACACCGTCGGCCGTACCGCTCCCGCCGCCGGCCGAAACCAAGTCCCCGGCAGATGCGCCCACGGCCGAAAAAGCCCCGACGCCCACGCCGCCCCCGCCCGCCGCCAACGTCCAAACCGCCGACCCCTTTGGCGAGGAATTTATGCTCGAGCCCAAGAAGGTCGTGGTGATGAAGGGCACGGCCAACTGGGATTCGGCGTTCGACACCCTGATCGATTCGTTCAAGGCGCTGACCGCCCTGATCGACAAGCAGGGCGTCAAGGCCGCGGGCAATTCAATGATCGTCTACACCTCGACCGACGATACAGGCTTTACATTCCTGGCGCAGATTCCGGTCGATCAGGATGTCAAGAACCTGACCAAGGACATGAGCATGGGCAAATCGCCCGAGGGCAAGGCGCTGAAATTCGTCCATCGCGGCTCCTACGACAACATGGACAATACCTACGAGGCGATCACCAACCACCTCGACGACAAGAAGCTGGAAGCCAAGGACACCTTCATCGAGGAATACATCACCAATCCGCTGAAGACGGCGGAGGACAAGCTGGTGATCAACGTCTATGTGCCGCTGCGATGAGACGCATGAAGCAAACGATCGCCCTTGCCGCCGTAACCAGCGCTTGGCTCGCCGCGCCCGCTTTGGCGCAGACGGTGCCGCCGCCCGCGATTTCCGTGACCGGCGAAGCGAATGTGCCGGTGGCGCCCGATCAGGCGCAGATCGACGGCGGCGTGACGTCGGACGCCAAGACCGCGCGCGAGGCGTCGGACGCCAACAACGCCGCGATGGGCAAGGTGCTGCTGGCGTTGAAGGGCGCCGGCATCGAGGAGAAGGACTACCAGACCTCGCGGCTGTCGCTGCAGCCGCAGTTTGCCACCTCGCCCAGAACCGCGGAGCGCACGGCAGGCATCGTGAGCTTCCGCGCAAGTAACCGCGTCACGGTCAAGATCCGCGACGTCAGCAAGGTCGCGAACGTGATCGACGTGCTCGTCAGCGCCGGCGCCAACGATATCGGCGGCATCAGCTTCACGGTGACGCAGGCCTCAAAGCACCTGGACGAGGCCCGCGAGAAGGCGATCGCAGACGCCCGCCGCAAGGCCGAGATTTACGCCAAGGCTGTCGGCGTCACGCTGGGCGAACCGATCAGTGTCGAGGAAAGCGGATCGCCGAGCCCGGTGTTCCGCAGCAAGGTGGCAGCCCCGATGTCCGCGGGCGCGCCGGTGGCGCAGGGCGAAGAAACGCTGTCGGTGACGGTGAGTGTGTCCTGGGCGATCAAGCCGAAGGAGTAGCAGTCCCTGTAGCCCCTGCGAACGCAGGGATCCATAACCACAAGGGAGATGTGGTTATGCCAAGCTGTAGCTCCAGCCTTTCCCAACAATGATCGACGGTGAGTATGGGTCCCTGCGTTCGCAGGGACGACGAGGGGTTAGATCTCGTAAACCTGCCCTGGCTTCAGCGCCGCGAACCGCTCCGGTGGAATCTTCGCTTCCTTGAGCGCGTCAGCCAAGGCATTCACCGGCGCGTCGATCGCCTCATCCGTGAGCTGGAACGTGCCGTGGTGATGCGCGAGCGCGGCCTCGGCGCCGCAGTCGGCCAGCGCCTTCACCGCGTCAGATGGATTCATGTGCTGATCCCGCATGAACCAGCGCGGCTCATAGGCGCCGATCGGCAGGATCGCCAGCCGCAGCGGGCCGTGCTTTTCGGCGACGCGGCGAAAGTGCGTGCCCTCGCCGTAGCCGGAATCGCAGACGATGTAGAGTTTGCCTGCCGGCGTCTCCAGCACAAAGCTCGCCCACAGCGCCTTGTTGCGGTCGAACAGCCCACGCGCCGACCAGTGCCGCGTCGGCACCAGCGTCACCGCGAGGCCGTTGCCGAGCTCGACACGGTCCTGCCAGTCGAATCCCTCGACTTTGATCGCCGAGTCCGCATCGCGCATGGTGATGTCATTGCCGAGCGGCGTGATGACGCGCGGCGAGAATTTTTCCGTAAGCTTCGACAGTGTCGCGATGTCGAGATGGTCGTAATGGCCGTGGCTTACCAGCACGACATCGATCTTGGGCAGCGCGTCGAACGCGATGCCGGGATCGTTGTGCCGCTGTGGCCCGGCAAAGGAGACCGGCGAGGCCCGCTGCGACCACACGGGATCGACGAGGATGTTGAGGTCCCGCGTCTGGATCAGCCAGGAGACATGGCCGACAAAGGACAGCCGCACCTTGTCGCCGCTAACGCGCGGCGGCGGCGTATCGCTGTGCGCGTTCGGCAGCCAGTCCGGCCAGCTCGCGCGCTTGCGGTCGGTGCCGAACTGCCAGCGCAGCACCTCGGCCAATGATTTTGGCGGCACGCCGTCGGGATCGAAGAAGCGCGTGCCGTCGAAATGGTCGGAGACGGGACCGTCATAGGTTTTCATGGTGCTGATCCAGACAGACGGCACGCCGACGGCCGTGGCGGCCCCGGCGAGCAATGCAAAGACGCGGCGGCGGGTGACGGGCATCACGACAGGCGGGAGAGAGCAGGAGACATGGGGCGTTATATGGCGTGCGCCGCGCCAGTTGGAACCTGCGGCGTAACGACAATCCATCGCGGCGCGGCCGAAATTCCTAAAATCAAAAATATTTCAATGTTTTACGACGACAACCCAGCTTTGTTTCGGCCTAATTTCTCCTTGACTTTGGCCCCCGCCGGGCGTTTAAACCGCGCACTTTCTCGGAAAGACGTTCTTTTCGACCCGCCGCCCGGCCCATGAGACCGGAGGCCAACGCCCGACAGCGCGATGCGCCCTCGGGCGCGAAAGTGTTTGGAGCATCGTCCTGGCGACGGTGACGAGTTGAGGCAGCGCCAGCAAGGGCACAAAGGACAACGGCATTGTTCGACAATCTGTCGGAAAAGCTTGGCGGGATACTCGATCGTCTGACGGGGCGCGGTGCGCTGTCCGAAAAGGACGTCGACGCCGCGATGCGCGAGGTGCGCCGCGCGCTGCTGGAGGCCGACGTCTCGCTCGACGTCGTCAGGAGTTTTATCGACCGCGTCCGCGAGCAGGCGATCGGCGCCACCGTCGTCAAGTCGGTCACGCCCGGCCAGATGGTGGTCAAGATCGTCCATGACGAACTGGTCGCGACGCTGGGCGCCGATGGCCAGACCATCGACCTCAATGCGGTGCCGCCGGTCGCGATCATGATGGTCGGTCTGCAAGGCTCCGGCAAAACCACGACCACCGCCAAACTCGCCCGCCGCATGACCCAGCGTGACAAGCGCAAGGTACTGATGGCCTCGCTCGACATCTACCGCCCGGCGGCGATGGAGCAATTGGCCGTGCTGGGGCGCGACCTCGACATCCCAACGCTGCCGATCGTCGCCGGACAAAAGCCGGCGCAAATCGCCAAGCGCGCGCTGGAAGCCGGCAAGCTCGGTGGCTACGACGTCGTGCTGCTCGACACCGCCGGCCGCACCACGCTCGACGAAGAGATGATGAGCGAGGCGGCCGAGATCAAATCGACCGCCAATCCGCATGAAGTGCTGCTGGTCGCGGATTCGCTGACCGGCCAGGACGCGGTCAACCTCGCGCGCTCCTTCGACCAGCGCGTCGGCCTCACCGGCATCGTGCTGACGCGCGTCGACGGCGATGGCCGCGGCGGCGCGGCGCTGTCGATGCGTGCGGTGACGGGCAAGCCGATCAAGCTGATCGGCACCGGCGAAAAGACCGACGCGCTGGAAGATTTTCATCCGAGCCGTATCGCCGGCCGCATCCTCGGCATGGGCGACGTGGTGTCGCTGGTCGAGCGTGCCGCGGCGAATATCGACGCCGAAAAGGCCGCGCGCACCGCCGAGCGGATGCGCAAGGGTCAGTTCGACCTCAACGACATGCGCGAGCAATTATTGCAGATGTCAAACATGGGCGGCATCAGCGGCCTGATGGGCATGATGCCCGGCATCGCCAAGATGAAGAACCAGATCGCGGCGGCCGGTATCGACGACAAGATCCTCAAGCGCCAGGTCGCGATTATCGATTCGATGACGCGGGCCGAGCGCAAGAGCCCGGACATTCTCAAAGCCAGCCGCAAGAAGCGCATCGCCGCCGGCGCCGGCCAGAATGTCGAGCAGGTCAACAAGCTCTTGAAGATGCACCGGAACATGGCGGACATGATGAAGGCCATGGGCTCAGGCAAGCGCGGCCCGCTCGCCGGCATCGCGCAGGCGATGGGCTTTGGCGGCGGCATGAAGCCGCCCTCGCCGGAAGAGATGAAGGCGCTGGCCGACAAGATGCAGGGCGGCGCCGGCGGACTGCCGAATTTGCCGAAGGATCTTCCGGTCGGCCTGCGTCAGGGATTGCCGAATGTGCCGGGGCTCACCGGCCTCAGCGGCAAGCCCACCCTGCCCGGCCTCGGCGGCTTTCCGGGCAAGAAGAAATGACGACCCAACAACCAACAGACTTTCAATTAACCCACACTCAGGAGAACTAAATGTCAGTCGTTATCCGCCTCGCTCGCGCAGGCACCAAGAAGCGTCCGGTCTATCACGTCGTCGTCGCCGACTCGCGCTTTCCCCGCGACGGCCGCTTCATCGAGCGTCTCGGCCACTTCAATCCGCTGCTGCCGAAGGACAATGAGTCGCGCCTGAAGCTCGACATGGACAAGGTGAAGTCCTGGCTCGCCAAGGGCGCGCAGCCCTCGGATCGCGTGACCCGCTTCCTGGATGCCGCCGGCATCGTCAAGCGCGCCGCCCGCAACAACCCGGAAAAGGCCGTGCCGCGCAAGGAGCGCAAGGCCGCCGAAGCCGCCGCGAAGGCGTAACGCACAAGCGGCGCACGACGGTGACAGCACCGATTTGCGTCGCCCGGATCGGCGCCGCGCATGGCGTGCGCGGCGCGGTGAAGCTGTGGACGTTCACCGAAGACCCGCTGGCCGTAAAGCATTACGGCCCGCTGATGACCAGGGACGGCGCGCGCCAGTTCGAGGTGGCGCATGTCCGCGAGGCCAGGGATCATCTGGTAGCGACGTTCAAGGGCATCGCCACCCGCGAGGACGCCGAACGGCTCAACGGCATTGAGCTCTATGTCGCGCGCGACAAATTGCCCGAGACCGACGAAGACGAATATTACCACGCCGACCTGATCGGGCTTGCGGCGGTCACCGCCGCCAACGATCCGCTCGGCCGTGTCGTCGCGATCCACAATTTCGGTGCCGGCGACATCATCGAGATCGCGCCGCCGCGGGGCGCCACCATGCTATTGCCTTTCACCAATGCGGTGGTGCCGACGGTCGATCTTGCCGGCGGCCGCGTGGTAATCGAACTGCCGCAGGAAATCGAAGGCGACGAAGCCCCGACGCTCACGTGATGGGTTTGACATGACCTGGCGCGCCACGGTTCTCACCTTATTCCCGGACATGTTTCCCGGGCCGCTCGGCGTCAGCCTGGCGGGCAAGGCGCTGGCATCAGGCCTGTGGTCGCTGGAGGCGCGCGATATCAGGGATTCCGCGACCGACCGCCATCGCAGCGTCGATGACACCCCGGCTGGCGGCGGTCCGGGCATGGTGCTCCGGGCCGACGTGCTGGCGGTTGCGATCGATGCCGCCGATGCAAATCGAGACCGGCCACACCTCCTGATGAGCCCGCGGGGTCGGCCATTGACCCAGTCGCTGGTGGCGGAACTCGCCGCCGGCCCCGGGCCCCTGATCGTCTGCGGCCGGTTCGAGGGGGTCGATCAGCGGGTGATCGAAGCCCGGAACCTCACGGAGGTCTCGATCGGAGACTATGTGCTGTCGGGTGGCGAAATCGCCGCGATGGTGCTGGTCGACGCCTGCGTACGGCTTTTGCCGGGCGTCATGGGCAAACAGGCCTCGGGCGAGGACGAAAGCTTCTCCGAAGGACTACTGGAATACCCCCAATACACCCGCCCGCAGGAGTTCGAGGGCCGCGGCATCCCGGAAATCCTGATTTCCGGCGATCATGCCAAGGTGGCGGCCTGGCGGAAGGCCGAGGCCGAGGCCCTGACCCGGGCGCGGCGGCCGGACCTGTGGGCTTCCAGGCCCGGCCAAAAAGGCACAAAAAACAAGACAGACGGGTGACAAGCGTTCGCCTTTGCCTTATACGAGCGCCAAATCCGCGCAATGGCAGGATAGATGGACGTCGCGCAGCCCGCTGCCGGGCGCGCCGCCGATGGAGATTTCAATGAACCTCATTCAACAGCTCGAAAAAGAGCAATTCGAAAAACTGTCGGCCACCAAGTCGATTCCGGAATTCGGCCCCGGCGACACCGTGATCGTCAACGTCAAGGTGGTCGAAGGCGAGCGCACCCGCGTGCAGGCCTATGAAGGCGTCTGCATCGGCCGTTCCGGCGGTGGGCTCAACGAGAGCTTCACCGTTCGCAAGATTTCCTACGGCGAGGGCGTCGAGCGTGTATTCCCCGTGATGTCGCCGATGATCGACTCGATCAAGGTGGTGCGCCGCGGCAAGGTGCGTCGCGCCAAGCTGTATTACCTGCGCAACCTGCGCGGCAAGTCGGCCCGCATCGTCGAGAAGCAGGACCGCGCCGCTGCCGTCGGCGAGTAAGTTTTCCCGAAAGGGATGTGGCGAAAAGCGCGGGGTTTTGCCCCGCGCTTTTTTGTTGCGCTATGCCTATCTAGGCAATGCCTCTGCCCAATCGATTGATTGTGGCGACAGCGGGCGCTGTGTTAGAAATTCAGAATGGTTCTAGATCGTACCAGCGCCGCCGTCGGCACCGCCCAGCGCATCGTCATCGACGATCGCTCGCGCCTGCCCGGCCGGTTCTTCGGACGGTTCGCGACTTCGGCGACGTCAGCGCTTACGCGCGCAGCTTGATGTTGCGCTGACGTACGTTGCCGGCGCGCGTTCCGCGCCTTACCGCTCACACAGAATTTCCTTTGGAGCTTATGCTCATGTCCAAGCCAACCACGCTGTACGACAAGATCTGGAACGACCATCTGGTGCACGAAGCCGAAGACGGCACCTGCCTGCTCTATATCGACCGCCATCTGGTGCATGAAGTGACCTCGCCGCAGGCGTTCGAAGGCCTGCGCGCCACGGGGCGCAAGGTGCGCGCGCCGGAGAAGACGCTCGCCGTCGTCGACCATAACGTCCCGACCACTGATCGCACCAAGCCCAATCCCGATCCTGAAAGCATCGAGCAGATCAAGGCGCTGGCCGAGAATGCCAAGGAGTTCGGCGTCGAATATTACGACGAGTTCGACAAGCGCCAGGGCATCGTGCACGTGATCGGTCCGGAGCAGGGCTTTACGCTGCCCGGCACCACCATCGTCTGCGGTGACAGCCATACCTCCACCCATGGCGCGTTCGGCGCGCTCGCGCACGGCATCGGCACTTCCGAAGTCGAGCACGTGCTGGCGACGCAAACGCTGATCCAGAAGAAGGCGAAGAACATGCGCGCGGTGGTCGACGGCAAATTGCCCGACGGCGTCACCGGCAAGGACATCATCCTCGCCATCATCGGCGAGATCGGCACCGCCGGCGGCACCGGCTATGTGCTGGAATATGCCGGCGAGGCCATCCGGGCGCTGACGATGGAAGGCCGCATGACGGTCTGCAACATGTCGATCGAAGGCGGCGCCCGCGCCGGCCTGGTCGCACCGGACGAGAAGGCGTTCGAATTCCTCAAAGGTCGCCCGAAGTCGCCGAAAGGCGCCGACTGGGATGCCGCGATGCGCTACTGGGAAAAGCTGCGCTCCGACGAAGGCGCGCATTTCGATCACGAGATCCGGCTGGACGCGGCAAAGCTGCCGCCGATCGTGACCTGGGGCACCTCGCCCGAGGACGTGGTTTCGATCGCGGGCTTCGTGCCCGATCCCGACAAGATCGAGGACGAGGCCAAGCGGCTGTCGAAGCACCGCGCGCTGAAATATATGGGCCTGATCGCGGGCACGAAGATCACCGACATCAAGCTCGATCGCGTCTTCATCGGCTCCTGCACCAACGGCCGCATCGAGGATCTGCGCGCCGCCGCAAAGATCGCCGAGGGCAAGACGGTCAACGCCCACGTCAATGCGATGGTCGTGCCGGGCTCCGGCATCGTCAAGGAGCAGGCGGAAGCCGAAGGCCTCGACAAGATCTTCATCAAGGCGGGCTTCGAGTGGCGCGAGCCGGGTTGCTCGATGTGCCTTGCCATGAACCCCGACAAGCTGGCGCCGGAAGAGCGCTGCGCCTCGACCTCGAACCGCAATTTCGAGGGCCGGCAGGGTTTCAAGGGCCGCACCCACCTGGTGTCACCGGCGATGGCGGCGGCGGCGGCGATCGCCGGGCACTTCGTCGACGTCCGGGACTGGCGTTAACCCTCTGTTTGTCTAGATTGCGAAGCGTTTCGGAAACGCCGCGTTAACAGGCAAAAGCGCACACTGTCCCTTGCGAAGTGTTTTCGCGAGGGACTTTGGCCGTGACCGACAAGTCTGAATTTGTCGATATGATCAGCGAGGCGACGAAACAGGTGCGCCGCCGCACGACGCCGCGCATCGTCGACCTGCAGACCACCGCCACCAAGGAGACCTCGCGCCTCAGTCACTGGCCGCCGGAGCATTGGCAGCAATGGCGGATGGAGAAGCTGACGCCGTGGAAGGTCAAGCCCTGGGAAAGGATCTGAGTGATCTTCCCGCTCGAAAAAGCAGGCGCCCTTCGGGCGCCTGTTTCGTTTTCGGTTTTCACCAATAGCCGTAGTAGCGGGCGCGCCAGTAGGAACGATACCAGGGTCTGCAAATCCTGCGCGGCCCGTAATAGGTCCAGATCACGCGGCAGCGGCGCGGATAATAATAGGCCGGGTACGAGTAGTAGGCCGGCGCGTAATAGAAGCGTCGATGGAAGTGACGCCGGTAGAAGGGCCGGTGGTACGCATGACGGTATCCGTAAAAGTGGCGGCGACCATAGAAGGCGGGAGCCACACGATAACCGCCGCCGCGGAACACCGGCGCCGCACGAAAGCCGCCCCGGTGGATCGCCATCCCGCCACCCCTGAACCCACCACCACGAAACGCCGCGCCGCCACCGCGGAAGCCGCCGCCATGAAACGCCGCACCGCCGCCGCGGAATCCACCACCGTGAAATCCGCCACCGCCGCCTCGGAAGCCACCGCCTCCACCGCCACGGAAACCACCGCCACCGCCCATTCCACCGCGGTGTTGAACCTGGGTCGTCAGTCCGTCGGTTGCAAATTTCGCTGAGGGCGCCGTGCCGGGACTTGCAAGCGAGAGCGCCTCGGCGCGCTGTTGTGATGCCGCCGCGAACGCAAAAAAAGCCGCAGCTGTAACGCCCAGACGGCGGACCAGGCCGCGTCCGGGATCGGATATCGCCATGGATTGAACCTCCCTAACCGGCGACGGCGCGCCTTGTGCCGCTTCTGCGGCTGGCCCTCGTCGCTTTTTCTTGTGCGGTCGCTCCCAACGTGAAGTTAGAGACAGCCACGTGAACGCGCCATGAATGCGTTGTGCATCAAGATGAACACATCGCAGAACTTTCGCATCCGTGCTTCACCACCAGGACGGTCCAAAGCCGATGCCGAAGGTGAACGGCGCCGGCGTGTCATAGGGATATGGCCGATAGTAGACGGGCCGCGCGTAATAATAGGAACGATGATAGTGCGGACGATGATTGCCGTAGTGCCTGTTGTAGCGCCTGACATGGCGGTGCGCGCTGAAGTCCGTGGCGCCGGAAACGCCGGCGCGCTGCGCCTTCGTCTGTGGCGCCGCGGCGGCCGAATCGATCGCTGCCGGTGCGGCAATCGCGAGCGCAGCTGCGACAAACGCTGTCCCGATCAAGCTCTTCATGACGGACGTCTCCCTGCCAATCCCGATGTCAGAGATATCGGGCAGAAATTCTCGCCGGTTTCAAGGCGACGGCTGGAATCGAAACAGGCCCGCATTGAACGGGCCTGCTCGATCGCTGCGTCCGGCTGTCGCACTTACCAGCGATGCCAGTGACGATGATGGTGATGATGGTGGTGGTGGCGATGATGCCAGCGGTGCCACCGATGATGATGGTGGTGGCGATGGTGCCGCCAATGAACTTCTGTCGTCGCCAGCTTCGCGTCCTCCTGAACCGCTGCGGCGGCGCCGGGATTGCTGAGCGACAGCGCATTGGCGCGCTCGGCCGGCGCAGCGAACGCCAGCAACGCGCCAACGGCAGCAAGGCCCAGAATTTTCGTGAACTGCATGAATCCTCTCCTTGGATCGGGTGTCACGTCTGCGTCGAATCGCTCGCCGCAACGCTGCACGCAATCTCGCGCCCGTGACTTGAATAGGCGCTGAATGAATGCGCCACGAAGATGAACGGATGCCGCCGCTTTCGTTCTGTGATCTGCACGCGCCGATCGCCGTGTGTGAATTCACGGCAATCGCGACGAACGATGCGTCAACGAAAGATGGAAGCGTTCAGCCGCGCCGCCAGTAGCAATTCATGCGCGGCGTGATCACCGTGCCGCTCGGCCGGTACTCCTGCACATAATGCGCGGTGCAGTCGCGCACGGCGTTGGGGCCGGGGTTGTAGCGCGGCCAGACATCGGGCGCCCACTCCTCCTGCCGATAGATCGGTACGCGCCGCAACGGACGGCGGCGCTGGGCGGATACATCAGTGACGACCGGCCGCGGTGCCGTCGCGCCTCGCAGTTCCGGCGATGCCGTCTGGGCCTGCGCCATGACGCCGGGGAGCAAGAGCCCGGCAAAAGCAGCCCACGCTGCAACCGTCACAATCCGTTTCATCTTAAGCCCACCCAAGCCTGATAACGCCCGCACGGTCTCCGATTGGAGCGTTAAGGTCAACTGTCGCAAAACCATTATGCGCTGGGACATAACACACGCTAAATACGTCCTGATGTGGACCGAAGCAAAAGCTCCCTCGCTCGCCGAAATGGAAGCCATGGCGCATGAGGTGTTCGAGCGCCTGCCAAAGGGTTTTCGAACCCTGTGCGAGGGCGTGATCATCCGCGTCGACGACTTTCCGACCGACGAAGTCCTCGACGAGTTGCAGGCGCAAAGCGAGTTCGACCTGCTCGGCCTGTTCCAGGGGATCGGCCTGCCGCAGCAGAGCACGCAGGACATCGGCCGCCTGCCCAACATGGTCTGGCTCTACCGCCGGCCGATCCTCGACTACTGGGCTGAGCACGAGGAAACGCTGGGCCACATCGTCCGCCACGTCCTGATCCATGAGATCGGCCACCATTTCGGCCTGTCGGACGCCGATATGGAGGCGATCGAGGCCAGCGCGGGCTAGGGTGTCTTCCCCCGGACAGGCGGCCTGTTCGTCCAAAACGCGCCAGAACAGGCGGCCTATGCGCAAATTGGCCTTTTGCCGGGGCCATATTCGCGATAAATCAGCGGCCCGTCCCACCTTTTCAACCGGGAAGTGCGATCGATGGAAAAGTTCACCACACTGGAAGGCGTAGCTGCCCCGCTGAAGATCATCAATGTCGACACCGACATGATCATTCCGAAGCAGTATTTGAAGACCATCAAGCGCACCGGCCTTGGCAAGGGCCTTTTCTCGGAACAGCGCTACAAGGATGACGGTAGCGAGAATCCGGACTTCGTGCTCAACCAGCCGGCCTATCGCAACGCCAAGGTGCTGGTCGCCGGCGACAATTTCGGCTGCGGCTCGAGCCGCGAGCACGCGCCGTGGGCGCTGCTGGATTTCGGCATCCGCTGCGTGATCTCGACCTCGTTCGGCGACATCTTCTACAACAACTGCTTCAAGAACGGCATTCTGCCGATCCGCGTCACCCAGGAAGACCTCGACAAGCTGTTCGACGACGCCGAGCGCGGCGCCAACGCCACGCTGACCATCGATCTCGCCAACCAGGAGATCCGCGGTCCCGACGGCGGCAAGGTGAAGTTCGAGATCGATCCGTTCCGCAAGCACTGCCTGATGAACGGCCTCGACGACATCGGCCTGACCATGGAAAAGAAGTCGTCGATCGACGATTACGAGGCGAAGCTGAAGAAAGAGCGCGCCTGGGCCTGATTGTGCTACGAGAGCCCCGACCAAATCGGGGCTCTTTTCATATCTGCGGAGGCGACGCGAATGCGGCCTGACGTCGTCACCTTCTGGCACGGCCGGCTCGATGGATTACGGCTGACCTGCCTCCGGTCGCAGGTCGCCGCCGGCCACAACGTCACCGTCTACAGCTTCGATCCAATACCGGGCCTGCCCGAAGGCGTCGGCAATGCCGAAGCAGAAGCGATCCTGCCGCACTCCTTTTCCGAGCGGTTGCGCCCGCCGGAGCCTGACGGGGGCTGGCGCGACTGGACCATCCTGCAGTTCAGCGATTTCTTCCGCATGCGGCTGATGGCCGAGCGCGCCGGGCTGTGGCTCGACGCCGACGTGCTGCTGCTCAAACCGATCGAGATCGATCCGGCCAAGCCCTATTTCGCGTGGGAGCGCCGGCGCCAGCTAGGCAATTCGGTGCTGTACCTGCCTGCGAATGATCCGATCGTGCGGGCGTTCGAGGACCTGATGGAGCAGGAAGACCTGACGCCGGACTGGCTGGCACTGCGCCATCGCCTCACCTTCATGCTGCGCCAGCTGCGCCACCGGTCGAGCCGCCTCTCCGACATCCGCGTCGCCATCTACGGCCCCGCCGCGCTCACCGCGCTCGCGCGCCGCTCGAACGAATTGCAGCACGCGCTGCCGAAACAGTCGTTCTACGCGGTGCACGCCGAGCCGAAACTGTTTTTCGAGCCAACGGATTTTGCAGGCCTGCTGGCTGATCCAGAGATCGTCGGATTGCACATCTCGCCAAAGGGGCGCGGCGGCGAGAAGCCGATTGCCGGCAGTCTTTATGCCTGGGCGGCGGAGAAGTTTGGGTCGCACTAAGCTTACCCTCCCCTGGAGGGGGAGGGTCGACGCTCATGAAATGAGCGGCGGGGCGGGGTGAAGGTCTCTCCACATCCAGCAGCGCCCGAGTTGAGAGATCACCCCACCCCGTCTCGCATTTCGCTTCGCTCATGCGAGCCGACCCTCCCCCTCCAGGGGAGGGTAAGGCCACCGCTCCCGAATTTGATCCAGCGCAATGACGCCCGCAGGCTTTGCGCTCACCTTGGAACATCAGAGAGAATCCAAGGGAGCCGTGCCATGACCGTTCAGGAAAAGCCTTATTCCACCGTCAGCCGCATGGTCGATATCTTCGGCGAATGGCTCAAACATCGACGTGAACTGCGAGAAATGCGCGAGATCGACGCCGCCAATTTCGGCCAGATCGCGAGCGACCTGCGGATGTCTTCTGCCGATCTGGAGGCGCTGGTCCGTCGGGGGCCGCATGCGGCAGACGAGCTGCCGAAAATGCTAACAGCGCTCGGTATCGATCAGGACGATCTCGCGCGCACCGAGCCGCTGGTGCTGCGTGACATGGAGCGCGTCTGCTCCATGTGCATCCACAAGCGCCAGTGCGATCGCGATCTTGCTGCCGGCACGGCGGCTGCGCATTACGAGGAATATTGCGCCAACGCGCCGACGATCGACGGTCTCAGCCAGCACATGAGTTCATAGAAAAGCGCGGCACGTCCCCTCTCCCCTTGT
>NZ_LLXZ01000150.1:24722-29882 GCF_001440395.1 Bradyrhizobium jicamae | reverse complement strand
GTGGGAGAGGGTGGCGCCGAACGAAGTTCGGCGACGGGTGAGGGGTTCTGTCCACGAGTCGTGCGCGCCGAGAGAACCCCTCATCCGGCGCTTCGCGCCGCCTTCTCCCACAAGGGGAGAAGGAAGAAGATATCTACCGAAACCTCAATGCCCCATGGCGGCGATTGCGTCGGCAATCGCGATCGTGCGTCGCGCCATGTCGGCGTGCAGCCGCTCCACCATCCGGCCGTCGAGTTGGATCGCGCCGCGCGAGGCGTTTTCCGGCTGTTCGAACGCTGCAATGATCTTGCGCGCCTGCTCGACCTCCTCGGCCGGCGGCGTGAAGATGGCGTTACAGGCCTCGATGTGGCTCGGATGGATCAGCGTCTTGCCATCGAAGCCGAGATCGCGGCCCTGCGCACATTCGGTCGCGAAGCCGTCGATATTGCTGATGTCGCTGTAAGGGCCGTCGAGAATTTCGAGCCCGTGCGCGCGCGTCGCCAGGATACAGTGCGTGATCATCGGGATCATCGCCGCGCGGCCCGGCTGCATGCGGATCCGCGTCTCCCGCGAGATATCATTGGGTCCGAACACGAAGCCGGCGAGCCTTGTTTCGGAATCCTTCGATGCCGCCGCGAGCTTGTCCGCATCGAGCACCGCGCGCGCGGTTTCGATCATCGCCCAGACCCGGATCGACATGTCGGCGTTGATATCGCTGAGGCGGTTCGCAATGGCGTTGAGGTCGGCAACGGTAGAAACCTTGGGAACCAGAATGCCGTCGGGCCGGGCCTTGCCGGCCATGGTGACGTCCTCGACCCACCAGGGCGTATCGAGGCTGTTGACGCGGATCAGCACCTCGCGCTTGCCGAAGCCTCCGGCCGCGATCGCCTTGGCGATCTGGTCGCGGGCGACAGCCTTGGCGTCCGGCGCCACCGAATCCTCAAGGTCCAGAATGATGCCGTCGGCGGGCAGGCTGCGCGCCTTTTCCAGCGCCCGCGCGTTCGATCCCGGCATGAACAACAGGCTGCGGCGCGGACGGGTCATGGATGGGTTTCCTCTGAGGCGTTTTGAGCCCCACGCCCTAACATTTCAAACCCCGGTCCGAAAGCCTTGTTCCGGTCATCGGTCTATGGTTAGGCAGGGCCCAGACCAGAGGCACAGGCAACATGACAACGTCATTCCCGCAACATTTGCTCGACGGCTACCGGGCCTTTACCTCGCAGCGGCTGCCCACCGAACAGACGCGTTACCGGGAACTTTCCGAGCGCGGCCAGTCGCCCGCCGTGATGGTGATCGGCTGCTGCGATTCCCGCGTCTCGCCGGAAGTGATTTTCGATGCCGGCCCTGGCGAGCTGTTCGTGGTGCGCAACGTCGCCAATCTGGTGCCGGTCTATCAGCCGGACGGCGGCGCCCATGGCGTCTCGGCGGCGCTGGAATATGCCGTCAACGTGCTCCGTATCAAACACATCGTCGTGCTCGGGCACGCCCAATGCGGCGGCATCAAAGCCTTCATTGACAAGATCGATCCGCTGTCGCCGGGCGATTTCATCGGCCGCTGGATGGCGATGTTCATCAAGCCGGGCGAGATCGTCGAGCAGCGCGAGCGCGAGTCAATGCAGGATTTCGTCGTCCGTATCGAGAAGGCCGCGATCTTCCGCTCAATCGAAAACCTGATGACGTTCCCGTTCGTCCGCACCCGGGTCGAACGAGGCGAGATGCAATTGCACGGCGCCTATTTCGGCGTCGCCGAGGGCTCGCTGTTCGTGCTCGACAAGGAGACGAAGGAGTTTCAGAGCGTCAGGGAAGCAACGTAACCCGCTGCTATTCGCCGCCGTGGTCGCCGCCGCCCCAGCGGTCGGAGATCGCCAGCATGAAGGCCGAGATCACGAACACCAGGTGCACGCCGACCAGCCAGGCGAGCTTGGTCGGATCGAACGCGGTATCGATGTTCATGAAGGCCTTCAGCACCTGGATCGCCGAGATCGCGACGATCGAGGCCATCAGCTTCTGCTTGAGGCCGCCGAAATGGATCTTGGTCATCCATTCCGGCCAGTCCGGATGGCCGGCGGGATCGATTTTCGAGACGAAGTTCTCGTAGCCGGAAAACACCACGATCAGGATCAGATTGCCGGTCAGCGACAGGTCGATCAGCGACAATGCGCCGAGGATGATGTCGGATTCTTTCGAGCCCGGCGCGTGGACGATGAACTCCACCAACACCGCGCAGAACTTGAACAACAGCACCGCGAGGCTGACGACGAGGCCGAAATAAAACGGCGCCATCAGCCAGCGGCTGTTGAACAGCACGCTCTCGAAGCCGCGCTCGACGCGCTTGAGCTGGGGGTTGGGCTGGTAGGAAGCCGGTTGTTCGCTCATGACAATCCGGCTCCCCCGAGCTGCGGTATTGTAGGGTGGGCAAAGCGAAGCGTGCCCACCATCTCTCTATGCAATGAACAGGATTGGTGGGCACGGCGCAAATGCGCCTTTGCCCACCCTACGAACTACGCCTACGCCGCCTTCTTCTTCGCGCTGATCAGCTTGCGGTTGATCAGGCATTCGGCGATCTGAACAGCGTTGAGCGCCGCCCCCTTGCGCAGATTGTCGGAGACGCACCACAGCGCCAGCCCATTCTCCACCGTCGCGTCTTCGCGGATGCGGCTGATATAGGTGGCGTCCTCGCCAGCCGACTCATAGGGCGTGACGTAGCCGCCGGGCTCCTGCTTGTCGATCACGAGACAGCCCGGCGCATTGCGCAGGATGTTGCGCGCTTCGTCGGCGGTGATCGGGTTCTCGAACTCGATGTTGACGGCCTCGGAATGGCCGACGAAGACAGGCACGCGCACGCAGGTGGCGGAGAGCTTGATCTTGGGATCAAGAATCTTCTTGGTCTCCGCCATCATCTTCCACTCTTCCTTGGTGTAGCCGTCCTCCATGAAGACGTCGATATGGGGGATGACGTTGAAGGCGATGCGCTTGGGGAATTTCTTGTTGACCAGCTCGTCATTGGTGTAGACGGCCTTGGTCTGCGAGAACAGTTCGTCCATCGCATCCTTGCCGGCGCCGGACACCGACTGATAGGTGGCGACGACAACGCGCTTGATGGTGGCCTTGTCGTGCAGCGGCTTCAGCGCGACCACGAGCTGCGCGGTCGAGCAGTTCGGATTGGCGATGATGTTCTTCTTGCCAAAATCCTTTGCCGCGTCCGCGTTCACTTCCGGCACGATCAGCGGCACGTCCGGGTCCATGCGCCAGGCCGAGGAATTGTCGATCACGACGGCGCCGGCGGCGCCGATCTTGGGCGACCATTCCTTCGACACCGAGCCGCCGGCCGACATCAGGCAGATGTCGACGTCGGAGAAATCGTAGTGCTCGAGCGCTTTGACCTTGAGGGTGCGGTCGCCATAGGACACCTCGACACCGACGCTGCGGCGCGAGGCCAGCACGACGACCTCGTCGGCGGGGAATTTGCGCTCGTCGAGAATGTTGAGCATTTCGCGCCCGACATTGCCGGTCGCACCGACGACAGCGACTTTGTAACCCATCGTTCACTCTCCGAGGAAAAATGCCGCCCCGCCGCCTCGAGCGGAAAGGGGGAAGGCAGCGCTTCTATGCGAGAAACGTCCTTATAGCGATTTCGAGCGAAGTGGATACCGGTTCGCGTGAAGAAAACGCGTCAAAACAAGAATCTAGACAACGTGTGACGGTTGCGTTTGGGCGCTTGATGCATGCGTTTCCGGCCAGAACGGCCAATTTCCAATATAGGGCGAGAATTCACCCGGCGCTGGCGAACTTCGCGGACGAGGTCTGCGGCACGCTGGCACGGCTCTGCGCCTATCTGATGACGCTGGCGCTGATGGCCATTGGCGGTATCGCGCTATGGCAGCACCTCCCGGAAGTCACGGCGATGGAGACTTCGCCAAAGACCTGGAGCCAGGCTGCGCGTACGGCGCCGGCATTCGCCGTCAGCCAGTTTATTTTCCCAGGCAAGACAGAGACTTACGAGATTTTCAGGCACCCGGAAGGCGGCCGCAAGGACGTGTTCCATTGGAGCGGGGCCGGAGGTGTGCCGGTCGCTGAACTCGAAATCTATCGTCCGGGCGAAGAAACCGACCAAGTCGGATCGGCTGCCGGCTACCTTGCCGCACGGATGGATCCTGCAGGCGCGCGCGAGCTGGAGGCTGCCGGGATCATCGACAGCAAGTTCGGCGCCGTGACCCTGTTTCGCCGGATCGGCGGCACCGAAGCCGCGCGCTCCTGCCTGCGATTCTTCAAGCATGTCGACGAGCCGAAATTCCGCCTCTCGGGCTGGTCCTGCCTGGGCGACGACCTGCCCGCCCGCCGCACCGCGATCGGCTGCATGCTCAACCGGCTGGTCCTGCTGACGGCCGGCAGCGATGCCAAACTGGCGGAATTGTTCGCCCGCGCCGAAGTCAGGCGCAGCGATTGCGGGACATCGGGGGCACCCGCCTTGTCCGCGGACTGGGTGATGGGCGCGGATAATCCGCGGCTGCGCGGCGCTCTCTAGCCCGGCGCCGGCGGGACTCGGCTCCCGCGCCCCCTACAATTGTGGCAACAAGCGGCCAAGACACTGGTTTTCATGAAACTTTTTCGCCTCGTGCGGTATTATTCCGTCGCGGTGTGGCGCAATTGACCTAGCGACGATGCTTGCGCCGTGGCTACAATGCGCGCAACCAGATTTGGCGATCTGCCAGGCCCCCTTCGGGGGTAGCTAATGACGAGGATGCAATGACCCCGAAATTTCCAGCTGCGACGAAGTTCGCGGTATTTTGTGCTGCCGCCGCGGTCGTGGTCGGCCTCGTCGCGAGCCCGGCAAACGCTCAGACCAAGCGTCAGCAGCAGCCGCAGTATGATCGCGACGGCCGGATCACTTACGGATCGCAGGGGCCGAACCGGGTTTATCAGCAGGGGCCGCGCACCCGCGTTTTCGTTACCACGCGCTCCTGGCTCGACGCCGGCACCGAGGTTTTGCCAGGCGACCGCAAGTTCTTGGACTACGCGTTTCCATCGCCGTACGGGTACCCATCGTTCGCGCGCGAAAACCTCAACCGCCCGATCGACCGCCAACCGCTCAACCCGCCGTCGGATTTGGGCGGCGAGCCGACCAGGTTCCCGCTGTATTGATGGTGGCGTAAATCAATCGAAGTCGTCATGGCCGGGCTT
>NZ_LLXZ01000150.1:23441-24668 GCF_001440395.1 Bradyrhizobium jicamae | reverse complement strand
CCCCCCCCCCATCCACGTTTTTGGAGCCGCCCGAAGGAAAGGCGTGGATGCCCGGGACAAGCCCGGGCATGACGAGTAGCGCTTAAGCGTGCAGCTTCTGCAGCTCCTTCAGGATCGCCTCACCCATCTGCGTGGTTGAAGCCGCCGTCGTCCCTTCCGACTTGATGTCAGCGGTGCGCAGCCCGCTCGCGAGCACCGCGGCGATTGCCGCGTCGACCTTGTCGGCCAGATCGCCCATGTCGAAGGAATAGCGCAGCGCCATCCCGAACGAGGAGATCATCGCGATCGGATTGGCAAGGCCCTTGCCCGCGATGTCAGGCGCGGAGCCGTGCACCGGCTCGAACAGCGAGCGGCGCTTCCTGGTCTTGGCGTCGACTTCGCCGAGCGAAGCCGACGGCAGCATGCCGAGCGATCCCGTCAGCATCGCCGCGATATCCGAGAGCATGTCGCCGAACAGATTGTCGGTTACGATGACGTCGAACTGCTTCGGCGCCTTCACCAGCATCATGCCGCCGGAATCGGCGAGCTGGTGCTCCAGCGTGACGTCCTTGTATTCGCGCGCATGGACCTGCGTCATCACCTCGTTCCAGAGCACGCCCGACTTCATGACGTTGCGCTTTTCCATCGAGGTCACCTTGTTGCGGCGCTTGCGCGCCAGATCGAAGGCGACGCGGCCGATGCGCTCGATCTCATAGGTGTCGTAGACCTGGGTATCGATGGCGCGCTTCTGGCCGTTGCCGAGATCGGTGATCGTCTTCGGCTCGCCGAAATAGACGCCGCCGGTCAGCTCGCGCACGATCATGATGTCGAGGCCTTCGACCGCCTCGCGCTTCAGGCTGGAAGCCTCCGCCAGCGCCGGATAGCACACCGCAGGGCGCAGGTTGGCGAACAGGCCGAGATCCTTGCGCAACCGCAACAGGCCGGCTTCGGGCCGCACCTCGTAGGGCACGCTGTCCCACTTCGGACCGCCGACCGCGCCGAAGATAATGGCGTCTGCGGCCTTGGCCTTGTCCATGTCGCCTTCCGAAATCGACACCTTGTGCGCGTCATAGGCGGAGCCGCCGACCAGCCCCTGCTCGGTCTCGAATTTCGCGATGCCTTGCGCGTTGATCCAGTCGATCAGGCGCTGCACCTCCCCCATCACTTCGGGGCCGATACCGTCGCCGGGGAGAAGCAGCAGTTTATGGGTCGCCATGGGTCCATCACCTTGTCCAACTCGTCATGCCC
>NZ_LLXZ01000150.1:0-23281 GCF_001440395.1 Bradyrhizobium jicamae | reverse complement strand
GGCTAAAACGCCGGAGGCGGATTGGCAAGGCATCGCAGACAGGCCAAAAAGGCAGGTAACGAGCAACCCGCGGCCCCCAAGAAGGCACCAAGACGGACCTCATGACCGCAGCCATTATTTTTGCCTTCGCTTCGGCCTTCTTTCTCGGCGCCGGGGTCGTTCTGGCGCAACTGGGCCTGCGGACCGTCGATCCGCTCTCGGGAGCCGCGATCAGCGTTCCCTCGTTCACCCTGCCGTTCCTCGTACTGTCGCCGTTGATCCTGCAGGGCGAGCCGGTAGTCTGGGAGGCCTTGCCGATTTTCATCGCCATCGGCCTGTTCTTCCCGGCTTCGCTGACGCTCCTGACCTTCGCCTCCAACCGGGCGCTCGGGCCCGTCATTACCTCAACCCTCGGCAACCTCGCGCCGCTGTTTGCGGTGGCAGTGGCGGTGATCCGGCTGCACGAGCCGCTGCATCCGCCGCAACTGCTCGGCCTCATCGTTGCCGTCGCCGGTGCCGCGATCATCACGGTCACCCGACCGCGCGATCTCGGCCATTGGCGGAGCTGGGCGCTGCTGTTGCCGCTGTGCAGCGCGCTGATCCGCGGCATCGTGCCGCCGGTCGTCAAGCTCGGGCTTGCGGTCTGGCCCAGCCCGCTCTGGGCCTGCCTGGTCGGCTACGTCATGTCGTCGCTGGTGGTGCTGACGGTGCAGCGCGTCCGCACCGGCAGCTTTGTCGTGCAGGCGCCGCGCGCCGGCCTGTTCTGGTTTGCGATGACCGGGATCAGCAACGGGCTGAGCGCACTCACGCTGTTCGCCGCAGTCCGCAACGGACCGATCACGCTGGTGGCGCCGCTGGCGGCGATCTATCCTCTGGTCACGGTGGGCTTAAGCGCCGTCGCGCTGAAGCACATCACGATCACCGCACGGATCGTGGCGGGCACCGCGCTGACCGTGCTCGGCGTCGTGCTGGTGTTGATCGGCTGAAGCCGTTGCAGGATTGGCAAGACACCGTTGCGGACAGCGCACCTGTGCAATCCCCGCGCTGCCTGCCAGAATGCCGACACGCCGGAGTAACTTCTTGCACAGCCCCGACCGCCCCGAGCTTTACGCGCATCCCGCGCGGCTGATCCTCATCCTGTCGCTGGCGCCGACCGTAGGCCTCGGCATCGGCCGCTTCGCCTATGCGCTGGTGCTGCCTGATATGCGCGATACGCTGCTCTGGTCCTACTCAGCAGCCGGCTTCATGAACACGATCAACGCCGCCGGCTATCTCGCGGGCGCGCTGCTCGCCTCGCGCATGATCCGGCGCTTTGGCCTGGTCGCATCGGTGCGATGGGGCACGCTGGCCTGCGTGCTTTCGCTGGCGCTTTGCGCCATCACGGGCAATTTCTACGTCCTGAGTTTTGCGCGGCTGCTGGCGGGCGTCGGCGCCGCGGCCGGATTCGTCGGCGGCGGAACGCTGGCGGCGACGATCGCGCAATCGCGGCCCGAGCGGGCGAATTTTCTGCTCAGCCTGTTCTATGCCGGACCCGGGATCGGCATTCTCGCATCCGGGCTGGTCGCGCCGTTTGTGCTGCAAGGATTTGGGCCGGGGTCGTGGTGGATCGTCTGGTGGGCGATGACGGCGCTTGCGGTCATCATGACGATCCCGGTGCTGCAGGCGCCACTTCATGACGGCGCGACGCGAACCGCAACCGCAACGGCCAAATTCGCGATTGCGCCGGTCGTGATCTATCTCGCCGGCTACTTTCTGTTTGGCGCCGGCTACATCGCCTACATGACCTTCATGATCGCCTATGTCCGCGATGCCGGCGGCGGCGCTGCGGCACAGAGTGCGTTCTGGAGCCTGATCGGCGTGAGCGCATTCGTGACGCCATGGGTGTGGCGGCGCGTGCTCGCGCTCGACCGCGGCGGCCTCGCCACCACAATCATTCTCGGCGTCAACGCCATCGGCGCGGCGCTGCCGATCTTTGGACAATCGCTGTGGCTGCTCGCGATATCGGCGCTGGTGTTCGGCGTCGCCTTCTTCGCCGTGGTCGGCTCCACCACCGCCTTCGTCCGCTTCAACTACCCGCCGCAGGCCTGGCCGACCGCGATCGCGGCGCTGACCATTTCATTCGGCATCGGCCAGACATTAGGCCCGATCGTCGTCGGCGCGATCACGGACGCGGCGGGCAGCCTGTCGTTCGCGCTGAACGTTTCCGCGGCAATGCTGGCGCTCGGTGCGGTGCTGTCGGCGTTTCAGAGGAAGGTCACGCGGAATGCGTAGGGTGGGCAAAGGCGCGCCTTCGCGCCGTGCCCACTATGATCTTGCGCGGAGAGAGATGGTGGGCACGCTTCGCTTTGCCACCCCAGGATTCAGCGGCTTTCCTCGCCTGCGGCAGTTTGCGGGAGCAGGCGGCGGCGCCTTGTGATAAAGTGACTGAGCAGCACCGCACGTAATCGGCCGACACTCCGAAGCATCCCGGCAACACGAAAACGGAGAAGCGATCATGGAGACGAAGGGGGACGTAACCTATTTCGATCTCGGGCCGTACAGCCGCAAAATCACCACTTCATCGCCTGACGCCCAGCTTTGGTTCGATCGGGGCCTCAACTGGCTCTTCGGTTTCAACCACGCCGAAGCGATCAAGTGCTTTCAGAAGGCGCTGAGCCATGATCCCGAATGTGCGATGGCGCATTGGGGCATCAGCTACGCCTCGGGCCCGAACTACAACCTGCCGTGGGTTCGCTACGATCCCCTTGGACGGCAGATGGCGCTGTCGGCATCTTATGAGGCCATGCAGGCCGCCCTTGCGCATGCCGGCAAGGCGTCGGCGGTCGAGCAGGCGATGATCCGTGCCCTACCCGCGCGCTATCCGCAACGCGAGGCGATCGACGACATGGCGCCCTGGGACAAGGCCTACACGATAGAAATGCGCAGGATCTTCGAAGCGTTTCCCGGGGATCTCGACGTCCGGGCGGTGTTTGCCGAGTCGCTCATGAACGAGACGCCATGGCAGATGTGGGACCTGCCCTCCGGCAAACCGGCGGGAGCCGGCACCGAGGAATGCAGGGCGGTGCTGGAATACGCGCTCGAGCGGGTCCCTGCTGCATGGGATCACCCGGGTTTGCTGCATCTCTACGTCCACCTGATGGAGATGTCGCCGTTTCCGCAAGCCGCGTTGCGGGCCGGCGACCGGTTGCGCGAGATCGTTCCGGATTCCGGCCATCTCATCCACATGCCGACGCATCTCGACGTGCTGTGCGGGCACTACAAGGACGTCCTTGTCTACAATCAGAAGGCGCTGGCGACCGACCGCAGGTTCGTCGCTTATTCGGCAGATCCTGGCGTCTACCTCGTCTACGTCATTCACAACTTCCACTTTGCGATCTACGGCGCCATGTTCCTGGGACAGTACACGCCGGCCATCGCGGCGGCCGAGGAACTGATCGCCACGATTCCCGAGGCGGTGTTGCGGATCGAATCGCCGCCGATGGCGGACTTCCTCGAAGGTTATCTGACGATGAAGCAGCACGTGCTGGTGCGCTTCGGCAAATGGCGCGAGATCATCGCGCAGGAGCTGCCTGAAGATCGCGACCTCTACTGCTCGAACGTCGCCATGCTCCACTACGCCAAGGCGGTCGCGCATTCGGCGCTGGGCAATGTCGCCGAGGCCGAAACGGAGAAAGGCTTGTTCATGGCCGCGAAGACCCGCGTGCCCGAGAGCCGTCGCGTCCACAACAACAAGATTGTCGATCTGCTCGGCGTGGCCGAAGCGATGCTGAATGGCGAATTGGAGTATCGAAAGGGCAATCATGACACGGCCTTCGCGCATCTGCGCAAATCGGTCGAACTCAGCGACGGCCTGCCCTATGACGAGCCGTGGGGATGGATGCAGCCGACCCGCCACGCGCTGGGAGCCCTCCTCCTCGAGCAGGGACGGATCGACGAAGCCGAGGCGGTCTACCGCTCCGATCTCGGACTTGACGGCAAGCTGAGCCGCGCCTGCCAGCACCCTGATAATCTCTGGTCGCTGCACGGGCTGCACGAATGCCTGGTCCGCCGCGGAGAAAAGGCCGAGGCGGCGCTGATCCGACAACGGCTCGAGCTGGCGCAGGCGCGCGCGGAGATTCCGATCAAGGCATCCTGCTTCTGTCGTCGCATGGACATGGCGGCGGCGTAGCCGTTCGCACGCCGCAAGGGCAGGCCGCGAAGGCTCGGCGGTTGTTGCCGGCGGCATCCTGTGACAACATCCAGGCATCGGGTTTTCATGACTTCTGGATGCCTATGCCACCGCGGAAATACACCTGGGAGAAGCTGTCGGATGAGCAGTTGCTCAACCAACGCCTCAGCAGCCTGAGGGTTACAGTCGAAGACACCTGGCTCGAAGATTGTCTCAGCGCCCTCTATGAAGAGCTCGGAGCGCGGGACATCCGGCTGCGGCCACACGCATGGGTATCGAGCGAATGGTTTAGCCCGGCAGATGTGCCCGGCATTGCCATCCCATTCTATCTCACCCATCCCCGCCTGATGAAGATCGAGAAGAAGATGATGCTCGACGTCGAGGGCGGCACCTGGTCCGAGTGCATGGCCATTCTCCGTCATGAGGCAGGCCATGCCATACAGCACGCCTACCAGCTGCAACGTCGCCGGCGCTGGCAGCAGCTGTTCGGCCCGTCCTCGAAGCACTACCCGCGCTACTATCGGCCCAATCCGGCCAGCCGGAGTTATGTCCAGCATCTTCGGCTCTGGTACGCGCAGAGCCATCCGGACGAAGACTTTGCCGAAACCTTCGCGGTGTGGCTGCGGCCGCGTTCGAACTGGCGGACGCGCTATGCCGGCTGGCCGGCGCTGAAGAAGCTCGAATATGTCGACGAATTGATGGGCGAAATCGCCGGGAAGCGACCGCCCATCACGACGCGGGAGCGTGTCGATCCGCTGCATGAGCTCAGCCAGACGCTTGGCGACCACTACAAGAAAAAGCAGGCGTTCTACGAATTCAAGCCACCGAAGACTTACGACCGCGACCTCTCCCGGCTGTTCTCCGCCGATCCACGGCATCGCCGGGAGCAACCGGCTTCGGCCTTCATCAGGCGGCACCGCGCTCAAATCAGGCAGCTGGTTGCGCGGTGGACGGGCGAGAACCAGCTTACGCTTGATGCCGTGCTTGACGACATGATCTCCCGCTGCCGCGAGCTCGATCTGCGTGCCGCCGGCTCCAAACAGAAGCTGGTGATCAATTTCAGCATATTGCTGACCGCCAAGACCATGCACGCGCTGTTTGGCCCGTCGCGGCGCAAATGGATCGCGCTATGAGACGCCTGCGCATTCTGGTGCTGATGCATCCGGACTTCGTTCCCCCGGACTCCACCGAGGGATACACGGTGCGGCAGATCAATGAATGGAAAACAGAATTCGACGTCGTGAGCACCTTGCGTGCGGCCGGCCATGAAGTTCACCCGCTCGGCGTGCAGGAGGAAATCAAGCCGGTCCGCGACGAGATCGAAGGTTTCAAGCCGCATGTGGTGTTCAACCTGCTCGAGCAGTTCCACCATGAGCCGGTGTATGACCAGCACATTCCAAGCTTTCTCGAGCTGATGCAGATCCCGTATACCGGGTGCAATCCGCGTGGCCTGATCCTGGCGCGCGGCAAGGATCTGTCCAAGACGCTGGTGCACCATCGCCGGATCGCGGTGCCGGCCTTCGCCGTGTTTCCGATGCGCCGCAAGGTCAAACGGCCGGCGCGTCTCGCGCTGCCGCTGATCGTCAAGAGCCTGAACGAGGATGGATCGTTCGGCATCTCGCAAGCCTCCATCGTCGATACGGACGAGAAGCTCGCAGAGCGCGTCGCCTTCATTCACGAGCGGGTCGGAACTGCCGCCATCGCCGAGCAATATATCGAGGGACGCGAGCTCTACGTCGGCGTCCTCGGCAATACCAGGTTGCGGGTCCTGCCGGTTTGGGAATTGAAGTTCGGCAGCATGGGCGGCCAGGCTGCCCGGCACATTGCCACCGAGAAGGTCAAACACGATCCCGATTATCAGGAGCGGGTCGGAATTGAAGATGGCCCGGCCAAGGATCTTGCGCCGGAAGTACACGCCCGCATCCAGCGAATAGCAAAACGCATCTACCGAACGCTGGGCCTCGATGGATACGCGCGCATCGACTTTCGCCTCGCGGCCGACGGCACGCCGTATTTCATTGAAGCGAACCCCAATCCCGAGATCGCAAAGAGCCAGGAGTTCGCTACCGCGGCCAAGCATGACCGCCTGGATTACCCGGACCTGCTGCACCGCATTCTGGCCCTCGGAATAAGCCGGGCAAAGGCGGGCGTATCCGTGGGCTGAAAGACAACACGAGACGGGGCATGGCGGCGGTTCGTTTCAAAATTCAGGCAGCAGCGCGTAGTGACAATGACGCGGGCTAGCTCCCGCTGAACGAATTATACCCCTGGTCTTCCCAGAAGCCGCCCTTGTAGTCGTTGGTGACTTCCATCGAGATCACATATTTCGGGCTCTTGAAGCCGAGTTTTGTCGGCACCCGGATCCTCATCGGAAAGCCATAGGCGCGCGGCAAAATCTCGTCGCCGAACTTGAAGCTCATCTGGGTCTGCGCATGCAGCGCGGACGGCATGTCCAGCGGCGAGTTGTAGCCATCCCTGTCGGCGCACTGGAACCAGACATATTTCGCGCGCGTGTCCGCGCCGATCAGTTTCAGGAAGTCGCGCAAGGGAACGCCGGTCCAGCTTCCGATCGCGCTCCAGCCCTCGACGCAGATATGGCGCGTGACCTGCTTGACCTGCGGCAATTGATAAAGCTCGTCCAGCGTCCAGGACTTCTTGTTGTCAACCAGGCCCCGCACTTCGAGCTTCCAGCTCTTGCCGTCAATTTCAGGCGCGTCGTCGATGTCGTAATAACCGTTGAACGGGAACGGTTTTGTGATTGCGCTTTCCGGATACGTCGGCGCCATCGCATGGGGATTGAAGATCAACGCCTGCACGCCGTCATTGAATTTTGAGACCTGCTTCAGCATCTCTTCGGCCGAAAAACTGTCGGTCACGTCGCAGCCGGTCAGCAGCGTCAGCGCGCCGAGGCTGGCGCCGCCGGTGATGAAGCGCCGGCGTGTCAGATCAGGCATGGACTTGACGGCGTCCCGGACGAGAAGCGTCTTGTCGACGCCGGGGATCAAAAGGTTGCGCATGCGGCCCATGATCTTGCTCCCTTGAACTAGCGGCCGATGATCATGGCGCGCAGGCTCTTCGGCACCAGAAGAGCGAGCACGACATGGATCACCATGAAGGCGACAATGCCGGCCATGCAGAAGAAGTGGACGTAGCGGGCGGCCTCGTAGCCGCCGAACAGCGCCGTCAGATATTGAAACTGGACCGGCTTCCAGATCGCAAGCCCGGACAGCACGATGAGGATGCCGACGATGATGACGCCGGCATAGAGCAGCTTCTGCACCTGATTGTATCTGGTGAGATCCGCATGTGACAGCTTGCCGGTCAGCGCCGCCTTGGTGTCCGAGATCACGCCCTCCGGCGTGATCGGCAGCAGCTTCCTGCGGAAGCGGCCGGTGACAAGGCCCATAACCAGATAGATCAGGCCGTTGACCATCAACAGCCACATCGCGGCGAAGTGCCAGAGCAGCGCGCCGCCGAGCCAGCCGCCCAGCGTGATGCTCGAGGAGAATGTGAAACCGAACAGCGGCGAGGCATTATAAATCTGCCATCCCGACATGATCATCAGGACCATCGCGAAGGCGTTGGTCCAGTGCAGGGCCCGCACCCAGGCCGGCTGGATGACCTTGGCCTTGGTGGAGGTCGCTTGCTCGTCGCTGACTGTGACGGCCGACATGGCTCTTCCCCGCTTCTGGTTCGGTATCGGTTTATACGCCGGGAACCGGCTTTCCGTTACTGCCATGACGCTATCAGATCGATGCATGGCGCGTATCGAATTCACAAAAAAGCGAGCCGGGTTGCCCCGGCTCGCCCAATCCACGCGCCCCTGTTGGGACCAGTCAGGTACGCGCGGGGAGTTTTAGGATGCCGGCATCAGCACGGTATCGACCACATGGATCACGCCGTTCGACTGGTTGACGTTCGAGATCGTCACCTGCGAGGTTCCGCCCTTGGCGTCGACGATCCAGACCTTGCCGTCCTGGAGCTTGACCGACAGCTGTTCGCCTTCGGCGGTCTTGAGCTTCATGCCGTCCTTCAGGTCGGCGGCGGCGAGCTTGCCGGGCACGACGTGGTAGGTGAGGATCTTGGTCAGGGTCGCCTTGTTCTCAGGCTTCACCAGCGTCTCGACCGTGCCGGCCGGCAGCTTGCCGAAGGCAGTGTTGGTCGGCGCGAACACCGTGAACGGGCCCTTGCCTTCCAGCGTCTCGACCAGGCCGGCGGCCTTCACCGCGGCGACCAGCGTGGTGTGGTCCTTCGAGTTGACGGCGTTCTGGATGATGTTCTTGGAGGGGAACATCGCGGCGCCACCGACCATGACGGTCTTTTCCTCTGCGCTGGCGGGCGCGGTGATGGTGGCGGTGAAGGCCAGCGCGCTGAACACGGCGGCGGACAAGAGTGCAATACGTTTGGACATGGAATCTTCTCCCGAGGATTGCGATGGCCGGCGGGTTATCCGCCGGGATGAAAACAACGACGCTGGTCGATGGACCGGTTGATTTCGTCGTCGTTGAACCGAGCTACGGGAGGTTTTAGGGGCGGTTTCGGCGAATAAATTATCGTGATGGCTGAAACTTTTGGGGAGGTAGATCGTGGCGTATCGACCAGTTTGTAGAGCGGGTTAGCCGAAGGCGTAAGAAGGCGTAACCCGCCGCCACAACACCACTCAGGCGACAAAGAACGGCGGATTACGCTAACGCTAATCCGCCCTACGCAATTTAGTCCCGGTTCGCCGGCGTCTGGATAAACCCGCGATTGTGCGTCGGGCTGATCAGGATCTCGTTGACGCAGACGCGAGGCGGAAGGCTGGCGACGAAGGCGATGGTGCGGCCGCAATCTTCCGGCTGCAGCATTTTCGCCTGCTCCGCTTCCGATGGCACCACGGGACGCAGCTTCAGGATCGGGGTTGCGACCTCGCCCGGCGACAGGCAGCAGGCGCGAAGTCCATTGACGCATTCGTCCATGTTGAAGGAATGGGTCAGCGCCAGCACTGCGTGTTTAGTGGTAGTGTAGGCCGGGCCCGGCATTTTCGAGACATGACGGCCGGCCCAGGACGCGACGTTGATGATGCAGCCGTCCTGTTGTTTGCGCATCGCCGGCAGCACTGCGCGCATGCAGTAGAGCACGCCGTTGAGGTTGATCTCGACGACCTTGTCCCAACCCTCCAGTTCCATGTCAGCCCAGCTTCGCTTCGGCACGTTGAGGCCGGCGCTGTTGACCAGAAGGTCGATCCGGCCGTGCCTGGCCAGGATCTGGTCGGCGGCCTTGTTGACATCTTCCTTGCTGCTGACGTCGAGCGCGATCGCCTCGGCCTTGCCGCCGTTTTTGGTGATATTGGCCACGACCTCGTCGAGGGCGTCTTTCCGGCGTCCGGAAACCACCACGGTCCAGCCATCCGCCGCCAGGAATTCGGCCCCTGACGCGCCAATTCCGCTGCCGCCGCCGGTCACCCAAGCCACCCGTTTCCCGTTATTTGTCATGCAAACTGTCTCCGTTGCTTTTTGAAGGGCGTTCTTGCTATTCCAGCCGGCGAAAATTCCCGGCCAGCGCCCTCTTAGGGAAGTTTGCATGAACACGACCGCCAACGCCAATCTGTTTTCCCGCCTGTTCGATACGCTCGACGATCCGAACCGGCTTGCGATCGAAATGCTCGACGGCACGCGCATCAGCTATGGCGAGTTGATCGCCCGCGCCGGCCAGATGGCGAATGTGCTGGTGTCGCGTGGCGTCAAGCCCGGCGACCGCGTCGCAGCCCAGACCGAGAAATCGGTGCCGGCGCTGATCCTCTATCTCGCGACGGTACGCGCGGGCGCGGTCTATCTGCCGCTCAACACCGCCTATACGCTCAACGAGCTCGACTACTTCATCTCCGACGCCGAGCCGTCGTTGGTCGTCTGCGATCCCTCGAAGGCGGAAGGCATCGGCGCGATTGCGGCGAAAGTGAAGGCAAAAGTCAAGACGCTTGGGCCTGACGGCAAGGGCTCGCTGACGGACGCCGCCGCCAAGGCGGACGCCGCATTCGCAACGGTTGCCCGCGCCAATGACGACCTCGCCGCGATCCTCTACACGTCAGGCACGACAGGCCGTTCCAAAGGCGCGATGCTGACGCACGACAATCTCGCGTCGAACTCCTATAGCTTGGTCGACTACTGGCGCTTCACGAATAAGGACGTCCTGATCCACGCGCTGCCGATCTACCACACCCACGGCCTGTTCGTGGCGAGCAACGTCACGCTGTTCGCCCGCGCCTCGATGATCTTCCTGCCGAAGCTCGACCCCGAACTGATGATCAAGCTGATGGCGCGCGCGACCGTCATGATGGGCGTGCCGACCTTTTACACGCGCCTGTTGCAGAGCCCGGCGCTATCGAAGGAATCGACCAGGCACATGCGGCTGTTCATTTCGGGCTCCGCACCGCTGCTCGCCGATACCCATCGCGAATGGTCGGCGCGCACCGGCCACGCCGTACTGGAACGCTACGGCATGACCGAAACCAACATGAACACGTCCAACCCCTATGACGGCGAGCGCGTGCCCGGCGCGGTCGGCCTCCCCCTGCCCGGCGTCTCCGTGCGCGTCACCGATCCTGAGACCGGCAAGGAACTTGCGCGCGACGAGATCGGCATGATCGAGGTGAAAGGCCCGAACGTGTTCAAGGGCTATTGGCGGATGCCGGAAAAGACAAAATCCGAATTCCGCGACGACGGCTTCTTCATCACCGGCGATCTCGGCAAGATCGACGCCAAGGGCTACGTCCACATCCTCGGCCGCGGCAAGGATCTGGTGATCTCGGGCGGCTTCAACGTTTACCCCAAGGAAATCGAGAGCGAGATCGACGCCATGCCGGGCGTGATCGAATCCGCCGTGATCGGCGTGCCGCATGCCGATTTCGGTGAGGGCGTTACGGCGGTGGTGGTCTGCAACAAGGGCGCTGATGTCACCGAGGCGGGCGTCCTGAAGGCGCTCGACGGACGGCTGGCAAAGTTCAAGATGCCGAAGCGCGTGTTCGTCGTCGACGAACTGCCGCGCAACGCCATGGGCAAGGTGCAGAAGAATATTTTGCGGGATACGTATGCGAATATCTACGCGAAGTAGTTGGCTGTCGCGCCCCGATCGTCATTGCGAGGAGCGCAAGCGACGAAGCAATCCATGCCTCCGCAAGCGGCGCGATGGATTGCTTCGCTTCGCTCGCAATGACGGGGAGAGGGGCCGGTGACCGCTTCGCGGCTATGCGCCTGACAGCAAGCTGATTACAAACCTTCCGCCGACGATGAACATGTACGCGCCGAACGCCATCTCCAGCGCGCGCTTCGACAGCGCGTGCGCCACCTTTACCCCGAGCGGCGCCGTAACAAGCGTGGTGGGCATCACCAGTAGCGCGCCGATCAGCGAGACATAGCCGAGCGTGAACGGCAGTTGCAGCGCGGCGACGTCGGGAAAGCGCGCCGCCGCGGGCCAGCCGGCATAGACATAGCCGATCGCGCCGGGAATCGAGATCAACACGGCAATCGCCGAGGAGGTCGCGACCGCCTGATGGATCGGCCGGCCGTAGAACGTCATCAGGAGGTTCGCGAACAGGCCGCCGCCGACGCCCATCAAGGTCGACAGCAAGCCGACGAAGAAGCCGTAGACGCGCATCAGAAAACCCTTCGGCACGTCGTCGCCGAACTTCCAGCTTTCCCGCGACAGCAACAGCCGCGCCGCCGCCGACCATGCCACCATCACGAACACGATCTTGAACAGCCGCTCCGGCGCGTAGCGCGCGGTGACGCTGCCGGCGCCTACGCCGAGCACGATCGGCAGCCACCAGAGCCTGAGGATTCCCATGTCGACCGCCCCCCTTTTGTAGTGGGCGCGAAACGAGGCGAGCGAAGTCGGGATAATGATGGCAAGCGAGGTGCCGATGCAGAGCGGCATCCGCACCTCCATTGGGACGCCGGCGAGGCGGAAGCATTCATAGAACACCGGAACCAGGATCGCGCCGCCGCCGATGCCAAAAACACCGGCAAGAAATCCCGACAGCGCCCCGACCGCGATCAGCAGCAAGGCGAGTTCGATGAGTTCTCTGGGATCGAGGCCGGCGATCATGTCTTGCGTATCTCGTTCTGGACTTACGGCCGCGATGGCGACCGCGGGGAGCCTTAGCTGTTTCTGAAATGCGGGAGTATCCATTATCTCGTGGGGACACCCTTGCCGCGGGATCGCGACCATCATCGTTTTCTGGCGCTCTCAGGTGCCCGGCAGCGCCGAGCGGCGGCACCAAAGCGGGTCGCAAATTCCGCATATCCGGTCGGCTCTGGATGAATAGCCTCGACGCGCTCACGGCCGGCGCGGCAGCGCGTACGCCGTCGTGGCAGGGATCGGAAGCCGATCTGGCCGCGGGCCTCTTGGTGTGCGCGGCTTGCCAGATCCCAGCCAGTTCCGCTGCTGCGCTACCTGACGTTTCGGCTGTTGCGGCTGGCTTCTCCGAAGGTCCAGGCTGCTGTGGATGATCTCATTGAGCGGTGACGCAGCAACGATTCCGTTGGTCACTCGGGCGACCCCGAGATGAATAGAATCCTTGTTCAATTCTTCAACGGTGCCAACCGGCTCTGGTATACCAAGCCGCTGATCAATCGCGTTTCATAGCCGCGCTAGTAATGAACCGCGGTTCGATTTCAAGCCATTTGATCGTTGCGCGGACTGTTACGACTACGTAAATAGAATTCATCTACCGCGTTCCCCAATGGGGCCGGCCGCGGTCCCACACAACATAAAGTCGCCGAATGACCGCCAGGATCGAACGACCGATATCGCCCCATTTGCAGACCTACCGCGTGACCCTGACGATGGCGCTGTCCGTCATCCATCGCGCCACCGGCATTGCGCTCTATTTCGGTACTCTGCTGCTGTCCTGGTGGCTGATCGCCGCCGCCTCCGGCCCCGGGGCCTATGCCAACGTCCAGGCCTTCACCGGCAGCATCATCGGCAAGCTGATCGTGTTCGGCTACACATGGGCGCTGTTGCATCATCTGTGCAGCGGTTTCCGCTACTTCTTCTGGGACCTCGGCTACGGCTTCAAGGCCAATGAGCGCGAGGCGCTGACCTGGGGGGCGCTGATCGCGGGCATTTCGCTGACCGTCCTGGTCTGGATCGTCGCCTATACGGTCGGAGGCGGACGATGAGCAGCCGTTCCTCGATGCGCACGCCGCTCGGCCGGGTCCGCAATCTCGGCTCCTCCCATTCCGGCACCAGCGATTTCTGGCGCCAGCGTCTCACCGCGGTGGCGATGGCGCTGCTGATCCTGCCCGTCATCGTCATCGTGCTGATGCTGATCGGCCGCAACCAGGCCGGTGCGGCGCAAATTCTCGGCTCGCTGCCGATCGCGATCATTTTGGTCCTCTTCATCATCGCCAGCGCCTGGCACATGAAGATCGGCATGCAGATCGTGATCGAGGATTATATCCATAACGAGAAGCTCAAGCTCGCCAGCGTGATGGCGAACAATTTCTTCTGTATCGCGGTGGCGCTGGCGTCGATCTACGCGATCCTCAAACTGTCATCGGGAGTGTAGCCCATGGCTACTGACGGTAACGGCAAGGCCACTAACGGCAGCGGCGGCGTCGGAAGTAGTCCTGCCACCAACGGAAAAGCCTATCCGATCGAAGACCACACCTACGACGTCGTGGTCGTCGGCGCCGGCGGCGCCGGTCTGCGCGCCGTGGTTGGCTGCTCGGAAGCGGGCCTCCGCACCGCCTGCATTACAAAAGTCTTCCCGACCCGCTCGCACACGGTGGCGGCGCAGGGCGGCATCTCGGCTTCGCTCGGCAACATGCATCCCGACGACTGGCGCTGGCACATGTACGACACCGTCAAGGGATCGGACTGGCTCGGCGACCAGGACGCGATCGAATACATGGTGCGCAACGCGCCGGAAGCCGTCTACGAGCTCGAGCATTGGGGCGTGCCGTTCTCACGCACCGAGGATGGCAAGATCTACCAGCGCCCGTTCGGCGGCATGACCATGGACTACGGCAAGGGCCAGGCGCAGCGCACCTGCGCCGCGGCCGACCGCACCGGTCACGCCATGCTGCACACGATGTACGGCCAGGCGTTGCGCCACTCGGCCGAATTCTACATCGAGTTCTTCGCCATCGATCTGATCATGGACGACCAGGGCGTCTGTCGCGGCGTCATCGCGCTCAAGCTCGACGACGGCACGCTGCACCGCTTCCGCGCCCAGACGACGATTCTCGCGACCGGCGGCTATGGCCGCGCCTACGCCTCCTGCACCTCGGCGCATACCTGCACCGGCGATGGCGGCGGCATGGTGCTGCGCGCCGGCCTGCCGCTGCAGGACATGGAATTCATTCAGTTCCACCCGACCGGCATCTATGGCTCGGGCTGCCTCGTCACCGAGGGCGCCCGCGGCGAGGGCGGCTATCTCGTCAATTCCGAGGGCGAGCGCTTCATGGAGCGTTACGCGCCCTCAGCCAAGGACCTCGCCTCCCGCGACGTCGTCTCGCGCTCGATGACCATCGAGATCCGCGAGGGCCGCGGCGTCGGCAAGAAGAAGGACCACATCTACCTGCACCTCGATCATCTCGATCCCAAGGTGCTGAACGAACGGCTGCCGGGCATTTCCGAATCGGCGAAGATTTTCGCCAATGTCGACGTTACCCGCGAGCCGATCCCGATCGTGCCGACCGTGCACTACAACATGGGCGGCATTCCCACCAATTATCACGCCGAGGTGCTGACCAAGAAGAACGGCGACGACAATGCCGTGGTGCCCGGCCTGATGGCGATCGGCGAAGCCGCCTGCGTGTCCGTGCACGGCGCCAACCGGCTCGGCTCCAACTCCCTGATCGACCTCGTCGTGTTCGGCCGCGCCGCCGCGCTGCGACTTGCGGAAAAGCTGACGCCGAACAGCAAGCAGCCGGACCTGCCGAAGGATTCGTCCGATCTGGCGCTCGGCCGGCTCGACCATTATCGCTACGCCTCCGGCGGCACGCCGACGGCAAAACTCCGCGAGGGCATGCAGCACGTCATGCAGAGCAATTGCGCGGTGTTCCGCACCGGCGAGATCCTCAACGAAGGCCAGAACCTGATCCACAAGGTGCATGGCGGCATCGGCGACGTCGCGACGACCGACCGCTCGCTGGTCTGGAATTCCGACCTGATCGAGACGCTCGAATTCGACAATCTGATCGTGCAGGCGGTCGTCACGATGGATTCGGCGGCGAACCGCACCGAAAGCCGCGGCGCGCATGCCCGCGAGGACTTTTCCGAGCGCGACGACAAGAACTGGATGAAGCATACGCTGGCGTGGATCGACAATGGCGGCAACACCACGATCGATTATCGCCCGGTGCACGATTACACGATGACGAATGACGTTCAGTACATTCCGCCGAAGGCGCGGGTGTATTGAGAACGACAGCGAAGGCTTGCAAGTATGGCTGAATTCACACTTCCCAAGAACTCCAAGATATCAGGCGGCAAGGCCTGGCCGAAGCCGGCGGGCGCGACCGAGACGCGCGAGTTCAGGGTGTATCGCTGGAATCCGGACGACGGCAAGAACCCGAGCGTCGACACCTATCATGTCGACATCCATGACTGCGGGCCGATGGTGCTGGACGGCCTGATCTGGATCAAGAACAACATCGACCCGACGCTGACCTTCCGCCGCTCCTGCCGCGAAGGCGTCTGCGGTTCCTGCGCCATGAACATCGACGGCCAGAACACGCTGGCCTGCACCAAGTCGATGCATGACGTCGCCGCGGGCGGCGCGGTGAAGGTCAACCCGCTGCCGCACCAGCCGGTCGTGAAGGACCTGGTGCCTGACCTGACCAACTTCTACGCCCAATATGCCTCGATCGAGCCGTGGCTGAAGACGACGACGCCGACGCCGCAGAAGGAATGGAAGCAGAGCCACGAGGACCGCGAAAAGCTCGATGGTCTCTACGAGTGCATTCTTTGCGCCTGCTGCTCGACCTCCTGCCCGAGCTACTGGTGGAACAGCGACCGGTTCCTGGGACCGGCGGCACTCTTGCAGGCCAACCGCTGGGTCACGGATTCCCGGGATGAGGCCACCGGAGAACGGCTGGACAATCTCGAAGATCCGTTCCGGCTCTACCGCTGCCACACCATCATGAACTGCGCCAAGGCGTGCCCGAAGGGCCTGAACCCGTCGGAAGCCATCGCCGAGCTCAAGCTGAAGATGGTCGAGCGCCAGATCTAGGCGCGATCCCGTAGCCTGCAGCCCGGATGAGCGAAAGCTGCATCCGGGAATCCCTGGCATGGCGCCGGATGCAGCTGCGCTTGCCCTAGGGTTTCCCAGTCAAGTTGCGTCGCAGCCTGTCGGCGAACCAGAATGCAAAGATAACCACGAACGAGAGAACGAATAATTCTCCGGTCAACACGAACGCTTGTTCTGCCGCTGACATGACTTCCTCCCCGTCTGCCTGTTCGCCCACCGGTTGTTGCCGGCGCACGACTGCCCGGGTGGCAGCGCTGGGTACCATCGCCCGTAACGGTCAAGCCGGCATTGCGGTAGATCAACTTTGAGACCGTTGCCGTCTGCCTCCGGGCTCAACGGCGCGCGGTCACATTTGCAATTTGAAACAAATCGGAGCGAGGCGGGGTCCGACACGGCAGGCCATCGCGGTTCCATCGGCGGGACTTTGTTCATGGCCAAATCTTGCGTTAAGCTCGCCGCGGAGCTGGAGCGAGCGTGCAGACCGCGCAACGTAATTCGCTGAGACTGTTGCAATGGATGATGGTCGCCTCGCTGGCCCTTCCGTTGGGGCTGTTTGTATTCGCATCCGCCGTCTCCTGGGTCTCGATTCGCGAAACCGCCGATCGCGAAATCGAGCATTCGTTGGATGTCGCGCACGAGCATGCGCTGAAGGTATTCGAGACCATCGACCGCAGCCTGTCGGAGATGGCCGAGATCATCCGCGACGTTCCCGATGCCGACATCGTGGCCCGCGAGCAGATGCTGCATCTGCGGCTGAAACGACTGGTCACCTCGCTGCCGCAGGTGAAGTCGGCCTGGATCTTCGATGCCAAGGGCCATGCGCTCGTCAACAGCCTGGTCGTCCCGGCGCCCGAAATCGATTTTTCCGACCGCGACTATTTCAAGGCCCATGTCGACGCCGACATCGGCACCTATATTGGCGAAGCACTCACGCCGCGGCCGCCCTATCAAGGCGCGCCATTTTTCGGCGTCAGCCGGCGGCGCCCGAGTGAGGACGGCAGCTTCGCCGGCGTACTACAGGCTTCGGTCTTCCCGGAATATTTCGAGAGTTACTACGCCCGGATCGGCCGCGAGCCCGGCAGCTATTTCGCGCTCGGCCGTGCCGATGGCACCGTGCTGGCGCGTTTCCCGATCATCGACCGCGATATCCGCCTCGACCGCAACGGGCCGATCGCAAAACTGGTCGCGGCCAATCCCATGGCTGGCCTGATCACCGTGACCTCGCCGACCGACGGTATCGAACGCCGCCTCGGCTATCGGCGGCTCGCGGAATACCCGATCTATGTCGGCGCCGGCCTCGAGACATCGGCGATCCGCGCGCGCTGGCTGTCCACCATGAGCCAGCATCTGATCTTCGGCGCGCCGGCCACCGCACTGCTGTTTGCCTTGCTGGGGCTGGCCTTGCGCCGCACGCGCCATCTTCATTTCGAGGCCGAGAGGCGCCAGCAGGCCGAGGAGGCGCTGAAGCATGGCCAGCGGCTGGAGGCGCTGGGCCGGCTGACCGGCGGCGTGGCGCACGACTTCAACAATCTGCTCACCGTGATCCGCGCTTCCGTCGACCTGCTGCGGCGGCCCGACTTGGCCGAAGCGCGGCGGTTGCGCTACATCGATGCGATCTCGGATACGGTAACCCGCGCCGCCAAGCTGACCGGGCAGTTGCTGGCCTTCGCGCGGCGGCAGGCGTTGAAGCCGGAGGTGTTCGACGTCAGCCGAAGCGTGCAGATGCTGAGCGAAATGATCAGCACGCTGGTCGGTCCACGGATCGAGATTGTCATCCTCGGGTCGGAAGAGCCGTGCTTCGTCAATGCGGACGCCAGCCAGTTCGAAACGGCCATCATCAACATCGCCGTGAACGCGCGGGACGCCATGGAGGGCCGTGGACGGCTGACGATGGCGGTGGGAATGGCGGCCAGCCTGCCCAATGCCGCCCCGCTGCCGCAACATCCCTATGGCTATGTCGCCGTATCCGTCGCCGACACCGGCAGCGGCATTCCACCGGATCAGCTCGAACGCATCTTCGAACCCTTCTTCACGACCAAGCAGGCCGGCCACGGCACCGGGCTCGGCCTGTCGCAGGTGTTCGGCTTCGCCAAGCAATCCGGCGGCGAAGTCGCCGTCGCCAGCGAAGTCGGCAAAGGCAGCATTTTCACGCTGTATCTGCCGCGCACCGCCGGCAGCGGGAGATCGCGACAGCCGGCGACGGATGCCGCCGCGATCGACGGAAGCGGGACGTCGGTGCTGGTGGTCGAGGACAATGCCGAGGTCGGACGCTTCACGACCGACGCGCTGGCCGAGCTCGGCTACGCCGCCAAACTTGTCGGCAACGCCACCCATGCGCTCGAAGAGCTCGCAACCGGCGCCGAGCGATTCGACGCCGTGTTCACCGACGTGGTGATGCCCGGAATGTCCGGCATCGAACTCGCCCAGGAAATCCGCCGCCTCCACCCCGAGCTGCCGGTGGTGTTGACCAGCGGCTACAGCCACGTGCTGTCGGAGCACGGCAGCCACGGCTTCGAGCTGCTGCAAAAGCCCTATTCGATCGAGCAGCTTTCCCGGGTGCTGCACCGGATTGCCCGGCGAGACGTCGGACAAGAGGCGGCCTCCGCATCATCCTGAAACCGCATCGCTGGCGGACAGGTCGACGTAGCAGCGCATTTTCCGCGCGCAGCCTTTCTGATGCTGCCGGCGCGGTGATCCGGAACCCGGGGGAACCATTTGATTTGGCTGCCGTTGGGCCGCCATGGGCAAAGCAACCGTCAAATCGTCAGCGAAGAAACCCGCCGCGAACAAATCCGCCAAGGAAACCGCCGAGGAATCCCCCAAGGCAAGCAAGAAACAGGAGCCCGGCGAAAGCACGCCGGATTCCGAAGAAAAAGCCGAACTCGCCGAAGTCGTCGCTGAAACCGGCGATCACGTCGAACCGCCGCCGCCGGAGGTCGTCGAACCGGATCCGGAATTGTCCCCGGAAGAGGCCGAGCAGGCCCGCAAGGATTATCTGCTGACGCGGTTCTGGATCAGCGCGCGCGGCTATTGGGGCCGCAACGGCGACCGGCTGGCGTGGCTGTTCTCGATCGGGCTGTTGCTCCTGATCGTCACCAATGTCGCATTTCAGTACGGGATCAACGTCTGGAATCGCGCGATCTTCGACGCCATCGAGAAGCGCGATGCCGCGACCGTGTACTATCTCGCCGCGGTGTTCTTTCCACTCGCGATCGGCAGCGTGCTGCTCGGCGTGGCGCAAGTCTTCGCCCGCATGGGCATCCAGCGCCGCTGGCGCGCCTGGCTGACCCATGCCGTGATCTCGCGCTGGCTGGCCAACGGCCGGTATTACCAGCTCAATCTCGTCGGCGGCGACCACAAGAATCCGGAGTATCGCATCGCCGATGATTTGCGGATCGCGACCGACTCGCCGGTGGATTTCGTCGCTGGCGTCACATCGGCATTGCTCTCGGCCGCCACCTTCATCGTCGTGCTCTGGACCATCGGCGGCGCCCTGACAGTGACGGTAGGCGGCTCCGCCATCACCATTCCCGGCTTCCTCGTCATCGCCGCGATCGTTTACGCCGCGATCGCCTCCGGCTCGATCATGGCGATTGGACGAAGCTTCGTGCAGGTGTCCGAAGACAAGAACCAGGCAGAGGCCGAATACCGCTACGTCCTGACCCGCGTGCGCGAGAACGGCGAAAGCATCGCGCTGCTCGGCGGCGAAGAGGAAGAGCGCGACGGCATCGACAGGACGTTTTCGAACGTGCTGCGGCAATGGGCGCGCGTGGCTGGCCAGCATATGCGCACCACGCTGGTGTCGCAGGGATCAGGCCTGATCGCGCCGGTCGTTCCACTGCTGTTGTGCGCGCCGAAATTTCTCGACGGCAGCATGACGCTCGGTCAGGTGATGCAGGCGGCATCCGCGTTCACCATCGTGCAGACTGCGTTCGGCTGGCTGGTCGACAATTATCCGCGGCTCGCCGACTGGAACGCCGGCGCGCGCCGCATCGCCTCATTGATGATGTCGCTCGACGGCCTCGAACGTGCCGAACAGGGCGACGGCATCGGCCGCATCCAGCGCGGCGAAACCGAGGGCGGCGCCATGCTCAGCCTCAACGATCTTTCGGTGACGCTCGACGACGGCACTGCTGTCGTCGGCGAGACCGAAGTGGCTGTCGATCCCGGCGAGCGGCTGCTGGTGGCGGGCGAATCCGGCACCGGCAAGAGCACGCTGGTCCGCGCGCTCGCCGGGCTGTGGCCCTGGGGCGGCGGCAGCGTCAACTTCCATCCCGACCGCCGGCTCTTCATGCTGCCGCAGAAGCCGTACATCCCCTCGGGCACGCTGCGCCGCGCGATCACCTATCCCGGCGCGGCCGATGACTGGCTCACGAAGCAGATCCACGATGCCCTGCACAAGGTCGGTCTCGACCATCTCAAGGAGAAGATCGAGGAAGAGGGACCGTGGGACCAGACGCTGTCCGGCGGCGAGAAGCAGCGGCTGGCGTTCGCGCGGCTGTTGCTGCACAACCCCGATATCGTGGTGCTGGACGAGGCGACGTCGGCGCTCGATGAAAAGAGCCAGGACAAGATGATGGAGATCGTCATCCGCGAGCTGCCGAAGGCCACCATCGTCAGCGTCGCCCATCGCGCCGAGCTGGAGGCGTTTCACAGCCGCAAGATCGTGCTGGAGCGACGCAAGGGCGGCGCCAAGCTGGTCAGCGACGTCGACCTGATCCGGCGCAAGGACAAACGCCGCCTGCTCGGCCGCTTCCTGCGCCATCGGAAGGCAGCGAAGAAAGCGGCGTAATACTCCGCCGTCATCGTCCGCCTTGTGCGCAATGGCGCACTGGGGCGGACGATCCAGTATTCCAGAGACGGCAATGATTGATCGGGAGGCCGCGGCATACCGGATGCCCCGCCTGCGCGGGGCATGACAACCGACGGGGCCGAACACTCACAGCCTCGTTGGAGTCGCGCACAAAACCGGCTATGCATGCGGCGCTTCTACCGAGGACTACCGTTTGACGCCCGACAACGATCCTTCGCCCGCGCCGTTCGGCGCGTTCGCCCCGAATGCCGCACAGGCCGCGATCATTTCGCTGGCCCACCGCACGCGGCTGAAGCGTGGCGCGTTTCGCCCCTGGCTGTCGCGGCTGGTGAATCTCTTGCGCTCAGGCCCGGTCGACGTGCCCTATCAAGGCGCCTCGTTCCGCTTCTATCACCAGGCCAGCGCTACCGAGCGCGGCGCGCTGTTCAATCCCGCCTACAATGTCGAGGAGCTGGATTTCCTGCGTGAGCATGTGCCCACTGGGGGCACATTTGTCGATGTCGGCGCCAATGTCGGGACCTACGCGCTTGCATTGGCGCACCATGTCGGCGCCGGCGGCAAGGTGATTGCGATCGAGCCGCATCCGGTCACCCATGCGCGGCTCGCCTTCAACAGTGCTGCTTCCGGCTACCCCCAGGTGCGACTGGTCGCGGCCGCCGCCGGCCCCGCCGACGGCGAATTGATGATCGAAACCGACGGCGACAATCTCGGCGCCAGCCACATCGTCTCGGGCGAGGCCTCCGGCAAGGCGATCAAGGTGCCGTCGTTGCGGCTGCAGCGCATCCTCGAAGAAGCCGGCGCCTCGCGTGTCGACGCGCTCAAGATCGATGTCGAAGGGTTCGAGGATCGCGTGTTGATCGGCTTCTTCGCCGACGCACCGCAGCCATTGTGGCCGCGCGCGGTCGTGATCGAGCATCTGTCAAAGGACGAATGGCAGCAGGACTGCCTCGCCGACATGCGGGCGCGGGGTTATGTCGAGACCGGGAGAACCCGCAGCAACACGCTGCTGGCACGAGGCTGAATTACCGCTGCGCAAATCATTCCTCCAACCACGGGAGAGCTTGATGATCGACCACGTCGGATTTCCGGTTTCGGATTACGCGCGTTCCAAGGCCTTTTACCTGAAAGCCCTTGCGCCGCTCGACTACGTCCTCGTGATGGAGGTCGAGCAGGATCGACCCGGCGAGGAGCTCGCCGCAGGTTTCGGCGCCAATGGAAAACCCGATTTCTGGATCGGCGGCGAAGGCGGGCTGGACAAGCCGTTGCATGTCGCGATCGTGGCAAAGGACCGCGCGACGGTGGACGCCTTTTACAAGGCGGCGCTTGCCGCCGGCGCGCGCGACAACGGCGCGCCCGGAATTCGCGCGCACTATCACCCGAACTATTACGGCGCGTTCGTGCTGGATCCCGACGGCCACAATATCGAGGCGGTCTGCCACGCGCCCGCTTGACCCGGATCCACCGGTTCCATTTTCGAATCTGATGGAACCTGAGGCTGTCGCAGTCGTTGTCGCACCCGGAGCTGACCGTTCAGGAGATGTGATGCCGATCGAACCGCCGGAGATACCGCCGGCGACGCCAGGACAACCAACCGAGCCGCCACGAGAGGCCCCGCCTGGGAGCCCTCGTCCGGAGGTCCCGCCATCGGTCCGTGAACCGGGTCAACCACCACAACCGGAGGAGTTGCCGGGCAAGATGCCGGACGAGTTGCCGGTACGCGGGCCGAACGGTCCCCGCACCCCCAACCCCGCCACCGATCCGGGGGGCGGATGAACGCCTCGCCTGAACGCGCAATGAACAGGGATGCATGCAACCCATTGCGCCAATGAAATAAAAAGCATCCGAGCATTTGTAGGCCGCCACATTCCGGCCTAATGATTAGCCGCTCATCGACCAACTGACATGTCAATGAGGGCCCTTCCGTTGCTGTCAGGCCTATCTTCGGGGACCAAGGACACCATGACAAACCTACGCATTCTGCTGCTCGCCACGACTGCTTTGACGGCGACGCAGTTCGTGACCTCCGCATCGCATGCGCAGGCCGCGCCGATCGTCGTGGCGCAAGCCAAAGATGATGACGGCCGGG
>NZ_LLXZ01000149.1 GCF_001440395.1 Bradyrhizobium jicamae | reverse complement strand
CCTCGGTCTCGGCAGCGCGACCCATAAGCGCTTTAGCCCAACCAATAGCGCCGTGAGCCCTGGCTGTATTTCGATCAAGCGCTAATGCGTGTTCGCACTCAGCAATCCCTTGAACAGCGCGGTTTGTCAAAATGTAGATGCCACCCAAGGTCATATGCACATATGCATCGTCCGGGACTAACGAAAGTGCTTTGATCGCATTTGTTTCGGCTGCCGAAAGGCACGCGGTCGGTTCGTCAGTTAGGAGGGAGAGCGCCGCTATCAGATCGACGTTTGCCATGCCGAACAGCGCTACGAAACTTCGATGGTCGATCGCCAGAGCGCGTTCGAAAAAGCCGCGCGCTTGCGTTACGTATTCAGGGGTCGCACCCTTTTGCAAGCAGGCAACACCTTGAAAATTCAGGTCCTTTGCATCGGGATGCGCTAAACGTTCTGCTCGTCGCGCCGCGGCCATGACGAGTTGGACATGTAACGTGTAGGCAAGCCTTGATACGATTTCGTCTTGCATATCGAAGAGGTCAGCGGTGGGCTTCTCGAAGCGCTCGGCCCAAAGATGCTTACCGTTCTCGGCATCGATCAGCTGCACGTTCATCCGAAGCCGATTGCCGTTCCGCTGCACCGAGCCTTCGAGCACGTAGCGGACGTTCAATTCTCGCCCGACTTGCCGTACGTCGATTTCCTTTCCCTTATATTTGAAGGCGCTGTTCCGGCCGATTACAAACAAGTTGCGGGAATGCGACAAGTCCGTGGTCAAACTTTCGGCCACGCCATCCACGAAATTGTCGTGCTCGGGATCACCGCTGTGGTTCGTGAAAGGCAGAACAACAATGGAAAGACGAGGCGGTGAAAGAGCCCTTTGTGCAGTGTCGTCGTTCTGCGCCGCCGGTCCAACCGGCTCAACTGTTGGTCTTTGGGCTTCCTGCACTGCGCCAACGAACCGGATGCCCTTACGCGGCAATGTCTTGATTAGGCGCTGCCTGTCGCCGCTGTCACCGATTGCGGTCCGAGCGGCATTCAGGCGGGTCGTCAGCGCGGCATCTGAGACGATGCGTCCATTCCAAACCGCGCCGATGAGATCGTCCTTGCTGATAACGCGCTCCCTGTTTCGGATCAGGTATTCGAGCAGATCGAAGACCTGCGGCGTGATGGACAGCACCTCCACTCCTCGACGCAGTTCGCGCCGGTCGGTGTCAAATGTGTATTCCCCGAAAAGGTAGCGCAATCTGCCCAATCCTTCGCTGCCGACCGCCGAGGGTTTTCGGCATTCTAGATGACCTGGCGCGGAAAGGCGATGTCGCCTGTTGGCCCTTGGCCGACATGGCAGATCGGTTCACCGACGTCTGCTTTCCGGGGGTGGAGCGGACCAAGTTCGGATGGGCTCCGAGCGTCGGCTAATGACCCCAAAGCGAC
>NZ_LLXZ01000148.1:139-6490 GCF_001440395.1 Bradyrhizobium jicamae | reverse complement strand
GGATGACGTTTCTTCGAATCGTCATCCCGCTTTATCTTTTTGTTTGAGCATGATCTCCGCGCAAACGCGTTCCGCGTTTGTCGCGAGGGAAAACCGCTACACACTTTTCCGGATCATGCTCTAGTCTCATTGGACTCCAGCCCGGTCGCGTGAGGCTTCGGCCGGGCCTCACAGCCCGCTTTAATTGCATTCAGTCATCGGCTCATCTTGTTGTTCAGGCACGATGTTTTCGAAAAAATTGGTCAGGCATTAGCCCTGGCGTAGCGCCACGATCGCAGCGGGCTCGTTGCGCCGCTCATCCTCAAATTCAATCCGGATCGAAACCAGATCCGGTAGCCGCTCGGCGCGCAGCCAGTCCGCACGCCAGGCTGGCTTTACCTTTGGATCCGTGGTGCCGAAATAGCCGAGGCGGATGTCGCGCACGCCGCTGAGCACCACAACGCGGGTTGGCGATTGTTCCGGGCTCTCCTTCGATCGGGCGCCGTTGAGCGCGACGAAGTCCGCGACGATATCGCTGCCGCTTCGCCGCAGGACGATCTTGTGCGGCCCACCCCGCAGCGAGCGCCCCTCGCTCAATCCGACGAACGAGATCACTTCACCGCGGCCATCGAACCCGACCGCGTCTTTCGGGCCCGCCCCGTCAAACCGGACCGGAAGCGCCGATCCGACCAGCGCCGCCACGGTCTGGATCGCGGCACTGGTTTCGCTTCCAATCTCGCTGGCGCGATCGGCACCAAATGCCCGCCGTGCCATCGACAATCCGCCGGCCAGGAAGCCGGTCAAGATCGCGAGGATGGCGAGCGACAGCAGCAATTCGATCAGCGTCAGCCCCTGCTCTCCCCTTCGGCGCGCGGCGACGCGAGAGATCAGCCGGTTGGGGCTAGCCGGCATCATTGTTTCGCCTCTGCCGACAGCTTCAACGCCGCAAGCCTGGTGGCGGTGCCGTCCGGCGCCTCGACGGCGACTTCAACCCAAAACGAGCGGAGCGCGCCATTTGCAGGCGCCGGCCGACCGCCTTGCTGTGTACGCGTGTCGCCGACGGAACGAAGTTCCGTCACCGTCTGCCGCCACCTGAATTTGTTCGCGACCAGGCCTTCGCGAGTGCCCGCCACGAGCGCCTCGGAAATGCCGGCGGCTTCGAGGCGGGACTGCGCAACCCGCAGCGCGGTGCGATTGACCTGCGTGCGCGCGTCGGACCGCATCGCCACCACCACGCCCGTCGATATCGCGCCTAACCCCAGCGCCAGGACGACGAAGGCTATGAGGATTTCGAGCAACGCAAATCCGCGCTCGCCCTTGCGTCTCGCCAGCATCCGTCTGGATCGCGCGCCCGTCACTGGATCAACCGCGGTTCGCCGGTCAGCCAGTTGACGGCGATCCGCGCCGACCGCCCGTCCAGCGTCAGCGCGATCTCGCCGCCGGACGACTGGCCGTCCGGATAGAATCTGATGCCGCCAGTGTCGCCGGAACGCTCCGTCTCGGCCACCACGACCGCGGCAGCCATTCCGCGCGGCAGCGCGTGCATCGAGTTCGGCAAGCCGAAGCGGCCTTTCTCCACATCGATCCGGAACAGCGTTTCGGCATTGCTCGACATCGCCTGCGCGCGGGCGAGCTGAAGCGTTGCCGTGACCGAGCGGGCCGTGACGGCGACACGCGCAGAAGAGGTTTTCGGCTTCGCGGACAACGTCCCGGCAAGGACAAGGGCGATGATGCCGATAACCACGAGCAGTTCGGCCAGCGTGAACCCGGCTGAGGATGGCGCGGGGCGTTTCATTGGAAGGCGAGATTGTTGATCGACAGCACTGCGCTCATCACATGCATGATGAGCCCGCCGATGCTGCCGCCGATGAGAAGCGTCAACGCCGGCGTCAGCAGGCCGACCATGCGTTCGATGCGTCGCTGCAGGTCGGCCTCGATCACGGTGGCCACCTGAATGAGCATGGGGCCGAGCTGGCCGGACTCCTCGCCAACGGCAACGAGCCGAAGCGATGCGGGCGGCAACAGGCCGTCGCTATCGAAAGCGCGGTGCATCGGCGTACCTTCCGGAACGCGCTTGATGGCATTGCCGTAGAGCGCGTTCAGGTGCCGGTTGGTGACGAGCGCACGCGCGGTCTGCATCGCGGACATCAGCGGCACCCGTGCGACGAGCAGCGTGCCCAGCGCCCGTGCAAAGCCGCCGGCTTCTCGGCTTTGCACAAGCCGACCAACCACTGGCAGCAAACATTTCAAACGATCTACACCGAGCATGACCTCGGGATTTTGTTTCGCCCTCCCCCACGCCACGAAACCCGCCGCGCCGCAAAGCGCTGATGCGAGCAGGACGATCAGCCAGTTGTCCTGAACTTCCTCGAAGAAATGCAGGATGCCCGGCAGCGGAAGGCCGGCGTCGGTGAAGATCGGCGAGATGCTGGGTATCAGCACGAAGACGATGACGACGACCGAGACCAGCGACATCAGGATCAGGACCATCGGATAGACCAGCGCCGACGTGATCTTGTTGCGGATCTCGAGCCGCCGTCCCAACAGCTCGGCGATCTGCGTCAGCACCCGCCCGGTCACCCCTCCGGCCTCGCCGGCCGCCAGAATGGCGCGGTAGTCCGACGGAAACACGTCCGCCCGCTGCGCCATCGCTTCCGAAAGCTGCAATCCGGCCAGCACGTCCTTGAGCAGCCCGTTGGCAAGACGTGCGGTTTTTGGTGACGCGCCCGGCCCTGCAATGATGCGGAATGCGGCATCGAGCGTCAGCCCGGAATTGATCAGCGAGGCCAGCTCAACCGTAAAAGCCGTCAGCTCCTTCAGGCCAAAGCGGTTTGATTGAACGACTTCGCGCTTCCAGACCGACGTTTCCGTCTCTTGCGGTGACGCGGATGGCTGGAGCGCGCGTGCTGGCGCCTGGTCGGCCACGCCATGGGTTTCGAACGGCGTAAGCCCCGCACCATAGAGCGCATCGATCGCCGCATCGACGCCTTCAGCAACAATCGTTCCTGCCGTGATCGCGCCCCGCGCCGTGTAAGCCTTGTAGTGAAAGGTCGCCAAGGCCGGTGCTCCCTTCAGGACGCGCGGGTGACGCGAAGGACTTCTTCGAGCGAAGTCTCGCCGGCCCCGACCTTCATGAGGCCATCCTCATACAGCGTGTGAAAGCCTGCTTCGCGCGCAAGCTGCTCGACCGCGCGCTGGTCCTGGCTCCTTCTGCCGATCGCCTCGCGGATGCTGTCGTCGATGATCAACAGTTCCGATATCGTGGTGCGACCGCTATAGCCGGTGTTGCCGCAGGCCTCGCAGCCCACCGGCTGCCGGCTGTGCGACCAGTCCACTTGCGGATGGCCCGCTATCGCCATCTTGAGCTTGCCATGCGCCCGTTCGCTGTCCGTGTGCGGTCGCGAGCACGCCGGACAGAGCTTTCTGACCAGGCGCTGCGCCATCACGCCCGCGATTGTCGAGGCGAGAAGGTAACGCTCCAGGCCGATGTCGATCAGGCGCGTGATCGCGGCAATCGCGCTGTTGGTGTGCAGGGTCGAGAACACCAGATGGCCGGTCAGCGCCGCCTGGATCGCGATGCGCGCGGTTTCGAGGTCGCGGATTTCGCCGATCATGACGATATCAGGGTCCTGACGCAGGATCGAGCGAAGCGCGGTCGGGAAGTCGAGACCGATCTGCGGCTGGACCTGGATCTGGTTGATCCCGGAGAGCTGATATTCGATCGGATCTTCTACCGTGAAGAGTTTCAGCTCGGGCCGATTGAGGTCCTTCAACGCGGTGTAGAGCGTCGTCGTCTTGCCGCTGCCGGTCGGGCCGGTAACCAGAATGATGCCGTTTGGAAGCGCCATCAGGCGCTGGAGAGATCCTTGCGTCCTGCCGTCGAGCCCGAGCTTGGTGAAATCCAGCTCCACCCGCGTCCGGTCGAGAATTCGCATTACGACGCTTTCGCCGAAGGCCGTCGGCAAGGTCGAGACACGGATGTCGATCTCGACGCCGCGCACCACCGTCTTGATGCGGCCGTCCTGCGGCAGCCGCCGCTCGGCGATATCAAGCTTGGCCATGATCTTCATGCGCGTCGTCAATGCGGCACGCAGCGCCGCCGGCACGACACGCTCCTGCTGCAAGAATCCGTCGATACGGTATCGCACGGCGACGGCATCGCGTCCGGGTTCGACGTGCACGTCGGAAGCGCCACGTTCGACGGCTCTTGCAATGATCTGATTCACCAGCCGAATGACCGGCGCTTCGTTGGCAATGTCGCGCAGGCGCTCGACGTCGAATTCGCTGCCGTCGTTGCCTGATAGCGCGATGCCGTCGGTTTCTTCGGCCTGCATCTCGGACGCTGCGTCCTGATACAGCGTCCGCAACGCGCGCTCGATTTCTGCCGGCGCGATCACCGCGAGATCGACGCGCACGTCGAGCATGTAGCTGATGGCCTTGACGGACTCATCGACGAAGGGATCGGCGGTGGCGATCAACAGACGCCGGCCGTCGAACGCGACAGGCAGGATCCGGTTGGTCTTGAGGAAGGCGAGTTGCAGACGGTCGGCCAGAACGGGCCGTGCCGGGAGGTCGGCAGGCTCGATCGGCGGCAGGCCGCAATAGGTGGCATAAGCCAGGCAGAGGTCGGCTTCCGAAATCAGGCCGAGCTTGACCAGCACGAGGTCGAAGCGCTCGGAGGCTGCCTCCGCGGCCCGCCGCGCCCGGCCGATGGCGGCGGCATCGACCAGGTCCTTGTCGAGCAGAAGGTCGGAGAACGCCTGGGCGAAGCCAGCGTCCCTTGGACCCGGCGGTTCAGTGGCCCGGCTCAAAGGCGCGGCCGGACGCAACAACTCCTGGATATCGAATGACATTCGCGCGCTCGGCAGTCTCGCGGGATTTTCCGTCGGCACGATTCTAGGAGGTTTTGATTAACCAAAGCTTTGACGCTTTGTTTGCCATTCCCGCGTAAAAATCGGCCGCCATGGCAGACCGGGCACGAACGAACCGATTTTCCGTCCCCGGCCGGCCGGAATGCCCTGCCCTGCCCCGCCGCAAGGCCAGCCAATCGGGCTTCGCGCTGGTTGCCGTGATCTGGACCTTGGGCCTGACTACGCTGCTTGGAATGGCTGTCATCGTCGGCGCGCGTTACCGCACCAAGACATCGTCGAACTACGCCTCGGTGGCCGCCGCCGAGATGGCGGCGGAGAGCGCGGTCAACCTGGCAATTGCCACGGCGCTGGCCCCGACGCCCGAGCAAGCCGTTAGTTTTCCGCTGCGGTGCCGGCTGCCCGGCGGCGAACGCGCCACCATCACGGTCGAGGAAGAGACCGGGAAGATCGACCTGAACACGGCGAGCCCAGCCGCGCTGACACGCTTCTTCACCGCGCTCGCGGGCGATCAGTCGAAGGGCAGTCGCATCGCCGCGCAGATCGTCGAATTTCGCAAACCCAAGGCGCAGGGGACGCCAAGCGCGGGGCCTGCTGAAGCACGTTTCACCACCGTGATGCAGCTCGATCAGATCGACGGCATGTCACCCCTTCTGTTCCGGACGGCGCTTCGCCATGTCACGGTTCGCTCCGGACGGCCTGAGCTCGACATGGAGGCCGCCTCTCCCGCTATGCTCAGATTGCTCAATGTCGTGCCGAAGCAGGTGGCCGCCAAGCGGGGCCTGCCCACAGGCGGCAGTATCACCATCCGCGCGGATATCAGCGCCTCGGACGGCACCCGCTTCATACGCGAGGCGCTGGTCTCGCTGGAAGGCGGCAATGGCCGTCCCTTCGCCATCCGTGAATGGCGGCGCGGCGATATCGATTCATCAAGCGCGCGGCAGGAAAGCGCCCAAGGCACGGGACGTGCGTGCCTGCGCGTTCGCGACGCGGCGGCAAGCTGAGCTTCCGCATCGACGATGAAGCTGCAACCAGGGCGCGGATCCATACTCCCGCAACCAAATTCGGATTGATGCGAGGCGCCGGTCGTCAACACGGGGAATGCCACGCGGCTTGTTCGGAACGAACGGCCTGATGGCAACCCATTCAAAGTCCTTCAGTTCATGCCGCATGATTCGAGGCGCCGATTTGAGCGCTTGAATCACGTCCGAACCGATGCCTTCACCTGGCAAAATCGGACAATCGGCATTTCCGAGATTAACCCTAACCGGACATGCTGGGGACATGCCAAAATCGACGCTTTTGACCCAAAGCTGGCATTTTGAGGCCGACTGGAAGGTGCTGAAGTTCGGCCTGCGCCACAGTCAGCGCAATCGTATAAAGGCCGCCAACTGGGGCGGCCTTTATTCAGTTCACTTTGGGCGATCCCCCTGCTTGGAGTTCAGTCAAGCCGGGCCAGACTACCTGCAACGAAACAGATGCGTGAAATAGTAATAGTCTTAGC
>NZ_LLXZ01000148.1:0-113 GCF_001440395.1 Bradyrhizobium jicamae | reverse complement strand
AACAGATGCGTGAAATAGTAATAGTCTTAGACTCCTGCGTGTATGTCAGGCGCTCACCCTCCGGTTTGGAGGTAGCTACTGTGCCGCTTTTCTGGTCATTTGAGAGCTGAAAT
>NZ_LLXZ01000147.1 GCF_001440395.1 Bradyrhizobium jicamae | reverse complement strand
GCGGGCTTCCTGCGCGCGGCCCGCCGCTTCCGCCGCGCGGCCCTGCCAATAGCCGGCGCGCGCAAGCGCGGTGGGGTTAGCGCTGCCGACGCCGATCCGGGCGAAGTGTTGGGCTGCGACCGCCGGATCTTTCAGGAAACGTAGTGCAATCCAGCCCGCGGTGAATTCCTGCTCGGTCTTGTAGATGTCGCGCGTCGGCAGCGCCGCATCCCGCGCGATCAGATACGCGCTGCGATACTCGCCCGCGTCGATCATCTTGCGCGACAGCAGGCGCCGCTCGATCCACCATTCGTTGAGATTGTGCAGGCGATTCGGATCTTTCGGCGCGCCGAGCATCAGCTGTGCGGCCTCGTTGAACTTCTCCTCGCGGCGAAGCAGCTGGATCCTCGCGAAGACATAGCCGGTCTCGCCGTGCAGTTCGCGCGGCACCGCATCCAGCAGAGCCCTGAGGTTGGAAGCCTTCTTGTTGGCGCCGATCCGTGCTTTCGCCAGCGCCACATGGCCCGAGCCGAGCCGTTTGGCGGCGCGCATGCCGCCGGCTTCCTGCTCGGTGCCGTAAAGCAGCGACTCCATCCGCGTCTTGTGATCGCCCGCCGTCAGCAGCGCACCGAACATGTCGAGCGCCGCGCTCTCGGTGTCCTCCGACATGCCGTCGTGACGCCAGGCCTCGCGGACCAGCCGCTCGGCGTTGGCACGATCGCCGCGCGCGATCATCGCCTTGGCCAGCGCGAACTTGCCCTTGGCCGAGATCGGTGACTGGTTTTCGAACCACGACCACACCGTGGCGTCGTCGCGGCGGTCGTCCCACAGCGCGGCCTCGATGCGCCGGCGCATGAAAATCTGCGACGGCCAGCTCGGATTGGATGAAATAAACGCGCGGTAGCGCTCGACCGAGGCGCTGTTGTTGTCGCTGCGCAGGATCAGCCATTCCGCGAGCTTGCGCGCGACCGGATCCGAGATCGTCGCTTGCGCCTGCGTCGCATCGCCGGGCTTCTGCTTGCGCACGAGCTCAATGACGTTTTCCAGCGCGTCCTTGTCGGCCTGCGATGTCGAGGTCGTCGCGGCTACCGCTGCCGGGGCCACCTGCTTGCGCGGAGGCGGCACGGCGGCATGCTGGCGCGTTGCAGGCGCCAGCACAGGCGGCGGCGGGGCCGG
>NZ_LLXZ01000146.1:2454-11711 GCF_001440395.1 Bradyrhizobium jicamae | reverse complement strand
GGAGCAGGCCGGCTGGATCAGCTGCCTATTTAACTCTCCAATTCCCGAAAAGTGCCGAGCTCAATCGAACTTGACGCCGGCGGGCACCGCGGGCACGTCGGATCGGTTCTGTGGTAGTTCGGGCAAGGTGCGCCGGCGCCGCTGCTTCAACGCGAGTGCGGCAGCGCCAGCCGTTGGTTTTGACGGCTCAGCTGAAGCGCCGCAGAGTCACTAATGAGATGTTTTGCCGATCGCACTTCGATATAAAAATTGGAGGTAGCGTATAGCGTGGCTGCGAACAGAAGCGCCAACCCAGCACTTGCTAATTGACAGAGCCGACTCATTCCGCGTCCTCCAGTCCCGCGCAGGTAGTAACGCCACAGCTGAAACTCTGTTCCTAGAATCGGGAAAAAGTGGAAAACTTCGCCCTGTGTCCACTAGTGAACGGACCTTCCACCTTGTTGATCTGTTTGATGTCTTAGGCTGAAGCCTGGCGGGCATTATGGAAGGGCCGCGCTATGAAAATGATAGTCGAGTACATCGAGCATGCTCTGACGTTCGAGCGGCTTGCTGCTGAAGAGGAAAACGAAGGACTCAAAATTGAGTTGGCCTCGCTGGGGCGGGCTTATCGCAAGTTAGTCGAAGAGCGCGCAAAGCAGTTCGGTTTACCGCCCCCGAGTAAGCCATAGCTGCTAGCTAAGATCAGGCTTGAAGCCCGCGGGCATTGCGGGGACGTCGTCAGGATCAGCCGAATTTCTATTGCAGCTCGGGCAAGGTGCGCCGGCGCCGCCGCAACCACAGGCCCTTTCTCCCAAGAACGGCCGTTCGCGGTGATTTTCACAAACCCAGCGAGTGTTGTCGCACCGAGGACAGTACCGCATCGAGTTTCCCCGCGAGCAAAGGAATCCAATGTCGGTGCAGTCATTGCGTTCCGCTGGGCTAACTTTTGTTATGGCGGGCTACGGCTGTCGGCTGTGATTTTGGAGTAGCCCTTTGTGGGTGAAGGGCTGGCCTCCAGGGGCCTCAGCTCCACGTCCCGGAGCTGGGGCTCTTGGTGCTAGGCAACCGCCGTAGGTTCGCGAATTGCCATGTTTTCCCGAAAATCGTTCTCCTGAGTGGTAGTTCGAACAGACACCTGAATTGATGAGTGCTTCAATGTCGGTCTTTTCAGCACGTGTATTTAATTCGCGATTGGCCCGGCTCGCTGAGCCGGGCTTTTCGTTGTGTTAGGCGCCGCCGATGTCTAGGGCCCCCATGGTGCTAGGCGAATAGATCCGCGCCGCTCTGCGTCAGCTTCACGAACGTGCCGCTCTCGTGCAATTCGAGCCAGCCATGCGAGATCGCGTGCGCAAGGCCCGCCGAATATCCCGCCGGCGTCGCCCTGTCACCGAACAGAAAAGGGTGGTTGATTTGCTCGATATATATTCGGCCGTCCTGGATCGGTTGGAAGGCGCGAGCGTGTTCCAGGAGCCGCCGTGCGGCTTTCTCAGGAGCGGAGTAGGGGCGATTACCAGCGTATTTCATCAATGTCCCATGCGAGCGTGCGGAAAGCTCGGCCGTACATCGGCGCCGCGCTTGCCGCAAGCCTGGCAAACGAACCTTTCCTCAATATCGGAAAGCCGGATGTTATCCGGCCAGCAACCTGCGTCCAAAACGACTGAATGGCAGCATTTGTAGTCTGAGCAAGGACAACGATGCGCCGCGCGCCGGACTGGCGCATTTCGCCGAAGGTGATCTTCTCTTCCGGGCCATTTTAGCTGTAGGCGCCTTTCGAGACCAAGCCCTCCAGGCCGAACTTGCAGGCGTGTCGAAACAGGTCCGGTCTTAAGGGCCCTGCTGCGTGACCCAGAGCAGGCTGCACCAAGACGATAGCGGTTACCAGGAACACCGCCGCCATTAGGATATCCTCGTGAGGCCACATCGCATATTAATTGGCCATGTTCGTATATGTGCCGGCTGGAAATGCGGCCGCACCTCGGCCCCCGGGCTTGTCGCATCCTCATACGAACGCGTCCCGCACGCGGCGCATCGCTGGGTGCTTCGGGTTCTTGACCTTAATGATGATCATCCAAATTGCTACCGCTACCGTTCTCGGAATTGCATCCCTGATTGTCCTGCTTTCCAGCGGACTAGGCCCGGACGTTGTCCTCGCGGTTTTGGCGACTCTTTCCTAGGGCAGCGCCGTCCCTAGCTGCTGAGCCTTGCTCCTTATGGCGTGAACAAATGGGCGTAAATTGCGCCGATAGCGATCGCCAGCGAGCAGGAAAGCAATAAGATATAACTCCAATCGAGCCGTGCCATGCGGCCAACATTGGCGTTAAACCTGTTGCTCGCTTGATCTACATCAAGCGTCTCTCTCTTGCGTCCTTCAGCCCGTGGGCTTACTTCCTGTCCCGTTCCCGCAACAGCCGCCCTAGGTCGTCCTCGCTTGTGCCGACGTAGCCGTTGCGTTCCAGGCGATGAACTCGTTCTGCGGAATCGAAAAAGCGCACCTTGCGGAACGGCTCTGGCGCGTTTAGCCCCCAGCCCCGCGCCAGAGCCGTTACTTAAGGTAGGTCCGTCTTCGTGCGGGAAGTCCGGCGGCACGTCGGCCCACGCCGGGGGCTATCCTTATGGAGGGCCTACGTCTGTGCAACGATCTTATGCTGCGATCGTCTCGGAAGTCGTCACCGCGGCGGCGGTGGTCGCCCTCGTGCTGTACGTGCTATTCCCGCCCAACTAGCAATGTCAGACGCCCGCGACGCGTTGCGCGGACAAAAACTCTACCTGTCGGGTTGCTCTAGGCGAACAGCTCGGCGTCGGCCGCAGTGAAGGTGACGAGCGTCCCAGCCTCCTTGATGACAATCAGGCGATAGCCCTCATGCTTGATCTCGGGCCGAACCATCGAAGCTTTCTTGAGAAGCGCAAAGTGGTAGGGACGTAATATCTTGAAATTCCCCGGCAGAAAAGTCGCGGGAACCAGCTCCGCTGCATGCCGTTGAACGTCAACTCACGGAGGTGGAGCGAGTCCATGCGATACGCTTTGGCGGCGATCCTGATCCTAGCAGTAAGCGCGCTAACAGTTTCACCGGCCAGCTCGGAAGAAATTGAGCCGGGAACTAGCCTCGCCTCACTGGAGCGAAACATCACCACTGGTTCAAGCCGGACCGCCGTGCATCCCGACAGCGAACGGAGCACGGCGAAGATCAAAGAGAATGAAGTCGAGACCCCTGAGACGATCGCGACCATTGAAAGAAATCGCGAAGATCGCGAACGGATGGTTGTGATGGACCGGTAGATTTCCTGGAAACGGGGACGGAACGTCAGAGGCCGTCATACGAGATCTAGCGGCGCATCGGATCAGCTTCCTTCGCTTGATCAGGATCGCGTGCCGTCTAACGCCTCGTGTTCTAATTGGCGGAGTCGTTCGATTTGCGCTCTGAACTGCGCAGGTAGCTCGTGGTCCTCTTTGAAGGAAGCCAGTAGTCTCTCGCCAATCTCTCGAACAATCGCGCGGCTATGCGAGGAGGCAATGTCGACGGAGTTTCGCATGGCAGTGTTCTCCGGCGTGCCAACGCGGGCCGAGACCGTCGCCTTTGGCTATCTGCGCGAGCGCTTGTTTTTGAACAGCGAGTCCGAAGGACCTTTGGCTATCCGCGACATGCGCCGTTTGGTTAACGGCGGGCGACGGCCTCACCATACTAATGCTTCGGCGAGATTCGCGTTCCCGGTTGCATTAATAAACGTTCAGAATTCTAGCGCGTCCGAGTTCCCCCTTGCGACGTCGGGGAAACACATCCGGCATGGGCGGTTGCCGACATAGCGGCTCATCACTCGGACGAGCGCGCAGATGGCGTCTTGGTTGGGGTTGATGAAGTAGAATTGCCCCTGCGGCGGATTGAGCGGAGGCAGAAGCGTGGTCGAGGTTGCAGCCGTCCCCAACGATAGGCCAATGCCGGAATCGAGGTTGCGGCTGGCTGGAGATAGAATGCTGCCGATGCAAGATGAGCTTGCCGCTTCCGCACGGCGCGTGACACGCCGATCTGGAAGCTGGAGCCGTCGTTCCGATGCCGGTCCTGCGGGATGCGGCGTTACAGGCCGCCGGTCCGCACGATCAAGTTGACCGAGCAGCGGGAGATAGCGATCGCAAGGCACTGTTGTGGCCGGAAACGAAAACAAGACACCGCCCATTTGTTCATCCATAACGGAGTCAGCAAATGCCGCAAGAGAACGATCTGCAAGGTCAGGGCGGCAAACACGGCGGGGAGGCGGTCATGCCAAAGCCGGAGGATTGCAGCTCAGCCCAGCAGGGCGGTCCATGGCGCAAGCAACATAGCGGAGGCGACGCCGCAAAACACGTGTGTCACCGGCGCCAGCCGCCTGCAGTGTCGCTGCCGGCCTAGGTTACCGCGGCAGCCTTCAAGTCGTAAACTTCACTGCGCCGCCGGAGGAGCGCGCCCTCCGCCATCGTGTCCAGCTACTTCAATCTCGGTTGCGCCCGGTAATTTCAGTTTCGGCCTGAAGCCAAAATTCCAGATCGCGTCCTTCCGGGCGCCCGTTTTGCTCCCAGAGTTCCCGAGCGCGAGCCCTGATTTCTTCCTTGGTTCGCCGCGCGGCTAGATGTTGCCGCAACCCTGCTTTCAGATCCTCAACGAACTGTCGCAATCGTTGCACGGTTGTCCGGTCTGTGACCCTGTTAGCGAGCCGGTTCGCTTGCTCGATTTTGCGTTCTAGTTCGCGAGGATCATTCTCGATGTGATCCATGAACCCTCTCCGTCCTGAATAAGACGGTTGAGATCACGGATTTGTTCATCATGCTTCTTGGTTTCTGCATGCCGGCGCTGCCGCGCAACGCGGGAGCAACAAGGCCGGGACAGTTTGACGGGCCGCTGCCTCTGGGGCCTCATGAGACTGCCGGCGCGGGCTGGCTACCAGCTGAGGTATCTTAATGCTCTAAGGCGGCCCGAAAAGCGCGCCGCCGGCCGTTGATAAAGAGCTACCTACCTTAGTTGAAGTCAGGTGCATGCTGCCGACGAGGCGGGCCAGCCGGTCGCTTGTTTCTCGAAAGTCTTAAAGCCGCTCGATCGCGACGCGTCGCCAGCCGAAGCCTGGCTGTCCAAGCCGCCACTTAGGCCGTTCGCATGCCTAGGAACCGAATACAGACGGACGGGTTTGACTTATGGCTTTTTCCGCTCAAAGCCGAGATTGCTACCTTTAACGGAGGGGGCTGCCAAAAGAGCTCCCACTTTGTGCGGGAGAGCGGCGGAGCTCAAATGACGAACGAGTATATCGATGGTGTAGGCGTTTTTGAGGATCCGCCGCGGGTGTCGACTGGAAGCGACGGTCTAGACGACATTCTTGGAGGTGGATTCGATGCCAATCGGATGTACCTATACGAGGGTAGACCCGGTACGGGCAAAACCACCATAGCACTTCAGTTTCTTCTCAGAGGCGCGCGCGATGGCGAGCGAGTGCTCTATATTTCTCTGTCCGAAACAAAGCGCGAGCTCAGCCTCGTTGCCAAACGGCACGGCTGGTCGCTAGAGGGCGTCGATATTTTCGAATTGGTTCCCCCGGAGACGACGCTCGATCCCGAGCGCGAACTGACCGTCTTCCATCCCGCTGAGATGGAGCTCGGCGAAACGACCGGCCTAGTTTTCAAGGAGGTCCAACGAACTAATCCGACGCGCGTCGTCGTCGATAGCCTATCCGAACTCCGTCTACTCGCCCAGAACCCGCTCCGCTACCGGCGGCAGGTTCTGGCTCTGAAACACTTTTTCACCAATCGCAACTGTACGGTCGTGCTCCTCGATGACCTCTCTTCTTCGCAGGAAGACCTGCAGCTCCATTCGATCGCGCATGGCGTCGTCATGCTCGAGCAACTCGCCATCGATTACGGGGCAGAGCGGCGCCGGCTGCGCGTGATCAAGATGCGCGGGATGCGGTTTCGCGGCGGCTTCCACGATTTTACGATAGAAGAGGGTGGACTGAAGATTTTTCCTCGCTTGATTGCGGCCGAACATCACAAGCCGTTCGCCGGCGAGATCACTCCCAGCGGTAATGCCGAGCTTGACCAGCTTTTAGGAGGCGGTCTGGAGCGTGGCACGAACGCGCTCTTCATCGGCGCGGCAGGCGTCGGCAAATCCTCAGTCGCGCTCACCTACGCGATCGCCGCTGCCGAGCGGGGCGAGCACGCCGTATTCTTTGCTTTCGATGAAGGCCGCGGCACCATCGAAGCCCGTGCTCGAACCCTCGGTCTGCCTCTCGCGAAGTACGTCGAATCAGGCCTCGTTCGGTTTCAGCAGATCGATCCTGCCGAGCTGTCCCCCGGCGAGTTCGCGGCTAACGTGAGAAACAGCGTCGAGGTCGACAACGCGCGCGTCGTCATCATCGACAGCCTGAACGGTTATCTCAACGCGATGCCCGACGAGCGTTTTCTCATTCTGCAGATGCACGAACTTTTGACCTATCTCGGACAGCAGGGTGTGCTGACCATCCTGGTACTTGCTCAGCACGGTCTGGTAGGTCCGATGGATACGCCTTTGGACATAAGCTATCTCAGTGATGCGGTTTTAATGCTGCGCTATTTCGAGTTGGCCGGGACCGTACGACGCGCATTGTCGGTGGTAAAAAAACGTAGCGGAAACCATGAACACACCATTCGGGAGTTTCGCCTAAGTCGTACAGGAATCAGCCTCGGCCCGCCGCTAAAGGAATTCAGCGGAATCTTCTCAGGCAACCCACGCTTTACCGGCACGCAAATCCCCGACCAGGATCCGGCGGAATGAGCACTGACCCGGATTACCACGTTCTCGTGTTTGCTCCGATCGGCCGCGACGGGCCGGCCGTCGCTGAGCTATTTCGCAGCTCGAACATGGAAACGGTCATTTGCCGGAGCCTGCCCGAATTAGTTCGCGAGATGAACGTCGGCGTCGGAGCTGTCTTTCTTACCGAGGAAGGACTTTTCGGGAAGGACATGTCTCCCCTCGCGCAGTGGATCGATCAGCAACCAGCGTGGTCCGACCTTCCCTTCATTATTCTTACCAGCCATCGAGATCAGCCGGCGGTTGTCGCTTGGCGTCAAAATACCGTCGACGTTCTCCGCAACGTTTCTTTGCTCGAACGGCCAGTCCAGCCGATGACGCTTGCCAGCGCGGTGCAATCAGCGATGCGGGCGCGGCGTCGTCAATACGAAATTCGGTCCTTGCTCCGGGCGCGCGAGCAAACCGCCCAAGAGCTCGAGGAACTTGTGGCCGAGCGCACTCGTGCACTCGAGGAAGCCAACGATCAGCTTCGCATCGAAATGGAAGAGCGCGCCCGAGTGGAGGAGACCCTTAGTCATGCCCAAAAGATCGAAGCGATCGGGCAGCTCACCGGTGGGGTGGCTCACGACTTCAACAACCTGCTGATGGTGATCTCCGGCGGTTTGGACATGCTCGACCGGCAGACGGATCCGGTTCGGCGGCGCCGTCTGATGGACGGAATGATCCAGGCCGCGCAGCGCGGAGCAGGCCTGACACGGCAACTACTCGCCTTCTCCCGCCGGCAGAAACTCAGACCGGAACCGGTGGACGTCGCCCTGCAGATCGGTGGCATGCGCGAATTGCTCGATCGAAGCCTTAGAGGCGACGTACACGTCGAATTTGAATTTCCCGATGATCTCTGGCCGGTCGAAGTCGATCCCGGCGAACTTGAACTCGGGGTCCTCAACCTCGCGGTAAACGCCCGGGACGCGATGCCAACCGGGGGAACGATCGTCGTTCGCGGCGAGAACCTGAGCGAACTGCGGGACCCCGAAATTGCGGGCGACTTCGTGCGAATATCCGTGATCGACAAAGGCGTCGGCATGAGCCGGGAAATTCTTTCTCGGGTCTTCGAGCCGTTCTTCACCACTAAGGACGTCGGCAAGGGGTCGGGCCTCGGCCTTGCCCAAGTTCACGGCTTTGCCACGCAATCGCGAGGCACCGTACGCATAAAATCGCAACTGGGCCGTGGGACCAGTATCGAGCTTTACCTTCCGAGATCTGGCAATCTGCCTTCTAAGGAACGCGACCGCCCCGACCTCGGCAATGCGCAGCCGCAGAGGAGCAACCTTGGCCGGGTCCTTTTGGTCGAGGATGACGAAGAGGTCGCCGCGCTTGTAAGCGAGATGCTCGGGCAACTCGGCTACGACGTCACGCGGGCCGCTAGTGCCGCGGCTGCATTGGGTGCCTTGGCCGACGGTAGATCGATCGACCTCGTCTTTTCCGACATCATGATGCCGGGCGTCATGAACGGCGTTGATCTTGCACGGGAGATCAGGAAACGGCGAAGCGATATGCCGGTCCTGCTGACCAGCGGATACTCGAAGGAAGCCGCTGTCCAGGATGCGGAGTCCGCAGGCGTTCAAATTTTGTCTAAGCCCTACCGCATCGACGAGTTGGCTGCTGCCCTAAGCATCGCAAAGGCCGATCTAGGCCGAGATGGAGGGTTATCCAAGCGGATGAGCATGAACTGACATGCCGACGTTGGTTCAACCTCTCGCCCGGAGGGGTTAGCTTTGGTTGCACTTGCCCGTGGAACCGCCAGCGGAAAACGGTTTCCCTTCTGATGTTCTATTTCGCCATAGGACATGGGCGCCGCTGCGCGAAACCCCCTTTCTCAGACGAGCGAGAACGTCCTATCGATTGGGGCCTTCAATCCATCAAGCGCAAAATTTTCTTTTGAAATCTGTGGGGGTGTTTGGTTGCGATGGTTCCGTTCGGCGGCTTCCTCGCCGATCGGACCAAGCGGCGAGGCTATCCTCGTGATAGGCTGCATCGCCTTCGGCCTCCCGCGAAGGGACATATCTGGCAGTTCGGCGTCACCGCGATGCCCTACTTCCGCGCGGAATGGTTTGATATCGAGCTCGCGCGGACCAAGATGCTGTCCGGGCAGGTAGAGTTTCTCGATCGTCTTTTGGTAATCGCCGTTGAGAGCGCCGGGAAATAATGTTCAGGATTGGAATCATTTCAGACACGCACGGTCTGTTGCGGCCCGAGGCGGAAAGAGGCCTGACGGGCGTCGATCACATCATCCATGCCGGCGACATCGGGCGCCCCGAGATCGTAGACGCGCTTCGCCGGATCGCGCCTGTCACGGCTATCCGTGGAAACGTGGACAATGGCGAGTGGGCCCGCGAATACCCCGACACGAAACTCGTACGCCTGGCGGGAAAGTCGATCTACGTTCTGCACGACCTGAAGACGCTGAAGGCCGATCCCGGCGCCGGCATCGACGTCATCGTCTCCGGGCATTCCCACGTGCCGAAGATCGACACG
>NZ_LLXZ01000146.1:0-2132 GCF_001440395.1 Bradyrhizobium jicamae | reverse complement strand
CCTGAGCCCGAGGTAGACGGGCTGGCGCAATTCGCCCTTACTCGTCCACTCCGCGAGCTTGACCTCGGCAACCAACGAGGGCCTGACCCAGGTCGTGGCGGCCTCGTCCTTCACTTTGGCAGGGAAGGGTGATTTCGGGGTCGTGAGCTTCACAAGCTTGGCATGGAGGTCTCCCAGGACCTTGTGGCTGAAGCCAGTGCCGACATGTCCGATGTAGCGCCATGCTTCGTCTTCCCGCACGGCGAGGACCAGGGCGCCGAAGAATGGCCTGGTGCGCCTCGGCGCCGTGAAGCCCACGATCACCACTTCCTGCCGCTTTGCTGTCTTGATCTTCAGCCAATCCGGGGTCCGGCTTCCGGACGCATACGCGCTGTCGGCGCGCTTCGCCATGACGCCTTCCAGACCCTTCCGCTCGGCCTCGGCGAAAAATTTCGTGCCGTTCGCTTTGCGGTGACGGCTGAAGGCGATCAGCCGGTGGCTCGGCAGGATCGCTTTCAGCCGCTCCTTGCGCTCGAGAAGAGGCTGTTTGCGCAAGTCAACCGCGTTCTGAAACATGAGATCGAAGGCGCAATACAGCAGCTTCGCTTCATGACGCAGCGCGCTTTGCAGGAGCTGGAAATGCGAGACGCCGTCCTTTCCGATCACGACAAGCTCGCCGTCGATTACGGCGTCGCCCTTCACGCCCTCCAGCGCTTTGGCGACCTCGATATAGCTGCCGCTGATGATCTTGCCGTTGCGGCTGTAGAGTGCAACCTTGCCCCGTCGGATTTCTGCGATCATCCGGAAGCCATCGTACTTGTCCTCGAAGACCCAGCCGGGGTCGTCGAATGGCGCGTCGGTGAGCGTGGCGAGCATCGGCTGTAAGCGCTTGGGCAGCGTCGACGTCCGGCTCATCCAAGGGCCAATCCTTCAGAGCGTGTTGCGTAATGCATGGACGTCCTTCAAGAATGAAGGAACGCTTAAAGCCATGGCATGTTCCGTCAGGCGCCGTGGCAAGCCCAAGTGCGCGACGAATATCGAACGGGAAGGTCTGATCAGACGGATGGCCAGAAAACTGAAAACCCACCAGACTTTGCTGGGTTCTTCGATCTGGCGATAGCCGCTCCCTCCATGAAAGCGGCTCTGGAAGCGTGGGCGCAGACAGCAATCTCTTTCATCAGGGCGCGGCGAAGGTGATCCGGCCGGGCTGGCGTTGAGGCTCGGCACCAGCCCTTCTAGTCTGGGGGCATTCCGGGCAGGTATCGCCGATCGAGTTCAGCACGTCGCGAACCTCGGCCGCCGCCGCATCAGGGGAGACGCCTGCTGGCGGGTCTTCACGAGCGATATCAAGGCCCGCTCCCGTGTATGCGGATCGGCGCGATCTTGCATCCAACCGTGTTCTTCGCACTCGCGGATGTACGTCTGGAACGCCTCAGAGAGTGCTCCGCTTGGGCTCTATCGCCTGCAGCCCGTCGACACGCTGTTTGTCACCGAACTTGTTGCAGTCCTGCCGCCGGAGCCGCTTTTTGCGTTCCTTGCTGAGGGCAGCTATCTGCCGGGCGGCGTGCCGATGCTGAAGCGCGTCCTTGCACTCCCCGGGCAGACGGTCTGCAGGATTGACCTCACCATTAGCGTCGACGGGATTGGAGTTGGCGAGGCTCGCGATCGCGACAGGCGTGGCCGTCCGCTCCCGATTTGGCAGGGCTGCCGCGTCGTCGCGCGAGATGACGTCTTCCTCATGAATTGGCAGTCGTCGGATTCGCTGGACGGCCGATACTTCGGACCGATCCCCGCTTCTGCAATCATCGCCCGCGCGCTGCCGATCTGGACGGATGGAGATAACTAACCGTGCGTTGCTCACGCTCTCAAATGGCCGCGCCCCTAACCCATTGGATACAGCCGCATTCTTCCCGGCCAGAGTTCGCAGCGCTGCGGCGCTGGGTGACCGTCGAAGTCGACCACTTGATCGCCCCGCGAGTACGTTGCCAGCGGCCTGCAGTCCGTACATTGGTGGGATCGCATTTAATCGCGCGCTGTCGGGACTTTTCGCGCGTGGGGCCGTCAGGAGGGGGCAGCACGGTCAAACGAGCCACGGACGGCTCTTCAAATCGGGCTCCGAGAAACCGGTGCACGGCGATAGCCGCCGTGTGGCC
>NZ_LLXZ01000145.1 GCF_001440395.1 Bradyrhizobium jicamae | reverse complement strand
CGAATGGCATAGGCGCACATGGCGCAGGGTTCGACCGTAGAGTACAGCGTGCAGTCATGGAGCGACCTAGTATGCAGCATCTGCTGGGCGGTGGACAACGCGACCATCTCGGCGTGGCGCGTCACGTCGCTTGCGCGGCGCACCATGTTGGACGCCTCGCAAACGACCTCGCCATACCGGCCGACGACCGCGGCAAATGGGTATTCTCCGTCAGATCGGCTGGATTTGGCGAGCGCGATGCAGCGGCGCATCAACTCCAGATCGGATAGCTGCGGATCATAGTTGCTCACCTGACGAAGTATCCTCAATCAATCTGAGTCGCGGGCCCGCCCCTAAGCTTGCGAAACTGTGCTGGAACTGTTGGGCCGCTGAATCCACCTCCCGGCGACGAGACTTCCGAAAAATGGACAAGGGATGGCTGACGGTCGACAGCGTCATCAGCCGACGACAACCGGTATCGTTTCGCAACGGTCAGCTGGGCATTGTGTGAGGCATCTCGGTCCTTCAATCAACGTCCTTTGCGCTCTCTTTACTGAATCACCTTTGTGCCTTGGTTTGATGATATGTTCGGCCATAGCGATTATTCCCTAGCTGCGTGGTGCACGACTTGTTTTTGGCGACTAACGCGCATGTAGATGCGCCTTTAGCATCATAGCCAGTCTAGGAAACGGATCACCTGCTGAATCTGGTAGGATCTGTGCTCTGCCCTGCTGCCGCATCTTGAGCAGCTCACCGACCGTGCTCGTGCCTACGTAGTGGTCCGTTCTTTAATCGCGGGCGCGGTGTCAACCCCGATAGACAAGAGTGAATCCACTTCCGGGTTCATGTTTCGCGGTCGTCTCTACAAGACCCGCCGCATGATGGCGTTCAAGGGGGGTGCATCTCGATGTGTAAGAGCGCGGTGCGTAAAGCTTGCAAGGACGACTTCAAGATTGCCAACACCTTCGTCCCGGCTGGGACGCGTGTTCCGTCGCGAAGGCGAATCTGGGTTGGTTTAAGACTGCTTCATGCGGCGGGTATCTCTACCTT
>NZ_LLXZ01000144.1 GCF_001440395.1 Bradyrhizobium jicamae | reverse complement strand
CCCCCAATGCGGAGCTTTCCCATGCGACAACAGCGCACGCAACGATCGCTTGTGGCGGCGCCTGCAACAACGATCAGGGCGCCGGCCGACCTTCCGACAAGTGGTTACGCCCTCATTGTCGATGGCCACGTGAAACGAGAGTTCAAAACCCAAGATTCTGCTATCCAAGCAGCCAAAGACTTGAAGGCGCGTTTTCCAAGCCTTCAGATCAAGGTTTACGATGCGGAAGCAAAACGGGCTGAGCAGATCGAGAGCGAACTCGCTCCGGCCTAATAAACGGCCCTGGCAGCGGGGGACAAGAATCGCGCCAGAGCCGCCAGCGATCCCGCATAATCAGCATGCTGGCTTATCGTTCCTTTCACGATAGACGGCTGCGCGCGGTGCTGTGATTTCGGCGGGGCCTTTTGTGGGCGAAGGGCTGGCCTCCAGGGGCCTCAGCTTCGACGCCCCGAAGCTGGGCTCTTTGGTGCTGCTTATGTTGGCTCTGGGAGAGTAAGCAGAAGCTTTCTGCTCAATCCGAGTATTGCCGGTTTTGACCCGAAGCCGGCATAGGTCGGAATGAAATCCCCTAGCGCAGCAGTTCCCTCCGCGGCGTCATCCGGGGATGATCTGATCGGTTTGATGGCGCATGATGTCGTAGCATTCGCAGGACGCTTGCTCGAGACGCCCCCTATCGATTTCGATCAAGCCCCGCCGATCTGATCTGATGGCACCCAAGGCGCGGAGTTTGGCCATCTCCAGTGTCACGGTCGTTCGTCGTACCCCGAGCAACTGCGAAAGCGTCTCCTGAGTTAATGATAGGATGTTGCCTTCCGTCCGATCGTGCAGGTGAAGCAGCCACCGGGCCATGCGGGCCTCGACGGGGGGCAGCCCATTGCAGGCTGCGACGTGCTGGAACTGCATGAGGATCGACCTCGTGTGCGCCAGGACCACATGTCTGATGGCGCTGCTTCCCATGTAGGCGGCTTGAAAACGCTCTACGGAGATTTGCGATGCGGTGCCGCCCACCCGCACGACCGCGGTCACGGACGACAGGGAGGAGTTTTCCCCCAGCACCGAGAGCGCACCGAGGGCCTCCTCGCGCCCGATCACGGCGGTTGCAATCGTTTCCCCGTTCGGCAGGCCGAGCATGAAGGAGATCGCGCCGGTATGGGGAAAGTAAACACGGTCGCGTCGATCTCCCGATCGCGCTACCACGGCATCCTGTTCAAGCGATACCTTCTGGAGATGCGGCACGAGCAATGCGAGGTCTTTCGACGGCAATGCGGCTAGGAGACGATTACCGACGCTGGCAGGGCGCTCCATCATGCGAGCCGCCGAGCCCATATCTCAACTTTCATCATGCTGATTGGAACGCCATACCGGGTCGAAATTGAGGAGGTTCCCGCGATAACCTACCGACGGGTCCCTAGCTGTGCAAGCCGTCTAAGATCGCCTTGTCAAGCGGGAAAATTAAGCAAGCACCGCATATAGGCCGCGCGGACTGCGCGGCCGTGGCCGCTGGTGAGTTTTGCGTGTTGGCTGGTGCGGGAAGGCCCGGCCGTGGCGCGGAAACGCGTGGGTGGCCCGCGGAGCGCGGCGGAGCGACATAGCGGGCCAGTGTCGCAAAGCGAACCGAGCGTGGCTCGAGACTCGATTAATCTACGGACGCCATCTTGAGGGAGCGACTGTTGGAGGCATACACGCTTGTTGTCGACGGCATCGGGATCATCGCCTTCGCGGCGTTGCTCGCTGTCCGGCGAACACGTCGGCGCGCCGAGGACATGCGGCCGCGCGTGGCTAGGCGGCGGCAGCCGTTCGCCGATCAGTCTTAGGCCAGCGCGGTCCAGGCAAAGGCAAACGGACCGCTGGGGAGGGGCGGCTCGTCGAGAGGATCGAGGATTCTTACAGCATCGGCGGATCCAGGAAGGACGCGCCGTAATCCGTGCTCCGGAACCATTGGGTCGGGCCGCCCTTGCGCCCGCCATTGTTTCTGCTCTTCATTGCCATTTTTTCCCGGTAGAAAAATTCGCGCTTTCCGCATGGGCGCACTGGGACAGTCGTGGCGTAACCCTGCCCCGCGCCACGGCTGTCTCTCGTAAGACGAGAGTGCGTGACGATGGGCAACGACGCCCCGGTGACGGTCCATTTTTCCTGTCCGCATTGCCGATCGGTATATCGGGCGACGCAGGCCCGGAGGGCTGAGAAGTTACGACGCATTTCTATGCAGAAACTGCGGCGCTCCGGTTCACGAATGGACCAGGCTCTATGACTTTCGTCATTGGAAGCCTATGACACTTACGGCCAGGAAAGCCGGCCCCTCCAAACGACGATCGTAGGGCTCACAGCAAGCCGAGGCAGCGCTTGCCACAACTGCCCTGGCTCTAGCCCGAGCCATGAAGGTTGCTGGAATCATGGCCCAGGGTGAGACCGTGCATACCACGTAGCCTTGGACCCATTTGTAAGCCGCTTCACAGCAGGACCCGCGCAAGCTGCGAGCGTATGCGGGCAGATCGTTAACTTCCCCCGAGTATGATCCGATTAATCGCGGTGAGACATCCCCGCGGGTGTGGATGAATGCGTAGAGCCGTCGCTGACAAGGCCCCAGCGGCGGCTTTTTCGTGCCCGCCGGCCCTTTCTTTCGCCAGAATCCTGTCACCATCTTCCCCTGTCAATTAATCCATAGGGAGAAACGAAGTGGCAGTAGGTACAGTGAAGTGGTTCAATCCAACAAAGGGTTATGGATTTATTCAACCGGATACAGGCGGGAAGGACGTGTTCGTCCATATTTCGGCCGTCGAGCGAGCAGGCTTAAGCAATCTGAATGAGGGTGCGAAGGTAAGCTACGAAGTCGTGGCCAACCGTGGCAAGGAATCCGCCGAAAACCTCAGGGTAGGCTGATCGTCGCAATAGGCGCGCCGGCTCACGCTGGCGGCCACTTGCAAAACGGCCCCAGCTAGGTTTCCAGCGCAAGCTGGGGCCGCCACTTTCTCCCGGTTCGTCTCCACAGATCCCCCGGGAGCGATGGGATCGACTCTCAGCAACGCCGCTAGTTCCTAATATTTGCAGACGCGGCGATCGGTGGGTCGAAAACCGAACCGACAATAAGAACGTCGTGTGGGTCAATCTCGCCATTGCTCGCTTGGAATCATATTCTCGATCAGCCCGGCAAAATGCCGGGCTTTTCGTGGGTTCAGACTGCTCATTTTCTGCGTCACGGCCAACTCCGTCAGCGAGCGGCGGGACGCAAGGGGATGAGTGGCGCCAAGCCCTCCAGATTTGATTGCTCTTCGGTCAGTCGCTTTTCGATAAACTCGCGCTCAAGCTCTGTCAGGCTGGTTTGCAATAGGTTGCGATAGCGTTGAATATTACGGTGATGCGCTCGCAAGCGAGCCAATTGGTGATCAATCATCATCATCGTCCTTTGACGAGTGGGTTTAATTCCCTTGCTTAAGGCCACAAGGCTGGCCAGAGCGGAATATCTTCGCTCGGCGGCAGTGGCATTTCCTTGGCCGGCTCCTAAAATGCCAGCTAGCTAAGTCTGTCGCGGGTTTGTGACGCTTTGATTACAAGGACGGGACGCTCACTGGAATGCGCCTGATGGGGCACCCCGAAAGAGCCGATTGGACACCCTAAAGCGCAAGTACGAGGTTGTTTACCATTTGCTATCAAGGGATGTGCCGAGCCCAGTTTTGTTTCTCGGCACTGACACATTTCCCTTACTCGCGGCCCCGGTCGCCCCAAGCCCGCTGGGGCCGCATTTTAGTTGGCAGCGAGTCATAGGCTATAACGATCCCAGCAACTGCCAGACGATTGCCAGCGCCAAGATCACGAGCATGGCGTATGCGGTCCTGCGGCCAATGCGATTCACTTTAGTAGACCCGGCGATGCCGCCGATGACCCGTGGGCTCTTGCGCTGCCCCAAAATATGGATTGATGACGCACTGTGCCGAGCGGCCCGACGCCGACGCGTTGCATTGAGGCAGTGATGTGTAGCTGCATTCGTAATAGGTGGCCGGGCCGTATACCCGCAGGCAAACCGGATAAGCCGGATCGTACGTCTGGGCGGACGCTGGCCCTATTGAGACTATCCCGATCGCCAAAATGGCCAAGGCCAGAATGCGCATCAGAGCCTCCTTTGGCATTCACTCCAACACCTCATACTCAAAGGCTACGCCTTCAGGATCGTTTTCTTCGAACCATTTTTCCGCGGCATTCTGATTGGCAAACACCTTGACGTGCTCGGCATCGCCGACCGGCTTGCTGGTGTTGACGTAGACAAAAACGGTCATTGGTCTCTCTTCAGCTTGCGCTTGTCCCAATGATAGCCTTTGCGATCGGGATTAAAGACCTGTTCGACGTGACGGTTCAACGCCCGCATGACGCCGATCCGGACCAACATCGTCGGGCCGCCGCTCTCTGCAACGAGGATCAGCGCCTCCATCGCGGCCTGCCATTCCGGCGCGGAGTGCTCGGCCTTTGGCAGCTTCATGATGTAGCTCGCGGCATCCCTCAAAGTGAGAAGCCGGCGGCCATTCGGAAGCAGTATTGGGTCCTCAAACGAGGTCGACCAGGACAAGGGGAAAGCTTTTCAAAAAATGGGCGGGACCGCCCCTTGGGCGAGGCGGCCCCTTAATCGCGCAGTAAGCAAGTGGGGGGGCATTTCTGCACGATCTGTAGCCACGCTAGGTCTGTTCAGATCGGCCGCAACGGATATTCCGAGTTAAGCTGGAGTACGCCGCGGAGGTTAATTCTGAAGTGCATTTAGCGTAGGCCCGTTACGCGGGCCCGCTTGCTGCCACCATGGAAATCCGGACGCACATCGGCGCCGCGCTTGCCGCACGCCTTGCAGACGAACTGCGGCTCAACATCCGATAGGCGCACCGTGATCCGGCCAGCGATCGGCGGGCAGGGTGATGGAGTGGCTACAATGATAATCGCCGCAGAAGACGACGACACCAAGCACGCCCGATTCCTGCATCTCGCCAAAAGTGATCTTCTGAGGCCGCATGCCGCTATCAAAGCGTCACCGCGGTCGGTCGGACAAATTATCAATCCGTTGTGCCTAGCTGGCTTCGAGGACCCCGCACATCGTGGGGCCGGGTGCGGATAGCCGGGCAGAGAAACACAAAATCCACCGCGCGACGGGTGTCGGGGTGGTGGTCAGATCGGTGCTGTCCTGCGGGGCAGGGGGCATCTGTCGGGCCGTATCACCTGGGGGGAGCCTCGCATTCCAGCTCGGGAGTGTGTCCTTTCGGGGTCCTTTGGGTCCAAGCACGCGAGGAGACTGCCACCGCGACCGAGCGTCCCAGGCCCACGGTCTTTGCGTTTCGCATTTCGAGGAACTGTCTGGGCTGTCGCCGATTGAATGATTGTCCAACGCGCGCACAAGGGAGTGCGTGTCATGCGCCTTCAGACATTCAGGGACGACAGCCGCTCCAGACACTTCGACTTGATCGGTGGAAAAGGACACCCCTGGTCAATTGACCTAGTCACGGTAACGGCTGCGGGCATCCTGGTGGTAGGCTTCGCGTGTGCCCTCGTGGCCCTATGGGCCCGCTAGCGACACAACGGAATGCTCCGCCGACATCTCAAGTGAGGGCACTGGCCTTGACGTCAGGCCCATCAGCGGGAGTTTGACCGGCCGCATGGCACCAGATCAGTACGTCCAAGCGATCACAGTCGCGATCGATCAGTAAGCGGAGAAGGCGCTGGGCAACCGCGACTACTTCCTCAACAAGCCTTACGGCGTCGGCTAAGCGCACGCCGGGCCGCCCACCCTGGTGCCCGGGGGACCAAGATAGTTGGGATTACGTTATCTCGCTCCCCGCGCCCTCGCTGGCGATCCTGTAGGTCAATCGACGTGGTCACCGTCACGGCCGCCAGTATCATGATACTGGGATTTGCCAGCGCCGTCGCAGCCATGCCGATCCGCTAGGCCGGCTCGCGCGCCAGCTTCTGTCATCGCGAGGATCACGATCGGATCACGGCTCGCAGCTGATTGTCCGACCCCGGGGAGGAACCGAGGGATCCCATCATGACCCAGCGAATCTACACGGTGAGAGCGCGAAATTGCGAGTACCGTGCCGCCAAGCCGACGCTCGAGGAAGCCCTAATTGTTGCACACGAGAAGGTTTGGCAGATCTCGCCCGGCGAGAAGGTGTCAATTTATCGAGGCACGGAGCTGATCGGCGAGATCAAACCGATGAGCGATGTCAGAGAAGGTGCCAGAAGGGCGGCCTAGAAAAAAAGATCGCTCAGGTGTGTTTGCCCGGCGGGCTTCGCTCTGGGCCGTCGTAGCCCTGTGGCTCCGCTAACTGGCGGAGTATGTATTGGGCGGCCCTCACTATCAGCGGTCGCGGCCAGTCCCAAGCAGTGCGGCCATGCGATTTCTGTTGGTGGCCGTCTTTTTTAAGTCAGCGTTAGCTCGCGCGATCGTCAGCATTTGCTCGGACCATCGCGGATTGAGGGCGCGATAGGTTCCAGGCCCAATCCTTTCGCGAATGGCAGCGACAAGGCCGCCTCGGCTCACCGAGCGTCATAAAGGGGGGAGCCACCGACCTTTATGGCGCACCTGCTTTGGTAGATCGGACGCCAGGATGCTACTAGCCGCGCTTTACTTGGTGCCTGGAAGCAAAAATAACGGCACCTGA
>NZ_LLXZ01000143.1:485-61744 GCF_001440395.1 Bradyrhizobium jicamae | reverse complement strand
CCGGCGGCGGCGGCTCGCCGCGTTCGATGGCATCGAGCCTTCGGGTCTCGTGATCGATCGCGCGCACCGCCAGCCACGACGACAACGGCGCGACGTCGACGCTGCGGCTCACCGCGTCGGGCGTGCCGACCGCAAGCAGTTGAATCTCCGGCTTCCCCGTCGTCATCGTCAGCGAAAGCGCGGCGCGGATATCGGCCTGATCGGCGGCAATATCGTATCCGCCGGAGACGATCGCCCGCACGCCATTGCCATCCAGCGTAGTGGCGCCGACACGAAGCCGGCCGTCCCGGATGGTGAACGGGATCTGCGCCGAAGGCACCACGAGCGCGCCGGCCGGCAACGCGGCTTCGACGATCTGCTTCAAGCGGGCGTCATCCTTGGCCTGCCCGCTGTCATTGGCGCGGACCGCCGCTTCGAAGGCGCGCGGATCGAGACCGGCAATCCTGGCCGCCTCCAGCGTCAGCGTTCCGTTGCCCGACAACGCGCCCGCCAGCGCCGAGGCGCTGCGGCCCTGGCTCGTCAGCGTCATCTGCATCGACGCGCGGCCGGCGGGCATCGCGAGATTGCGATAGCGCAGCGCCGTGCCGTCCACGCCGGAGAGCTGGACGCTCGCATTCACCGTAATTCCGTTGTCGCCCGGCCTTGCATCGACACTCGCGGCAACGTCGCCGCCACCGATCCTCGCCTTGATGTCGTCGAAGGTCAGCGCCCGGCCGTCGCTCCTGACCACGCCGCTCACCGGCTGCAGTTCGCTTCCGCCCGGAAGCAGGCCGCGCAGCGCCTGAAACGCGATCCGGCCACGCCAGCCCTTCGCAAGCCCGGTGCCGAGCGGCTCGCCCGGATCGTGTCCGGCGGCACCGAGCGCCAGGGCAAAGGCCGGCGCCAGCGCGAGCTGCTCGGCGCCGACTTCGCCCTCGATCTCCTTTTCCTCGCCGAGCGTCACCGCTACGCGGCCGCGCAGCCGCGAACCGCCGATGCTGCTGTCGAGATCGTCGAAGGTCAGCCGGTTGCCGGCGAGCTGCACGCGCGAAGACAGGCCGATGTTCTGCGCCAGCGTATCGGCCGGCTTGAGGTCGAGCAGCGGCGCGAAATCGGCGCGGCCGACTTTCAAGGCGAGGTTGGCCTTGGCCTCCTGTTCCCATGGTTCGGCCGAGCCTTCGGCTTCGGCATCGAGGCCCGCCGCCGAGATCTTTGCCTTGAGCCGCAGCGGCGCGCCCCAGGCGCCGGTCGCGGTGCCCTCGAACTGCGCCGGGCCGTCACCCGCCACGACGGTGCGATCGAGGCCGAGCAGGGCCAGCAAGGCCCGGCCCTGCTGGGACGACAATTTCGACTCGATCCCGACTTCGCTGTTTCGGAGCGCGGCGAGATCGATGCCCTGAATCGCCGCAATGGCCGGCTTGGCGGTGATCGTGATAACGCCCTTGAGTGCCTTCGATTCGAGATCAGCTGTGGCGCGTGCCTGGACGCGATCGGGCTGCCCGGCATTCGCCGTGAGGTCGAGCGCCAGCTTCAGGCGCGCCGGGCCCGGGATGGTCCCCATCGCGTTGAGCCGCGCGGCCAGCGCCGGTGAAAACGGGACGATCAGGCTGGTCAACCGACCGAGCGTGGGGGCGTTCGAATTGAGCACGAACCATCCACTCGCGTTGCCACGATCGAAATTGCCGGCGCCGTCCAATACCACATTCTCAAACTCGCCGATCTTCAACTGCTCGAGCGATAGCTTCGCCGGCGAGTAGGCCAGCCTGGCGAGCAGCGGACTCAGCACCTGCCCGGCGGAGGTGGCGCGGCCGATGTCGAGCGAAAGCCTTCCTTCATCCGGCCACTCGCCTTGCGGTCCCGCCAGCGACCGCACAAAGGCGGTGGCGGCATCGAGATCGAGACGCTCCGCCTTCAATTCCGCATCGGCCCGAGAGCCGCGATCCACCTGCCGGTGCGAGACCGCCACCCGCCCCTCTACCGTGCCGCCCTCGATGTCGGCCTTCATGGCATCGATGGCAAAACCTTCCGGCGCCACGGTGAGATCGCCGCGCAGGCGAAGCGGCTTCTGGCTGCGAAAAGCACCGTCGCCGCGGCCCTGCAGCCAGGTCAACAGCGCCTCGGGATCGGAGGAATCGATACTGAGCGTGGCCTTGAACTGGTCCGGCGCAGCGCTCTTCATGCCGGCGTCGCTGAGCGAGACCCGGGTCGCGCCGGGCGCACGGAACTCCAGCCTGTGGACGCGCCAGAACCTGGTGTCGCTTTCGAGCTCGGCGGTGATGTCCTGCAACGGGCGCCCGCCGAGCATGACCTGCTCGGAAGCGAGTTCGATTTGCGTTGATATCGGCAAATGCGGAACGACTGATGTAAGAGCCCGCAGCCCCGGCAACGCGCGGACCGGCTCGGCGGCATTGTCCTTTGCATTTTCCCTGGTAACGAACCTGTCGGCATCGAGCTGACGCGCGGACAGGGCCGCGCGCAACAGCGGCGCGGCACCGAAACGGACGTCGCCGCTGCCCGCAAGCTTCAGCGCGCGCTCCTCAAGGCCATAGGTCACCTCGACCTGTTCCAGCCGCGCCGCCGAATAGTCGGACTTGACCTTCGCAGAGATACGCCACGGTGGATCGTTGCCCCTGCCCTTCTGGCCGGGGGGAGCGACGAGCGTGATCGCGCCTTCGAACCGTGGCGCGCGGGAATCGAAGTTCAACAGGCCGTCGAGATCGATGGCGAGCGGACGCTGGCCGGGATCGATGTTGAGATGGACACGGGTGCCGTTGCCGTCGGGGCCCTGCCCCGACGAGACCCGGAACGGATAGCGGATGCCTGACAGCATGAAATTGCCGTCGCCGCGAACCGAGCCGGCCAGCGAACGCACGTCGCCGCTGAACGCAATGTCGTTCAGCTCGAGCGTGGAGCGGCTCGCCGCGTCATGCAGGGCGATGCGGCCGGTGAGATTGAGCCGGTCGATCGCCAGCGAACCCAGATTGACGGTCCCGGTCGTCGCTGGCCAGTCGATCCGTCCCCTGGCATCGAGCCCGAGATCGAGCGACAGGCCGTTGATCGTCAATTCGGTGGCACGGACCTCGCCGCGCATCAGCGATCCCAGGCTGAACTCCACGTCGAGCTTGTCGGCGCGAACCTTGCCGAGATCGTTGGCGCCGCCGACCGCGACCGAGTGCAGCTGCAGCGACGGCGCCGGCAACAGGCGCGCGTCGAGCTTGCCGCCGACACGGACCGGCGCGCCGATGATCCGCGTCGCCTCGGCCTCGAATTGCGACCGGAACTGGCTCCAGTCGATGAAATACGGCCCGACCAGCGCGGCAATCAGCGCAACGATGAAGGCGATTGCCAGGCCGAGCAGTGTCGTCTGCACGGTGATTCCCCTTGAACCGCCCCGGCGCCGGCCGCGCGTCATGCCGGAACCGGCGCCGGGGCAGCCCGGAATATAGAGAGAAGTATCGCCAAGTCCCAGCCCATCGCGGCCGGCCCCCTGACCAATCGGGGCCGCGCGACCAACGCCGTCCGGGGGGCGTTACCAGCTTGCCGGCAGGCGCTTCAGGCCGCGCAGCACGAAGGTTGGCCGCCATTCCGCATTGACAGCGTCATCGAGCCGCAGGTCCGGCAGCCGGCGCAGCAGGGTCGAAATCGCGATCTCGGCCTCGATCCGCGCCAACTGGGCCCCAAGGCAGAAGTGGATGCCGCCGCCAAAGGACAGCGGCTTCACATTGGGCCGGGTGATATCCAGCCGCTCCGGGTGGTCGGGGTAGACTGCGGGGTCATGGTTGGCGGATCCGAGCAGGCACAGCACGGTCTCGCCCTTCGGAATGCGTCGTCCGCCGAGATCGTCGATGTCTTCCAGCGCCACCCGCCCGGTTAACTGCACCGAGGAATCGTAGCGCAGGAATTCCTCGATGGCGTTGGTGATCAGCTCGGGCCGGGCCTTGAGCAGCGCGAGCTGGTCGGGATTGCGGTGCAGGGCCAGCAGGCCGTTGCCGATCAGGTTGACGGTGGTCTCGTGGCCGGCGCCGAACAGGAGGATGATGTTGGCGGTCAGTTCCTCATTGGTGAGCTTGCTGCCGTCCTCCTCGGCGTGCACCAGTTGCGAGGTCAGGTCGTCACCCGGATTCTTGCGCCTGAGCTCGAACAGTTGCTGGAAATACATCGCCGCCATCACGTTCCCGGCGTTGCCCTGCTGGATCTCCTCGGGCGAGAGCGGCACCGGATCGAGCAGCCGTCCGCCATCGCGCGAACCGTTATAAAAGGCTTCGCGATGCTCTTCGGGGATCCCGAGCATGTCGCAGATGATGGTGACCGGCAGGCGGAATGCAAAATCCTCGATCAGGTCCATCTTGCCCTGCGGGATGATGCGGTCGAGCGTCTCGTCGACGATCTGCTGGATGCGCGGGCGCATGTCCTCGACCCGGCGCGCGGTGAAGGCCTTCACCACCAGCCCGCGCAGGCGGGTGTGGTCCGGCGGATCCTGTTGCAGCATCCAGTGGCTCATGCTGCGGAACACCGGCTCGTCCATGATCTTCGGACCGTAGCGGCGGATGGTGCGCTCGACATAGTCCTTGCCGAACCGCTTGTCGCGCATGACGAGGCTTACCTCGGCGTGGCGGCTTGCCACATACGTCCCGAACGACGTCAGGTGCACCGGGTCGGTGGTGCGCATCCGCTCGTAATGGGGATAGGGGTCGCGGATGAATTCCGGAGCCAGCGGATTGAACAGCGGCGCGCTACTGGCAGTCTGAACATGCTCGTTCATAGTGACCTCATGCTGGCTGTGCGCCGTTCAGCGCGTCTTCCCCCGGCCGATCGATCGAAATTCGATACATTGTTGTATTGAGTTGCATTCTCGCCTAAACTGGCCAGATGTCAAGAGTGCGCACCAGGCCGACAAGGGACGATACCCGCGACAAGCTGTTCGAGGCGGCGGCGCGCGTGTTCGAAGAACAGGGCATCGGCGGCGCCAGCATCGAGACGATCGCGGCCGCGGCCGGCTTTACGCGCGGGGCATTCTATTCGAACTTCAAGAGCAAGGACGAACTGATCATCGCCATGCTCGAGGATCATGTCGAGCAATCGATCGGGCGCATCCGCGATCTGCTCGAGCGGCACAGAAACCTTCCGGATTTCCTCGATGCGTTGAAGAGCATGAATCGCGGCGCGCAGGATCCGCTCGGCCGCTCTCCCCTGCTTCACATGGAAATGATCCTGTTCGTGGCGCGCGCCGAAAAGCGCCGGCCCGAGCTCGCCAAGCGGCTGCGTGCCCGCCGGAAACTTGTCACCGACATCATCGAGACCACGGCGAGGAACAGCGGCAAAAAGTCGGTTCTCGACCCGACATGGGCCGGCGCGCTGGTGCTGGCGCTGGAGGATGGTTTTCGTCTGCACCGCCTGATCGATCCGGAGACGACGGCGCCCGACAGCTTTTTCCGCGCCATCGGCGACCTGCAGCGGGCGATGGGAATTTCAGCGGCGTGATGCTCGCGAACGATGCTCGGATATTCGACACATTCCGCGCGCCAACCTATGCATCGTTTCGCGGCATGCGGAGGGATGCACCTGAAATACCTGATCCTGATTTCGTTCTGCCTTGCCACCGCGCTCGACGCCAGGGCGGAGGAAGTCATTTCGCTCGCGCTGCCCGTCAAGTGCCAGCCGGGCCTGACCTGCTTCTTCCAGAGCTATGTCGATCACGACCCTTCCGACAAGGCTCGCGACTATCGCTGCGGCGGACGCAGCTATGACGGCCACGACGGCACCGACATCAGGATCCGGAATCTGGAAATCCAGCGGCAGGGAATAGAGGTGCTCGCCGCGGCGCCCGGCCGCGTCATCGGCACGCGAAACGACATGGACGACGTCTCGGTCAAAACTGTGGGCAAGGCGGCCATTGCCGGAAAGGAATGCGGCAACGGCGCGGTGATCGAGCATGAGGGTGGCTGGCGCACGCAATATTGCCACATGGCCAAGGGCAGCGTTCGGGTCAAGGTCGGCGATCAAATGACGACGGGACAGCCGATCGGCCTGGTCGGCCTATCCGGCGAAACCGAATTCTTCCATCTGCACTTCACGGTGCGGCATCGCGGCAAGATCGTGGATCCCTTTGCCTATGGCGCGACGGAGAATTCCTGCGGCGGCGGCCAGTCGATCTGGGCCGCTTCGCTCGGCGAACAGATGCAATACCGTCCCCGCGAAATCATCGATTACGGCTTTGCCGCCATCGCCCCGACCATGGAGCTGGTTGAATCAGGAGAGATCGGCAAGCATTCCGTCACGTCCGCTTCGGATGCGCTCGTCGCTTATGTGAGAGCCATCGGCTTGCAGGCCGGCGACCAGCAATTCCTCGCGGTGCAAGGCCCGGACGGCACGTCGCTCGCGGCCAACAGCCCTCCCGCGCTCGATCGCGACAAGGCACAGTTCCTCATCCTCACCGGAAAGAAGCGCACCGAGGCGGCATGGCCCGCCGGCCGCTACACCGCGACCTACCGTGTGACCAGAGACGGCGCGGAAGTGCTGCAAAAGACCTTCGACATCGAGGCGCGCCCGCGGTGAGCCGCTCATCCTGCTAGCCAGCTTCGCTCCTGATCGGCACTTTGTGCATTTGTCCCGCGACCGCCCTCACCTTGCCCGGCGACGCCCGCCAGATCGCGATCCCCGACAGGATGCTGACGGCAATGCCGATGGCAAAGGCGAGCGTATAGCTGCCTGAGAGATCGTAGAGCAGTCCGGTCGCCCATGGGCCCGCGGCGCCGCCGGCCAGCGCCGCCAGCATGATGGTGCCGAAGATGCTGCCATATTGCTTGCCCTGAAAGATTTCCAGCACCACCGCGCCCATGATCGACGTCAGGCCGTAGCCGAGCGCGCCTTGCGTGAAGATCATGAGGTAGACCAGCGGCAGCACCGGGGCGAATTTCAACGCGATCAGCGCCGCGAAGCAGATTGCAAAGCCGGCGCAACTGATGGCCCAGATCCATTCGCGCCCGATGCGGTCGGAGAGATGGCCAAGCCAGATCTGGCCGGGAATGCCGAGCAGGCTGACGACGCCGAGCGCCCATACCGCGACGTTAGCGCTGAAGCCGATGTCGAGCAGATATTTGGTCTGGTGGACCTGCACCGCGTACCAGATGTACAGACCCGAGAAGTAACCGATCGAGATCCACCAGAAGCGCGCGGTACGCAGCGCGCGGCGCAGCGTCCAGTCGGTGCCGGCCCAGACGGGATCGACGACGTTTGAGCGAGGGGCGGCCGATGTCGCGGACGGCGCGGCATCGCCGTCCGGCAATAGCCCGATATCCTCGGGGCGCTTGTGCAGGAAGAGATTGATCGGTGCGAGCACCGCAAAGATCAGAATCCCCATCGCTGTGCAGGCGGCACGCCAGCCGGTCTGCTCGATCGCATGCTGCACCCAGGGCAGCAAGGTCACCGAACCGATGCCCACGCCGGCAAAAGCAATGCCGATGGCGAGGCCCCGGCGGCGGATGAACCAGTTCGGCAGGAAAAACGACTGGCCGGAATAGCCGAGGCAGACGCTGCCTGCACCGACCATCACGCCGAGCGTCAGATAGAGATGCCAAGGCTGCGTCGTCAGCGGCGCCAGCAACATCCCGCCGCCCATCAGAGCGACACCAAGTTCCATCACCGCACGCGGACCGAGGCGGTCCATCATGCGGCCGATCAGCGGACTGGCGACGCCGGAAGCCACGAAGCCGAAGGAAAACGCGCCCGCGGTGACGCCGCGATCCCATCCAAACTCGCCGATGATCGGCGGATAGAACAGCGAGAACGCCGTCCGCGCATTGACACCGATCGCCATGGTGACAAACGTCACCACAACAATCAGCCAGCCGTAGAAGAAAGGAAGACGCATCAGGGATTTCTGTTGGAGCAATCGAAGTGGTCCGACCTTGTTACCGGCAAGGCCAATCCGAAAATCTTTCGTCACCGGAGTCAGGGACGATCATGACTGTGCGGAGTACTGCTTTTCGAGCCTCGGATCAGGCGTCCGTATTCTGTCCCGTGTTCAGGCTTAGCAGACGAGCCGCCGAAATCATATCTGCAGTGCCAAATCCTTCGGCCATTTGGCCGTAGAGCCGGCCTAGTCTCTCCAAGGTAGCGGCGCGTTCAGCGCCCTGCGTAGCGGATGCCAAGCTAAGTATCGCGCGCAACTCCAGCGCCTGCGCGCCCATTCCGTGTGCGAGGTCAGCGGCTCTTCGAATAAGATCGAGCGCCTTTGGACTCCCGCGATTTCCAGCAAGGATAAATTCGCCTCGAAGTCTATGCAATTCCGGCTCGCAGAATAATGTCTTGTTCGTCGATATCGTCACGCCGACTTCATCGAGCAGGTGAAGGGCATGCTGCGCATCACCGGCCGCCGCAACAGTCTCGGCGAGCAGCATCAGTCCATATGGCCGCATGAGCTCTGCGCCTGTTGCACGATAGTCGGCAAGGCCCTGCTCGATTTCTGCGGCGCCTTCCCGCAAGTCGCCGAGTTTTCCGACAGCCCAGCCCCGCAGCATTTGGCCCCACGCACTCCAATATGGAAAGCGATATTTGCGCCCGACATTGATGGCTCGCTCCGCCGCTTCGAGGGCCTCGACCGCTTCGCCTCGCGCCTGTCGAATCGAAGCTTCGAAGCTCACCGCAAACCCGAGACTGTGGGGATGATCGAGTTGAACGGCTCTATCGATCGCCCGGGCGCTGTCCGCCACGGCGCTATCGGCTAGCCCCATGAACCATTCAGTCCACGCAAGATTGCATTGGGCCAGCACAGCAGGATCGGAACCATACTCAAAACGATGATGGTGGTGCCGATCCGGATCATACAACCGGAGCGCCTCCTCAAGAGCTGTTTTCGCAACTGCGAATTGACCAAGATAGAAAAGAGTCAGCCCAAGCGGCCGTTTTGCCTGCAGCAGAAGATCGCGGTCATTTGCCAGTTCTGCGCGCTCGACCAGCCGCACGCCGAGCGCATTCGCCTTCTCGAGCTGACCCCGAACGATGCAAAACATCATGAGTCCATAGAGGGCCCTGAAGAGCATGTGATGCTCCCCGAGCCGTTCGCTCAGCTCGCAAGCGCGGGAGAATACGGTTTCGACCTCAGGTGCAGCATTACCCTTCGTGGCGAGAAGCTGTGATCCACGATCAATCTCCAGCGAGAGCTCGCGACGCGCGCGCTCGACTGTATCGGGAAGGCGCCGCAGCGCCGCCAGCGCGCTCGCAAAGTGACTGGCGGCTTCCACGTTCGCCGAGCGCTCCGCAGCCTTTTTTCCCGCTGCTTCCCAATGCAGTATGGCAGGCTCATTAAGGTTCGCGGCCGTGTAATGCTGAGCAACGACTTCAGGTGTCGCCGCGACCACTGTCGGAAACTGGCTCGATAGAACCTCCGCAATCTTGCGATGCAACGCCTGACGCTCGCTTTTCAGTAGCGAATCGTACGCGGCGTCCTGAATGAGCGCGTGCCGGAACGAATACTTGGCGTGGCCGAGTACTCCGTGCTGCTGCAAGAAGTCATCCCGCAGGAGCTCAGCCAGTTGATCGTGAAGTGCCGCCTCGCTCTCACCGGTAACTGCACTTAGAACTTGCCTGTCGAAAACACGCCCGAGTGTCGCAGCAATTTGCGCCAGGGGTTTCGCGACCTTGAGACGATCCAGCCGCGCAGCCAGTGAACCACGCAACGTCGATGGAATGCTGTCCACGGCAGACGCGAGTCGCAAATCATTCTCGCTGCTCGCGGACACATTGCCTTCAAGCACTGTCTTAGTCAGTTCCTCGATGAAGAGTGGGATACCGCCCGTCTTTGTAACGACCAGCTCGATCACATCGGTCGGGATGATCGCGGCTCCGACGACTTGCTTGACCAGGATCCGAGCCTCGATCGGAGAAAGTCGGCGAAGGCCGAGGCGCGTCCCGTGCGCTTCCAGCATCCACTCAGCCTTGAATTCCGGCCGGAATGTGAAGATTGCCATCACCTGCCGAGCCGAAATTCGCTGAATCAGCCGGGCGAGCAGGCTGCTGGTCGAAGCATCGGCCCAATGAAGATCTTCAACGATAAACAGGACAGGCTGCTGTTCGGATTGCCTAAGCAGCCAGTGCGTGAGGACATCAAGCAGGAGCTCGCGACGCTGCGAAGGAGCCAACTCGTGCTTCGGTGACGACACTGGCAGTTCGAGAAGTTCAGCTATCAGCCCAACGGCATCGGCGGTTACGGACTCCAATCCGGCAAAGACCTCTTCGATACGCGCAAGCTTGTCCTCGACGGCGCCGAGACTGTCCAGGTTCAGTGCGCGGCGGATCAACTCGACTATTGGGTACAGCGCGCTCGACTGATTATACGCCGAGCAATAGCAGGTGACGGACGATGCCTTTGTGCCTGCGAGCGCTTCCTTGAACTCGCGTACCAGCCGTGTCTTGCCCGCACCAGCCTCGGCCGCAATGAGGACCAGTTGTCCCTCTCCATTGATCGTCTGCGTGAAACGATCATGCAGAAGAGCAAGCTCCTGACCGCGCCCAACCATCGGATGGACAGCGCGCAGCGCATCATGGCCGGGATCCAGCTTTTCAGCGACAACCTGGTAGAGGTTGGTTGCTCCCTGCGTACCGCGGATCTGGTGCGAGCCAAGACTTTGAAGCTCGAACAGGCTGCCGACGAGCCGAGCGGTCGTTTCGGAGATCACCAATGTATCCGCGGGCGCCATTTGCTGCAGCCGGGATGCAATATTGGGCGTGTCACCGAGGATGCCCATCGTCTCGAACGTTCCCGATGATCGCAAATCACCCGCGATGACAATCCCCGTATGCATGCCCATCCGCACGTGGATCAGCGGCTTGGAGGACGATTCCTGGCTGTTAAGTTGACGCATATCGTTCAGAAGCGACAGCGCTGCGCGCACCGCTCTGACGGGATCATCCTCATGCGCTACAGGGAATCCGAAACATACAAGAAGCCCATCTCCGATATAGCGAATGATGGTGCCGTCAAAGCGTCGTACCGCGCTTGCGCAGGTGTCGCGATAGCTGAAGATGATATCCCTGAACTCCTCCTCGTCGAGTTGAACTGACAGATCGGTCGAACCGATCATGTCTATGAAGAGCGCGGTAACCTGACGTCGCTCGGGACGCTGATCATGGTTCGTCGCACCAGACGTCCCGGTCGATGTGGAATGATCCAGGCGCTGAGCATTCAAGGAATCCGAAAGTGGCGCACCACATCCGCCACAGAAGCGAGACCCGGCCGGGCTTTCGGAGCCACAGCTCTCACAGGCTAGATGCAGCCTCGCGCCACATTGGGAGCAGAAGCGCGCTGTTTCCGGATTCGAACGAGCGCAACCAGGGCATTGCATATGAGTGACTGTAGGCTTGTGGCTTGCCAATTAATAGGTCTTATGCCAGCTTAGCATTCCAAGCTTGCGCGAGATAGGCCCACAACGCGATCGAATCGCGTTGCAGAAACAGGGGCTGCCGTCATGGCTCCCATACAAAATCCCTTTGCGCTTCAGAAGCCGCTCAAGCTTTCAATTTGCTACACCGAGACCTGTAATCTCTTCTGCCAACATTGCTATGCCGATTGTTCGCCGGAGAAGGCGTCGGCTGAGTTGAACAGCGAGGAGTGGGGCCGCTTCCTTGATGAGATTGCCGAGCTCGGCGTGGTTTATCTCTATATTGAAGGGGGCGAACCTTTTCATCGCCCGGACTTCCTGCCCTTCCTCGCTTCCGCATCGAACCGTTTCTTCACCGAGATCAGGACCAACGGCACACTGATAACGCGCGATGTCACCGCCAGACTCAAGGAGATCGGCGTCGGTATCGTGCTTGTCGATATTCTTAGCCCACATGCCGAGGTGCACGACAGCTTTACAGGCACACAGGGCAGTCATGCGCGCGCCTGCGAAGCCGTGACGTACTTGGTGGAAGCAGGGATTGAAACACAACTGCTCACCATCCTTAACCGCAGAAACGCCGATGATCTGCAAGGCTACATCGATCTGGCTCAACGGCTCGGTGTGAAGACGGCCGGCGTGTTGCGCCCTTATCCGCTTGGCCGCTTCAAGTACCGCTGGAACGAAGTTTCCCTCTCGCTCGACGAGATGCATGCGGCGCTCGACTCGCTGCGATTGCCCGCTGGCATGAAACTGATGCAATCCTGGCATCCAAATGACGGCAATTCGTGCTGGCAAATGGCGGCGGTTAATGCATTCGGGGACTCGATCGGATGCGCCTATCTTCGGGAATACGTTAACTACGGAAACATCAAGAATGTCTCCTTCATGGAGACGTGGGACCATCCGCTGTACCGCGAATTGAGATCAGGTCAGGTCAAGGAAACTTGCCCGAGCTGCTCCTCGAGCCAAGGGTCTCACGGCGGATGTCGTTCTACTGCTTACGCATTCCACGGCGCGTGGGACGCGCCGGATCCATTCGACCGAACGCTCAACCATGGAGTTGACTTGCGTGTCCTACCCGAATGGCTGCTACAGCCACGCCCCAAACCTCCGGGTTCGCCCCGTTGAAGAGATGAAGAGTTGCGTGGTGTTTCGGCCCAGTCCGCCGAAACTCTTCATGCTGAACCTCAATGCCTGGCTCATATTTGAGCTCTGCGACGGCAGCAGCCCGCACGACGTTGCGCAGCGGTACCGCAAGAACGTTGGGTCTCAAATGTCCGATCGAGAAGCCGGTCGCCAGCTCGCGATTGGCATCAAGAATTTGCACGACCAGGGGTTGATTGAGCTGAAGGTAACAGATTGATTGAAGGAGGAATTTAATGAGCAACATCGATCCGACACGGCTCGTTTCCGACCTTATCGCTGGAGAACGGCTGACCACGCCGACGGTCAAGCCAATCGAGCCGGAGGTGCGATCGGGCGGCTTCTTCCCATTCTGCGATCTCCTCAAGCATGGTGAGGGCGAAGGAATTGATCAACTCCTTGGCAGCAGCACCCTCTTGGGCGCGCTTGTGATTGAATGGGGTTACGACGTTCCGTTCGACAAGCACGATGAGTTCAAGAAGTGGCTGATCGACAATGAGGCAAAAATTGCAACTGATGCACCATACGAAGTAGGCTACCGCGGCACCTATGCAGTTTCCGCGACCAGCGAAAAGCGCAGCGGGCTGTATCGCACAATCTGGTCGTTCAAGACGCTTGAGGCGCTACAGACCTTCAGCGACGCCATGCATGACGGATCGAATTTTGCCACCCTTGTTAACAAGCTGTGCTCCTACCGCGATCGCGAGCGCGGCGCAGATAACAGCCAACAAATGTACCAGCCGGTGCGTTGCGCTCATCGTTTCGGCTGAGATCGACAGATCTGCGGCCACCCGGCCAAAAATCGGTCGTCCATACGGACGAGCGTTTCCGTCATCGCTGCATCAAGGGCGCCGCTTCCACCGATCGGCGTTCACCGAGCCGGCCGGCACCTCGCCTGCAATAATGGCCTCAACCTGCCGCACCGTTTCCAGCGACTGGTATTCGATCGCCGGCGGCGTCAGGCCGCCGATGTGCGGGGTTGCGATGACGTTGGGCAGTTTTGCGAGCTCCGGCGACGGCATCTGGTCCAGCGCGCGGCCGACATCCATGGCGGCGCCGGCGATGCGGTTTTCGCGGAGCGCGCCCGATAACGCCGCCTCGTCGACGAGATTGCCGCGCGACAAATTGATGAAGAAGGCGTGCCGCTGCATGCGCGCCAGCGCCGCCTGCCCGATCAAGTTTTCGGTTTGCTCGTTGGCGACCGCGAGGCAGACGACATAGTCGGCGCGCGCCAGCAGATCGTCGAGCGGCACATGCTGGATGGCGGCATCGCTGACGGCGGCATAAGGATCGGCGACCATGATCTCCATGCGCAGCACCTTGGCGATATCGGCGAGGTAACGGCCGATGCTGCCGTAGCCAATGATGCCGAGGCGGCTGCCGGCCAGTTGCCGTCCCATGATGATTTCGGGCCTGCGCGCGGCCTGATAGTCGGCCGTGGCGCGTGACACGCCGCGGGACAGATCGACCATGAAGCCCAGAGCGAGTTCGGCGACCGACTGGACGAAGCCGGGCCCGGCCTGCGTGACGAGGACGCCGGCCGCGGAAGCGGCGTCGACATCGATGTTGCGGATATCGACCGCGCAGCGAACGAAGGCGCGCAGTTTCGGAAGTTTTGGAAATATCTCGCCCGGCCCCGCCGTGAGGCGGTCGGCGACGATGATATCGACGTCAGCAGCGGCCGCGATCAGGCCGGCAGCGTCGAGCGCATCGTCTGCTTCATGCAGCTTGACCTCAGCGATGGCTCGCAGCCCGGCAAGGCTACGCGCGCCGTAATATTGCGTGCGAGACTGGGGCGTATGCGTCAGCAGGACTTTCAACGTTGGCAACTTCCCTGTCGATCGCCGTGGCATGCGGATCACGGCCGGCCCATCTATGGCCCAAGCCCTGCGCCCCGCGCAAGGCGTTGGCCGCTGGCTACTTGCTTCGCGTGACGGTCGTGCCGTCCCAGTTCTCCGCGGCTGGACTTTCGAGTTGTTGCCGGCAGCGTTCGATCATCAGGGATGATGCCGCATCGTCCTTGCGGACCTCCAGTGCCTTCTCGAAGCCATCGATCGCGGCGCTGAAGTCGCCCGCGCGCCAGGCGGCGAGGCCGGCCTCATAGGAAGTTACCCAGTCGGGCTTGCCGTCGAGCTCACCGGCCATGCCAAGCAATTCATAGATCTGCAGCCCGCCCGCGCGGCCATAGACCGCCAGCCGGTCGAGCTCGCGGACCACGATACGGTCGCCGGCCAGCCTTCGCGTTTCGGGTCCGATGATGATGGTGGAGCCGTACGCCTTGTTGGTGCTTTCCAGACGGCTCGCGATATTCACGGCGTCGCCGATCACGGTGTAGTTCAGCCGCACTTCCGATCCGATATTGCCGACCAGCATGTCGCCGGAATTGATGCCGATGCGGATCCTGACGCGCTGGCCGTGGTCGTCGACGAGACCGGCCTCCTCCACCGCACGCCGGCACGCCAGCGCGGCGCGGCAGCAATCGACGGCATGATCGGGATTGGGCGACGGCGCGCCCCAGAACGCCATCACGGCATCGCCGATGAATTTGTCGATGGTGCCGTTCTGATTTTGAATCTGCGCCGACACGCAATCGAAATAGCGCGACAATAGCGGAATGATGCGGTCGCCGAGCTGCTCCGACATGCCGGTGAATCCGGCAAGATCGATGAACATCACGCTCATCGGCCGCACCGCGCCGCCAAGCCGCGCGCCGTTGCCGTCGCTGATCAACCGCTTGACGAGGTCGGCGGGAATGTATTTGCGGAATGCCGCAAGCCCCTGCGCCATGTCGCCGATCGCACCGGAAAGATTGCCGATCTCGGTCAATCGCGACGGATGCCGCTGCACCTTGTCGAGATCGAAGCGCTCGACATGCCTGATCTCGTTGACCACCTTGATCAGGGGCGCTGCGATCAGGCGCTGGGCAAGCCAGGCCGACAATAGCCCGGCGAAGACGATCAGTGCCGCAAGGCCGATCAGCAGATTGCGGATCGTCATCTGCACCGGTCCGAGGAATTCGGATTCCGGCACTACCGTCACCAGCGACCAGCCTGGAAAGGAGATCGGCGTGATGACAGCCTGATAGGCCTTGCCGTCCCGCGTCACCGTCGTATTGAACGGTTGCCCCTCGCCGGGCTCATAGGCGCTGCCGGCGCTCCTGATCGCATCGACCGCGATCGGAAACAGCGGATGATCGGTCTTCAGCGCCACCAGCTCGCTGGCATCGGGATCGGGCGAGGCCACCACCTTACCGTCCCGTTCGAGAATGAAGGCGCCCGCCGATTTGCCGACCGTGAGTTGCGACAGGAAATTCGAGACGCGGGTCAGTTCGATGATGATAGCGGCAACGCCGGCCGGCTTCTTGTCGATCTCGACCGGCGCCGAGAAGGCCGCCGCCAGCCGCTCGCCGCGCGGATGCACCGTCAGCGTCGACCAGTGTTCGTCGTTGGTCTCCCTGACGACTCGAAACCATTGCTGCTCCGTCACGGAATAGTCGGTGTCCTCGAACCAGCTTGCCTTGAGTTTGAGATCATCGCCGACGAATTCGTAGCGATTGATGCGCAAATTGCGGTCGGGCGTGATCTCGAGCATTTCGATGACGTCGTTGCCGAGCTTGTGGCCGGCGAAGAACGAGCCGTCCGGCCATCCGAACGCCACCCAGGAGATGGTCGGCTGCGACAGTAATTGCGACCGGAATACGACTTCGCGTTTCCGTGCGTCGCGCGGGTCGAACACTTTTTCGGCCAGCAGCGTCCGCACGGCCATCATGGACGAGCGCGCTTCGCTCGTGACCGACTGCAATTCGTCGCCGACCGCTGATACGATCTGGTCGTTGATGGTGTTGGCGAGCGTTTGGCTGACCTGATGGGCGGTGCGCCACCACAACAAATGCACGCCGACGGCGCTGACGGCGATGGACGTCAGCACGAGGGCGGAAATGGCGGTGCGGATGCCGAGGCGCATGCGGGGTCCCGTGAACGGTCTGATTACCGCAATACGGAATCATAGCAACGTCTGTTTCGCGACTGAGGCCATTTCGGCCTTCGGACACGGCTCTGTGACCGCAGTTGAGCCGTAATGAGGACGAAACTTATCGATTGCCTGTTCCGTACATGCCAAGACGGCGCTATGCCTTGCGGCAATTCTCGAAGGTCATGCAATGCACGATGTTTCCATCCCGGCGGCCCTGATTGCCGGTCTCGTCAGCTTCCTGTCGCCCTGCGTGCTGCCTTTGGTGCCGCCCTATCTGATCTATCTTACCGGCGCGACCATCGAGCATGTCGCCAATGACGGACCGACACAGGCCTCGAAGCGTGCGGTGATGGCCGCGGCGCTGATGTTCGTGCTTGGCTTTTCCACCGTGTTCGTGGCGCTCGGCGCCAGCGCCTCCCTGATCGGCGGGCTGATCCGGGCATGGTCTGCCGAACTCTCGATCCTCGCCGGCATCGTGATCATCATCATGGGCCTGCATTTCCTCGGCCTGACCCGGATCGGGCTGTTGATGCGCGAGGGACGGATGGATATGCCGAGGCCGGTCGGCCTCTGGGGCGCCTATGCCATGGGGCTGGCCTTCGCGTTCGGCTGGACACCCTGCATCGGCCCCATTCTGGCGGCGATCCTGTCGATCGCGGCGGCTGAGGCCACCGTCACCAAGGGCGCGGGCCTGCTGGCGGTCTATTCCGCCGGGCTCGGAATCCCGTTCCTGCTGGCGGCCTTCATGATCGAGCAGTTCTCCTCGCTGTTTGCACGGATGAAGCGGCATCTCGGCAAGGTCGAACAGGCCATGGGCGTCCTGATGGTCATCACCGGCATCGGCTTCCTGACCGGCGCCGTCTCCAGCGTCAGCATCTGGCTGCTGGAGACTTTCCCGGCCCTGCAAAATTTCGGCTAAGGCCCCGTAACAAGCGGGCGCTCGCTAGCGAAATTCCTGTCGGAGCCGGATTTCCGCCATCGCGCGGCATTTTTCGAGCGCGCCGGAAGAGGACCGCAGGCCGCGGCCCCGTCACGACAATACTTAAAAGGGAGGTCGCATGAATTTTGTCACCAATCTTCTTATCCTGTTGCCCGCTCAGATCGCATCACATTTTTCCTGGGCCGGCCCGCTGATCATGCGGCTGATCGTCGGCTACACCTTCATGCTGGCCGGCTGGGGCAAGCTCAACAACCTGGCGCAGGTGACCGAGAATTTTGCCGGCTGGGGCATTCCTTTTCCCACGATACTCACCCCCTTTGTGTCGGGCGTCGAATTTTTCGGCGGCGCGATGCTGATCCTCGGCCTGTTCACGCGCATTCCGGCCGCCATGCTGGCGGTGGTCATGGTCGTCGCCATCAAGTCGGCGAAATGGGGCGATGTCGATTCACTGGAGACGCTGCTCGGCTTCGAGGAAGCGACCTACTTCGCCGCCTTCATGTGGCTCGCCATTGCAGGCCCCGGCGCCGCCTCGCTGGACCGGCTGCTGGTGAATGCCAGCGGTCACCGCGACACGTCGAAGGCGCTCACAATGCCGTGACATCGGCGAAAGGTTGAGCCCGGATCCTGCCGCCTGCGTAGCTCGAAAAAATGCCAGTGCTTCCGGAGCCGCCATGAAACTGATCCGCATTGCCGCCTTCGTCCTCGCCGCCTTTGCCGCGTCTCCGTCGCCCGCCGCGGACGGGCCGAAATGGAGCGAATGGAACGACGATCTGTTCGCCCGCGCGCAGGCAGAACAGCGCTTCGTCATCCTCGATCTCGAGGCAGTGTGGTGCCACTGGTGCCACGTCATGGAGAAGACGACCTACGCGGATACCAAGGTGAGGGAATTGCTGGCGGAAAAATATCTGCCGGTGCGGGTCGACCAGGACGCCAATCCCGATCTGTCGAGCCGCTATGGCGACTGGGGCTGGCCGGCGACCATCGTGTTCGGCCCCGACGGCACCGAGATCGCCAAGATCAGGGGATACATCGAGCCGGAACGGATGCAGGCGCTGCTCAAGGCGATCATCGATGATCCCACGCCGGGGCCGTCGGTCGGCGAAGCCTTCGAGGTGAAACCGTCCACCTCCGCCTTCCTCGACAAGGAACAGCGCGCCGCGCTGACGAAGAATGTCGACGAGTCCTACGAGGAAAAACTCGGCGGCTGGGGCGAGAACCAGAAATATATCGACGCCGACAGCATGGATCTGGCCATCAGCCGCGCCGAGGCCGGCGATGCCATTGCAGCCAAGCGCGCCCGGCAGACGCTGGATGCAGCGATCGCGCTGATCGATCCGGTGTGGGGTGGCGTGTATCAATATTCCGAGGGCGGCTCCTGGACCCGCGCCCATTTCGAAAAGATCATGTCGTTCCAGGCGCAGTATCTCCGGCAATACAGCCAGGCTTATGCGCTGTGGAAGGACCCGAAACACCTCGCCGCCGCGCGCAACATCGAACGCTATCTCGCGCAATTCCTGACAAGCCCCGAGGGTGCGTTCTATGTCAGCCAGGATGCCGATCTCGACCACGACACCGACGGGCACCAATACTATGCGCTGTCGGACCGCGAGCGCCGCAAACTGGGAATGCCGCGCATCGACAAGAATCTCTACGCGCGCGAAAATGGCTGGGCGATTTCGGGGCTTTCGGCCTACTACAACGTCAGCAACGATGCCAAGGTGCTGGCGAACGCCGAGCGCGCGGCGAAGTGGGTGATCGACAACCGTGCACTGCCGGATGGCGGCTTCCGTCATGGCGAGAAGGATCGCGGCGGGCCGTTCATCGGTGACACGCTGGCGATGGGCCAGGCCTTCCTCGATCTCTATGCTTCGACGGGAAATCGCGACTGGCTCGCTGCCGCCGCGAAGGCCGGCGATTTCGTCGCGACCTTCCGCGATGAGGCCGGCGGCTTCGTGACCTCGAAGACCGCGGAAGGTAAGACCGGCGTGCTTGCGAAGCCTGCCAAGCTGATCGAAGACCAGGTGCAGGTCGCGAGATTCATGAACCTGCTCGACCGTTACTTCGGCAATGACGCCTATCGCGAGCAGGCCGCGCACGCGATGCGCTATCTCGCCAGCGCTGCAAGCACGATGATGCGCCCCCTGCCCGGCATTCTGCTTGCCGACGAAGAACTTGCGGTGGAGCCGACCCACATGACGATCGTCGGACACAAGGACGACGCCCGCGCGAAAAGCCTGCATGCGCTGGCCCGCGCGCTGCCGGCCCGCTACAAGCGCCTGGAGTGGCTCGATCTGCGCGAGGGCAAGCTGCCCAATCCCGACGTCGAATATCCCGATCTTGGCGAACCCGCCGCGTTCGCCTGCAGCAACCGGATCTGCTCGTTTCCATCCTTCAATGCCGAGGAGTTGCGGGCCACGGTCGCGCAGATGGCCAAGCTGAAGCCCGCACGCGGATAGCTCGATCGAATGCGTTGTGCAGCGCAACTGAGACTTACGGAATGCCCAACCGCAAAAAAAGAAAATTTTCTTCTGAAACTCTGTAACCAAATCGCCTGATGCCCCGTAGCTGGTTTTCGGATGAGCACTCGGTCACGAAGACGTGGCCTTCCGGCAAGCCTCCGCGGCCCGATTGCCATCCGTCACATCGCTTGCGTTGTGAGGGTCCGTGATCGGGCGATCAGCGGATGCTTGCGGCGTGTTGTCTTCAAACAAGGATCGAGGAGATCGTCATGAAGTTGAATTCCAAATCCGGTGCGACGCTCGCCGCTGCCGCCGCCACGCTGTTCCTGGCCGGCTCGGTGGTGTCGACGGTGTCGACGCCTGCCAACGCGACCCAGGGCAAGTGCGTGGCCGGCAATGCCTGCAAGGGCCAGAGCGCCTGCAAGGGCTCGGCCAACGCCTGCAAGGGCCAGAACGCCTGCAAGGGCACCGGCTTCTCGATGACATCAGAGAAGGCATGCGCCGCCATGGGCGCCAAGTTCGTCAAGAGCTGATCGGCGGATCCTTGCGCGGAGGGCTCGGCACCGCCGGGCCCTCGTTGTTTCGGCCCATCGGCTAAAATAAAGTCGGCCTCGCCCGTAACTAAATCCAGGCCCGCCACGTAACTCTCTCCGGGTGCCGTTTGTCGGCTGGATTTGTCGCTTGCGGGCGGTGCACCCTCACACTTCCATTGGAGGATACAAATGAAGATGACCCCCAAATCAGGCGCCGTGCTGGCCGCCGCCGCTGCCACCCTGTTCCTGGCCGGCACCACCGTGTCGACCACGACCTACGCCGCCGGCGAGGGCAAGTGCGTCGGCGCCAATGCCTGCAAGGGCCAGAGCGCGTGCAAGGGCGGCGCAAACGCCTGCAAGGGCCAGAACGCCTGCAAGGGTCAGGGCTTCTCGGCCATGACCAAGGAAAAGTGCGACGCCGCCAAGGGTAAGTTCATGCCGTCCTAGGTCACAGACCCCGTCGAGGCCCGGTGTAGGCCGGGCCTCGGTTCCATGCTAGGTTGAAGACACGCCGCCCCGTTTGGCTGCCCGTTCGAGCGGAGACGAGATGAACGTCGCAACATTGCCAGACACCGCTGCGGCCGCACGCGCAGATCGTCCGGCGACATCGGCCAAGCCCTCCTTCCTCGGCTTCGGCCTCGGCCTGCGTCACCAGCACTACGATGAGATCCTGGGCGGTAATCCGCCGATCGACTGGTTCGAGATCATCAGCGAGAACTACATGCTGCCCGGCGGCCAGCCGCTGCGCACGCTGGACCGGATCTGCGAACGTTACCCCGTGGTGATGCACGGCGTGTCGATGTCAATCGCCTCCACCGCGCCGCCGAACTTCGAATATCTGCAAGCCCTGAAGGATCTCGCCCGGCGAGTCGAGCCGAAATGGGTCTCGGACCATCTGTGCTGGACCGGCGTGCACGGCAAGAACCTGCATGATCTCCTGCCGATCCCCTACACCAGGGAGGCGCTCGATCATGTCGTGAGCCGGGTGCAACTGGTGCAGGATTTCCTTGGCCGCGCCATCGTGCTCGAGAACGTCTCGACCTACGTCCAGTTCAACAATTCCGAAATGACGGAATGGGAATTCCTGTCTGAACTCTCGCGCCGCGCCGGATGCTGGCTGCTGTTCGACGTCAACAACGTCTATGTCAGCGCCTTCAACCACGGCTACGATCCCATGACCTTCCTCAATGGCATTCCGGCGGATCGTGTGGTGCAGTTTCACATGGCCGGCCACAGCCATATGGGCACTCACATCATCGACACCCACGATCACCCCGTGTGCGAGGATGTCTGGGATCTCTATGCCGCGGCGCTGAAACGCTTCGGCCGCGTCTCGACCATGATCGAGCGCGACGACAACATTCCGCCGCTCGACGAACTTGTGCGCGAGGTTGTCAGGACCCGCGAGATGGCCGCGCAAACCTTGCCGACGGGCAGCCGCACGGTATGAACGACTTCGCCCGACAGCAAGCCGAATTCCAGCGCGGCATCCTCGATGGCGACGATACCGTGCTGGCTGAAATCCTCGACAGCCCGCGGGAGAAGCGCGAGGCGCTGTTCGGGGTCTATCGCTACGCCTATGGCTCGCGGCTGGTCGAGGCCATGCGCAACGACCACGAGCTGCTGCATCTTTATCTCGGCGATGAAATGTTCGACGAGATGGGCTACGCCTATGTCAAGGCGCGCCCGTCCGAGAACCCGAACCTGCGCTGGTTCTCGCAAGGCTTGCCGGCGTTTTTGAGATCGACCGCGCCCTACACCGAGCACCCCGAACTGTCCGATCTCGCCGCACTGGAAAAGGCACTCAACGACGCCTTCGATGCCGCGGAAGGCAAGGTCGTCGAGCTGAGCGACATGGCAGGATTTGCGCCCGAGGCATGGTCGGGCCTGAAATTCCGGCCGCATCCGAGCGCAGCCAGGCTCGACCTTGCGACCAACGCCTCTGCGATCTGGCTCGCGCTCAAGAACGAAGAAACGCCGCCAGATGCGGTCGCGCTAGAGCAGCCTGCGCATCTCCTGATCTGGCGCCAGGACGTCACGCCGATGTTCCGCGAGCTTTCGCCGGAAGAGGCAATGATGTGGGATGAGGCCGCGAACGGCATTCCGTTCGGCGTGCTCTGCGAAATGCTCGCGACCTATGACGACCCCGACAGCGCGGCGGGCCGCGGCGCGGGCTATCTGCACGGCTGGATCACGGCGGGACTATTGACGGACGTTTCCGTCGGCTCATGAAGGGGAGCGCTCGGCGAATGGGAAGTGACACCGATCGCCATTTCATCGAGCGCATGCACTGGGACGATGTCGCGCGGCGCATCGGCGACGGCGCGGTGGCGATATTGCCGATCGGCGCTGCCGCCAAGCAGCACGGCTTCCACCTCCCCCTCAATACCGACCGCATTCAGGCCGAATGGCTCGCAGCCCGCATGGCAGAAAAAATCGACGCGCTGGTCTGGCCGACGCTGACCTATGGCCATTATCCCGCCTTCACCGAATATGCCGGCAGCAGCAGCCTGTCGATTTCGACCTTCGAAGCCTTTGTGCGCGAGATCGCGGGACAGATTCTCGGCAGCGGCTGCCCAAAGCTGCTCGTGCTCAATACCGGGATCAGCACCCTGGCGCCGGTCGACCGTGCTCTGGCGCGCCTCGGTGGCGAGCGGATCAGGCATTTGTGGATTCACGAGGGTCCGCGCTATCCGCGCGCGGCGAGGCAATTGGCAGAGCAAGGCCATGGCAGCCATGCGGATGAGTTGGAAACGTCGCTGATGCTGGCGATGGTGCCGCATCTCGTCGACATGACGCGCGCCGAAGCCAGCCCCGCCTTGATCCAGGAGACGCCGGGCGCTTTGACACCATCTGATCCGCATTCGCCGAATTACAGCCGCTCCGGCTGCTATGGCGATCCGACACGGGCGACGGCGGCCAAGGGCGAAGCCCTGCTCGCCGCCATCCTCGACGATCTCCATGAGCAGGCCGCCGCGTTCATGGCGCAAGGACCCGGCGAGCACCGGTCTGCCGCGGCCCAAGCCGTGTTGCGATGAAATCCGCCGGCGCGCTTCGCTGGAGCTTTGCCGCCGCCGTCATCGCCGCGATGCTGGCGAGCACCGTTTCGTTCCGCGCCGGCGCGCAATCGGAATATATGCGCGGCGACCGCATGCCCTACGACGCGTTCGACCGGCTGCCCCAGACCGATCTTGAGGTACGCGGTGGCATCATTCATGTCGCGTTCGCGCCGGGCGACATGGCGCTGCCGAGGGAAAAATTGCTCGACTGGATCAGGATGTCGGCGCAAGCCGTCACGACCTATTACGGGCGCTTTCCCGTCAGCTCGCTGCGGCTGCTGCTGGTGCCCGTCGACGGCGGGCGCATCAGCGGCGGCACCACATGGGGCTATCGCGGCGCCGCCATTCGCATTCCGCTCGGCCGCGATTCCACCGAGGATGTGCTGCGGCGCGACTGGGTGATGGTGCACGAGATGGTACATACCGCCCTGCCCGACATGCCCGACCGCTACGCGTGGCTCTCCGAAGGACTGGCCGTCTATGTCGAGCCGGTTGCGCGGGTGCAGGCGGGAGACCTCACAGCGCAGGAAATCTGGCAGGCGATGATGCGCGACATGCCGAAGGGGCTGCCGCAGGCCGGCGACCAGGGACTCGACAACACCGGCACCTGGGGACGGAAATATTGGGGCGGCGCGATGTTCTGCCTGCTCGCCGATATCGAGATTCGCAAAGCGACGAATAATCGCCTTGGCCTGCAGGACGCGATGCGCGGCGTGCTCGCCGCCGGCGGCAATCACGAGCAGGACTGGCCGATCGATCGCATTCTTGCGACCGCCGACAAGGCCGTCGGTGTCGATGTGCTGACCCGCCTTCACCGCGAAATGGGACCGAAGCCGGTGACGCCGGACCTCGCCACGGTGTGGCGCGATCTCGGATTGAAGCGGATCGGCGAAGATATCGAATTCGACGACACCGCACCGCTCGCCGCGATCCGCAAGGCGATCACTGCGCCGCAGTCGAACGGCTAAAGCGATGACTTAGTGCGCGAACTCATTAGCGCTATGAGTACGCGCCCTGGTTCTGGCCTAACCCGACAAGCAATCAGTAGTCCCAGAAGGCCGGTACCCAACGAAAGGCGTCGCCGTCGACCGCCACATGGCCGACGGACGGGAACGGCAGATGAGTGGCCACCAGCAGCCCGCCGGTCGTCGCCAGTTCCCGCAACAGACGGACCCGAACGCGGGCCGCCTCCTCGGGGTCGTGTTCGAAGCCGTTGTACCACTCGGGATGTTCGAATCCGACCTGAAACACGAGGTCTCCAGCGAACGTCAGCCGGTCGCCGCCGGACGCCACGCGGACCACGCTGTGCCCGGGCGTGTGGCCGCCGGTACGAGTGACGACCACTCCCGGCGCGACCTCATACTCCTCCTCGAACGGCCGCAGTTGGCCGCGGTACTCTTTCACGAACCGCTTGGCGGCCGACCGAAGCGCGTCCGGGAACCCCGGCGGCATGGAGACGTGGGAGAAATCGGGCGCTTCCCAGAACTTGACCTCGGCGGCCGCGACGTGGATCCGCAGGTCCGGACGCAGCTGCTCCTTCACTCCGTCGACCAGCAGCCCGCCAATGTGGTCCATGTGCATGTGGGTCAGCACCACGTCGGTCACGGACGCAAGCTCGATGCCGGCGGCCTCCAGTCGATGGACCAACTGTCCGGCCCGCGGCAAGTGCAAGTCCGGGTCGAACCCCAGCCCAGCGTCGACGAGGATGGTCCGGCCGCCGCTACGCACCACGACCACGTTCAGCGCCCAATCCAACGCGTCCGGGGGCAGGAACATGTCTTTCAGCCAGGCCGCCCGGACGGCCGGGTCGACGTTGTGGGCCAACATTGCTGTTGGGAGCGGCAGCACACCATCGCTGACCACCAGCACGTCAATGTCGCCGACCTTCAGCGCGTAGCGCGACGGAACCAACTCGTCGAGCCCCGGTCGACCGGGTTGTGAGGTGCTCCCTAAGCTCATGTTGGTGTCCAAGCTCATGTTTGTCTCCTGTTGTTCGCGCACCTTTCGTGTACTGGGTTGCCGTAACAGTCACTGTGCGGGCACGAGCGCCGGGGCGCCCTTGTCCTTGATCAAGAGCACCAGAAATTTCGCCGGCTGGGTGCTGCTTGCGTTCCGGTCGACGACATGAACATCATCAGGGCCTTCATAGAAGCTCTGACCTGGCGTCAGGGTCACCTGTTGTCCACCCTTCAGCTGCATCACGACGGAGCCTTCAAGCACGTAGACAAACGCATGTGCATTGTGCCGGTGGATGGCGCTCGACCCGCCAGGCGCATGCTCGACTGTGATCATCAAGGCTTCCCTGCCGGGACTCTCCGGAAGATCCTTAGACATGAGTGCCGTGACCTTGGGCTCCTGAGCCACCGCAGTGCCGGTCATGAGGCACAGAAAAACCAACGCAACGAGTTTGATCGTCATAGTCGCCTCATTCGTTCGTTGCCCGGACCCGCTCGTGACAGACTGGACATACCTTCGATGCGCGATCAGGCTGCTGCCTGTGAGCGGCGGAGCCATTCGTCCAGACCGATGCGGCCGAGGCGCGCCTCGCCCAACGGCACGAGCGAGTGCTCATCAACTCGGCCGCCCCAGTATCGGGCCTCGGGATCGCTCACAACCTCGCGCGGGTCGCCAACCGCCTTCAGATAGCGGGCGATGATTTCGTTGAACGGCGCTCGTTCCGGGCCGGCGATCTCCACGATGCCATTGCGCGGTGGTGCGAGCGCCACATCGGCTACGTTGGCAGCAACGTCATCCGCCGCGATGGGCTGGAACAGGATGGGCGGAAGCCTGACCAGGTTTCCATCCGCACTTGAATCGGCGATGCCGCGGACGAATTCCAGGAACTGGGTCGAGCGGACGATGGTGTAAGGGATGCCGCAGGCCTCGATCAGTTTCTCCTGGGCGACCTTGCCGCGGAAATAGCCATTGTCTGTCCGGTCGATTGCGACGATGGAGAGCGCGACATGGTGTCGGACACCGGCTGCGGCCTCCGCCGCGAGAAGGTTGCGGCCGGAGGTCTCGAAGAACTCCAACACCGCCTTGTCTTCAAATGAGGGCGAATTGGCGAGGTCTATCACGACCTGCGCGCCGGCCAGGGCCTCTTTGAGCCCCTCGCCGGTGATGGTGTTGACGCCGTTGTTAGGCGAGGCGGCGAAGACCTCGTGGCCACCCTGGCGCAGAATGGCGACAGTCTTCGAGCCGATCAGGCCGGTACCGCCGATCACAACGATCTTCATGGTTGACCTCCCCTATCGATGACTGGAGATATTGGATGGTTGGAGGTCCCTCAAATGGGTTCGAGAAGACGGTTCGAAAGCTACTGAGACAAAATGTTACCAGCATGACACGCCGCGCGGCTTACTCAGACGTCGTCGACTGGTCAGCACTACTGATCGATTTTGTGGAGGCACCTGGACGGCTCATGTCCGAGTTGGGTCTTGGCCGTGTAAGAACACCCTTCCATGGAAGTCAGTGAGAAGCCAGGGCCGGTTCGATCTCAGGCCATGATGGCCGCCATCAGTGGCTTGGCTCCGACGATGCTTTTGACCCGTGTTAGATTGTCGGAGATGATTTGTCAGGCTCTAGCGTAGAGCGAACACGACAACAACGAGTGCAATGGGCAGCAGGCCCGCGACTGCCAAAGCGAAGATATTGAACCAATCTCTGCGCATACAGAAAAATGCGCTCGACCAAATTTTGTTTCTGCGTAAACGCGCCACTGGATCGAGGTAATGCGTTCTCACTATCTCCGTCATCCCCGCGCAATGGTCTCGCCGTTGTCGCTGGGGAGGTGCGAGCCAACGGGCCCGCGCGAAGCGCGGCCCGATGACGGGTTTCGCGAGCCTCGAAGGATGAGCGGCCCGGCTGGTGGCCGTCCCCCTTCGAGGGCTGCGCTGTGCGCGGCCGCCTCTGGATGAACGCAATTGCGTTCATCCCGGGGTGACGGCTCACATTCAAGCCTGACCGGAATATCAGAACCGGTAGCTGGCGCCGACGCGCACGAGGTGCATCTCGTTGCGGAATTCAGTCCGCGTCCGGTCCTTGCCGGACCGTGAGACGCTGCCGTAATCGGCGTAGAGATATTCGCCTCGTCCGACAAAATGCTTGGTGAAGGCATATTCGAAGCCGCCGCCCACGATCAGCCCCGCCTTGACCTGTTCGTCCCAGATCATCTCCTGCACGGTGTCGCAACCCTTCTGCACCGTATAGCGATAGCCGTTGCCGATGCTGGCCACGCCGACACCGACGGCGCCGTACGCCAGCAGGCGGTCGAACGCGTAGCCCGCACGCAGGCGAGCCCCACCGAACGCGCCGAAGCTCGACAGCAAGACGCTATCGCCAAAGATCAGTTCGTCCCGCGACGAGGAGGACTTGCCCCACTCGAACTCGCCGCCGATCACGAAACGGTTGGCAAACTGGTGATTATAGCCGCCATAGACGCCGACCGCGAAGCCGCTCGCCTGCCCCTCCGCATGACGGCACGCACCGTTTCGGCAGTAATCGGCAGCCCAGGCCGCATACCCGCCGCCGCCGTAGATACCCGCATAAAACCCGGTCCAGTTGTAGGAGGGCGAAGGCAGGTCCGGAACACGGATTTCGGCAGCCTTCGCCGCCGGACCTGCCAGTAAAAAGCCGCAAGCGGCAACAAACCCCCAGGAAACAAAACGCATCAACGCACCTCATCACGCACGCACACGCAACACATGTTGCGGGAACAAGCTGAAGAGGGCAGTTCGGGCGCGATGATGTTTAAGTCGGGCGGCGCCGTGTTGAAACGAGGCTATGTTTGGAACGAAATTAGGATCGCCGCCACAATGTACAACTGGTGCGGGAAGAACGCCGCCGCAAGCTCATGCCCGCCACCTGCGGTTTCACCGCAGAGGTGCGGAGGACGGGCGTGTCCAGGGCGTGTCCTCATGAACCCTCCGCCGCAGATTAGTCGGTGAGGTCCACTGTACCCCTGATAGCGGCGCAATAGCAGATCTCGCCAGAGGTCCGAGTTGGGTCAATACTGGACGCTCGTTCTATTCAAGCAGCTTGAGGCTTGAGGTGCGTTCCGCCAGTATGTGTCGGGAAATATCGGTAAACCTGCTCGCATCCAACCTGGCGGCAAATGGGATTCACCGGGATCCATCGAGAGATGTCCACCGCTTTCGACCTGACAAGGTGGGTGGGCGCAATCACGCTCACGGTTTCGACCGCTGTTGCGTATTTCATCGCGGCGCGGCTTAGCCTCGAATTGCTGACCAAGCCAGAGGGCGTAGCCGTGTTCTGGCCGGCGGCAGGCGTGTCGGCGGGTGCCTTGATCGCCCTGGGTTTCCGCGCGCGATGGCCGGTGATCTTCGGCACGATGGCTGCTACCATTTTGGCGAACCTGCTTGGCGACCGAAGTCTCTGGGGGTCTATTGTCTTCGGCCTATGCAATGCTGGCGAGGCCGCGCTTACCGCTTGGTTGATCGAACGTTTCCATGGTCCCGACTTCACGTTGGGAAAGCCGCGAAACGTGATGGCATTGGTCGGAGCAGCAACCGTTGGGACTGCCGTGTCGGGCATCGGCGGCGCCATTGCATTCAAGTTGTTTCACGGCGCGACGACCCCGCTATGGGTTACCTGGCAGCATTGGTTCGCATCTGACGGACTGGGGATCATCGTAGTTGCACCATTACTGATCGAGTTCGCCTCGGCCGCGCGGGACCGGCCGCCTCTGACCGAGTTGCTCGAGGGCGCCTTGACCGTCGCGATCCTGGCGCTTGTGAGCGCGCTGGCCATTTTTCTGCGATCAGATCTTCTGGCAAACGTAGGCCCGGTCGCTATCCTGTTCGCGCCACTGCTATGGCTCGCGGCGCGATGCCGGCCGGTTTTTGCCGCCGCTGCGGCCTTCATTGTCAGTCTTTCAATCGTTTGGACGACGACCTTTGGCATCGGCTACTTCGGCAATCCCACGCTTTCGATGGAGGAGCGCGTAGTTGCAGCGCAGGTCAGCATCCTGCTTGTGACAATCGGCGCATCGCTTCTGGCTGCGTTGTTTGCCGAAATCCGGGAGAAGAGGCGGATCACCGAAGCGGCGCTGCACGCCAGCGAAACCCAGCGCTATCTCATTGAAACTGAGAGATTAGCCGCACTCGGGCGCCTTGTTGCAGGCGTCGCACATGAGCTCAATACCCCCGTTGGAATCAGCCTGACGGTCGCCTCGACACTGGCGCAGCGCTGCTCAAAGTTCGCCAATCAAATCGTCTCTGGTCCTGTGCGGCGCTCGTCCCTCTCGGCATTCGTCGATAGCAACCAAGACGCCGCCGACCAGCTGGTTGCAAATCTGGAGCGCGCCGGCGGGCTGATTCAGGCGTTCAAGCAAGTGGCTGCCGATCGCAGTCTTGCAGATCGCCGCAACTTTGACCTTCGGATTGCAACCGAGCAGATCGTGGCCAGCATAATGCCCGGCCTCCCTAAACCTCGCAATCCATTCACACTCGACATACCCGCCGACGTCATCATGGACAGCTACCCAGGCGCCTACGGACAGGTGTTGACCAATCTGATTTTCAATTCTGTCATCCACGGCTTTGCCGACCGACCTGGCGGCAACATGTTGCTTGAGGCAACTCGCATCAACGACGTCGTCGAGATTACTTTCTCCGACGACGGAGGAGGAATTTCAGAAGACGCCCAGCGACATGTGTTCGATCCTTTCTTCACCACGCGGCGGGCGAAAGGCAGTACCGGGCTCGGCCTCTACATCGTCCACAATCTCGTGACCGAGCAACTGGGCGGCCGTATCGCGCTGGTCTCCGCCCTGGGAAAGGGTACTTCGGTCCATATGACACTTCCACTGGTCGCCCCCGGAAACGACCGGCCGGTCAGCACAGCGAGTGCGATGGATAACAAGGAGTCGTGAGCTCGCGAGCATAGAGATTCGGTTGCTAACCAGTTGCAGGGCCGCGCATGTATCAGCCTCACCGCGCACTTGTGACCTACCAATACAAGCGAGGCAGAAGCCACCCATGTCCTTGGGTCACGAGCGGCAATGCCTTGACTGATCGCAAGATTGCCGCTTGGCCCTCAGAAGCTGACATCCATGCGTTTATGAGTACACCACCTACCCCACCGGCACGATCTTGCCGGGATTGAATATGTTCTGCGGATCGAGCGCCTGCTTCAGCGCGCGCATGGCGTCGATCGCCTCGGGGCCGAGTTCGGCCTTGAGATATTTCTGCTTGCCCTGCCCGATGCCGTGCTCGCCGGTGCAGGTGCCGCCCATCGCCTGCGCCCGCTCGACCAGGCGGTGCATGAAATCCTCGCCGCGCGCCATTTCTTCCTTGTTGTCGACGTCGCAGACCAGCGAGCAGTGGAAATTGCCGTCGCCGACATGGCCGACGATCGGCGACAGCAGGCCGAGCCGCTTCAGATCGTCCTCGGTCTCGGTGACGCAATCGGCCAGCCGTGAAATCGGCACGCAGACGTCGGTCGCCACCACGCCCGCGCCGGGACGCAGCGCCTTGACGGACCAATAGGCGTCATGCCGGGCCTGCCACAGCTTGGTGCGGTCCTCCGGCTTGGTGGTCCAGGTGAAATCGCCGCCACCGCACTCCTTGGCGATCTCGCCAAAATTCTTCGACTGCTCGGCCACCTCGACGTCGCTGCCGTGGAATTCCAGCAGCAGCAGCGGCGTCTCCGGCAAAGTGAGTTTGGAATAGGCGTTGCAGGCGCGCACCTGCTCGGCGTTGAGCAGTTCGATCCGCGCCAGCGGAATGCCGGTCTGGATGGCCAGGATGGTCGCCTGGCAGGCGCCGCGCACGGTCTCGAACGAGCACGCCGCGGCCGCGATCGTCTCGGGTATGCCGCGCAGCTTGATGGTGAGCTCGGAGATGATGCCGAGCGTGCCCTCGGCGCCGACAAACAGATGCGTCAGGTCGTAGCCGGCGGAAGATTTCTTGGCTCGCGTCCCCGTCGTGATGATCTCGCCGTCGCCCCGCACCACTTTCAGCGCCAGCACGTTGTCGCGCATGGTGCCGTAGCGCACCGCATTGGTGCCGGAGGCGCGGGTCGCGGTCATGCCACCGAGCGAAGCGTCGGCGCCGGGATCGATCGGGAAGAACAGGCCCTGGTCGCGCAGATGCTCGTTCAGCGCCTTGCGGGTGACGCCGGGCTGGATCACGCAGTCGAGATCCTCGGCATGGACTTCGAGAATCCGGTTCATGTCGCGCAGGTCGATACAGACGCCGCCGGCCGGCGCATTGACTTGGCCTTCCAGCGAGGTGCCGGTTCCGAACGCGATCACGGGAACGCCATGCTTGGCGCAGATCCGCACCACGTCCTGAATGTCCCGGGTTTCCTCCGCCATCACCACCGCGTCCGGCGGCTGCGTCGGCAGCCATGTGGTGGTGTGGGCGTGCTGTTCGCGCACCGCCTGCGAGGTGATCAGCCGGTTGCCGAATCGCGCCGCCAGTGCCTCGACCGCGCTTGCCAGCGCCTGCGGCTCCGGCCGCTTCACATTACCCGATATCGTCATCGCCACGTCAATTCCTCCCGGATTTGAGCGGACCGTGGCAAAGGATATAAGGGGGGTCAAGAGCGCGAAAACAATGACGGGATCAATGATGACGACCGCTGCCGCCGCCGGGGAAAACCTGAAGAATATGCCGCTACCGCCCGTCCCGTTCCTGTCCTCGGTGATGCAGATCGAGCCGCAATGGATCGATTACAACGGCCACCTCAACATGGCCTATTACAACGTGATGATGGACCGCGCGATCGACGAAATGTGGCTGCAGCTCGGGATCGGGCCGGCCTACATGAAGGAGCGGCACTGCTCCACCTTCACCGCCGAAGCCCATGTGCGTTACATCAGGGAAATTCACCTCGGCGACCCCGTTCAGATTTCAGTTTATCTGTTGGGTACCGACGAGAAGCGGCTGCACACGTTCGAGGAATTGCGCCATGCGACCGAAGGCTGGCTGTCCGCGACGTCGGAAAACATGACGCTGCATATGGACATGAAGGCGCGCAAGGTGGCGCCCTTCCCGCCCGACATTCGTGCGCGCATCGACGCGGTCGTGGCTTCGCATGCCGCCGTGCCGCGACCCGAGGGGACCGGCCGCAAGGTCGCGATGCCTCAGAAATAGCTGAGTGCCTAGGCCGGCAGTCCGGCCTCCTGCAGCGCGCCGACCACCAACTCGCACTGGCTGGGCGGCAGCGGCGGCATGCCGCGCTGAACTTCCGACACCGTGAGATCGGGATAATGCTGCCGCAGGGCGCCGAGGCTGCGGCGGGCCTGCGGCCCCTGTCCGGCAAGCACATAGGCCGGGCACAGCGTGCGATGCACCCAGCTTGCGGAGGGATGTTCGGCCAGCGCGCGTTCCTGCCACTGCGCGCCCTCGGCATATTGACCAGCGATGAACAGCGCGCAGCCGACCCCGACCATGCTGTTGAAGGCCAGCGGATCGTGGGGCGCGAGATCGAGCGCGATCTTGAAGCGCTCGATCGCCGATTGCGGATCGCCCTTGTAGACGTCGATCCAGCCGCCGCGGCTCCACGCCCAGGCCGAGCCGCCGTCCATCGCCAGCGCCTTGCGCGTGACGAGATCAGCGGTATCGAACGCGTTGAGCAGCGACAGCGCGTTGCCGAGGATGGCGAGCGCGGTGGCATCGCCGCCGAGCCCCCTCGCCCGGTGGGCCAGTTCGAGGCTTCGCGCACGCTCTTGCTGCGGCGCATGGGTGAAGTGATAGACCACGCGCTGGACATGCGCCCACGCCGCCAGCGCGGTGGCCAGCGGATGGTTGGGATCCTGATTCATTGCGCGTTCCAGCAATTCCAGTGCGCGGGCATTGCCGATGGCATCGAGCGAGAGCACGCCCGGCATCGCCCGCAGCGCCAGATCCTGCGCGCCGAGGCTCGTGATCGGCTTTCGCAGCGCGCGATCGATCTCCGCCAGGCGCAGGCATGGCTGCAGCGCTGCGGCGATCCTGATAGCGAGATGTTCCGTCGTTGACGTATCGTCGCGCACAACGCCGTCGGCGCGATGGGCCCAAAGCTGGCCGCCGGTCTCGGTGTCGATCAGCCGGATGGTCAAATGCGTCTGCGCGCCCGATCCCCTGATGGCGCCGCCGAGATGATAGCGCGCCGCCATCGAGCGGGTTGCGACCGCGATGCCGGCGCGGGTCAGTGCGGTGACGAGATCGTCGGCGATGTCGGCCGCGACAGCCAGATTTTCCGCCGCCGCCTCGATCGGCCCGAAGGCGACCGCCGGCCGGTCCCGCGCCGACACATACAGCGAGGGCATCGCGCCGAGCGCATTGGTGAGAACTCCCTGCCGCTTCAGCGTCTGCGACGGGGTTTCGCCATAGCGGCGGCGATAGACGATCGAGAACCGCCCGAAATGAGGAAAGCCTGAGCGCAGCGCCACGTCCATGATCTTGGCGCCCGGCGTACCCTGCAACAGTTCGCGTCGGGCGCATTCGAGCCCGATCTCGCGCAGCACGGCACGCGGGGTTTTGCCGACAAAGGCAAGGAACTGCCGCTGCAGGGTCCTGCCAGATGTGCCGGCGATAGCGGCAAGCTCCGTCAGCCGCCAAGCGTGGCCGATATTAGCGCGCATCGCATCCAGCGCACGCCTGACGCCGCGCGGCAGCGGCGACGTCACCGTCGAAACGTCCTGGCTGGCAATCATCCGCAACTCCGAAGCGCCCTGGTAGTGAGTCCTGGGAACAGCGGAAAGGTTCACGTTCAGGATAGCCGTGTCGCGAACTGGATAGCCGTCGGGCTGGCATGGGGATTAAGTCGACAGCACGCAGAAATCGGAAAATTCACCGTCCCAAGAGGAGAAATGACATGGCAAGCACCGCCGCCGCCCAAGCCCAGCAACCCGGCCAGATCGACCTTTCCGCCCTGAAAACCAAGCAGCACGGCGCCTGGTCGTCAGGCGACTACGCCATCGTCGGTACCACGCTGCAGATCGTGGGCGAGGAACTGTGCGAGACGCTCGATCTCCGGGCCGGCCAGAAGGTGCTCGACGTCGCCGCCGGCAACGGCAATGTCACGCTCGCCGCAGCCCGCCGCTGGTGCGACGTGATGTCCACCGACTACGTGCCGAGCCTGCTCGAGCGAGGCCGTGCGCGTGCCGCCGCGGAAGGCCTGTCGGTCCAGTTCAAGGAAGCGGACGCGGAAGCCCTGGGTTTTGGCGATGCGACGTTTGACGTCGTCGTTTCGACCTTCGGCGTCATGTTCACGCCGGATCAGGATCGCGCCGCTGCCGAATTGTTGCGGGTGTGCAAGAGCGGCGGCAAGATCGGGCTCGCCAACTGGACGCCGGACGGCTTTATCGGACAGTTGTTCAAGACGCTCGGCAAATACCTGCCGCCGCCGGCGGGCGCGAAATCGCCTGCGCTGTGGGGCACGCAGGCGCGCATCACCGAGATGTTCGGAACGTCGGCGGCCTCCATCAAGACCGAGAAGCGGCACTTCACGTTCCGCTACCGCTCGCCGCTGCATTTTCTCGACGTGTTCAGGAATTACTACGGCCCGACGCTGAAAGCCTTTGCCGCGCTTGATGAAACCAACCAGCGCCGCCTCGCCGACGACATCCTGACGCTGATCGGCTCGATGAACCGCGCAGAGGACGGCACCATGGTGCTGCCGAGCGAGTACCTGGAGATCGTCATCGTCAAGCGCTGACGGATTCGATCGTGACGCGGCGGCCCGAAACAAGGCCGCCGCGATTCCTGCGTTCGCAAGGAGTTTAAGATGATTTTCGAGACCCTTGGCCCGATCGATTACCACGAAAGCGGAACTGGCCCGACGGTGGTGCTGGTACCCGGATCGTGCAGCACCGGCGCCGCGTGGCGGCCGGTGATGGCGCAGTGGCAGAACGAATTCCGCTGCGTGACGACCAGCCTTTTGGGGTATGGCGGCACCGCCGAGCGCCGCACCGAAGGCAATGCGGACATCGCGCAAGAAAGCGAAATCATCGAGAGCGTGATCCGCCGCGCAGGCGGCCCGGTGCATCTCGTTGGTCATTCGTTTGGCGGATTGGCCGCGCTTGCGGTGGCGCTGCGGCAGCGCGTTCCGCTGCTCGGCCTGACCATTGCCGAAGCGCCCGCCATGGAGATCCTGCGGGCGGCCGGCGAGATGCAGAACTATGACGCTTTCCGAAACATGTCCGGCGCTTATTCGGCTGCGTTCAAGCGCGGCGAAACCGATGCGATCGCGCGGATGATCGATTTCTATGGTGGCAATGGGACGTTCGCCGCATGGCCGCAGCGCGTCCGCGACTATGCGATTGAGACGACACGAGCGAATTTGCTGGATTGGGAATCGGCCTATGGCTTCCACCTTACGCCCGCATTATTGGCGAGCATCGACGTGCCTACGCTGGTCGTGTGGGGAGAAGCCAGTCATCCGGCCGTCGGCCGGGCGAATGATCTGCTGGGCCGCGGCATCCCGGGCGCCGTCCGCGCCACGATTGCTGGCGCGGCTCACTTCATGATCGCGACGCATCCGAAGCCATTTGCGGATCTGGTCTCCCGCCACGTCGGGGAGTCCAGTCTCGAACTGGCCACTGCCGCGCGCTAGCTTGCGCGCGGTGGCGTGTTTTTCCGGTTGCGCCCGCTAGACGTTACTACGTCCGCGCACCAATCCGACCACGGCCGAGATCAGAAACAGGATCACGGCGATGAAGAAGATGGCCTTGGCGATTTCGACGGAGACGCCGGCGATGCCGCCGAAGCCCAGAACACCCGCGATCAACGCGATGACCAGAAACGTTACGACCCAGCTCAGCATGATACGACCTCGATTGGCTGTTGCTCTCTCGATGCCGGCGGCTGAAGCGTCGCGCATCGACTGTTGAAACAATCCGCCCCGGGAACGATGGTTCCGGCCGCAGAAACCCCGAAATTTGACGATTTTCGCGGAACAAAATCGCCGTCGAAGCACAAAATGGGGCGCGTAAAAGCGCCGGGATAAAACCTGTCAAAACGGCCGGACAGGCCCTATATGACCCTCAATCCCTGCTATGAAGGCTCCCCTTTACCGCCTCACGGTGCCATCGTGGGGCCGAGACGATTCGACCATGACCGAGCCGAGCAAACTGCCGCATCGCGGCGTCCCCGAGCACCAGCCCGCGGCTGGCGGCATCGCCGCGCGTGCGCGGGCCGCGGCCGGTCCGCAATATCTCAACGGGCTCAATCCGGAGCAGCGCGACGCTGTTGAAACGCTCGATGGGCCGGTCCTGGTGCTGGCCGGCGCCGGCACCGGCAAGACCCGCGTGCTGACGACGCGCATCGCCCACATCCTGAGCCAGGGCCGCGCGCGGCCGCATGAAATTCTCTCTGTGACCTTCACCAACAAGGCCGCGCGCGAGATGAAACTGCGGCTCGGCCAGATGCTCGGCCAGGCCGTCGAGGGCATGCCGTGGCTCGGCACCTTCCACTCGATCGGCGGACGCATCCTGCGCTTCCACGCCGAACTGGTGCAGCTCAAGTCCAACTTCACCGTGCTTGATGTTGATGATCAAGTCCGCCTGCTCAAGCAGCTGTTGCAGGCCGAGAACATCGACGACAAGCGCTGGCCGGCGCGCATGCTGGCCGGGCTGATCGACGGCTGGAAGAACCGCGGCCTGACGCCGTCGCAGGTGCCGGCAGGCGAAGCCGCGATGTTCGCCAACGGCAAGGGCGGCAAGCTCTACGCCACCTACCAGGAGCGGCTGAAGATCCTCAACGCCGCCGATTTCGGCGATCTCCTGCTGGAGAACATCCGGCTGTTCCGCGAAAACCCTGATGTGCTCAGGCAGTATCAGAGCCGCTTCAAATTCATTCTGGTCGACGAATATCAGGACACCAACGTCGCGCAATATCTGTGGCTGCGGCTGCTGTCGCAAGCGCCAGCGCGGCCGGGCGTGCCGCTGTCGGCGATTATTCCGGGGGCGACAGAGTCTTCCGTCATTCCGGGGCGCATCGAAGATGCGAACTCCGATGTGCAATCGCACATCGAAGAATCTCGAGATTCCGGGTCTGCGCTTTCAGCGCATCCCGGAATGACGGAGGCTCCGGCTACCCCCTCCTCTCCTCCCAAAAACATCTGCTGTGTCGGCGACGACGACCAGTCGATCTATGGCTGGCGCGGCGCGGAGGTCGATAACATCCTGCGCTTCGAGCACGATTTTCCCGGCGCCAAAGTCATCCGCCTCGAGCGCAATTACCGCTCGACCGGCCATATCCTCGCCGCCGCCTCGCATCTGATCGCGCATAATGAAGGACGGCTGGGCAAGACGCTGCGCACCGAGGATGTCGACGGCGAGAAGGTCACCGTCACCGGCTCCTGGGATTCGGAAGAAGAAGCCCGCGCCATCGGCGAGGAGATCGAGGAACTGCAGCGCGCCGGCGACAACCTCAACGAGGTCGCGATCCTGGTGCGGGCATCGTTCCAGATGCGCGAGTTCGAAGACCGTTTTGTCACCCTCGGCCTGCCCTATCGCGTGATCGGCGGTCCGCGCTTCTACGAGCGCGCCGAAATCCGCGACGCGCTGGCCTACCTGCGCGTGATCAATTCGCCCGCCGACGACCTCGCCTTCGAGCGCATCGTCAACGTTCCGAAGCGCGGGCTTGGCGATGCTACCGTGCAATTGCTGCACGACCACGCCCGCAAGCGGCGCATGCCGCTGTTCGAAGCCGCGCGCGCTGTGGTCGAGACCGACGAATTGAAGCCAAAGGCGCGCGGGAGCTTGCGCGAACTCATCCTGCAGTTCGACCGCTGGCGCGCCCAGCGCGAGGTCACGGCGCATACGGAGCTCGCCGAAATCGTGCTCGACGAGAGCGGCTATACCGAGATGTGGCAGAAGGACCGCTCCGCCGATGCCGCCGGCCGGCTCGACAACCTCAAAGAACTCGTGCGCTCAATGGAAGAGTTCGAGAACCTGCAGGGATTCCTCGAACACATCTCGCTGGTGATGGACCGCGACGGCGGCGCCGAGGAAGAAGCCGTGTCGCTGATGACGCTGCATTCGGCCAAGGGACTCGAATTCGACAACGTGTTCCTGCCCGGCTGGGAGGAAGGCCTGTTTCCGAGCCAGCGCACGCTCGACGAACAGGGCCGCGCCGGCCTCGAGGAGGAGCGTCGCCTCGCCCATGTCGGCCTGACCCGCGCCCGCCGCCGTGCCAAGCTCTATTTCGCCACCAACCGCCGCATCCACGGCACCTGGTCAACCACGATCCCGTCGCGCTTCCTCGACGAACTGCCGTCGCAAAATGTCGAGATCACCGAGTCCAAAGGCGGCTCCGGCTGGGGCGGCAGCGGCGGCTATGGCCCGTCGCGTTTCGACAACGTCGAATCCTTCGGCTCCAGCTACTCGACGCCCGGCTGGCAGCGCGCACAAGCCAACCGCAACCGCAGCCAGGGCGGCCGCGGCGGTCAGGCCCGCGGCGGTTTCGAGGAAAGCCAGTCGTCATTTACAGGCTCGCGCAGCGATGCCTCAGGCTCGCGCGGCGATGCCTTCTCAGGCGGCTTCTCGCGCAACAAGCGCGGCCCGATGGTGATCGAAGGCGAACTGGTCGCCAAATCCACCGGCACGGTGTCGGAATTCTCGCTCAGCGATCGCGTCTTTCACGAGAAATTCGGCTACGGCCATGTCGTGAAGATCGACGGCAACAAGCTGACGATCGCGTTCGATAAGGCCGGCGAGAAGAAGGTGCTCGATAATTTCGTGAAGCGGACGTAGGGGGCACCCTTGGCCAGGCAAGGGCAACTTTACTGACTTGCCCCTAGGTCCCCGGCGCGCCAAAAGCAGCATAATTTTTCCGCGCGCGATTGCATAAGCAGCATTGCGTTCCTATCTCCCGGTTCCCACCCCTCTCCCTGCGTCGACCCCGGCCGAAGTGCCGCTGCGTCGTTCGCCCCAAATCTCGTTCAAACCGCCATGCTCGCTTCGCCACCCATCATATCCGTCTCAAATCTGTCAAAAACCTACGGCTCCGGCTTCAAGGCGCTGAACGGCATCAATCTGGACATCAGGCGCGGCGAGATCTTCGCGCTGCTTGGGCCGAACGGCGCCGGCAAGACCACGCTGATCAGCATCATCTGCGGCATCGCCAATTTGAGCGAGGGCAGCGTCAGCGTCGGCGGACATGACATCAACAAGGATTATCGCGCCGCGCGCTCGCTGATTGGCCTCGTGCCGCAGGAACTGCATACCGACTCCTTCGAAACGGTGTGGGCCACCGTCAGCTTCAGCCGTGGCCTGTTCGGCAAGCCAAAGAACCCCGCCCACATCGAAAAGGTGCTGAAGGACCTGTCGCTGTGGGACAAGAAGGATTCCAAGATCATCACACTCTCCGGCGGCATGAAGCGCCGCGTGATGATCGCAAAGGCGCTGTCGCACGAGCCGCAGATCCTGTTTCTGGACGAGCCGACCGCAGGCGTCGACGTCGAGTTGCGCAAGGGCATGTGGGACGTGGTGCGCGGCTTGCAGGCCTCCGGCGTCACCATCATCCTGACCACGCATTACATCCAGGAAGCCGAGGAGATGGCCGACCGCATCGGCGTCATCAACAAGGGCGAGATCATCCTGGTCGAGGACAAGGCCGGGCTGATGCAGAAGCTCGGCAAGAAACATTTGAAGCTCTATCTGCAGGGCAAGGTCGATGCGATCCCTGCCTCGCTCGCCGCCTACGACCTCGAACTTTCCGACGATGGCCGCGCCGTGATCTACAACTACGACACCAAGGGCGAGCGCACGGGGATTACCAGCCTGTTGAGCGATCTCCGTGACGCCGGCATCCGCATCTCCGATCTCGACACCACCCAGTCTTCGCTGGAAGACATCTTCGTCAGCCTGGTGAGGGCGCCATGAATTTCCGGGCAATCCAGGCAATCTATCTGTTCGAAATGGCGCGCACCTGGCGCACGCTGCTGCAGAGCATCGTCTCGCCGGTGGTTTCCACTTCGCTCTATTTCGTGGTGTTCGGCGCTGCGATCGGCTCGCGCATCACCGAGGTCGATGGCGTCAGCTACGGCACCTTCATCGTGCCCGGGCTGGTGATGCTGTCGGTCTTGACGCAGAGCATCGCCAACGCCTCGTTCGGAATCTACTTTCCGAAATTTGTCGGCACTATCTATGAAATCCTGTCGGCACCGGTTTCCTATGTCGAGATCGTGATCGGCTATGTCGGCGCGGCCGCGACCAAATCCATCATTCTCGGCCTGATCATTCTGGCAACCGCGGCGCTGTTCGTGCCGCTGCATATCCTGCATCCCTGGTGGATGCTGACCTTCCTGGTGCTGACGGCGGTGACCTTCAGCCTGTTCGGCTTCATCATCGGCATCTGGGCCGACGGTTTTGAAAAGCTGCAGATGATCCCGATGCTGATCGTGACGCCGCTGACGTTCCTCGGCGGCAGCTTCTACTCAGTGAACATGCTGCCCTCGGGCTGGCGCACGATCACGCTGCTCAATCCGGTGGTCTACCTGATCTCGGGCTTTCGCTGGAGCTTTTACGAAATCGCCGACGTCAGCGTGGCCCTCAGTCTCGGCATGACGATCGGCTTCCTCGCCATCTGCATGACGCTGGTGTGGTGGATCTTCCGGACGGGATACCGGCTGAGGAATTGACGCGGGAAGCGTGGGCAGGCCTTGTAGCCCGGATGAGCGCAGCGACATCCGGGACGACGCAGGCACCGGTCCCCGGATATCGCTGCGCTCATCCGGGCTACGGGCCTCCCCTCTTCCCCGCTCGCGAAAATGTCAGCACTTCGTGTCCTATTGCGCCGTCCTGCCGCCTTGCTTGCGCCGCCGGAGACGTTAACGATTGCGACGCGGCCACTGGAACCAGTGCCGGTTTCCGGGCATAGTCGATGCTTGGGGGGCGGAGAGCCGGCGTTTTTAGTACAGGGCCTGGAGGCCAAAGGTAAAATGCGTTCCTTCCTCATTGCCGTCACCGCCCTGACGCTGTTCGCCTCGGGCGCCGTCCAGGCCAAGGTCGCCATCACAGTCGACAAGGACAACCAACAGATGACCGTCGCCGTCGACGGCGTCGAACGTTACCGCTGGCCGGTGTCGTCAGGTCTTCCTTCGTATGAGACGCCGAACGGCAGCTTCCGCGCCTTCCGGATGGAAGAGGATCACTACTCCAAGGAATTCGACGAAGCGCCGATGCCGCACTCGATCTTCTTCACGAAGATCGGCCACGCCATCCACGGTACGGATTCCGTCAACCGCCTCGGCTCGCCCGCGTCGCATGGCTGCGTGCGGCTGTCGCGCGAGAACGCCGCAAGACTCTTTGCGCTGGTCAAGGAGCAAGGCGTGCTCAACACCACGGTGACGCTGTCGGGGTCGTCGCAGGTCGCACTGGCGCGCAATCCGCGGCCGCGCGGCAATACGGCGGTCGCCCGCCGCGCGCCGCTGCCGCAATATGAACAGCAATACGACTCCGCCGCCGGCGATCCCGTCGTGATCACGCCGCAGCAGCAGCGCGTGGCCCCGCAGGCGCGGGCCGACGACGGCTATATCTATCCCGCCGACGGTTCTTCGACCGAAGCGCGCTATCCCGCGCCGCCGAGCCGTCGCGTCTACGACACCCAGGCGTATCAGCAGCAGCCGCAATATTACGATAACCGCGGTTATGCACCGGCGCCGCAGGGCTACTACTATCAACCGCGGCAACAGTATTATCAGCCGCAGCCGCGCGGGCTATTCGGATATCAGAACTAACCAGATGAACTCGTAGCGGGATTGTCTGCGGCTACGCTCCTAGCCGTCTGCCGCGCTTGCCAGTTCGCGGCTGCGCTGCGCCGCCAGGCGCGACTGCTGCCAGGCATCGTGCGCCATCATGCCGGCGGCCATCGCGACAACGAAGACGATGATTGCCGGTGACAGCGTCGCGAGGCTTTCCAGGGCGGGACCTGGGCATAACCCGACAAGGCCCCAGCCTACCCCGAACATCGCAGCGCCCGTCACCAGCGGCAGATCGATTCCCGATTTGCCGGGCCGGAAAAATTGCCCGCCAAGCCACGGCCGCGCGCTGCGATCAACCAGCATGAAGCCCGGCACGGATACCGCAAGCGCCGCAACCATCACCACGAGCAGGCTCGGGTCCCACGCACCAAAGACATCAAGGAAGCCGAGTACCTTGGTTGGTTGCACCATGCCCGATATCAGGAGACCCGCACCGAACACGAGGCCGCACAACAGGGGAGCAATGATCCACATGGTTCAGCCCCCCAACACATGACGTGCGACGGCGACGGTGACGATCGCCGTCACCATGAAGATGGCGGTGGCGGCAACGGAGCGCGGCGACAAACGCGCTACGCCGCAGATGCCGTGACCGGACGTGCAGCCGCCGCCTAGCCGCGTGCCGAAGCCGACCAAAAGCCCTGCCGCGACAATGACGGCCCAGTTGGCCGGCAGCATAGGCGTCGCCATGCCGTAGCCGATCCACCCCGCGATGACAGGCGCGAGGATAAGCCCGGCAAGAAAGGCGATGCGCCAGCCCTTGTCCTCGCCGCGCAGATTCAGAAGGCCGCTGAAGATGCCGCTGATGCCGGCGATGCGCCCGGTCGATAACATCAGCAAGACCGCGGAAAGCCCGATCAGCGCGCCGCCGATCGCGGCCGATACCGGAGTGAAATTGGCCATCGTCGCTCCATCGGTTCAGGGCACACACTGATCATAGGCGCACCCCGCCCGGCTGCAAGACGGCTATTCCTCGCCTTTCCTGAGCCGCCGCCACACCGCGCCCAGCACGTTGGAATAATCGTCGGTCCAGACCCGCTCGTTGTCTTCGGCTTCGGTCAGCGCCCATTGATCCGACGACGCCAGCTTGCCGACATCGGTCTCTTCCCGTGCCGAAACCACGACCGAGGTCGAGAAGATGTATTCGCTGTCGCGGTTGGTATCCTCACTGTAGACCCAGCTCTTCAGATCGTTGGCATCGGCGATGCCGACGACGACGCTCGACAATTCCAGGTGCCGGTTGGAGACGTGCATCACCACCGCGCCCTGCGGCGCCAGCTTGGACTTGTAGATCTCCATCGCCTCTTCGGTCGCCAGATGAATCGGAATCGCATCCGACGAATAGGCGTCGACGATGATCAGATCATAGACCCCGTTCGGCTCGCGCGCGAAGGTCAGCCGGGCATCGCCGATCACGGGTTCCAGATTCGGCTCGCAGACCTGAATGTAGGTGAAATATTTCGGGTCGCGCGCGGTATCGACCATGGTCTGGTCGATCTCGAAGAATTTCCATTCCTCACCGGGCTCGGCGGCGCAGGTCAGCGTGCCGGAGCCGAGCCCGATCACGGCCACCCGCAGCGGCGCGCCCTTGCGCTCGCGGATCGCGGTGATCGCCTGACCGATGCCGCCGTCCTTGTGGTAGTAGGTGATCGGCTCCGGCTGGCCGGTGACCGGCGTGCCGTCGTCGTTCTTGAATTTCTCGGCGCCGTGGATCGTGGTGCCGTGCATCAGCACGTGATACTGGCCGTTCGGCGTCACCACGATCTTGTGGACGCCGAAGAAGCTGCGCACCGTTTCCACCCGTCCCTCATCGGAGGGGTAGGCGCGCAGCAGCACCAGCGCCACCACGACGGTTGCGAAGATCTTCCAGCGGTTGGCATTCAATCCAAGCGCCAACAGCGCCGAGAGCACGCCAACGGCGCCGATCACCCAGACCCTGTTGGTGTCGAGCCAATTGAACACTTTCCCGGTGGAATAGGTCGGTGCGATCAATACCACCGCCAGCGCGGCCAGGAACGGCCAGTACCATCGACTCCAGCGCGGCAGGCGTTCATTGCCGGGCGGCCGGCACAGCGCCGCCAGCGCCAGCAGGATCGGATACTCCGCGACCCATGAGAAGGTGAACGGCGCAATCAGGCCGGCGAAGAGCCCGCCGACCATGCCGCCGAACGACAGCGCGACATAGAAGCCGGTGAGATATTTCGCTGCGGGGCGCGTGCGCGCCAATTCGCCATGGCAGGCCATCGCGATGACGAAGAAGCAGAGCTGATGTCCGCCGAGCGTCAGCAGCAGGTTCTGTTCGCCGCCGAAGGCGAGCAGCACCACGACGCCGGCGATCGCCAGCGGCTGCGCCAGCAGCATCCATTTGTGCGGCAACAGCGGGCGCGACTGGAACACCAGCACCCAGGTCAAGAGATAGAGCGACAGCGGCAGCACCCACAGTAACGGCGCAGCAGCGACGTCGGTGGAAATATGCGCGGTTACCGCGATCAGCAGCCCCGACGGCACGGCCGCCAAAAAGATCCAGCGTGCACGCAGCAGCCAGGATGGCGCCGGCGCGTCGCTATCGTCGGCCGGCATGTTCAGTTCCGCGGCCTTCGCCGGCGAGCGCAGCAGCAGCACGCCGCAGGTGGCGATCAGCAGGATCAAGAGGCCGTAGCCGCCGGTCCAGATCAGGTTCTGCGTGCGCAGCGTGAACATCGGCTCCAGCAGCACCGGATAGGACAACAGCGCCAGAAAGCTGCCGATATTGGAGGAAGCGTAGAGGAAGTACGGATCGGGACCGTTGGGGTGCCCGGTGCGGACGAACCAGGCCTGCAGCAGCGGGTTGTTGGCCGCGAGCGCAAAGAACGGCAACCCGATCGACACCGCGAACAGGCCGAGCAGCCACAGCGCATAGCCAGACGTCGGCGGATCGCCCCACCCGCTCGCAATCGACAGCGGCAGCGTCAGCATCGCAACGGCGAGCAGCACCAGATGGACCACCACCGGCATCGTGCGGTTGCGAAGTTGCATCAGGAAATGCGCATAGGCATAGCCGCCGAGCAGCAGCGACTGGAAGAACACCATCGCCACCGACCAGACAGCCGGAGAGCCCCCGAGCCGCGGCAGCACCATTTTGGTGAACAGAGGCTGCACCGAAAACAGCAGCAGCGCGCTGACGAAGATCGCGGCGGTATAGACGACCAGCACCAGCCGGTTTCGCGAGGCAGACGGCTCAGAAGTCATGAAAGCTCCGGCTTGAACCCGGCAGGGGGCCGGCGGCGAGCATTCCGGCAGGTTGTGTCGGAAGCATGGATTGGAGCATATGGCAATATGGCTAGCAAGGAACTGCGGAATGATGGACTTGACGGGGCGCCGGGACGGCGCGACAGCACGCCCTAATCAAACCTTCTTGAAGCGCACATGAACGAAACCGAAGTCGTCATCATCGGTGCGGGGCATAACGGCCTCACCTGCGCCGCCTATCTCGCGATGGCCGGCCTGCGCGTGAAAGTTGTCGAGCGCCGCAAGGCTGTCGGCGGTGCCGCGGTGACGGAAGAATTCCATCCTGGTTTCCGCAATTCGGTCGCCGCCTATACGGTCAGCCTGCTCAATCCGCAGGTCATGGCGGACCTGAAACTCGCCGAACACGGCCTGCGCGTCGTCGAACGCCGCGCGCAGAATTTCCTGCCCGCGCCCGACGGCAGCTATCTCCTCACCGGCGAAGGCCGCACGCTGGCCTCGGTCGAAAAACTCAGCAAACACGATGCCGCACGTATCGACGCCTTCTCGCGCGAACTGGAGGCCATCGCCGACGTGTTGCGGCAATTCGTGCTGCGCGCGCCGCCGAACCTCGTCGAGGGGTTCGGCATCGGCGCGATCCGCGAAGCCTTCAACGCCATGGGCACGGCCGGAATCCTGCGCAGCCTCACGCTCGAACAGCAGCGCAGCCTGCTCGACCTGTTCACGCGCTCGGCCGGCGAGATGCTGGACGAGCGTTTCGAGAACGACCTGGTGAAGGCGCTGTTCGGCTTCGATGCCATCGTCGGCAATTACGCCAGCCCTTACGCCGCCGGCTCGGCTTACGTGATGCTGCACCATGCGTTCGGCGAGGTGAACGGCAAGAAGGGTGTGTGGGGCCACGCGATCGGCGGCATGGGCGCGATCACGCAGGCGATGGCGCGCGCGGCGCGCGGGGCTGGAGCGGAGATCGAAACCGAAGCCGGCGTGCGCGAGGTGATCGTCGAGGGTGGTCGCGCCGCGGGCGTCATCCTCGACAACGGCACCACCGTCCGCGCGAAATACATCGTCTCCGGCGTCAATCCGAAATTGCTGTATACGCGGCTGGTGCCGTCGAACGCACTGGCGCCGGAATTCCTCGAGCGCATCGGGCGCTGGCGCAACGCATCAGGCACGTTCCGGATGAACGTCGCGCTCAATGCCCTGCCCTCTTTCACCGCCCTGCCCGGCGCCGGCGATCATCTCACCGCCGGCATCATCCTCGCGCCGAGCCTCGATTACATGGACCGCGCCTGGCTCGACGCGCGCAGCCATGGCTGGAGCCGCGAACCTGTCGTGGAACTGCTGATCCCCTCGACGCTGGATCCGTCGCTCGCGCCTGATGGACAGCATGTCGCGAGCCTGTTCTGCCAGCACGTCGCGCCGGAATTGCCGGACGGGAAATCATGGGACGATCATCGCGAGGAAGTCGCCGACCTCATGATCGCGACCGTGGATAAATTCGCACCGGGTTTCGCGGCCAGCGTCATCGGCCGTCAGGTGCTGTCGCCGCTGGATCTGGAACGGCAGTTCGGCCTGCTCGGCGGCGACATCTTCCACGGCGCGCTGACGCTCAACCAATTGTTCTCGGCGCGGCCGATGCTGGGCCATGCCGATTATCGCGGGCCGCTGAGGGGACTCTACCACTGCGGCTCGGGCGCGCATCCCGGCGGCGGCGTCACCGGCGCCCCCGGCCACAACGCCGCGAAGGTGATCCTGGGCGATCACCGCGCGCTGTTCGGATAGGCTGACAAACGCACCGCGTGGTGAACGAAATCTTAACCCGCCACGGCGGCTCGTCTTCAGAGCGGATGTGGACAAGCTGTGGACGGCCGGTGGGTAACGGGGCGGGAAAGCCTGTGGACCGGGTGTCGAAAACCCGCCGTGGCGGCGGTGGACGGCATCGGTATGGCGACAGGGATAACTGGATCAGCTAGGCCCTGCTCGACTGTGGATAGGCGGTGGAAATGACCGACAATGCCGGCCCAAAAATAACGGGACCGGGCGCGCTCGACGCGCCCGGCCCCGAAATGCCCCCGAAGCTGGCGATTACTTCAGCGAGGAGCTGATGGTATCGAAGTTCGAGCTCAGCTTGGTGCCGAGACCGTTCACGGCGGTGATGATCGCAATCGCGATCCCTGCTGCGATCAGGCCATACTCGATGGCCGTGGCGCCCGACTCGTCCTTGAGGAATGACTTGATGATCGACATTTGGTTGGTTCCGACCTGGGTTGATGTTCGTGGAACCGAGGTTCCCCCTGCAGTTCCTGTCCGGGAACCTACGAGAATGAATCTAAGGCTGCTCTAACGTCGGAGCTGCAACTTTTCCGAGTATTGCAACGTGAAATTTGCTCAAATTTAACCGAACTACCCCGCCTCCAATCGAGCTCCCGTCTTTTCCCAAGGTTATTCAATGACTTACCGCGCGCCTACACACCGCGTCAATTTTGCCGTCGGTGACGAGCATGCAGCCAGGGGTGTCGTTGATGTCCTGACTGAAATTTTTTTTGAAGGCCAGGCCGCAATTGCCGCGTTCGAACGGCCGGATGGGCGATGGGACGTCACGGTGCATTTTGCGGAAGCACCCGACCAGGCGCTGATGCACGAACTCGTGGCCAATGCCGCAGGCGCCGATATCGCCGCGGGCATCGTCTTCGACACGGTGGAGGCCAAGGACTGGGTCAGGGCCAGTCTCGAAGACCTCGTACCCGTGCCCGCCGGGCGCTTCGTCGTCCACGGCCAGCATGACCGCGAGCGGGTCGCACCCAACAAGCTCGGCATCGAGATCGAGGCGGCGCTGGCGTTCGGCACCGGCCATCACGGCACCACGCGCGGCTGCCTGCTGCTGCTTGATCATGTCTTGAAGGCCTGGCGCCCGCGCCGCGTGCTCGATCTCGGCACCGGCACCGGCGTGCTGGCGATCGCGGCGGCCAAGGCGCTGCATGAAAAGATCCTGGCCAGCGATATCGATCCGCCCTCGGTGCAGGTCGCGCGCGACAATGCGCGGCTGAACGTGGCGGGACATCTGGTGCGGGCGGTTCGCGCCACCGGCTTCTCGGCGCCGCAGTTTGCACAGGCCGCGCCGTTCGATCTGGTGCTGGCGAACATTCTCGCCAATCCGTTGCGGCAACTGGCGGGGCCGATGGCGCGGCATCTGGCGCCGTCGGCACTGGTCATCCTCTCGGGGCTGCTGACGCATCAGGCGCCTGCCGTGATCGCCGCCTACCGGGCGCGCGGGCTGGTGCCGGTTCGCCACCTGCGCATCGAAGGCTGGAGCAGCCTGCTGCTGCGCAAGGTGAACTGAAATTCTATTCGGACGATCTGTTCCGATTGCGGGCGATAACGCCCTTCTCTTCCTCCAAAGACCGTTTGACGCGCGCTTCCGCGAACCGGTCGAGGATCTGAACGATGACGCCGCGCTGTTTCTTGTTGGCGACCGGCGGGACCGGGCCGCGATCGGCCGGTGGTGGTGCAATCTTCTCAAACATGAAAGCAGGCATGGTGTATCCCCTCTTCGTTGAGTTGAAACACTCCTTGAGCCTCCCGGTATCTTGAGCCGAACGGCCTGGGGCGCAAAACCATTCGTCCGACTAACGCGGACGGATATAATGAAGCACGGAATATGCCAAATTGTGGCGAACTCCGCCCGATTGCGGACCTCTCCACCCAAACCCTAAAGTGACCGGCGATGTTCGAAGCCCATTTCCAGACATTCGAAGAACCCGAAGGCGGCGTGGCGCTCGCCGCACGGCTCGGCAGCTTTCGCGAGGAACTGGCACGGCGGAAGCTGACCGGATTCGTGATTCCGCGGGCCGATCAGCAGCAAAACGAGTATGTCGCGGCCTCCGAAGAGCGGCTGGCCTGGCTCACCGGCTTCACCGGTTCGGCCGGCATGGCGATCGTGCTGACGCGCGAGGCCGCCGTTTTCGTCGATGGCCGCTACACGCTGCAGGCCGCCAAGCAGGTCGACCGCAAGGCCTGGCACATCGAACCGCTGGCCGATCCGCCGCCGGAACACTGGCTGTCCCGGCACCTTGCGGCCGGCGACCGCCTCGGTTTTGACCCGTGGCTGCACACTTCGGCGGCAGCCGAGCGGCTGGCCGCCGCCTGCGCCAAGGCGGGCGCGGAGCTGATCGCGGTCGAGAGCAACCCGCTGGACCAGATCTGGACCGAACGCCCGGCCCCGCCGCGCGGCCCCGTCGCCATTCATGGCGTGCAGTTTTCCGGCGAGATCGAGGCCGAAAAACTCAAGCGCATCCGGTTGGAGATCAACAAGCTCGGCGTCGATGCGCTAGTGCTTTCGGATAGCCACGCGGTGGCCTGGACCTTCAACATCCGCGGCGCCGACGTCTCGCACACGCCGCTACCGCTGTCCTACGCGCTGGTGCCGAAGGACGGCCGCCCCACCGTCTTCATCGATCACCGCAAGCTTTCCAACCTGACGCGCGACCATCTCGAACAATCCGCCGATGTCAGCGAGCCCGACACGCTGGTGCCCATGCTGACCGAACTCGCACGCGGCGGCACGGCGATCGCGCTCGACAGCGCCACCGCTGCCGACGCGCTGAGCCGCCTGATCGTGACCGCCGGGGGCAAACCGGTGCGCGGCAACGATCCGGTGAGCCTGTTGAAGGCGGTGAAGAACATCACCGAGATCGAGGGCACGCGGACCGCGCACCAGCGCGACGCGGTGGCGCTGACGCGCTTCCTCGCCTGGATCGACCGCGAGGCTCCGTCCGGCGCGCTGACCGAGATCGACACCGTCGAGGCGCTGGAAACCTTCCGCCGCCAGACCTGCGCGCTGAAGGATGTTTCCTTTCCGACCATCGCCGGCACCGGGCCGAACGGCGCCATCGTGCATTACCGCGTCACCCGCAAGAGCAACCGGCGCATCGTGCCCGGCGACCTCCTGCTGATCGATTCCGGCGCGCAGTATGAGGACGGCACCACCGACGTCACCCGCACGATTGCGATCGGCAATCCCACCGACGAAATGCGCGACCGCTTCACCCGCGTGCTGCGCGGGCACATCGCAATTGCCCGCGCGGTGTTTCCCGACGGCACCACCGGCGCGCAGCTCGACAGCTTTGCGCGCCAATTTCTATGGCAGGCCGGCCTCGATTTCGAGCACGGCACCGGCCACGGCGTCGGCAGCTATCTCTCTGTGCACGAAGGCCCGGCGCGCATCTCGAAACTCGGCATTACGCCGCTGAAGCGCGGCATGATCCTGTCCAACGAGCCCGGCTATTACAAGACCGACGCCTATGGCATCCGGATCGAGAACCTCGAACTGGTCGTCGGCACCGACGTGCCCGGCGCCGAGAAGCCGGTGAACGCCTTCGAGACGCTCACGCTGGCGCCGATCGACCGCCGCCTGATCGACGTCAACATGCTGAGCGCAACGGAACTGAAGTGGCTCAACGACTACCACGAGCGCGTCAACCGCGCGGTGCGTCCTCATCTCAACGACAACGCCACCAAGCTGTGGCTGGATGAAGCAACGGCAGCATTGCTGCCGCTTTGAGCACAGGCTAAAGCCGTAGGATGGGTGGAGCGCAGCGATACCCATCAATGCCGGTGCGCGTGGTGAGACGATGGGTATCGCTGCGCTCCACCCATCCTACTTTCCACGGCGGACACAAAAACCGCGAAAACAACCCCATGCAAAGTAGAATCCGGCGGCCCAGTCCGGTGGCCGCCTCCCCAATTCGGCATGGCCGCATGCCGAAACGTCGCTATTCCCGCTGAGCCATCTGGGTAAAAGTCAGTTCAACCAAAACAGGATCTGAGCTGAATGCACGGCGTCGTGGGCAAACCGCCCGGCGCGGCGGCGAATGCCGTTGCGACCTCGAAAATCATGCTGCTGATGCTGGTCGCCATGACCGGCGTCGCGCCGATCTCGCTTTACATGCTGGTGCCGGCGCTGCCCGTGCTGGCGACGACGTTCGGCGGCGACATCTCGGTGGCGCAGATGACGGTGTCGCTCTACATGGTCGGCATCGCCTGCTCGCAGCTCATCATGGGGCCGCTGTCGGACAAATTCGGCCGCCGCCCGGTGCTGCTCGCCGGCCTCGCCCTGATGGTGGTGGCCAGCATCGGCTGTTCGCTGGCCCAGACCCTGCCGCAACTGATCGCCGCGCGGTTCCTGCAGGCGCTGGGCGGCGCCACCGGCATGGTGGTGAGCCGCGCCATCATCCGCGACCTCTACAGCCGCGACCGCATCAGCTCCATGATCAGCCTCGTGATCGCGGTCATGATGATGGCGCAGATGCTCAGCGCACTCGTCGGCGGCCTGCTGGAAACCGCGTTCGGCTGGCGCGCCATCTTCTATTTCATCACGGCGGCTTCGCTCAGCGTCGCGGTGCTGATCGCCCTCGCACTGCCCGAGACGCGCCGCGTCCGCAGCCAGAGCAGCAGCTTTCGCGGCGACATCGGCAGCCTCGTTCGCAATCGCGCCTTCATCGGCTATGTGCTGTGCCAGGTGCTGGCGTCGCAGATCATCTTCATGTTCGCCGGCGGCGGGCCTTACATCGTGGTGACGCAGATGGGCCGAACCACCGCCGAATACGGCGCCTGGTTCGCGGCGACGGGATTCGCCTATCTGATCGGCAACGTGTTCTGCGTCCGCTTCGCGCCGCGCCAGTCGCTCGAGCGGCTGATCTGGTTCGGGCTGGCGCTGCAATTCGCCGGCGCCCTGCTCAACCTTGTCTTCAGCATCACCGGCACCAACCAGGCGCCGCTCTGGCTGTTCGGCACCCAGATGATCGTGATGGTCGCCAATGCCTTCGTGATGAACAACGCCGCGGCCGGCGCCATCAGCGTTCGCCCCGAGGCCGCCGGCACCGCCTCCGGCGCGATGGGTTTTCTGCAGCAGGGCATCGGCGCGCTGGTCTCGCAATTCGGCGCCTATCTCGGCGGCCACTCCACCACCACGCTGCCGCTGACCGCCGCGGTCTTCGCGCTCTCGATCGCCTGCGCGTCGGCGATGTTCTTCCTGGTGCCGCGGCGAAACGTGGTGGTGAGCGAGGAATTGATCGAGAAGGCGGAGGAAGAAGATAAGGGAATGTTGTAGCCCGGATGAGCGCAGCGACATCCGGGGTGGATGTAGAGTTGTCCCGGATATCGCTTCGCTCATCCGGGCTACGAGGCTACCGCCTTGCGAGCGACGACGGTTCTGCGAACGACGCCCTACTTTCTTACGCCGCAATGAATTGCTTCGCTCGCAAAGACGGCGGGATACAGCCCACCCTCTACGAGCCCGCATCATGCCTGATTTTCTCAAGATCGCTGCGCTGGGCGTCCTGCTTGCGCTCTCATCCAAACCGGCCATGGCGATTGATCAGGGCGCGGTTTCGCCAGCGGTCTTCGATTGCTGGGAGCCCGAGCGCATTTTCAGGCAATGCGCGGCAACCGGCCCCGACGGGCGGCCGCGCTTGAAGCCGGCCTATCTGGCTCGACTTCGATATGACCGTGATGGGCTGGCCTCGGTCATGTTGTTCAATGGGACCGACACACGAAAATACCAATGGTACTACGTTCGACGTGGCGCCATCCCGGTGCCGGTTGAATCAATGGACAACGGCCCGGACTATTTCGAGGACGGTCTCGCGCGGTCGCGGGTCGGAGACAAGGTCGGGTACATCGACCGCAAACTCAATCTCGTGATCCCGGCGACGTATGACGGTGCCTATCCGTTCAGGGATGGCGTTGCTGTTGTCTGCACGGCTTGTACGTATGTCTCGGACAGCACTGCCACTGAAGGCGAGCGTGGCTGGTACGAGGGCGGACAGTGGGGACGCATTGACCGCAGGGGACGTGTGGTTTCACCCTTCCGGCCGCAGGAGAAAGGCAAGCGCCTCGATTTCGACTGACGTCGAACGCTTGTGATTTATCCGAAAACCACATCGTAGGGGCGTTCGGCCGGCAATTTTGCTCGAGCCTGATCCAGTTCATTGCGCTTCACCAGATCGCAAATGGCGTGCGCGGCGTCCGTAATATCGGTGATCTTCCATATCCATTGGTTGACGTAGAGCGAGACCGCCTCTCCGCTTATGCCGATCTGGATGGCGCGATGGGGCAGCGGCTGAAGATGCAGATCACGCTCCGGATCCCATTGAATCCGCACCGGCGAAGCCGCTTTCAGCCTGCTCCAGTCTTCATCGCTCATCGAGGGTTCGGGGTGGCTGGGGCAGCTATGTGCCAGAGCCCAGTGAAACCCTTCCCGGCTTATGTCGATCGCGAGAATCCTGCGCTGACCGGCATCCTTGTAGCCCCATCCGGCACGATACATCATCCAGAGGAACGACGGCTTTATCCATGTCATCCGCTCCATCTTGAACGACGGAGAAATGAAGGTGCCGCGAGCGAGGGCCGCGTCCGCAATCTCATCGCTGTAGGCTTGATACACACGTATCGTATGCGCGTCATAGACGGCGCGAATCTGTCGTTCAGGAGTATCGGTCATGGGCTGGGGGTAATCTTGCAGGGGTGGTCAAGGCACACAGAATGAAATGAACGCCGAGGGTGCGTGGCGCGTGGAGGTTAAATGACGTCTTTCCCCGCTCGCACCATCTCCGCTCGCACTTGCATCAGAATTTGTCCGAGCCGGTTTAGGCCCTTGCCGTCGCCGCCATCGCCCCAATAGGCATCGTTCTTTGTATGCTCCACTATTTCGGCATCTCCGGTCTCAATCAGCATCGCTGCGAGCCGCGGATGTTGATCGAACTTCGCCCGGACAGCCTTCCGCATAATGCTGTCCTTGACCTCCTCCCAGTCTGGGCGTAGCGGCCGCTTGCGGTCACGACCGATCTTAGCAACCGTCATTGGGGACGGTGTGGTGCGGATCAGTTCCTCATGTTCAGTGCCGGCGAATTTCTGCGCTTGAAAATAATGCTCCGAAGTCGGCCAGGTCCGACCGTCAATTTCGATCGGGAAGGCAGCGAAATTCGAAAACTCTCCGTAGGCGTCCTTGGTAGAGTAAAATAAGATGACACTTCCGCTCATTGCTGCATTCCATATTCGCATGCGGGGATGCCCCCGGATCTCGCTTCGCTCATCCGGGCTACTTGGCTTCTCGAGCTGACGGTTCACTGGACGTCACAGCGAGCGGAGCGAAGCAATTCACCTATCCGCTTGCGGCACGATGGATTGCTTCGTCGCTTCGCTCCTCGCAATGACGGGCGGCGCCTCACTCCCCGATCAGCTTCAGCCATTCATCCTCGGTCAGCACCGCAACGCCCAGCTCCCGCGCCTTGGTGAGCTTGGAGCCGGCCTCCTCGCCCGCAACGACATAATCCGTCTTCTTCGACACCGAGCCGGCGACCTTGGCGCCGAGACGCTCCGCCATCGCCTTGGCTTCGTCGCGGGTGAACTTGGTCAGGGAGCCCGTGAACACGACCGTCTTGTCGGAGACGGGCGAACTCTTGCGCGGCTGTTCGGCCGGCTTCACCTCGATCTCGCTCAGGAGTTCGCCGAGGGCCTTCATATTGCGGGGCTCGGCGAAGAACTCCACCACCGCGTCGGCGACGATCTCGCCGATGCCGCCGATATTGTTGAGATCCTGATAGGCCTCGGTGGTGTTCTCCTCGTCACCGCTGCCCTTGGCGGCGGCCAGCATCGACTCGCGAAAATTCCCGATTGTGCCGTAATGCCGCGCCAGCAGTTTTGCGTTGCCCTCGCCGACGTGGCGGATGCCGAGCGCGAAGATCAGGCGATGCAGCTCGATGCTGCGACGGGCGTCGATGGCGTTGAAGAGGTTGCGGACAGAGGTTTCGCCGTACCCTTCGCGCTCCATCAGTCTGCTGGTTGAGCGCGCATCGCGCTTCTGCAGCGTGAAGATATCGACCGGCGACATTACGAGGCCACCTTCGTAGAATTCCTGGATCTGCTTGTCGCCGAGCCCGTCGATGTCGAACGCCAGCCGCGAGACGAAATGCTTCAGCCGCTCCACCGCCTGCGCCGGGCAGATCAGCGCGCCGGTGCAACGACGTACCGCCTCGTCTTCCTCGCGTACGGCATGACTGCCGCAAACCGGACATGTCTCCGGAAACTTGTACGGCTTGGCGGTCTTCGGCCGTTTGTCCAAGATAACACTGACGACCTGAGGAATGACGTCGCCGGCGCGCTGGACGACGACGGTGTCGCCGACGCGAAGATCGACGCCGTCACGAATCGGATTGCCGTCGTTGCCGATGCCCTTGATGTAGTCCTCATTGTGCAGCGTCGCGTTCGAGACGACGACGCCGCCGACGGTGACCGGCTCCAGCCGTGCCACCGGCGTCATCGCACCGGTGCGGCCGACCTGGATGTCGATGCCGTTGAGAATGGTCGTCGCCTGCTCGGCCGCGAATTTATGCGCGATCGCCCAGCGCGGACTGCGCGACACGAAGCCGAGCCGGTCCTGCCAGTCGAGCCGGTCGACCTTGTAGACCACGCCATCGATGTCGTAGCCGAGCGTCGCCCGCTCCTCGCCGATCTTGCTGTAGAACGCCAGCACCGCCTCGATATCCTTGCAAAGCTTCGTTCGTGGATTGACGACAAAGCCGGCCTTGTCCATCCACTCCAGCATGCCGTGCTGGGTTTCGGCCGGACGCTCGCTCACCTCGCCCCAGGTATAGGCAAAAAACTTCAGCGGCCGTGACGCGGTGATCGCGACGTCCTTCTGGCGCAGCGAGCCTGCCGCCGAATTGCGCGGATTGGCGAACACCGTGTCGTCCGCCTCCGCCTGCTTCCTGTTCAGCTCGAGAAAATCCTTCTTGAGCATGTAGACCTCGCCGCGCATTTCGCAGGCGGCCGGAATATTCTTGCCCTTCAGCGTGTGCGGAATGTCCTTGATGGTACGGACGTTGGCGGTGACGTCCTCGCCGGTAAACCCGTCACCGCGCGTCGCGGCGCGGACCAGTTCGCCGTTTTCGTAGCGCAGCGACAGCGACAGGCCGTCGATCTTGGGCTCGGCGACCAGCGCCGGAATGTGCTCGGCATCGAGCTTGAGGAAGCGGCGGATGCGGTCGACGAATTCGGTGACGTCCTCGTCGCTGAAGGCATTGCCGAGCGAGAGCATCGGGACAGCATGCTGCACTTTTGCAAAACCGCGCGCCGGCGCGGCGCCGACCTTTTGCGTCGGCGAATCCGTCGTCACGAGATCGGGAAATTTCGCCTCGATCGCCTCCAGCCGCTGGCGCAGTTCGTCATAGGCCGCGTCTGAGACGGTCGGCGCGTCCTTCTGATAGTAGCGCTCGTTGTGAACTTCGATCTCCAGCGACAGCCGCATGTGCTCGACCTTGGCCTGGGCCTTGGTGAGTTTTGAGATGTCGACGGGGGTTCTGGTTTTCGCTGTCTTGGCCATGGGCCATGGATACGATGAAGCGGGGCTGAGGGCAAAACCGGAAACAGATATCGTGCCCCGGATGCTGCGCAGCGCGCAGCGGTGCGCTGCTGGTCCGGGGCCCATGTTGGGCTGGCTGTGGGTCCGGTTCTGCGGAGCAGCGCGAAGAGCGCTGCACCGCGTCCGGGACACGGCTAGCTGGCCGCCTGCAGCAGCCGCCTCGCCGCGGCCCTGGCCTCTACGGTAATCTCGGCGCCCGCCAGCATGCGGGCGATTTCCTCGCGGCGGTGGTCGGCGGCGAGTGCATTGACGCGGGTGGCGACGCGCTTGCCCCTGTCGAGCGCGTCCTTGGAGATCAGCAAATGCTGGCTGGCGCGCGCGGCGACCTGCGGCGCATGCGTCACGGCCATCACCTGCACCCCGCCGGCGAGCCGTGCGAGGCGCGAGCCGATGGCGTCCGCCACAGCACCACCGACCCCGGTATCGATCTCGTCGAACACCAGCGTCGGCGCAGAGCCGCGGTCAGCCAGCACCACCTTGAGCGCGAGCAGGAAGCGCGACAACTCGCCGCCGGACGCGACCTTCATGATCGGTCCCGGCCTGGTGCCCGGATTGGTCTGCACCCAGAACTCGACACGGTCGATGCCCTGCGGGCCCGGCGCGTTGGCGTCGCTCTCCACCTGGGTCATGAATTTTGCACGTTCGAGCTTCAGCGGCGCCAGTTCGGCGTTGACGGCCTTGTTGAGCTTGTCGGCCGACTTGCTGCGGGCCGCGGAGAGCTTGGCCGCCGCCGCGCCGTAGCGCTGGTCGGCCTCGGCGGCAACGGCTTCCAGTTTCTTCAACCGGCTCGCACCGGCGTCGATCAGCGCGACGTCGGAAGCGAACTTGGCGGCCAGCGCCGCCAGCCCGTCGACCGGCGTCGAATATTTGCGCGAGGCAGCGCGCAACGCAAACAGCCGCTCCTCGATGCGCTCCAGTTCGGCCGGATCGAAATCAGCCGCGACCAGCGCGGCGTGGAGGTGCTGGTCGGCTTCCTCCAGCGCATTGATCGCGATGTCGATGGCCCGCACCGCCGGCTCGACCAGGCTCGGCGAATTGGCAGCACGGCGTTCGAGGCGGCGCACGGCGGCAGCCAGCGCCGGAACCGGCGAATGCGGACCGCCGACCGCTTCCTGTGCCTCGCGCAGGTCGCTGGCGATCTTCTCGCCCTGCATCATGGTGGTGCGGCGCACGGCGAGCGAGGTTTCCTCGCCATCCTCCGGCTTCAGTGCGCGAAGTTCATCGGAAGCATGGCGCAGATAGTCCGCCTCCCGGGCGGCGCGTTCCATGCTGGCGCGATGCGCGTCGAGCGCGCTGACGGCGGCGCCGCGCGACTCCCACAGCGTCTCCAGCGCCGTGACTTCCTTTTCTAGCCCGGCAAAGGCGTCGAGCAGTTGCCGGTGCGTCGAGGCGTCCACCAGCGCGCGCTCATCGTGCTGGCCATGGATCTCGACCAGCGTCGCCCCGACGGCCTTCAGGGTTTGCACGCTGACCGACTGGTCGTTAATGAAGGCACGGGTGCGGCCGTCAGCGAACTGGACGCGGCGAAGAATCATTTCGCCGGAATCGTCCAGGCCGTTGCCGGCAAGGATCTTCGTCGCCGGATGCCCGTTCCGGATGTCGAAGGTGGCCGTCACCTGCCCCTGCTCCGCGCCGTGGCGCACCAGCCCGGCATCACCGCGGCCGCCAAGCGCCAGCGCGAAGGCGTCGAGCAGGATCGACTTGCCCGCGCCGGTCTCGCCGGTAAGCACCGCAAGGCCGCGGGAAAATTCGAGATCGAGACGCTCGATCAGCACAATGTCACGGATCGACAGACGCGCCAGCATGTGACGGTAATCCCCACTGGTCAGGTTCTGACATCGGCCCCGCCTAGGGGCCGACTCTGCAGATGTTAGAATCGACACATCATTAGCAGATGTAGTGGGCGTTTTGTACTATATTTGTTCATGTTATGGACACAGGGTAAATGCCGCCTGCCGGTCAGCCCAGACTATCAGCCCAGCCCCATCTTCTTGAAAGCCCTGGAGATATAGGACCCCTTGTTCTCGCTCGGCTCGACGCCGCCCGACTTCACGAGATTGTAGGCGTCCTTGTACCACTTGCTGTCAGGGAAATTATGCCCGAGCACGGCCGCTGCCGTCTGCGCTTCGCCGACGATGCCGATCGACATATAGGACTCGGTCAGGCGCGCCAGTGCTTCCTCGACGTGCCGCGTGGTCTGGTAGCGGGTGACCACGGTCTTGAAGCGGTTGATGGCGGCGGTGTAGTCCTTCTTTTCCAAATAGTAGCGGCCGACGTCCATTTCCTTGCCGGCGAGTTGGTCGCGCGCGCCTTCGAGCTTGGCCTTGGCGGAGTTGGCATATTCCGAGGTCGGATATTTGCGAATCACCTCTTCCAGCGCCGCAATCGCCTTTTCGGTGCGCCCCTGGTCGCGGGAGATGTCCGGGATCTGATCGTAATGCGAGGCTGCGATCAGGTATTGCGCGTAGGCCGCGTCGGGGCTGCCGGGATGCAGCGTGACGTAACGGGTCGCGGCGCCGATGCAGCTATCGTAGTCGCCCTGGTTGTAGAAGGAATAGGCGGACATCAGCAGCGATTTGCGCGCCCAGTCCGAATAAGGATGCTGGCGGTCGACTTCCTCGAACTTCTTCGAGGCCGCCTTGTTATCCTTGCGCTGGTTCATCAGGTACAAGCCCTCATTATAGAGCTTGTCCGCGGGCTCCTCGTTGAAGGTATCGTCCTTCTGGGTGAACTTATCCCACAGCGCGCCGGTGCCGCAGCCGCTCAGGGGAATCGCAAGCGCAATCAGGCCCGCTGCCAGCCGCAGCGACCGTCCGAGGCTGGAAAGCCTGAGTGATTTGTTGGGTTCAAGCGTCATACGCTGTGCCGACATGGAATCTGTGACCTGGCGCCCTGTGATGCGACTGATGATTGAGCCCGTCCGTCCGTGAACCGTCGTCATGGACGTCATATACCCCGTACCCAATGCGTTGGTGCCCAATTCTCAAGGCCTGTGGCGCCTTGTGGTGCAACCGCAGGCTTCTCTAGCCGAAAAATGGTCCTCGACCAACCGAATACGCAGCCAATTCGCCCGGATTAAGGCGGCTGGCTCACCTGGTTACCAATTGTGGTTATTACGGAAAATGCGCCTAGCCGCGCAAACGCCTCAGAAATTCAGAGAAATTGCAAAGACCGAGGTCAGGAAACGTCCGGGCCATAGGCCGGGGCGATCATGCCACCCACCATGCCCGCGCCTGCCTCGACATGACCGCGGGGACGGCGTGCCGGTTCGGCATCGACTACCCGCCAGGCGCTGCGGTCGGCCAGCAGGGCCGTCAGCACGGCGTGGTTCAGCTTGTGGCCACCGCGCATCGAACGATAGGCGCCGAGCAGCGGCAGGCCAGCCAGGGTCAGATCGCCGATCGCATCCAGCACCTTGTGACGGGCGCATTCGTCGCTAAAGCGGAAGCCTTCGGGATTCAGCAGGCGGGTATCGTCAAACACCACCGTATTCTCAAAGGAAGCACCGAGCGCAAAGCCGGCGCTCCAGAGCCGAGCCTGATCGTTCATGCAGCCAAAGGTCCGGGCGCGGGAAATCTCGCGGCGGAAGCTTTCAGGGCTGAGATCGATGGAATAGTTCTGGCGGCCGATCACCGGATTGGCGAAGTCGATCTCGACCTCGACGCGGAACCCGTTCGCGTGCGGGCGCAGTTCGCCGAAGCTGTCGCCGATCGCGACCTGCACCGGCTTCAGCACCTGAATGAAGCGGCGGGAGGCCGACTGGGAGACGATGCCGGCCTGATCGATGGCGGCGACGAAGGCGGCCGAGCTGCCGTCCATGATCGGGACTTCGGGACCGTCGACTTCGATGATGGCGTTGTCGACGCCCATGCCGCGCAAGGCAGCGAGGACATGTTCGGCGGTAGAAACCAGCGGGCCTTCGCGGTCGCCGAGGACGGTGGCGAAATCGGTGGCGGTAACGGATTCGGCGATCGCGGGAACTTCGCGGTCGGCCTCATCGAGGCCGGTACGGACAAAAATAAAACCCGCATCCACAGGAGCAGGTCCGAGCGTCAGGCTGACAGGTAAACCGGAATGGACGCCAACGCCGGTTACGGTGGCTTGCGACCGAAGCGTGGTTTGGCGGCTGAATTTCATCGATAACTGCCCACTACCCGACTTAACCTAAAGCTCGGAACCGCACTTGCGCGGCGATTCGCGTTTTAGGCATCCCCAAGTCACGGCAGACCATAGTCACTGCCCTTAACCCCGCAACTCACGCTTCTTTACGGATTGTTACCCCATCTCTGCCTCATTCGCGCCAAGCGTTAACCAAATTCCTGCATGGCCGCCACCGGTTCCAACTGTGGCATTTGAGCACTTAAAGTACAATTAATGATTTAAAATCAGTTGGTTGGCGAACCATCTGCCATTCCAAAGAGAAAGGCCCCGG
>NZ_LLXZ01000143.1:0-377 GCF_001440395.1 Bradyrhizobium jicamae | reverse complement strand
CCCCCCTGCCGTCGCAGGAAGGCGGGGATATCAAGATGGTCGTCTCCCTGTGGCGCCGGGGCAACAGGTACGGGACGGCCATGCACATCCAAACCCTGCGGCGCCGGGCGCTTTGCGTACTCCGACACCGGGTCGTGATTCGCCATCTGCTGGGCAACGGTCCGTTGCGGCTTGCGCTCGGGGAGCGGCGGCAGCGGGGCCATGGCCGGGCCGGAGGCACGCGCGGCGATCGGCGGCTCGTTCTCCTCGTCGCGGCGGCCGAGGCCGACATTGGCCAGCCGCTGCAGCAGCGACAGCTTGGCCTTCTGCGGATGCTCTTCCTCGGCGTCGCCGCGGGCCTGCCGAATCTCGGCCTGCGCCGGCATCGGCAGATCCTC
>NZ_LLXZ01000142.1 GCF_001440395.1 Bradyrhizobium jicamae | reverse complement strand
CGTATAGAATCCCACAGACAGCCGCCCAGCCTCGCCGCGTCCGTTAGACTTGGCTGACGTAACCAGCGCATCCATTTGTTCGAGAATGGACCGCGCCGTTCGGAGAAAATCCCGGCCCGCCGACGTGGCGCAGACGCCGCCGCTCGATCGCTCGAACACAATCACGCCTATTGATTCCTCGAGCTCCCGAATGCAGCGGCTCAGAGTTGACTGCTGAGTCAACAAAGCTTCTGCAGCCCGCCGGAAGCTTCCATACTCCGCGGAAACAACCGCATATCGGAGGTGTTGAAGGGGGACCGTTGCAGATTGATTGCGGAGAGATAAATATCTGTGGTCTTGTTCGTCGGCCATTCGCGACCATGGTGCTCTAAGAATGTAGGAGCATCGATAAGATATTTGGAATTGGGTGATTTCATCGGCAGGCTGTGTTTTTTATTGGGCCGATTCGTGCGCTGCCGTCGGCGTCCGGCAGACGAAGACTGAGGCGCCATCCCGGCCGCGTGTCGCCCGAATAGCGCACGCTTCTCGCAGATCGTCGGATAAGCGACTTCGCGCTTGCTACCCGTGGCGACTGCACCTCGTCGTGAACATCGCGCCCATCGCGCGCCTGATCGGCATCCGGCGAAAGCGCTTTACATCGTCGGGATCAGGCCGCTGATCACTGCGATCGCGGTCTGAGACACCCCGTCACGGCTCTCTGGACGGGGACCCTCGAAGGCCGTTTTTACACGGCCAAGACCCTTTGCGGACTTCAGGAGCTGACGTAAAATGGCGGTCTCACTTCCCCCAGCGCGCCCAGTCCTTGTAGCCTTCCATAATCGATCGCGGCTTTGTTACGGTACATTCAAAAACCCCGTTCGGCCTCACTGGATCGCCCGTAGCGAATATCAAGGTCAGCGATCGGACACCCTCGCCCCACACCGCTTCAGTTTGACTCGTGGGACCAGGCCCAAAAGTGAGCTTGATGACGCCATCCTTTATGCTTGTAATGTTGCCTGACGAGCCCCCGGACGAATGTTCATTTTCCACGACGACAGTTTTTGTGACGCGATCCATAGTGATAAAAAACGGGCCGGTGTTGCCTGGACAACTGAGCGAAAATCGATTGGGTCGCGACGTTTCGGATCAATTGCTCCGGCTGATAGAATGTGGAAAGCATCGTTCTGCCAGCAACTCCAATACAGGTGTGGTGCATTGCAAATATTCCCAACTCTCCGGCCGGCAATCCCGGCCAGGTCACCACATTGCGCTTGCGATTGTAGGAAAGAAGGATGCGTCCACCGGCGCCCCTCAAGCTGAGATCCAATTGTTCGTCGGTCGCCGAGATGATTTCACCCGTTATGATGTTTCCTCCGGCGCGCTCAAACACGAAGTGACTTTTTTCGATATCAAAGGTCATGAAATAAGGTTGCGACTAGCGGAAGTGCTGGCCATCGCAGCGGACTGACATCGGTTCGGCTGCTGCTGGCATAGGGCAGGCCAAAGCTATAAATAAGAGGAATGTGAGATGGTGCATTGATCATCCGTTTCAGTATTCACCTTGCATGGCTTTTGTAATGGATGCTTCAAACGTATTTATGCGCGGATAACGAGACTCGCGACTTTTAAGGCATTTGGATTACGATGCGCGCTCGATCAGAGGCAGGCGCGCGGGTGCGGATCGCGCGCAACTTCCGAATTTGGCACAGCCGACATGGCTAATCGATTCACCGACGTCCGCGAGGGGTAGAGCCGACCTAAGCCTCCATCGCTGGGAACGCCTGCAAATGACCCTGAGCGGAGTTAAGGGGCACCAAGCCAGCCCACCTGCATGAAGATGCTTTTTGATGCTGATTGCTTGGGCTAATCTATCGTACTTCAGGACAATGTTGGCCTGTTCTCCAGCGCTCGCGAGAGGCTCAGTGGGCAAGGACCTTCACCCAGGACCATCAGCTTGGCCCGCGAGCGGCGGGGAGATGGGCGCGCGAGTTCGCGCGTTCGATTGGGAGAAGACTCCGCTTGGGCCGATTTCCAGTTGGCCCCAGAGCCTCAAGACCACCATTGACCTCATGATGGCATCGCAACTTGCGATGAATCTGATCTGGGGTCCCGAGCGCATCCTAATCTACAATGAGATCCATCGTGCGTTCATGGGGACGAAGCATCCTCGTGCCTTCGGCCGACCCGGGCGCGAAGTCTGGGGCGAGGTATGGGAGGCGGCCGAAGCGGCGATCCACCGCCGTGTTTTCGCGGGCGAGACCGTTACGCTGGAAGACCATCCCTGGACGCTCCTGCGCAACGGCGGTCCTGAGGAAGCGTTTTTCACGTCGTATTTTACGCCCATCCACGATGAGACGGGCGCGGTCGTCGCCAATCTTGCCACTGCTTTCGAGACCACCAACGCCGTTAAGGAAAAGGCGGAGCGGGACCGGGCCGAACGGGCCTTGCGCAAGAATGAAGCCAGACTGCGCGAGGTACTCGAAGGAATCGGCGAAGCCTTTTATGCGCTTGATCAGAATCAACGTTTTCTTTACGCAAGCCGCAAGGCGCTCGAGATCTGGGACAAGAAGCCCGACGATTTGATAGGCCTCCCGTTTCTCTCAGCGTTCCCGAACGCTGTCGGCACGCCGGACTATGAGGCGCACCGGCGCGCATTTGAGACAGGCACGGCCCAGCATTTTGAGAGCCTCTCGCCTTTGATCGGGCATTGGTTCGAGGTCGACATCTATCCAACCTCGACCGGCGTTTCTGTTGCGTTCCGAGACATCCACCGGCGGAAACACGCAGAAGCGTTGCTGCGGGCCAGCGAAGCGCGGCTAAAGGCGGCAGCCGAACTAGTCGGCTTATCGCCTTATTCTGGCGACCCTAGGACCGGCGCTCTCGACTGGGATGCACGCCTTAAGGCAATGTGGGGATTGCCCGCCGACACCATCGTCGACGCACCGATGGCTGTCGCGGCCATACACCCTGACGACCAGGCTCGGGTCGCAGCGGCGTGGGAAGCCTCACTCGACCCCGCCAGCGATGGCGTTTTCGTGGCCGAGTACCGTGTGTTGGGAATCGAGGACGGCATAGAACGTTGGGTCTCTACCCATGCCCAAAACTTCTTTGAAGGCCGGCAGCCGGTCGGATTCATTGGCGCCATACGCGAGATCACAGAGGAGAAGCACGCCGGGTCGCGTCTGCGCGAGAGCGAAGCGCGGCTGAAGGCGGCCGTCGATCTCGCGAGGCTCGGCTGCTATGCTTGGAATCCACAGTCCAACAAGTTGCAATGGGATGATACGGTCAGGGGCATGTGGGGTCTGCCGGCGGGCGCGGTCGTCGACTATGAGGTGTGGCGGTCCTGCGTTCATCCAGACGATCTTGCGCGTGTCGAGGCCGCTATCCAGCGGTGCGCCGACCCGCGGAGCGATGGGGTCTACAATATCGAGTACCGGGTAATCGGAAAAACGGACGGCGTGGAACGCTGGATCGCGACCCGCGGTCAGACCAGTTTCGACAATGACGTGCCGGCTTCGTTTTTCGGAGTCGCCCTGGAGATCACGGATCGCAAACGTATTGAAGAAAGGCTCGAGCGCCGCGTTGAAGAGCGGACGCGCGAACTGGAGGAGGCCAACAAGCAGCTAGGTGCTCAAATGGAGCAACGGGAAATCGCCGAGGCCGAGTCCCAGCAACTGCAACGCATCGACGCGATAGGGCAGATTACGTCAGGCGTCGCGCACGACTTCAACAATCTTTTGAGCGTCGTGCTCACTAACGCGCGTATGTTGTCGCGCAATCTGAGGGATCCCGGTGATCAGGAAGGTTGCGAACTGGTTCTCGGAGCGGCGCAACGAGGCGCGAATCTCACCTCGCAACTGCTCGCGTTCTCGCGCCAACAGCGGCTTGAGCCTAAAGTGGTCGATCTCAACAGCACCATCGTGAAGATGAGTGGCCTACTCAATGCCTCGCTTCGTGGAGCGATCCAACTCCGCACGAACCTCGCCGCGGACCTTTGCCCAGCCTTGGTAGATCTAACTCAAATTCAGTCGGTGATCCTTAATCTGGTTATTAACGCCAGAGACGCTATGCGGCCAGGGGGGACTCTGACCCTCGAGACTTTCAATGCCATCACCGATAAAGAGCTCTCCGGCCCGGAAGCGCCGGCTCCGGGAAAGTATGTGGGACTGGCCGTCCGAGATACAGGCATGGGTATCCCCGACGATGTGCTCCCTCACGTCTTCGAGCCCTTCTTCACTACGAAAGGACCAGGAAAAGGATCGGGTCTCGGACTCGCCCAAGTTATTGGTTTCGCCAAGCAGTCGGGTGGAGGCATCGCGCTTAAGACGCACGTCGGCGAAGGCACCTCGGTGACGGTGTTCTTACCTTGTGCCGAAGTGGTCCCACGAGTGCGCAAAAGAGAATCTGATGCCGAGCAAATTTCCACGGTGGAGCTAAAGCCGTGTATTCTAGTTGTTGATGATGATCAGGCAGTTCTCAGGTCAACCGTTAGGGTACTTGAGGCCGTCGGATACGCGGCGGTGGCCGCTGCCAGCGGACAAGAAGCCCTTGAGCTGATTGCAAACGGTCTGAAGATGGAGCTTGTTCTTGCGGATTTCGCCATGCCGGAAATGACAGGAGTCGAGCTCGCGAAAGCGATCCGCGCGACCCATCCCGACTTGCCCGTGATCATCGTCACCGGTTATGGAGATCGCGAGACTTTAGAGGAGTTTCGAGAAGCGCAAATACTTCGGAAGCCTTATGATGAAGACGGACTGATGAAGGCGATTCTAACGGCACTAACCTAGGGTGATCTGCGTACTTCGACCCCCGCCTGTGGCACCTAGCTGATCTGCACGGGCGGTCTCCAGTCGATCTCGCCGGATGCGTAGCGTCGGGTCGTTAGTCCGACATAGAGTCCGACGCTTCTTGACCTTTTGAAGCGCGTAGGGTCGTCGATCGTTGCAAGAAAGCAAAGAGCCGTAACAGGGCCGATGCCAGCGTCGTCATGAACTGTCGCACTTGGGCATTGCTGCGTGCGGGCTTCATGACCTTACGGTCGAGATCAGCAATCTGCTGCTCGATGGCTACTCGGGCGCTGAGTAACGGTGTTATGGCAACCGCGAGTTCCGGCCGATTTTCGATGAGCTCGGCAGCACTCGATGCGAACACGTTCATCTTTGCTGGGCCAATAATCAGCCCGAGGTTCTTTAAGAGCCCGCGGACTTGGTTCTCGAGATCCCGCTTGATCTTGACGAGCAGAGCTCGGCTGACGAGGAGAGCCTTGACCGCGTGACTGTCGAGGTCTTCGACGCGCACTTCCTTGTACCATCCACATTGCATGATGCGCGTGATTCCTACGGCATCGTTGCGGTCGCTCTTGTTGATCTGCATTCTCAAGGCCGCCTTTGCGTGCCTGCGTCGATGCAGATGACGGGCAGCCCGAGCTTGTTCAACTCGGTCCATAGCCATGTCGACGTTGCCCCTGTTTCGAGTCCGATCCGCGCGACATGCGGCGCGTTTGATTTGATGAATGCTGCGATCGCTTCCGGATCAGAATGAACCATTCCTTCACGCTGAATCTATCCTGTCCGATCAACAATGCAGATCGCTGTCAGCTTCAGCGATACGTCCAGTCCGACATAATGCTCCCTTGCAGCTCTCTTGTCGTTACAAGGCTCAAGAGCCGAGCCTCATCGATTCCTGGAGAGCTGATTCTGAGAGCGTCAGTATGGCTTCTGGCCCGGAATTACCCCATCTGTGAAAACGCGAGAGATCGAAACGCCGCGAGAATTGCATTCTTCGGTTCGCTTTCAAAGTTGAATGCGGTTGCGCGTTTGAGGGCTGAAATAGTCTTAGACGCATAACTTCTTCTATCGCTCTCTATCGTCTTAGCGTTTTTGCACAGCCAAGACCCAAAGCGGACTTACGGTGCCCAGTAGGCGTCATCCCGGGGGGGCCGGAAGGCCACCTAGGAGTCACTTCTCCGCGGAAGTCGTAGAACGGCCACCACCATCGATTGCCCTGGTTCGTTTGGCCTGTTAGGGCGCCCCCGGCCGCAGACGTCGCTCGACAGATCGTTCCAGTAAAAGGAGCTGCGTACCGCTGGGCATTCGCAATGCAAAGCGAAAAACTAGATCGTCCGGCTGTTGATTGAGAGCTAGATTAGCCAGAGGTCGCTGCAGCCGTGTTCGTTCCAGGGGGCGTGGCGCGTTTGTTCCAGCGCTCGGCCGCCTGTGTAACGGTCGGCGCACTGGGGCCGAACGCCCAACATTTCCTGCATGCCACGAATTTCGGCACGATGTCGCTGTTGATCCAAACTTCCGAGCCGCCGCAGAAAGGACAGGGCTGCAGCGGTTGCACAGAAACAGGGAATCCGTGCAGTGGATCGATAGCAGCGCTGTGAGCGAGTTTCCTAGGCATGCAATTTCTCGTGTTCTCATCGCAAGGCGGAGGGAGGGACTGCGCGCTTGCCAATACACGCGGGACGGCTCGATGGCGGCGAGTTCGAGCCTCGAGGTGCACGTCGTGGATTACTCAGAGTCTATCCGGTCTATCCACCGGGTTCAATTCGGCATCGATCTTGTCGAGGAGACGCTCGATTTCGTCGTGCTCGTTAGGGCCCGGATATTCTTCCAGGCGGCTGAGCAGGTGCTCCTTTCGCGTCAGCAGCTCTGCGCACGGTTGGACTTAGAAGTCCATACCACCCATGCCGCCGCCCGGAGGCATGCCGGCCGCCGGAGCGTTCTTCTTCGGCAGTTCGGCCACCATGGCTTCGGTGGTGATCAGGAGAGCCGCGACGGAAGCCGCGTTCTGGATCGCCACGCGAACCACCTTGGTCGGGTCGATGATGCCCTTGGAGACCAGGTTGCCGTATTCGCCGTTCTGCGAGTCGAAGCCGTAAGAGTACTGCTCCTTCTCGAGGATCTTGCCGACGATGACGGAACCGTCTTCACCCGCGTTGATTGCGATCTGGCGGGCCGGCGCGGACAGCGCCTTGCGCACGATCTCGACGCCGGTCTTCTGGTCGTCGTTCTGGGTACGGATGCGCTTGAGCTGCTCGGAAGCACGGAGCAGGGCGACGCCGCCGCCCGGCACGATGCCTTCTTCAACCGCCGCGCGGGTCGCATGCATCGCGTCATCCACGCGATCCTTGCGCTCCTTCACCTCGACTTCGGTCGCGCCGCCGACGCGGATCACCGCGACGCCGCCCGCGAGCTTGGCCAGACGCTCCTGCAGCTTCTCGCGGTCGTAGTCCGAGGTGGTTTCCTCGATCTGCGCCTTGATCTGGGCAACGCGGGCCTCGATGTCGGCCTTCTTGCCGGCGCCGTTGACGATTGTGGTGTTTTCCTTGTCGATCATCACCTTCTTGGCGCGGCCGAGCATCTGCAGGGTGAC
>NZ_LLXZ01000141.1:3494-136147 GCF_001440395.1 Bradyrhizobium jicamae | reverse complement strand
CCCCGCAAACGCCGCCGCCGCGACCGCGCCGTCGGTCTCGCGCACCCGCAGCCAGGCCGGCACCAGCGCCGCGTTCAGCCCGCCCTCGGTGAGGAGCCGCCGCACCACATTGACCAGTTGAAACGCCGCCAGGAACGCATCCGCCACCGCGCCGGCGCCTAGCAGTGCGGCGAGCGCGGAATCGCGCACGAATCCGAGCAGCCGCGAGGCCAGCGTTCCCGAGGATACCGTTAGAAAGGAGCGGATCATGGAGGTTCTATAGCAGCCGCTTCCCTTGCTGGCGCTACGCCGATCTGGTAGGCCGCAGCCTTCTTAGCCGTGCTCGGCTTCTTCGCACAACGCCGTAAACAGGACAGATGAATGGCTGACGCAAAATACGACGTTCTCGGGATCGGCAATGCGATTTTCGACGTCTTCGCGCAAACCGATGAAAAATTCCTGGCCGACCACGGAATGGCCAAGGGCGGCATGGCGCTGATCGACGAGGCCCGCGCCGCCTCGATCTACCGCGACATGGGCCCGGCCACGGAAGTCTCCGGCGGCTCCGGCGCCAATACCATCGTCGGCGTTGCCGGCTTCGGCGCCCGCGCGGCCTTTATCGGCAAGGTCAAGAACGACCAGATCGGCGGGCTCTATACCCACGACATCCGTGCCGCAGGCGTCGCGTACGAGACCAAGGCGGCCGACGCGGGCCCCGCCACCGGCTGCTCCTACATCCTGGTGACGCCGGATGGCGAGCGAACCATGAACACCTATCTCGGTGCGGCGCAGGATCTGACCCCCGCTGACATCGACGAAGCGCAGATCGCAGCCTCCAGCATCGTCTATCTCGAAGGCTATCTCTGGGATCCCAAAAACGCCAAGGAAGCCTTCGTCAAGGCCGCGACCATCGCGCACAAGGCCGGCCGCCAGGTGGCGCTGACGCTGTCGGATTCCTTCTGCGTTGATCGCTATCGCGACGAGTTTCTCGACCTGATGTGCAAAGGTACGGTCGATCTCGTGTTCGCCAACGAGGCCGAATTGCACTCGCTGTACCAGACCTCGGATTTTGATACCGCGCTGAAGCAGCTTCGCGCCGATACCAAGCTCGGCGTCGTCACCCGCAGCGAGAAGGGCTGCGTGGTCGCTGCAAAGGACGGCGTCGTCGCGGTGCCGGCACACCCGATCGAGAAGCTGGTCGACACCACGGGCGCCGGCGATCTCTTTGCTGCCGGCTTTCTGTTCGGCCTCGTGCGCAATGCCGGCCATGAAAGCGCCGGCCGTCTCGGTGCACTCGCCGCCGCCGAAGTGATCCAGCACATCGGCGCGCGGCCGCAGGTATCGCTGAAGGAACTCGCGCAGCAGAAGGGGCTGCCGGTTTAGGACGAAGGCTTCTTAATTCGTCATGGCCGGGCTTGTCCCGGCCATGACAGCATGTGTTTTCGTTCACGCCGTCTTCGCCGCCTTCAGCCCCAGCTTCGCTTCCACCGCTTCCCGCATCAAGAACTTCTGGATCTTCCCCGTCACCGTCATCGGGAATTCGTCGACGAATTCGACATAGCGCGGGATCTTGTTGTGGGCGATCTGGCCCTGGCAGAAGGCGCGGACGTCGTCGGCGGTGAGCGTTTCGCCCGGCCGGGTGCGGATCCAGGCGCAGAGCTCTTCGCCGTAGCGATCGTCGGCGACGCCAAAAATCTGCACGTCCTGGATTTTGGGGTGGCGATAGAGGAATTCCTCGATCTCGCGTGGATAAAGGTTCTCGCCGCCGCGGATCACCATGTCCTTGATGCGGCCGACGATGTTGCAATAGCCCTCCGCGTCGATGATCGCAATGTCACCGGTATGCATCCAGCCCTGCGCGTCGAGGACGTCGGCGGTCTTTTCTGCCTCGTCCCAATAGCCCAGCATCACGCTGTAGCCACGAGTGCAGAGTTCGCCGCGCGTCCCCCGCGGCACCACGCGCCCTTCGAGATCGACGACCTTGACCTCGACATGCGGATGGATGCGGCCGACAGTCGATACCCGACGTTCCAGGGGATCGTCGGTCGAGCTCTGGAAACTGACCGGCGAGGTCTCGGTCATGCCATAGGCAATCGTCACCTCGCCCATGTTCATCTCGTTGTTGACGCGCTTCATCACCTCGATCGGGCAGGGCGCGCCCGCCATGATACCGGTGCGCAGCGATTTCAAATTGAAGCGTGCAAACTCGGGGTGATCGAGTTCGGCGATGAACATGGTCGGCACGCCGTACAGCGCCGTGCATTTCTCCTGTTCGATCGTTTGCAGCGTCGCCAGCGGATCAAAGCCTTCGCCCGGATAGACCATGGTGGCGCCAAGCGTGACGGAGGCGAGGTTGCCCATCACCATGCCAAAACAGTGATAGAGCGGCACCGGAATACAGATGCGGTCCTCCTCCGTCAGCCGCATCGCGCGGCCGACGAAATAGCCGTTGTTCAGGATGTTGTGGTGGGTGAGTGTCACGCCCTTGGGCGAGCCCGTGGTGCCGCTGGTAAACTGGATGTTGACGGCGTCATCGAACTGCAGCGTCTTCGAAAGCTCGGCAAGCTGCTCACGATGCCGCGCGCCGCCCATCTTGCTCACGTCCTCGAAAGCGATGGTGCCCGGGGATTTCGGCCCACCGATCTGGATCACGGCGCGCAGTTGCGGCAGCCGCTGCGCCTGCAATGCGCCGGGCTGCGACTCTGCAAGTTCGGGCAGCAGCGTGTTCAGCATCTCCATGTAATTGGAGGTCTTGAAGGCAGTCGCGGTGACGATCGCCGCGCAGCCGACTTTTGCCAGCGCGAATTCGAGTTCGCTCAGGCGATAGGCGGGATTGATGGTGACAAGAATGAGGCCGGCCTTGGCGGCGGCGAATTGCGTCAGCGTCCATTCCGGCCGGTTCAGCGACCACACCCCGATCCGCGCGCCGGGCTCTAAGCCGAGCGCGAGAAAACCCGCGGCCAGCGCATCGACGTGACCGGCAAATTCCTTCCATGTCCAGCGTACGCCATGGCTTGGAGATACCAGCGCTTCACGATCGCCCCAGCGCGCTGCCGCCTGATCGAGGCAGCGCCCGATGGTGTCGCCAAGCAAGGGAGCGTCGGAAATGCCGGAAACGTAGCTGTCGATAATGTCGGTCAAGTGTTGTTCTCCATGAAGAGAGAAGGCGAAGCAATCCATTTACCTCCGCGTTGAGGTATGGATTGCTTCGCTTCGCTCGCAATGACGGTCTGTTAGGCCGCCTTCTGTCCGGCATCGAGCCCGGCGTATACCCCGCGCTCAAAGCCCGCAAACGCTTCCAGCGCCTTGCCGTCGAAGAACGGCAACAGCTGCATCAGGATCACGCCGGCGACGTTGCGGGTCGGGTCGATCCAGAAATAGGTGTTGGCAAGGCCCGCCCAGGCGAGGCTGCCGGCGCTGCGGCCTTCCTGCGTCTTGGCGGTGTTGATCAGGAAAGAGAGGCCCCACTTCTTGACGATGTCAGGAAAGAGATCGACATCGTTGGTGTACATGGGCGCCATCGTGGTTATCTTGCCGATGGTGAGATCGCCGATGTGGTTCTGGCCCATCAGCGCGACCGTCTCGGGCTTCAGCACCTGGTTGCCGTTGCCGCGGCCCTTGTTGAGGATCATCTGGGTGAACTTGATGTAGTCGGCCGCCGTGCCGTAGAGACCGCCGCCACCCATGTGAAATTCCGGATTCTGTTCCAGCTCGAACGGGATCGGCGCCAGCGCTCCGTCCTCGCCGCGTGCATGCATGCCGACCAGCCGCTGGCGCATCGCGTCCGTGATCTTGAAGCCGGTGTCATTCATGCCGAGCGGCGCGAACATGTTATCGCGCAGGTAAGCGTCGAGCCGCTTGCCGCTTGCGGCTTCCACTGCCTTGCCGACGAAATCGATGTTGATGCCATATTCCCAGCGCGTGCCGGGATCGGACATGATCGGCCCCTTCAGCGCGACGTTCAGGCAGGAGAAGATGTTCGGGGTTCCGGTCTTCTCCTGGTATTTGCCCATGTCGCCGTTCCACACGTCGTAGCAGTAGCCGGCGGTGTGGGTCATGAGATGGCGCAGCGTGATCGGCTTCTTGGCGGGACGCAGTTTCGGCTCACCGCTGGCGTCAAAACCTTCCAGCACCTGTGGGGAGGCGAGATCGGGCAGCAGCTTGCCGATCGGCTCGTCGAGCGAGAGCTTGCCCTGTTCCACGAGCTGCATGCCGGCGGCGCACGTGATCGCCTTGGTCATGGAGGCGATCCAGAACACGCTGTCCGCGGTCATGGCATCGTCCTTGGAAAGATCGCGCTTGCCGAACGCGCCCTGGTAGATCACGTCGCTTCCGGTAGCGGCCATCGCGACCACGCCGGGAATTTCCTTTGCCTCGCACTTCTGACGCAGAACCTGATCGATCGCGGCTTTGCTTTGCATGGGTCACCTCCCGAATGTTTTTTATGGAAGTGGAACGATCTTCCTCCCGGCGCCCTAATCCCGCAAGCGGGAGCAGACGGCCGCAGGCAATGTCGCGATCTCGTGATGGGCGATGGAAGCTAAACTACGCCTGGGCAGGTCTCGCGGGGCCATCCGGCACAAAACTGCAACACCCCGCCGCATTCTGCGGTGGAAGATGGGCAATGGCCGTGACCGGATTCACCATCCACGATATCGTGATTTCGCCACGATTCCCGCCGCCGATTTTTTGCAGTAAAGCGTTCAAATTCCAGCACAAACGTTGCGCGTTGGCTGGTTCAAATTAACCAAAATTGTCTCATTTCTGCCTGTCGCAAAGGTGCGCAATGATTTCGACTTGGAGTGAATGGAAGCGGTATCCCCGTCCCGGACGGGGCGAGAACATCGAGGCGCCGATAACACCCGGGCTGTATGAAGTCCGCTACGCCGGCACCGGCGGGCTGCACTCTTTCGAGGCGGTCGACAACGTCGCCCAGGCGCTGGCGCAGCTTGCGGTCGGCTCCAAATCCTGGTTCGGCCGCCGCGACACCGCCAAGCTGCCCGACCTCGAATACCGGACCTGCGCGACTTCCTCGAAGGCCGATGCGAAAGCGGCGGCGCAACGCATGATCGGCCGCCGCGAGACGTATATGAGCGGCGCGGCATAACACGACTGTCATTCCGGGATGGTCCGAAGGACCAGACCCGGAATCTCGAGATTCTCAGGTGCGCAATTGCGCAGCGTGGTTCGCTTCGCGCCCCGGAATGACGTCCACTCGGTCTCAAAATAGCTTGAAGCAGACCTGCATCTGCGGCCGGTGCACCGCCGCCGATATCGGCCTATACTCGGATCAATCCTGCAAGAAAATCCGAGGAGTACGCCATGAACCCACCCGTCGCCGCACGCGCATCAGCCTCCGCCCCCTCGCTGCATGACCGCCTGAAAGATCCCTCGCTGCTGCGCGATCGCTGCTACATCGACGGCATCTGGGTCGGCACGCCGTCGCGTGCCGTCACCAATCCGGTCAATGGCGTCGAACTCGCCAAGGTGCCGGCCTTCAGCACCGCGGAAGCAACCCAGGCTGTCGAAGCCGCCGAGCGCGCGTTCCCGGCCTGGGCCAAGCATACCGCCAAGCAGCGCTCCAACATTCTGCGCAAATGGTTCGAGCTGATCGCGGCAAACCGCGAGGACCTCGCGCTGATCCTGACCTCGGAGCAGGGCAAGCCGCTGGCGGAAGCGCTCGGCGAGGTCGATATCGGCGGCGCCTATGTCGAATTTTTCGCCGAGGAAGCGCGCCGCGTCTATGGCGAAACCATTCCGACGCAGCGGCCGGACGCGCGCCTGCTCGCGATCAAGCAGCCGATTGGCGTCTGCGGCGCCATCACGCCGTGGAATTTCCCGTGCTCGATGATCACGCGAAAGGTCTCACCGGCATTGGCGGCCGGCTGCACCGTCGTGCTCAAGCCTGCCAATGAAACGCCGCTGACCGCGCTGGCGCTGGTCGCGCTGGCCGAAAAAGCCGGCGTGCCCAAGGGCGTGTTCAACATCCTCACCGGCAATTCGTCCGCGATCGGCAAGGTGCTGTGCGAACATCCCGCCGTGCGCTTCGTCGGCTTCACTGGCTCGACCGAAGTCGGCAAGATCCTCTATCAGCAGGCTTCAGTGGGCGTGAAGAAGCTCGGCCTCGAGCTCGGCGGCAACGCGCCCTTCGTGGTGTTCGACGATGCCGATATCGATGCGGCGGTAGAGGGCGCCATCGTCTCCAAATATCGCAACATGGGCCAGACCTGCGTCTGCGCCAACCGCATCTACGCCCAGGACAAGATCTACGACCAGTTCGTCGAGAAGCTTTCGAAGAAAGTCGCGGCGATGAAGATCGGCGACGGCACCGAGCAGGGCGTGGTGCAGGGCCCGCTGATCAACATGGAAGCGGTCGACAAGGTCGAAAAGCACATTGCCGACGCGGTGAAGGGCGGTGCCAAGATCGTCACCGGCGGCAAACGCCATTCGCTCGGCGGCAGCTTCTTCGAGCCGACGGTGCTGTCGAACGTGAAGCCCGATGCGCTGGTGGCGCATGAGGAAACCTTTGGCCCGCTGGCGCCGGTGTTTCGCTTCAAGGACGAGGCCGACGTGATCGCGATGTGCAACAACTCGCCATTTGGCCTGGCGTCGTATTTCTATTCCCGTGATCTCGGCCGCGTCTGGCGCGTCGCGGAAGCGCTGGAGTCAGGCATGGTGGGCGTCAACACCGGGCTCATCACCACGGAAGTTGCGCCCTTCGGCGGGGTGAAGGAATCGGGCCTCGGCCGCGAAGGCTCGCATCACGGCATGGAAGAATATGTCGAGATCAAATACGTGATGATGGCGGGGGTGTAGTTAGTCCCGTAGCCCGGATGAAGCCAACGGGTCGCGCGAATGCGCGCCCGATGACAGGCTCCGCGCAATCCGGGGCACTGTATCCGCTTGCGAGAATCCCGGATTGCGCTGCGCTCCATCCGGGCTACGCAAACATCATCAATCGCTGGCGTCGCTTGCGAATGCGCCGTGACGTCCCACGCCGGAGGCGAAGCGTGTCGCGCCGGACAATGTTTCGCCCGAGGCGATCACTTTCAGCCCGCCGCGCATTTCGTTGGCGATGGCGTCTTCCTCCGCGAGGTCCCATTGCTGCAGCGCCGACAGCCGATCGGCGCGCAGGCAGGTCTGCGGGAAGCGCGCGATCTCCCGCGCCAGCGCGATCGCGTGCGCGACAGCCTCGCCGCGGCCGACGACGCGATTGGCCAGTCCCATCCGCAGCGCCTCCTGGGCGCCGACCGGGCGTCCCGTGAGGATGAGGTCGATCGCCTGCGAATGGCCGATCAGCCGCGGCAGGCGGATGGTGCCGAGATCGATCAGCGGCACGCCAAAGCGGCGGCAGAAGATGCCGAAGGTGGCGTCCTCTGCCACCACGCGCAAGTCGGCCCACAGCGCAAGCTCCATCCCGCCGGCCACCGCAAAACCCTCGACCGCGGCGATCACCGGCTTCGACAGCCGCAACCGGCTCGGCCCCATTGGCGCAATCGAGTCGTGGCCGCCGAGCTCCCGCTTCTTGTTCGGATCGCCCGCCGCCACCGCCTTAAGGTCGGCGCCCGCGCAGAAATAACCGCCGGTGCCGGCGAACACGGCGACGGAAGCGCTCTCGTCGGCGTCGAAGGCAAGGAAGGCGTCATAAAGTTTCCGCGCGGTCGCGCCGTCGACAGCGTTGCGGCAATGCGGGCGGTTGATGGACACGATAGTGACGGGTCCATCGCGTTCGACGAGCACGGAATCGGCTTCGGTCATGGGGCGCTCCCTGTTGTTGTTATGGGAGCAAGCTTCGCATCGGGAATGACGGTGAGGCAAGTGACCTAGCCGCGTCATTGCGAGCGAAGCGAGGCAATCCATCTATCCCCGCGTTGAGGCATGGATTGCTTCGCTTCGCTCGCAATGACGACGTCAGATCGCCAACTCGCTTCCCGTCACCCGGCGATACGCTTCCAGATAACGCTTGCTCGTCGCGTCCACCACGCTGTCGGGCAGCGGGGGCGGCGGGGCGTCGCCGTTCCAGCGGCCGGCGCGGCGCTCGGCGTCGAGGTAGTCGCGCAGCGGCTGCTTGTCGAAGGAGGGCTGCGGCCGGCCGGGCTTGTAGACGTCGGCCGCCCAGAATCGCGACGAATCCGGCGTCATCACCTCGTCGATCAGGATGATGCGGCCATCCGCCGCGCGGCCGAATTCGAACTTGGTGTCGGCGATGATGATGCCCTGGTGACGGGCGATCCGCTCGCCGAAATTATAGACCGTGCGCGCCATGCTCTCGAGCTTTTCGGCGACATCATTGCCCAAAATCTCGCGCACCCGCGCCACCGTGATGTTCTCGTCATGGCCGGTCTCGGCCTTGGTCGCCGGGCTGAAGATCGGCGCGCCCAGCTTCTCGCTTTCCACCAGATCGGCTTCGAGCTGCTCGCCGGCAAGCGTGCCGGACGCCGCATACTCCTTCCAGGCCGAGCCCGAGATATAACCGCGGATCACGCATTCGACCGGAAATACGGTGGTTCGCCGGCACAACATCGCACGCCCGAGGATGTCGGCGCGATGATCCTTCAGCGCAGGCACCTTGCGGATGATCTCGTCGGCATCGGCGCTGATCATGTGATGCGGCACCACGCCTTCGAGCTGGCGGAACCACCAGGCGCTGATCTGCGTCAGCACCGCGCCCTTCATCGGAATGGTTTCCGCCATCACCACGTCGAACGCGCTGATCCGGTCGGTGGTCAGCAGCAGCACGCGATCGCTGCCGACGGCATAGATATCGCGCACCTTGCCGCGGCCGATCCGGGGCAGAGGCAAGTCGCTGGCGAGCATCGCGTTCATCAGGTCAGGCTTTCGAACAGGCACGCGCACCGGGGTGTGCGTGCGGAAACAGGAAAGCGGAGCAATAGCTCACTCCGGCAGCGGAATGAACTCATGTTCTTGCGGAACGGCAGCAAACCGGCCGGTTTTCCAGTCCTGTTTGGCCTGCTCGATCCGCTCCTTGCTGGAGGAGACGAAATTCCACCAGATGTGCCGCGGGCCCTCCAGCGCGTCGCCGCCCAGAAACATCATTCGCGTCGGCCTTGTGGCCTTCACGGTGATGCGGTCGCCGGGCCGGAAGATCAGGAGCCGCGGGCCTTCGTAGCGTTCGTTGGCGATCTCGACCTCGCCGTCGACCAGATAGATCGCGCGCTCCTCATGGTCGGGGTCGAGTGGCACGGAGGTAGCGGCCTGCGCCGTCACCTCGGTATAGAACCACGGCGATACCATGGTCACAGGCGATTTCACGCCCAAGCCGCTGCCTGCGATGATGCGCGCGGTGAAACCGCTCTCCTTCACAGTCGGCAGCGCTTCGGCCGCGTAATGCTGGAACGACGGCGCGATTTCCTCGGACCCCGCCGGCAGCGCGATCCAGCTCTGCAGGCCCAGCATCTTCTGGCCGTCGCGGCGCTGCACGTCCGGTGTGCGCTCCGAATGCGCGATGCCGCGTCCCGCGGTCATCAGGTTCATCGCGCCGGGCTGGATCTCCTGGATGTTCCCCTCGCTGTCGCGATGCATGATCGAGCCGTCGAACAGATAGGTGACGGTCGCGAGCCCGATATGCGGATGCGGCCGCACGTCCATGCCCTTACCGGCCATGAACTGTACCGGGCCGAAATGATCGAAAAAGATGAAGGGCCCGACCATCTGCCGCTTGCCATGCGGCAGCGCGCGCCGCACCGCAAATCCATCGCCGAGATCGCGGGTGCGCGGCACGATGATGAGGTCGAGCGCGTCGCAGGTCTTGGGATCGCCGAGTACGGGATCGTTGGAGGGTTGCCAGCTCATGGGGGGCTCCTTGAAGTTTTGTGGAATTATAGCAGCAATCGCGAGGGTGGGCCACGCGCGCATCGCCTCCCCGTCATTGCGAGCGAAGCGATCCTTCGTGCCGCAGAGAAAGTGTGGATTGCTTCGCTCGCAATGACGACGGAGGATAAAGAGGCGGGCAACCGAGCGCTGGGTGACGTCGCGGAGTAGCTGGAAAGGCTGATCGGCGCAAATTGAACCGCGGTGCGATTCTCACTAGATTGACCACGCGGGAATGACCCGCGGACGGACCGGCCGAATGCTGCTTTCCACCATCGACATCGCCCTGCGCGGCGCCACCGCGGCGCTGCTGCTGGTGCTGGCGGTGTCGCTCTATCGCGGCTTCGGAACGGTGCTGGCCGGACGGCTGGCGGCGGCCTTCGCATTGGGATCGGCGGCGCATGCCGTGACATCGTCGATTGGCGCGCCGTCGCCGGTCTCGCCGGCGCATGCGCCCCTCATCGCGATCTCGACCGGCAATGTCGTAGTTTTCTGGCTATTCGCCCGCGCCGTGTTTGACGATGAGTTCAAGCTGCGCTGGTGGCATGGTCTCATCTGGATAGCGGTTGTCGTCCTTAGCTTGGTGAATTGCCTGTTCATCGCGCCGGTTGCGATGATGCGTAACAGCTTCGTCTCTGGCGATGTGATGACCGTCATCTCTGCGGCGCGAGTCTTGTTCGTGGCGATCAATTTGCTTGTGCTCGGCTTCATTACACTGGCTGTTGCTCAGACCGTCGCGTCGTGGTCGGCCGATCTGGTCGAAGGCCGCCGCCGCGTCCGCGTTTTCATCGTCAGCGCCGCAGCGCTCTATGGTGGGCTCAATGCGGTGCTGCAGATAGCTGTCCAGCAGCGGCGCCGGCGAACTCGCCAACACGCTGAATTCGGCGATGCTGGCCGCGGTGGTTGCGGCGATATCGATTGCGATGATGCGGGTCGATGGCGCGGATCTGTTTCCGGCTGGGCCCGAGGTTCGGGCTAACGCAAGCGCAGCGGCTTCGGTCGAATCCGGCACCGATCAAAAGCTGGTCGATGCGCTGATGCGGCTGATGGCCGACGAGCGCATCTACCGTCATGACAACGTCACCATAGGCACGCTGGCGACCAAGCTCGGCATTCCCGAATACCGGCTGCGGCGGCTGATCAACCAGCGGCTTGGCTACCGCAATTTCAATGTCTTCCTCAACGAGCACCGGATTGCCGAGGCCAAGGCCGCGCTGGCCGATCCGAGCCAGGCCGAAGTTCCCGTGATTACGATTGCGATGGACGCCGGCTTCCAGTCGCTTGGGCCCTTCAATCGCGCCTTCAAGGCGATCACGGGCGTGACGCCGACCGAATATCGCCGGCTCAAGGCGAGCGCCGCGTAGACTTCATGGCATTGTTATTGTTATTGAATTTTGGAATCGGCGAGGTGCGTTGAGTTTTCGGCCAGCGCCAATTCCAAATCCGGCGAGCAGCCATCGGCAGCCTCGCCATCATCCCCGGCACGCGCTGACGCGTCATGCCGGAGATCCTCGTGACCAGACGAAACCTCATCCTCATCCTCGCTGCCTCAACCGCGCTGAGCGCACTCGCGCTGTCGGCCGCTCGCGCCCGCGACGTGCCAAAAGTCGCGACCGGATTCGTTGCCAACGTGCTCTGCACCGAGACCTTCGTCTCCGGCCTCGACCTGGCCCGCGTGTTCGCTGAGACGACCTCGGCCATGCCGGGCACCGGCCTGATCGCCTGGGCGCTCGACTACCGCGTCGATCGCGCCCGCAAGGATGTCACGGTGACGCTGTTCGGCGTGGGCCGGAGCCACGCCGTCTATCGCGGCGAAGGCCTTGGCTGTTACCTCGATCACGGTGGACCCGTTGCCGATATTGCATTGCCGCCGTCGGAGGTCAGGCCAGCGCTGCTGCCTGACATCGCAGGCCGCGCCGTTGTCGCGCCGCAGACGCCGCAACTCGCTGCAGCGCTCGACCGAGCTTTCGCCGAGCCTGACAGCTCGACGCCGCGCAACACGCGAGCGATCGTGGTCCTGAAGGACGGGCGCATCGTGGCCGAGCGCTACGCCGACGGCATCGGCATCGACACGCCACTGCTCGGATTCTCCGCTACCAAATCGGTGATCTCGGCATTGGCCGGCATTCTCGTGCGCAAGCGCGCGCTCAAGCTGCACGAGCCGGTGCCGATCGCCGCGTGGCAAAAGCCTGAAGATCCCAGGCGCGCCATCACGCTCGATCATCTGCTGCGCCACACCGCGGGGCTCAAGCTCGGCAGTTCACTGCAGGCGTCGCTGGTGTCCGCGCTCGAGCCGGTCAACCGCATGAAGTTCATGGAGCCCGATATGGCCGCCTATGCCGCGAGCATGCCGCCGGAGTCCGCACCGGGCGCGGCATGGAACTATCACGACGGCAACACGGTCCTCCTCGCGCATCTGATCCGCGAGGCCACCGGCGGCAGCGCGGCCCACATGATGAGCTTTGCGCGGCTGGAATTGTTCGAGCCGCTCGGCATGCGTACCGTAACCCTCGAATTCGACGCCTCGGGCAATGCGGAAGCGTCGAGCCAGTTGCTGGCGAGCGCACGCGACTGGGCGCGTTTTGGCCAGCTCTATCTCAATGACGGCATAGCCGGCGGAAAACGCATCCTTCCCGAAGGCTGGGTAAAATATTCGGCGACGCCGACGCCGAACGCCTGGGTCGGCCAGGGTGCGGGATTCTGGACCAACCTCGGCGACAGCTTTGGTGCGACCTACCGCACCGAACGCGGTTGGCCGCGTGATGCGTTCTTCGCCAAGGGCACGATCGGGCAGTATGTGATCATCGTGCCGTCGGAACGGCTGGTGATCGTCCGGCTCGGGCGGTCGGCGAATTGGCCGCCGGAAGCCGACGGGGTGTTCGAACTCGTGCGCGATGTCGTCGCGGCGACGGGGAGCAAGGAAAAGCTGGCGGGAGCGAATTGAGCGTGATGCGGGGTGATTCTTCCTTCTCCCCTTGTGGGAGAAGGTGGCGCGAAGCGCCGGATGAGGGGTTCTATCCGCGAACTCCAATGCGAGAGGTTCACCCGCGGAGAGAACCCCTCACCCGTCTCAATCGCGCTTCGCGCGATTGATCCACCCTCTTCCACAAGGGGAGAGAGGTACACCGCTGATGTTGATGCTGGCTCGCTACTACTGCCGCCCCAGCTGCGTGGCCTTCTCGACGCGATCGAATCGCTCCAGCGACAGGATCGCATCGGCAAGCTGGTCGGCGCGGCCGTTCAGCACGGGGCGGGCGAGGGTGAGGAATTTCTGCTGCATCGCCTGTGCGTCCGGAAACGAATCCGGCTCGCCGGAAGGGTCGGCATAGAGCCGCTCATGCACGCCGTCGTCGGTGGTGATGGAAACACGTGCGCCGAAGGGGTGGGTGCGGCCGATCTCGAGGCGATCGTCCTGCACCACGTCGAACTTGTCGGCGAGCGCATTCACCGCCGTATCGCCAAGCCGGTCGTAATCGTCCCAGCCGAAGCTGCCCTGATCGAGTGCGAGCGCGCCGGTGAAGAACATCGAGAACTGCCCGCCGACGATCGAAGTCGGATGGCGCTTGGTGGCGGCGTCGCCGGTCAGCGTGATGCCGTTGCGATGCAGGCCGATCTCGACGCGCTTGATCTGGTCCGGCGTCAGATTGTGCTCCCGCCGCATCGCGATCAGCGCATCCAGCGCCGCATGGGTATAGCGGCAGCTCGGATACGGCTTCACGCCGATCTTGAGCGTCTCATAGGTCTTGCCGAGGCCGGCCGTCGCCTTGTCCGGGTGGGCGTCGTCGCTGTAGCCGACGAGGAGGCCATGCTTGCCTTCGACCGATTCCGTCGAGCCGACGAAATCGTTGCGCGCGAGCGTGGCGGCGATCACGCCGTTCATTGCCGACGCCCCCACCTGATAGCGTTTGTTCCAGGCGCCGTTGACGAGGAATTGCAGCGAGCCCGCGGCCTGGCTGCCGGAAACGCCGAAGGCCGAGATGATCTGGTCCTTCGAGAGGCCGAACAGCTTCCCCGCCGCCGCGGCTGCGCCATAGGTTCCTGCCGTCGCGGTCGGATGGAAGCCCCGCGCATAATGCGAGGTGGGATCGAGCGCGTTGCCGAGGCGGCAGCACACTTCATAGCCGGCCACGATCGCAGTCAGCACGTCGCGCCCGGAGGCACCGACCATTTCACCAACCGCAAACGCCGCCGGCACCACGGGCGCACTCGGATGCAGCGACGAGTCCGCATGCGTGTCGTCGAAATCCAGCGAATGGCCGAGCGCGCCGTTGAGCAGCGCGGCAACCGCCGGCGTCCAGGTCTTGCTGTCGCCGAACACGGTGGCTTCACCCTTGCCGTCCAGCGCCAGCGCTTCCAGCATCTTCAGTAACGACGGGGTCGATTCCGCATCGCGCCGCGCCCGGATCGTGCTGCCGAGGAAATCGAGCGTCAGCACCTTGGCGCGTTCCAGCACCTGCGGCGGGATATCTTCGAATTTGAGGTCGGCGACATAGGCTGCGAGCGTTGCGGTTTCGTGGGCCATCGTGTTTCCTCGTATTTGCCGGGCAGGGTAGGCGGGCCGACTTGACCTTTCAAGCCGCCTCCCTGTCGCGGGCATCAGCTATGCCTGATGTCGTCTAGCACAGGCATGGCTCGCAGATTCCGGGATGCAGCGCATGATGGCCTTCGTAAAACGCATGCTTGACGCGATCGGAGCGCGGAAGACGCAACTGTCGCTTGCGGTCAGGCTCGCGGTTGCCGCGGTTGCGGCCTATGCGATCGCCAGGGCGTTGCATCTGATGCTACCGTTATGGGCGGTGCTGACCTCGCTGATCGTCACCCAGATGAGTGTCGGCCGATCGCTGAAGGCAACGCGCGATTACATGCTCGGCACGATCGGCGGCGCGGCCTATGGCGGTGCCATTGCAATGCTGATCCCGCATTCCGGCGAAGGTGGATTGCTGGCGCTATTGGTACTCACGGTCGCGCCGATGGCGTTCATCGGGGCCGTCAATCCCAGCCTGAGTGCCGCCACGGTAACGGCGGTGATCGTGTTGCTGGTGCCGGCGATGAACCACGCCAATCCGCTGGATTCCACCATAGACCGGTTGCTCGAGGTCGCCGTCGGCGCACTCACCGGGCTCGTGGTCTCATTCCTGGTGTTGCCGTCGCGGGCGATCAGTCAGATCCGAATCAATGCGGCGCAGCTTTTGGAACTGCTGGCCGCGGCATTCGCTGAATTGCTCGCGGGGCTGACACGCGGGCTCGATAACGACGCCCTGCATCGTATCCAGGATGGCATCGGCACCGCGATGACGAGCCTCCATGCGACCGGTCTGGAAGCCGAGCGCGAACGTGGGGCTCACCTGTCGTCGGGGCCGGACACCGGCCCCTTGCTGCGCACCATCCAGCGCCTGCGCCACGATGTCGTGATGATCGGCCGCGCCAGCGTGGTGCCGCTGCCGGCCAACGTGCAGGCGAGGCTGGCGCGCCCACTGTCGGAGGTCAGCAAAGCGATCGTCGACTATATGCGCGCGGCGGCTGCGTCGTTACGCAGCGGCAATGGCGCCGTGGACATTCGGTCCGTCGATGCAGCGCTGCAGGCCTATGCTGCTGAGGTCGCCGCGTTACGCAGCGACGGCTTGACCCGCGGCGTGCCGGTCGACGTGGCGGAACGCTTCTTCGCGCTGGGATTCTCGCTGGAGCAGATGCGGCAGAATCTCACCGACCTTGATCGCTGTCATGCCGAATGGTGCGAGACGGTGTCCCCCGCAAAGGCCTAGAGCATGATCCGGAAAAGTGTGTAGCGGTTTTCCGAAAAGATCATGCTCAAACAAAAAGATAAAGCGTGATGACGATTCGAAGAAACGTCATCACGCTTTAGTCAATGTAGATGCCGAGAAAGCCGAGGATCGTTGTATCGCGCCGCTCGATACCCGAGGTAAGCGTCTTTATGGCGGTGTCGAAGTTCGGCGTGGCGTGGTCCAGCTCCCACGAACCGTCATGGTCCCAGTGGAAGCACCAGCCGTAGCGCTCGCCCTTTCCGAGATGGATTGCTACGCAGCGGCTATACTGGACGGGTTCGGCAACAGGAACGAGATCGCGCACCGAGATGCTGTATTCGTTGCGGAAGTAATCCGTGACTGTCTGCGGATCCTTTTCGATGCGCGTGATGTACCTGTACAAATTGTCGCGCTGCTCGGCCAGCCTGGACGGGGCAAGGAAACGCAGTTCATTGGAATGCTCCGGCAGCCTCACCTGCAAGTCGCAGGCGCCGAACTTGCCGAGGAATTTGCGATAATCGGCGGGAAGTTCAGCCCCGAGCGCGGATTCAGCGTTGGCCAACTCGGCCGCTGTCGCGGGCTTCCTGGTACCCCAGCGCCAGCCCTTTCCGGATTTCGATTTGCGCTTGCGCCGCGCCAGATACTCGGCATAGGCCGGCCGATCAACGATGTCCTCATAGCCGCCGAACTCGGCGTATTTGAAAGCATCGTCGAACGCTTCTTCCTGGCGCTCCGGGAAGTGATCGCAGATGATAGTGGCGCGCTGGCCGCCACGGTCCTGGCTAGGCTCGATCTCGCAGGCCTGCTCGATCGCGGCCAACGCCTGGGCCGGATCGCCGGCCTGAAGATGCGCCAAACTCAGCACCTCGAAAATCCTTGCTTCGAGGTCGGACTCCGCGATCGACCAGGCATAGTGCGGCGCCTTGCCGGCCCGGCGCGAGGCCAGCGTGTCGCGGGCCTGTTCGGCCAGCCGGAGGGTCGTTGTGCTATCCTCGTCGGCGGCGTAAGCGTGATGTGCCGCGAGCCAGAGATAGAGCGGCTCGTGCGCCGCCGGGGTATTTTCCAGCGCGACAAGGCGCTTGTGCTGCTCCTTGACCGGCGCGCTCAGCGCCGCGATCATCAGATCGTCAAGGCCCTTCTGCCATTCGGGCTTTGGCTGCGGATCGGGCAGCAGATTGCGCAGCGTATATTTTGTGTGGGTGGTTTCCACATAGCCCGCCGCGACCAGTTCGGCGACATGGCGTCGATAGGCGGCGGCCGCCCCTTTCATGCTGGAAAATTCCTTGCGCAGGAAATCCTTGCGCTTGGTCTGCCGTCCCTCGTCCATGTATTTGCCCGCGATCACCGGATCGCCGCCTGGCATCAAGAGCAGTTCACGATCATCGTCGCCGGGCGAGCGGTGAAAGAACTTGGCAAGATACATGGAGGTCTCCGAACGCGGCGGGAGCCGTCGCGCGCCCGCAGGCGGCCCAGGCTGGCAAGCGTCAGTCGCCGGTCCGGAGATTTCGGTTCATGCGCTATCGGCGCTTCAGGCCCTTGCCTTCCATGCGCCAGATCAGGAGATCGATGCGGTCCTGACCGAAGAACGGCTCGTTCTCGAACACGAAGGTCGGCACGCCCCAATGGCCCGATGCGGCATGGGCCTGCTCGTTGCCGGCAATGATCTGCTCGTAGCGGTCGGGATCAGCCGTAATGGCCGCGTCCATGGCGGCGAGATCGAAGCCGGCTTCCGCCGCAGCCCTGGCCAGATGGTCGCCTTCGTTCCAGCTGGCGACGCTGCCATCCCACAGCACCCGGCTGATGGCGCGCGTGAACGGCAGCGAGCGCCCGTCGGCTTGCGCGGCAGCGCCGAGCCGGGTCAGGCGATGGATGTAGGGCTGGTGCTCGGCGACATCGAGCGTCGTCATGTCCTGCACGATCGGGTCCGGCCGCGGAAAGCGGAACGGGATGTTTTCGCGTTGGGCGACGCGGCTGCTGTCGAGCACTACATAGCGCGCAAACTGCGGATTGGCGCGCTTGAAGAAGCCGGGAATGCGCACCGCGATCGGATAGACCGGGCGCAGATTGACCGTCACGTCGTAGTCGGCGGCCATCTGCATGGTTTTTGGCAGCGCCAGATAGCTGTAGGGACTGCGAAAGGAAAAGAAGAGATCGACCGATAATGTCATTGAGTGTACCGCGGCTCGCATAGACGATCCGAGCAAATCACTGATATTGCGACACGTCTATCGTGTCGGAAAAGGATATGCCGGCTTTCAGGCCGCAACCTGGCGCAGCAGGGTCGGCACGATCAGCCGATGAAACGGCATGATGATCGCGAGATAGGTCCGGCCGAGCCAGTTGTGCGTCTTGACCAGCGTCGTGGCGGTGACCTGCCTCGTGCCGCCGGGCGCCGTAACGTCCACCACGACGCGGAAATCGAGATGGCGGTCGTTGAAGCCGGCGATCACGCGGTCGGACGTTTCGCTCACGATCGGAAAGATACCGATCATGTCCCGCGGCGCGCTTGGAGTGGCGCCCGACGTTTTCAGCCCGAGCGGCGCCACCAGGAAGTTTCGCAACGACAGCAGTGCCTCGGCCCATCCCGGCTGCCGCGCCATCATCAGCTCGGCCGCGCGGCGGGCGTCGAGATTACGATCGTCGATTTCAATCTGGAACGCGTCGGCGAATTGCGCGCCGGCCAGCAGCGCATCGGTATCGACGGCAGGGGTGACTTCGCGGACAGTCATGGAGGCAGCAGTCTGCTCGCCAGCAGCCGGAATCGCAAGACGAGCAGAACGGCGAAGACGAAGGTACCGATCGACAATCCGACCCAGACGCCACTGGCGCCAAGTGACGTCCAGAACCCGAGCGCGCAGGCGGAAGTAAAGCCGATCAGCCAGTAGCTGAAGATGGCGAACAGGAGTGGCACGCGCGTGTCGTTCATTCCGCGCAGCGCGCCGGCGGCGATGGTCTGGATACCATCAGCGACAAAGAAGGTGGAGCCGATCAGAAGCAGCGTTGCCGTCAACGTCGCGGTCGCGTCGACGGCTTCGCCGAGGAACAGCTCGGCAATCTGGAACCGTCCAAGGATCACGGCGAAAGTCATCGTGGCCATGAACGCAGCGCCGAGCAATATCGCCACATAGCCTGCGCGCCTGACGGCGTCGCGGTCGCGGCGCCCGACCGCATGGCCGACCCGGACGGTCGCTGCCATGCTGATTCCGAACGGCACCATGAACAGGATGGCTGCAATCTGCAGTGCAATCTGGTGCGCCGCGAGCGCCGTGGTGCTGATCAGGCCCATCAGCAGGCCGGCTGCGCCGAACAGTCCGTATTCCAGCAGAAACGCCATCGAAATCGGCGCGCCGACAATCACGAGCTTCGCCATCAACGGCCAGTCGATGCGCCAGATGTTGCCGAGCACGTGATATTTCCGGAACGGTCGACGCAGCGCGGTGAAGCACAGCCCGGCGAGAAACGTGCCGAGATTGACCATGCTGGTCGCAAGGCCCGCGCCGAACAGCCCGAGTTCGGGCAGGCCCCATTTCCCATACAGCAGCAGATAGACCAGCAATGCATTCGCCGGGATCGCGGCCAGCGTGATCCATAGCACCGGCTCGGGCCGGTTCACCGCGCTCATGAAGCCGCGGATCGCGATGAACCACAGCGCCGGCAGGATGCCCCAGGCAAGGCCGAATAGGTATTGCTGCGCGAGCGCGGCGGCCGTCGGCGCCTGGCCGAGTGCGATCAGGATCGCCTCGCCGCGGAATGGCAGCGCCATCAGTGGCAGTGCGATCAACAGCGCCGCCCACAAGCCGACGCGCAGCGCCCGCCGCACCATGCGCGGATCGCGCGCGCCAAAAGCCTGTGCCGCCAGCGGCGCCACGGCCGACACCAGGCCCATGCCGAAAGTGAAGGTGACGAAGAACACTGTGTGGGCGAGGGCTGCCGCAGCCACGGTTTCGCTGCCGAACCGGCCAATGAACGCCAAATCGGTCGTCATCATCGCGATCTGTCCGAGCTGCGTCAGCGCCAGCGGCACCGCGAGCTTCAGCGTCTCGGCGAGTTCGATCGCGAGATGGCGGCCGGGCACGGCCGCAGAGGCAGGCGGCGCAACAGAGGCGCGTTCGATTTTGTCGAGCGAGGTCATTGCAACAGATTAGTACCGGCGAAGGTCGAAAAGGTGACGCCGGCGGCCGCGGCCTAATGGCCGTCGCGTGCCGGCACCCGGGTGATTCTCGCGCCCAGCGCGTTGAGCCGTTCCTCGATGCGCTCATAGCCGCGCTCGATCTGATCGGCGTTGTTGATGGTTGAAGTACCCTCGGCCGCGACGGCCGCCAGCAGCATGGCCATGCCGGCGCGGATATCGGGCGATGTCATCAGCGCGCCGCGCAGCCGGCTCGGGCCGGCGACGATGGCGCGATGCGGATCGCACAGCACGATACGGGCGCCCATCGAGATCAGCTTGTCAACGAAGAACATCCGCGACTCGAACATCTTCTCGAACATCAGGATCACGCCGTCGCACTGCGTGGCGGTCACGATCGCAATCGACATCAGGTCGGCCGGGAAGGCCGGCCAGGGCTGGTCCTCGAGTTTCGGCACATGTCCGCCGAAATCGTCGTGGATCTTCATGGTCTGGCCTGACGGCACCACGAGATCGTCGCCCTCGACGCCGCAGACGATGCCGAGCCGCTCAAAGCCCATCCGGATTGAACGCAGATGCTCGACGCCGGCCTTCGCGATGCGCAGCGGCGAGCGCGTCACTGCAGCAAGCCCGATCAGCGAGCCGACCTCGATATGGTCGGGCTGGATCGAATAGCTGGCGCCGCCGAGCGTTGCCGGCCCGTGCACGATGATGGTGTTGGTGCCGATGCCCTCGATCCTGGCGCCGAGCGCGACCAGGAAATGCGCGAGGTCCTGCACATGCGGTTCGGAGGCCGCGTTGCGCAGATATGTGGTGCCGTGGGCGGCGACGGCTGCGACCAGCGCGTTCTCGGTCGCGGTGACGCTGGGCTCGTCGAGGAAGACGTCGGCGCCCTTCAGCCTGACAGCGCGGAACTCCAGCCGGTGCGTCGCGGTGACGGTGGCGCCCAACTGCTCGAAGGCGAGGAAATGCGTGTCGAGACGGCGGCGGCCGATGACGTCGCCGCCGGGCGGCGGCAGCGCCACCTCGCCGCAGCGCGCCAATAGCGGGCCGGCCAGCAGGATCGAGGCGCGGATGCGCGCGCACAGCTCGGGATCGAGGTCTGCGGCCCGAACCTCCCTGGCGTGGATCGCCAGCGTATTGCGCGACTTCCATTCGGCCGAGGCCCCAACCGAGCGGATCAGTTCGACCAGCGTCTCGGTGTCGCGGATGCGCGGCACGTTATCCAGCATCACCGGATGCTCGGTGAGCAGGGCGGCCGCGATGATCGGCAGCGCCGAATTCTTGTTGCCGGACGGCTCGATCGTGCCCGAAAGCCGGTGGCCGCCTTCAACGATGTACTGGATGGGCGGCACGGGCGCTGTCCCCGACATGATTTCCAGGCTCCATTACGTAAAATTCTGCAGTAAAATCAACGGCTGGTGCAGGCGCTATAGCAGATAACACCGACACAAGTAACGCGTTCATTGACTCTGCGGGGGGATGTTCCAACGAAGAACCCTGACTTACCAGAATTCGCCCGAGCGCGCAGCGGTTGCAGGTGAAATGCCGATCATCCGCATCTTCTCGCGACGGCCGTCAAGCCGCAGGACGCCCAAAAGGCAGGTAGTCCCGGCCGAGTTGTCTGTGGAGCTGCAGCCAGATCGGAAGCTGCCGCGCCATCTGTCGATCGCCCTCGATCGACAATGTTTTTTCACTGACCTCATGCCAATGCACGTGCCCGAGATAAAGCCGGACAAGGATAGCGACATCGCCGCGAACGGTCAGGTCGACGGCATATCCCGGATCCTTGAAGCAGATGTCAGCGCCCGTCCGCTCGAGAACCAGCCAAATCACGCGCAATGCCGTTCGGCTTCTGGGAACGCCGGAGAATTCGAAGCGGATCACCACGCGATGTTCCGGCAACGCACTGACGTCCACGCGCTTGCGCATCCGCCACATCAGCAGGCCAGGATTCAGATCGTCGGCGGTGAGGCGATCGCGGGCGTGCGCCAGGCCCCAGCGCGACAGGTCGCGCAACACATCGTGAAATGCTTCGCCTGACGGCGTCAGCCGGTATTCATAGGTCGAGCCGTCAGGTTGAATTCTTTTTGTGACGATTCCGTCTTGTTCCAGATGCCGCAGGCGCTCGGCCAGAAGCGTCCGCGACATCAGCGGCACGCCGCGATGAATGTCATTGAAGCTGTGCGCGCCCAACATCAATTCGCGCAGCACAAGCGGCGTCCAGCGTGTGGCGAAAATTTCGGACGCCTTTGCTATCGGACAGAACTCGCCGTAGCCACTTTTCATGGCAGGGATTCAAACACGTTCGGGTAGCCCGAACCAGTCCAGATTTTGGACTTGTCGCCATCAGGCATTCGGCAAACGATGCTGTCCTTTCTCGCTCGAAACCCCGCCGCATAGCGGTTACTTGTGGAGAGAGCCATGGGCCAGCGCAGCGATGCAGGTCTTTCGCGCCGGGAAGCCCTGGCCGCGATCGGCGGTGCGGCAATTGCCGCGGTCGCAACCTCAGGCATTTCGAATGCCCAGTCGCAGGAGGGTCGCAAGATGATCTATGTCCTGATCCATCCAGCCTGGTTCGGCGGCTGGTGCTGGAAAAAAGTAACGCCGCTGCTGCGTGCGCGAGGGCACGAGGTGTTCGCTCCGACGCTGACCGGACTAGGCGAACGTGCGCATTTGGCGAGGCCGGAAGTCGGGCTTGAAATGCATGTCCGCGACATCGTCAATGTCATCGAGTACGAGGGCCTGCGCAACGTCATCCTCGTCGGCAACAGTTCGGGCGGCATGGTGATGACAGGCGTCGCCGATCACATGCCCGAACGGATCGCGCATCTGGTCTTTCTCGATGCTTTCGTGCCCTCTGACGGCCAGAGCATGCTGGACGTGATCGCGCCTGATCGCCGGCCGGCTCTGGAAGCACTGGTGCAGAAAGAGGGCGACGGCTGGCTCCTGCCGCGTTTCGCGCCGCCGCCATGGAAGCAACTTGTCACCGAGACGTGGCAAGTGACCGAAGACGCGGATATCGACTGGATGCTACCCCGGCTTCGCCCGACACCGTTCGGCCATTTCAAGGAGCCGGTGAAACGCAGGAATCCCGCCGCCGAGAAATTGCCGCGCACCTATATCCGCACCCAGTGGTCGCATCCGGGCCTCGATCGCTACGCGCGGGCCGCGAGCGAGACGGCGGGATGGCAATCACGCCAAATCGCGAGCTCGCACCTGCCGTACATTACGCATCCAAATGAGCTGGCGAGCCTGCTGCTGGAAGTGGCGGGCTAAGCAGGACAGTCGCCCGCTGCCTCACACGTCGACATTGGCGCTGAGCGAATTGTCCTGGATGAATTCGCGGCGTGGCTCGACCACGTCACCCATCAGCTTGGTGAAGATATCGTCGGCCTCGTCGACCTCCTTGACCTTCACCTGCAGCAGCGAGCGCTCATTGGTGTCGAGCGTGGTTTCCCAGAGCTGGTCGGGATTCATCTCGCCGAGGCCTTTGTAGCGTTGCAGCGCCACGCCCTTGCGGCCGGCGTCGGTCACCGCCTCGAACAGGCTGACCGGCCCGTGAATGGTGGTTTCGGCATCCTTGCGGCGCAGCAGGCCGGGGTTCGGATAGGCTTCCTGCAGTTTCGCGGCGTAGTCGTCGAGCTTGCGTGCATCCGCCGAGCCGAGCAGGGCGTCGTCGATGATGGCGACGTCCTTGACGCCCCGGATGGTGCGCTCGAAGAAGAATCCTTCGCCCTCGGCGAAACGACCGACCCAGCCGCGCTCGACTTCGTCAGCCAGCTTGTCCATACGCTTGGCAATGTATTCGGCCGCGGCATTGGCGGTCGCGATGTCGGCGGTGATCCGCGGGTTGAGAACGCCCGCAATCGCGGCCTGCTCGACCACCTTGCGGTTATAGCGGCTGTGCAGGTTGTTCAGGATGCCGCGGATGACGCGCGCGTCCTCCACCAGCGACAGCAGGTCGCGGCCCGCGCGCTCCGAGCCCGATGCCGGTTTGAAGACGCAGTCGTCAAGCCCGGTCGAGATCAGGTAATCCTCCAGCGCGCGCTCGTCCTTCAGGTACTGCTCGGACTTGCCGCGCGTCACCTTGTAGAGCGGCGGCTGCGCGATATAGAGGTGGCCGCGGTCGATCAGTTCGCGCATCTGCCGGTAGAAGAAGGTCAACAGCAGCGTGCGGATATGGGCGCCGTCGACGTCGGCGTCCGTCATCACGATGATCTTGTGGTAGCGCAGCTTGTCGGCCGAGAAATCGTCGCTGATGCCGGTGCCGAGCGCGGTGATCAGCGTGCCGATCTGCTCGCTGGACAGCATCTTGTCGGTGCGGACGCGCTCGACGTTCAGGATCTTGCCGCGCAGCGGCAGCACCGCCTGGAATTCGCGGTTGCGGCCCTGCTTGGCGCTGCCGCCTGCCGAGTCACCCTCGACGATGAACAGTTCCGACTTGGCCGGGTCTTTCTCCTGGCAATCGGCGAGCTTGCCGGGCAGCGAGGAGACGCTGAGTGGACTCTTGCGCGTCAGTTCGCGCGCCTTGCGGGCGGCTTCGCGCGCGGCGGCGGCCTGGATCACCTTGCCGACGATGACTTTCGCTTCGCTCGGATGTTCCTCGAACCACGCTGCCAGCGCCTCGTTGAGGACGTTCTCGACGACGGGGCGCACTTCCGAGGACACCAGCTTGTCCTTGGTCTGCGACGAAAACTTCGGGTCCGGCACCTTCACCGACAGCACGGCGGTAAGGCCCTCGCGGCAATCATCGCCGGTGAGCGCGATCTTCTCCTTCTTCGCATTGGCCTCGGCATAGCCGTTGACCTGGCGCGTCAGCGCGCCACGGAAGCCGGCGAGATGGGTGCCGCCGTCGCGCTGCGGGATGTTGTTGGTGAAGCACAGCACGTTCTCGTGGTAGCTGTCGTTCCACCACAGCGCCGCCTCGACGCCGATGCCGTTGGCTTCCGACCGCACCATGATCGGAACCGGCACGATCGCCTTCTTGTTGCGGTCGAGATATTTGACGAACTCCTCGACGCCGCCGGCATATTGCATCTCCTCGCGCTTCTCGACGGCGTGACGCATGTCGGAGAGGATGATGTGGACACCGGAATTGAGGAAGGCGAGCTCGCGCAGCCTGTGTTCCAGGGTCGCGAAATCATACTCGATGTTCTTGAAGGTCTCGGTCGAGGCGAGGAAGGTGACCTCGGTGCCGCGCTTGCCCTGCGCTTCGCCGACTACCTTCAGCGGCGCCACCGAGTCGCCATGGGCGAACTCGACGAAATGTTCCTTGTCGTCGCGCCAGACCCTGAGCTTCAGCGAGCTCGACAGCGCGTTGACGACGGAGACGCCGACGCCGTGCAGGCCGCCGGAAACCTTGTAGGAGTTCTGGTCGAACTTACCGCCGGCGTGGAGCTGGGTCATGATGACCTCGGCGGCGGAGATGCCTTCACCCTTGTGGATGTCGACGGGAATGCCGCGGCCGTCATCGCGCACGGTGACCGAATTATCCGCATTGAGAACGACGTCGACGCGCGTGGCGTGGCCCGCAAGCGCCTCGTCGATCGCGTTGTCGACGACCTCGTAGACCATGTGGTGCAGGCCGGAACCGTCATCGGTGTCGCCGATATACATGCCCGGCCGCTTGCGAACGGCGTCGAGGCCCTTCAACACCCGGATCGATTCCGCGCCGTATTCGACCGGAATTGGATGCTCAGTGTCGGCAGGGGTCTGCCGGGCAGGTTCTGTCATGTGAGGCCTTCGAGGGTGTCCCGAATCAGCTGCGCAATATGAGGCGCTGATTGCTCTATTTGTGCCATGAAAGAGGCATTGCGCCTAGCGCAATCTCTCTATCTTCAAGTCTTTGAATAAATGGTGGTTTTTTACACTTTTTCAAGGTCTTCAAGGGCCGATTCTGAGGGCCTCGAAAAGCGCGATTCGAAGGCCGATTTTGCTCCCTCGATCGCCTGTTTTTTGCGGGCCGTCGCGGGGAAAAATGGTAGTCCGTCGCGGACCTGCTAGAGAGGACGGCACGACCGCTTATGGGCGTCGTCCACCGTTGGTCGCGATCTCGGGTTCGTCTGCATTGTCCTTGCCCTCGCCAAAATATCGGCCGGATGTCGATGGCCTACGGGCCGTCGCGGTGATGCTGGTCCTGAATTTCCACGCTTTCCCGGATGCTGCGCCGGGCGGCTTCGTCGGCGTCGATGTGTTTTTCGTGATCTCGGGCTTTCTGATCACCGGCATCATCGCGCGCGAACTGGAACTCGGCCGCTTCAGCCTGATCGAGTTCTACAACCGGCGGATCCGGCGGATATTTCCGGCGCTGATCGTGGTGCTCTGCGCGACATTGGTGCTGGGCTGGCTCTGGATGTTGCCGTCAGCCTTCGCACAGCTCGGCAGCGACACGTTCGCCAGCGCGGCGTTTTTGGCCAATATCGCGCTGCTGCTGCAGTCCGGCTATTTCGACGTCGAATCCGCCAAAAAGCCGCTTCTGCATCTGTGGTCGCTCGGCATCGAGGAACAGTTTTATCTGTTCTGGCCGCTGCTCCTGGTGATCGCCGTGCGGCTGCGAATGAGCATTCTTGCGGGGATTGCGCTGCTCGGCATCGCGTCTTTCGCGCTCAACGTGATGCTGATCGATTCGAATCCGGTTGCGGCTTTCTATTTGCCGTTTACCCGGATGTTCGAATTGCTCGCCGGCGCGGCGCTGGCTTGCGGCTGGAACAAGGTCGGCCACGGCGTCAAAGCGAGCGATTGGCGCGCGTGGACCGGCGTGGCGCTGATCGCGGCGAGCGTCGTCATGCTCGACAGCCACCGCGCCTTTCCCGGCTGGTGGGCGGCACTGCCGGTCGCCGGCAGCGCGCTGCTTCTGTCTGCGCCGGCCGCGTGGGTGAATCGCGCCGTGCTGGCGAGCCGGCCCTTGGTGTGGATCGGGCTGATCAGCTACCCGCTCTATCTCTGGCACTGGCCGCTGTTGGTATTCGGCGGGATCATCAAATTCGCGCCGCTGACGCTGCCGGAGCGCGAATTGATATTGCTCGCGAGCGTGGTGTTGGCCTGGGCGACGTACCGGTTTGTCGAAACGCCGATCCGCTTCGGCGTCCCGAGCCGGCGCAAGATGTTCGGCCTCGGGGCCGGCATGGCCATGATCGCGGTCGCCGGCTTTGCCGTCGTCTGGGGGCGCGGCTTCGACTATCGGCTGCCGCCGGAAATCCGCGCCATGGCCAATGTGACGACGGAGAGCTCCAAGTGGCGGTTCCATGAATGCATGCTCGATCTCAGCCGAGAAACGACGTTTCCCGATAGCTGCGTCGAGCGTGATCGCCGTCCGCTGGTTCTGGTGTGGGGCGATTCGACCGCCGGCGCTCTGCTGCCCGGCCTGCGCAAGGCGCAGGAGGCGCGAAACTTCGGCATTGCGCAGCTTACCTCCAGTTCCTGCATTCCGGCGCTGAACGCCGACATCCCGGGCAACCCCAATTGCCGCGCGATGAACGACAAGGTGTTTTCGCTCGTGCGTCAGATCGAACCCGACATCGTGGTGCTGCACGGGACTTGGGAAAAGCATCTCGACAATGTCGCTGAGACGGTGGTCGCGCTGAAGAAGACGAATGCCCGCGTCATTATTCTCGGCGGAGTGCCGATGTGGCGGCGCGGGCTTCCGTCCGAGGTGCTCAGATATTTCATGCTCCATCGCACGCTGATCCCGGAGCGTTCGCCCAGCGCATCGCCGCCCACCGCCTATGATGCCGTCATGCGCGCCAGGCTCGAGCCGCTCGGCGCGGAATTCATCTCGGCGTCGGACGTCTTCTGCAATGCGCAGGGATGCCTGACGCGCATTGGCGATGCGGCGGGGGACATTACCGTGATCGATCAGGTGCACCTGACCGAAATGGCGTCGGTGTTTTTGATCGAATCGATCATCGACCGTTTGCTCGGCAGCGGAGCGTCCGCAAGCAGGCCGAGATAGCCCGCGCTCAGTACATCTGCAACGGCAGCACGTCGCCGCCGGGGCCGATCATCACGCCCCAGGTATCGCCGGCGCCGATTTCGATCTGGTTGTTGCGCGCCGGCCCGCCCGCGATTTTCAGCGCATACTGGTATTTGCCTGGCGGCAGATCGATCATCGGCGGCCTGGCCGATTGCGGACCGCCGGCGCCGGCCGCGACCTTGATCGTCTGTTTGTTGATCGAAATTGTTGCGTCGCTCTTGCCGATATTGCCGAACATCAGCTTCGACTGACCCGGCTTCGGCACGATGTCGGCTTTCGAGGCGGCGGCCGGATATTTCTGTGCGAGGTTGACGGTGGTTTCGCCGTTCCTGCGGCCGAGCTTCAGCGTTGCCGGCCCGTCGGAAGAGGTGAACGCCAGTTGAGCCCGGTCGGGCTTCACGACGGCGCCTTCCGTCTCCTGCCAGCCGCGCTTGCCGAGTTCGCTGCGGTAGAAAGCGAGCACGGTGTTGAGCTCAGCGGGGATGCTGGCTTCCAGCTCCTTGCGGAACGGCGCATCGCTGCCGGGCATCTTTCCGGTGCCGATCGAGGTCATGGTACGTTGCTTCGGCACCGGCAGCGCCGAATCCGGGTCTGGCTCGAGCGTGTCGACCGTCTTGCTGGACGATTCGCTCGATGCTTTCCCACGTTCGGATACCGCGTTTGCCACCACCAGCGCCGATCCATCGGCGCTGACGCGGACCTTGGGGCCCATCTGCATTGCAGTGAGCGACAGCGCCTTGCGGCCCTTGGAAAATTCCATCACGGCCATATTGGGCTGGTTGATGACCGAGGGCCTCTCCCTCCAGCCCTGCGACTGCAGCGAGCTGCGGTAAAAAGCCGCGACCGCCTTCACGCTGGAAGCGGAATTGAACTCAAGCCTGCCGTCGGCGCCGTCGAATTTTACGTCTTCCGCGTTCTCCGGCAACGGCACCGGGGTCGCATTGTCGGCGAGTGCGCGGAGCGGTGCATCCGAAAGATTGGTAGCTTGGGCAACGCGCCGCGCCGCGTCGGCGGCGATCACCTGCTTGGCCAGGGCGGCCGCGTCGTTCATGAATCTTGCATCCGCTTCCTTCTTCGCCCTGGCGCGCGCGGCCAGCGCCGCTTCCGTCATCTGCGTGACGAGCGTGACAACCGTCAGATCGTATTTGCGCCCGAGCGTCAGCGTTGCGGTCTGTTCGGCAGAGGAGAAGTTCAGCGTGACGTTGTCTGGCGTGACGACCGCGCCCTTGGTCTCTTCGGTCCAGTTGCGGCTGGCGAGTTCGCGGCGATAGAAGGCAAGCGTTGCGGGAAGTTCGGCGATGACCGCGACCTCGACCTGGCGGCGGACCGAATCCGAGCCGCCCAAACTTTTCGCAGTCTTGGTCGGCTTCGGCCGGGGCAAGCCGGCCATTTCTGAGTCGGCTTCCAGCGTCTCAGGCAGCGCGAAGAGCGCGACCCGGATTTCCACGCCGGTCTGGCCATCGCTGCGGCGCTGCAGGGTCAGCATGACCGGCCGCTGCCGGTAGAACCCGTCGCCGTCGGCGTGCGCGTAGTAGGTTCGGACGCCGTTCTCGACTGTTTCGTTGAACCCCGCGTTCGGCCATCGCGCGGCCACGTCAGCGGCGGTGAGTTGTTTCCAGCCGATCGCGGCCATCTCCTTGCGGAAGAAATCCAGCGTCGCATCGAAGGGGGCAGGCGCGATGCAGCCGAGATAGGGCCGGTGCTGATCAAACACGATGCCGGTCGCCTGAGGTGGGAACGGCACGTTCGAGGTGATCCGGTCGGAATTGTAGTTCACTACCGATTGATCGGGACGGCCAAGCCCCTGGGTGAAATGGATGCTGAGCCCTTGCTGGGCCTTTTTGAAGGTCAGGGTGGTGCTCTTCTCGTCCAGGGGCCGCAAAAACTGCACCCAGCCGTCGGCGGCGATCAACTTTTTGGTGGCCTCCGTCGTGATCGCGACAATGCTGCCAACGCCATAGCTCAGGCTGTGAGACTGGGTACGAGAGGTATCTTCCACGGCGCCTTCCAGGCGCGGCAGCGTGCGGACGTCGACGATGCCGCTGTCGGCTCTGGCCGCGAGCGGCATACTGGCGCCGATCAGGACGATGAGCGGCAACAGGTGCTTTCGGGCCGGGACGATCCCGCGCTTGGTTCTCGGCATTCTTCGTCTCCGGTATCGATTGCCGCGCCTTTTTCGGCCGCGCGGCCACGCGGGCTCCGGCGTCCTAACGCCGCTTCCGAAAACTAGTCGGGCGAGTACGGGATTTGGTTCAAGCGAGGCGGTTCGCAGGCCTCAGGCGCGGCGGCTCACCTGGCCGGATTCAACGTCGAAAATCTCACCGGTCGGGCCGACATCGATGAACGCCGCAGGATCGGCGCCGGTCATCCAGACCTGCGCGCCGAGCTTTGCAAGTTCGTCGAACAGCGCCTTGCGTCGGTTGGGATCGAGATGGGCGACGACTTCGTCGAGCAGCAACAGCGGGACGATGCCGGTCATCTCGGCAACCAGCGTGGCATGCGCCAGCACCAGTCCGATCAGCAGCGCCTTCTGTTCGCCGGTGGAGGCGTCGCGCGCCGGCATGTTTTTCGGCGCGTAGACCACCTGCAGGTCGGTGAGGTGAGGGCCATCAAGCGTGCGGCCGGCCGCGGCGTCGCGGGCGCGGCTGGCGCGCAGGATCTCGCGGTAACGATCTTCCACTGATGTCGCGGATTCGTTGACCAGCGCGTTTTCCATCCAGCCGTCGAGCATGATCTGCGCCGACGGGAAGGCGGAGGCTTGCCCACGTTCGCGCAGCATCGCCGCCAGTCGCGTCACGGTCTGGCCGCGCGTGGCGGCGACTGCGACCGCAAGCTCGGCGGTTTCGCGCTCGATCGCGTCGCACCAATGGTCGTCATAGTTGCGCACTTCGAGCAGGCGGTTGCGCGAGCGCAGCGACCGGTCCAGCGCGGAAACGCGGCTGGAATGCTCGCTGTCGATCGCCAGCACCAGCCGGTCGAAGAAGCGCCGCCGCTCCGAAGCCGCGCCGAGAAACAGCCCGTCCATCGCCGGCGTCAGCCAGACCATGCGTAAGTGATCGCCGAACGCGGTCGCTGAACTTACGGGCTCACGGTCGATCCGGCAGCGCCGGCTCGTGGAGGTGGCTTCTGCAGCCGGCGCATCGATGCCGGTGCCGAGCGTGGCAAGCCCGAGCGCGCCCTCGACCTCGGCGGAGACTGCCCAGGAGCCATTGCCCTGGTTGTCGGCGACATCCTCCAGCGTCGCGCGCCGCAGGCCGCGTCCGGGCGAGAGAAACGAGATCGCCTCCAGACAATTGGTCTTGCCGGCGCCATTCGGCCCCACCAGCACCACCACATCGCCACGCGTCTGCACGCTTCCCGCGCGGTAGTTGCGGAAATGCGTGAGCGACAGGCGGTTGATGCGAGAGGGGGTCATGCTGAATTGACGTCGGCCTTTCTTCCCCTCTCCCCTTGTGGGAGAGGGTGGCGCCTCACATAGTGAGGCGACGGGTGAGGGGTTCTTACCGCTCGGCAAGCTTTACGAAAATGTCCTCCAGTATGGCAGAGCGTCGTTGCAACACGTCGTTGTTCCAGTAGCGCGCCATTCGAAATCCTTCGGCGATCAAGACCGCTTCCCTCGCTTCGTCGCGTGTCGATGATGCGTGCTGACTTCCATCGATTTCAATGATCAGCCGCTTCTCGAAGCAGACAAAATCGAGAATAAAGTTTCGGAACGGAACTTGGCGGCGAAATTTGAAACGCGCGAGGCGCCGGTCGCGAAGCAGTCGCCACATGGCCAATTCCGCATCGGTGGGCTCGTGACGCATCTTCTTGGCGAAGCCGCGGATGCGTTTGGCGACTGGCCTATGGTATGGTGTCTGCGGCGCGAACCCCTCACCCGTCGTCGAACTTCGTTCGGCGCCACCCTCTCCCACAAGGGGAGAGGGAAGGCTGGTGCGCGACTCGCCCGAAGTGCTCACACCCGCATCGGCATCAGCACATACAGCGCGCCCTTGTTTTCCTTGTCCTGCACCAGCGTCGGCGAGCCGGGGTCGGCGAGGCGCAGCACGGCGACTTCGCCTTCGATCTGGGCGGCGATGTCGAGCAGATAGCGCGAGTTGAAGCCGATATCGAGCGCGTCGGAGGCGTATTCGACTTCGAGTTCTTCGGTGGCGCTGCCGGAATCCGGGTTGGTCACCGACAGCACCAGCTTGCCGGCGGACAGCGCCAGCTTCACCGCGCGCCCGCGCTCGCTGGAAATGGTCGAGACGCGGTCGACCGCGGCCTCGAAATCCTTTTTGTCGACGATCAGTTCCTTGTCGTTGTTCTGCGGAATGACGCGGCCGTAATCCGGGAAGGTTCCGTCGATCAGCTTCGAGGTCAGCACCACATTCCCGAGTGTGAAGCGGATCTTGCCCTGCGACAGTTCGATTTTGATCTCGGCTTCGTTGTCGTCGATCAGCCGTTGTACTTCGCCGACCGTCTTCCTCGGCACGATCACGCCGGGCATGCCGGTGGCGCCGGACGGCAGTCCCAGATCGATCTGCGCCAGGCGATGTCCGTCGGTCGCCACCCCACGCAGGGTTGCGGCCTTGGCGCTGCCGGCGGTGTGCAGGTAGATGCCGTTGAGATAATAGCGGGTCTCTTCGGTCGAGATCGCAAACTGCGTGCGGTCGATCAGCCGCTTGACGTCGGAAGCCGCAAGCGAAAACGAATGCGTCATGTCGCCGGCGGCGAGATCCGGGAAGTCGCTTTCGGGCAGCGTCTGCAGCGTGAAGCGCGAGCGGCCGGCGCGGATCGCCATCACCGAGCGGTCGCCGTCGGCTTCCAGCACGATCTGCGAGCCGTCCGGCAGTTTGCGGACGATGTCGTAGAACATATGGGCCGGCACGGTGGTGGAGCCGCCGGTCGCGGTTTCCGCCGCCAGCGTCTCGGTCACCTCGAGGTCGAGGTCGGTCGCTTTCAGCGACAGCCTGGCGTTTTCGGCGCGGACCAGCACGTTGCCGAGGATCGGGATGGTATTTCGGCGCTCAACCACGCGATGGACGTGACCCAGCGATTTCAGCAGTTGCGCGCGTTCGACGGTGACCTTCATTGCTATACCCGCCAGAGATGGAAAAGCCGGGCGGCCCGTCAAGGCAGCGCCGCGGCATTGGAAACCCGAAAAGCCGGATCAGGATCGGATTTGATCAAACCCCCGGGGGGACCGCAAGGTGGCGCGGATGGGCCGCCGGTGCAAGGGAGACAGGGCCGCGTTCCCCACTTTTGCCGCAGAAAATGGCAGCAGAAAAAAATTCTCCCGCCCCTGAAATTAGGGCGGGAGAGGCTGGGAGGAGCCAGATCCAGCTCCGGCCGACTATTCCTGCAATTGCCGTTTCAGTGACTCTACCTCTTCGGACAGCGCATTATCCCGGGCTACCAGTGCCTCGATCTTGCGCACGGCGTGCAGCACCGTGGTGTGGTCGCGCCCGCCAAACCGGCGGCCGATCTCGGGCAATGAGCGCAGCGTCAGCGTCTTCGCCAGATACATCGCGACCTGGCGCGGGCGGACGACGTTCGCGGTCCGGCGGGACGACAGCAGGTCCGAACGGCTGACATTGTATTGCCGCGCGACCACCCGCTGGATGTCCTCGATCTTGATCCGCTTCGGTTCCTGCGGACGGATCAGGTCCCGCACCTCGCGCTCGGCCATTTCCAGCGTCACCGGCTGGTTGTTGAGCTTGGAGTGGGCGAGCAGACGGTTGATGGCGCCTTCGAGGTCGCGGCCATTATGGGTGATGGTGCGCGCCAGATAATCCAGCACCGTTTCCGGCACGTCGAAGCTGGCGTGATGCGCGCGGGCCGCGGCCACGCGCGATTTGAGGATTCCGAGCCGCAGCTCTTCGCCGAGCGAACCCATCTCCACGACGAGGCCACCGGCCAGCCGCGAGCGCACGCGGTCGTCGAGGCTTTCCAGATCCGACGGCGGACGATCGGCGGCGATCACCACCTGACGTCCGGCATCGATCAGCGCGTTCAGCGTGTGGCAGAACTCGGCCTGGGTCGACTTGCCCTGCAGGAACTGCAAATCGTCGATCACGAGCACGTCGATGCCGCGCAGCGCTTCCTTGAAGGCCAGCGCCGTCTGCGTCTTCAGCGCGGCGACGAAGCCGTACATGAATTTCTCGGCGGTGAGATAGAGCACCTTGCGCTCGCTGCCCGAATTGCCGGCCCACGTCACCGCCTGCAACAGATGGGTTTTGCCGAGGCCGACGCCGGCGTGAATGTAGAGCGGGTTGAACATCACGGGATCGCCGCGACGTCCTTCGGCGACCTGACGCGCGGCGGCATGCGCCAGCGTGTTGGAGCGGCCGATCACAAAACTTGCAAAGGTCAGCCGCGGATCGAGCGGCGAGCCGCCGAGCGCATCATGGCTGGCGGATACCGGCGCGGTCGCGGTCGCGCGCAATTCGGGCGCGTGCCGGCCATTGGTCTGCTCGGTGCGACGTTGATCAGCAGGCGCGGTTGCTTCCTTGGCGGGTGCGGCAGATCGCATCGCCGAGCGCACGGTGAGATCGATCCGGTGCACTTCCGGCATCTCTGCCTGCCAGCAGGTCAGGACACGGTCGGCGTAATGCGCCTGGATCCAGCTCTTGAGAAACCGGGTCGGCACCGACAGATGCACGGCTTCGTCCTGCACGCTTTCGAGATCCATGCGCGCAAACCAGCTCGTATAGACGTCCTCGCCCACGCTCGTCCGCAACCGCCCCTTCACGCGCGACCAGCGATCCTGTTCCATATTTGTCATTGCCTGAGAACTTTTCTGAATGAGTAAAAGTATTTTGCGAAATCGTCTGGCAGCTGCCTTGCTGGTTTCCCGCCAGACGTGACCTCGACGTGGCGCTTCAGTCACCTCCAGACACAGATCGGGCGTGCGGCGGAATCGCCGTTAGCTCAGATCAAGGACTGGGAGGGAGTGAGAGGCTGCCGCGAGGTCAGCGCGTACTCGACGGTCTACCCGGAGCTCGCGTGGGGCGGCTAAATACGTCGTTCAGGGATTCTGCAGCATTCAGGGATTCTGAAGCGGTCTCGATGGAAATGGCTGTGTCGAATGTCGCGTTGATTCCGTAAAGCATAGTACCTCCCCCTCTCGCCGCGAGAACGCGCGGCGAGCAATCAGATCACCAGTGTTTTCAAAGCCAGTCTGCTGCTACCGAACATCCGCTTGTTCGTTGCTGCGCCGCCGCGTACCTCAGTCTGTCGTCTTCAACACGTTCGCAAGCTCCGCGTTCCCCATCGCTGCATCATCGGTAAGCATCTCATTCCCCTTGTCCGGAGCGCGCTTGCAACGTGAGCGCCACGCCGGGAAATTTAGACACAGAACAACCGTCCTCATATTGCTATGAGTTACCAACTCAGCTTCGCTTGGAAAGCGTCGCTAACGCGCACACCGCCGCCGATTTGCACGTCCGCTCTTGGGTCTCATACCGCGCTGGTCAGGAGAGCCTTGAACGTCGCGAACGAGTTACAAATACACCAAGCGCGATTTCTGACAATCCGTGATTCGTCTCTGTTGCCGGACTCATTCGTGGTGTTGCAACGCTGCAATTGCGAAACTCCACACCAAGTTTTTGAATCAGCGCAGAGAATCCGGCGGCGCGGCCGCGCGTGACAGTTTTCGCTGCACTCGCAAAATTTTTTAAGAAACCGTTACAATCGTGGTTACCGCGACCGCTTTTCAAAACGCTTGTCCTCGCTATGTGGATAAGTGATTAGCGAGACGAAGTTTTTCGGAATTGTTTTTGAAGGGTAACCCCTCGAGGTGGAAGAAGCCGTCGTCAGATTTGACGGTCGTTGTGATCGCGCCTTTCGCAACTGCGCACGACAACGCCGGTGCAATAAGCTCCACCTCGTAAAATTACGGGTGCGAGAAATGTGACACGTAAGCCGGTGCCCAGCAATGAGACAAATCGAATTGTCACGGTCGGTCCCGTGCGTGTCTTTTTATGTGTGCCCAAAATTCAACAGATGCATGCGCGCGGCGAAATGGATTCTTCGTTTCGTGCGTACGGACCAAAAAAGAAAAAGCCCGGCGAAGCCGGGCTTTGACGAATACAGATTTCTGTCGGTTCACTTCGCGAGCTTGGCGATCGCGTGCGTCAGGCGCGACACCTTCCGGCTCGCATTGTTCTTGTGAATGATGTTGCGCTGCGCCGCCTGCATCAGTTCCGGTTCCGCGCGCTTCATCGCTTCCAGGGCTGCATTGCGATCGCCGCTCTTGATCGCTTCCTCGACGGTGCGGACTGCGCCGCGCATCTGGGTGCGGCGCGATTTGTTGACGATGGTGCGGCGGGCAATCTTGCGGGTCGCCTTCTTGGCGGAAGTGGTATTGGCCATGTTCTCAACTATCCTTCGGCTGTCATCGCTCGGGTGGTCGGCCCTTGAGCGCGCCGGCCGTTCAAATTGCGTGGACGCTGGTTGTGTTTTCCAGGGTGTTCTGACGTAGCCGTTCTTGAGGATGCCATGGACGGAAGCCAAAATGCTCCCGAAGGCGGCGCTGCTCAAAGAACAGCGGCGGCGGGATTGCGCCCGCCGCCATTGGGGGTCTTATAGAGGGCGAGTTCTGCACCGTCAACGCTTTCCGGCTGCCTTGGGGGGCTGGAAAACGGGGTGCAAAGGGCACGTAAGATGCTGAAGAGGTTGAATTTCCGGGGTACCCCCGGTATTGGCAGACGGCCTTTTTCAGGGCAACAGATATAAGGTGATGCATGATCCGCGGTTTTTTCCGGCTTATTGGCCTCCTGCTGCTGGCCGGCGGATTCATCTTCATGGTCTATGACGGCGCCCGTTACGTCGCCGACCAGACCCTGCGGTTCACCCGGTTTGGTCAGTTCTGGAACGATGTTCATCAGTCCAGCCAGCTTGCGTTCCGGACCTGGCTGGAGGGTATCTCGCCCTGGCTCTGGAACAGCGTCATCAGGGTCCTGCTGGATCAGCCGGTTTTTGCCGTGCTCGGCGTGGTCGGGATTCTGCTCATGATCCTGTTCCGGCCTCGCAAGCCGCTGATCGGCTATTCGCGGGACTGACCCCGCCCTCGGGGGCGTGTAACAGGGCTGCGGCGTCAGGCGTAAAGACATATATAGAGGACCAACCGGCCGATGCGCATTGTCGCGCCCGCCGATGTCCCGCCTGGAGGTATTCCATGTTGTTCATGCGCAAGACCACCGCGTTGCCGAGCGCAGCCGAAGCGTTGCCGGGCCGTGCCGCCCCGATACCGACTGCGACCACGCACTTCGTCAACGGCCGCAAGCTGCAGCCGCCCTATCCCGCCGGGCTCGAGCAGGCGGTGTTTGGTCTCGGTTGTTTCTGGGGCGCAGAGCGCACGTTCTGGGAACTCGGTGACGGCATCCATGCCACCGCTGTCGGCTACGCCGGCGGGCATACGCCCAATCCGACCTATGAAGAGGTTTGCTCGGGCCGCACCGGCCATACCGAAGTGGTGTTGGTCGTGTTCGATCCGAAGAAGGTCTCCTATGAGCAGCTCCTGAAGACGTTCTGGGAAAGTCACAACCCGACGCAGGGCATGCGCCAGGGCAATGATGTCGGCACCCAGTATCGTTCGGCGATCTACACGTTTGGCGATGCGCAGCGCCAGGCCGCCGACGCGTCGAAGGCGATGTATCAGAAGGCGCTGGCCGCCAAAGGGCTCGGCGCCATCACCACCGAGATCGCGCCGTCGGGCGAATTCTATTTCGCCGAGGACTATCATCAGCAATATCTCGCCAAGAATCCGGCGGGCTATTGCGGGTTGGGCGGCACCGGCGTGTCGTGCCCGATCGGCGTCGGCGTGACTGCCTGACCGGTTGCCTTCTTTGCTCTCTCCGCAAGCGCGGGGAGAGCGAGGTTCCTTTGCGCTACCTCCGATCGCAAAAAACCCTTTGTTAACCATACCCGGTGCAAGACTAGAGCTGTCTCGCTTTGAGGAATGGCTCCGGTGCGGGTTGTACGCGCGTTTCGAATACCGATCACTGCGATCATCACGGCGCTCGCTCTGTCGGGCTGCATGAGCACGACCGGGCCGGTTGCCGTCGCGCCGCAAGGTGATCTCGATTCCGTGGCTTATGGTTCGCCTGGCAGCCCGCCACCGCCGCAGGCAGTCGTGGCCGATTCCGGCGGCGGCGCCGTCGCCGCGCTTCGCACCGCTTTCGCCTCCGCGCCACGCGCAGCGCCGCCGCCCATCGTGATGGCTGCACCTGTCGCCTATGTCGAACCCGCGTCGGCGCGACACGACGCGGCCTATCATCTCGATGCCGGCGACAAGCTGCGCGTCGTCGTCTACGGCCAGGAAGGTCTCACCAACACCTATTCCGTCAGCGCGGGCGGTTCGATCACGATGCCGCTGATCGGTTCGGTGCCGGCGCGCGGCCGCACCACGGCGGGGCTGGCGGCTGCGATCGCCGCAAAGCTGCGTGCCGGCTTCATCAGGGAGCCGTCGGTCGCCGTCGAGATCGAAGCCTATCGTCCCTTCTTCATTCTCGGCGAGGTCGCAGCACCCGGCCAATATCCGTACGTCCCCAACATGACGGTCGAGAGCGCGGTGGCGATCGCCGGCGGTTTCTCGCCGCGCGCCCGCCGCGACAGCGTCACGGTCACGCACACCGATGCATCAGGTACGTCGCGCTTGGTCGTTCCGCCCGGCAGCCCGATCAGCCCGGGCGACACTGTGCTCGTCAGCGAGCGCTGGTTCTAGCGCGCAAAGCTCTTATCATCGTATCGTCACTTTGACGCCGCACCTTCCTCAGCATTCGTGTCAGGCAAATGCCTCGCATTTGACCAGGAAAATTCATCATTCATTCCGTGCCGACGTGGACGCTGCCGTTCCGCGTCACGTCGCGGCGTCAATCTGAATGGAACCGGTCTAACTTGCGGTGGCAGACGTGCGATTCCGCACGTGTCTGTTGGGCCCTGCAGCGGTGCGGATGCGATGAATTGGCGCTATGCGCTGAATACGTTCGAAACCATGTTCCATCTTGCGCTGCAGCGATGTAGAAACCCGTCGTTCAACGAGGCGCGCCGGTTTGTCGGTCGAGTGCCTGCAATCCGGAGTATGACCATGAACTATCACTTGCCGGTCAGCGTGGTGCGCGCGGCGACTGCGGCTGCATTGCTAGCTTCCATCGCCGTGACGGCCTTGTGCACCTCCTCGCATCAGGCTGTGGCGGCGGATGCCTATCCGAGCCGGCGCATCACCTTCGTCGTGCCCTATCCTGCGGGCGGTGCGACCGACGTGCTGGCCCGCTTGCTGGCCAATAAACTGCAGGAGGCGTGGAAGCAGACCGTCGTCGTCGAGAACAAGTCCGGCGGCGGCGGCGTGGTCGGCAATGATTTCGTCGCCAAGGCGCAGCCGGACGGCTACACCGTGCTGGTCGGCATTACGCAGATCATTCAGGCGCCGAGCCTCATGGGGAAGTTGCCCTATGATGTGTTCAAGGATCTCGCGCCGGTCACCCAGGCCGGGCTATCGACCATCGTTCTGGTGGTTCCCGAGCAGCAGCCGATCAAGTCCGTCAAGGAACTGGTCGATTATGCCAAGGCTAACCCCGGCAAGCCTTACGGCACCTTCGGCAACGCCACGACGTCGCATCTCTATGGCGAACTCCTCAAGAAGGTCGCCAATATCGACATGGTCCACGTGCCCTATCGCGGCTCGGCTCCTCTCACGAACGACTTGCTCGCCAACACGGTTACCTCGGCGTTCCAGGACCTGACCACGGCGAGCGCGCAAATCAAGGCGGGCAAGCTCAGGGCGCTGGCGGTCGGCGGCGAGAACCGCAGGAAGGCGTTGCCCGACGTGCCGACGATGGGCGAACTCGGTTACCCCGGTTTTGAAATTGAAGGCTGGCTCGGCGTGTTCGTGCCCGCCGCAACGCCCAAGGAGATCGTGAAGAAGCTTTCGGACGAGCTCGCCCGCATCATCGCCTCGCCCGAGGGCGTCGCCGGGCTCGAGACGCTCAGCCTCGTGCCGGTCGGTGGATCGGCGGAAACGTTCGAGAAGGTGTTGCGCCGCGACTACGAGAAATGGGCCGATGTCGTGAAGGCAACCGGCGTCAAGGGCGACTGAGTTAGCGCAGAATCCCCTATGCCGTCGTTCCGGGGCGCGTCGAAGACGCGAACCCGGAACCTCGAGATTCCGGGTTCGTGCTTGCGCACGCCCCGGAATGACGGGCGAAGAAGTCCGCGCCCCTATTTCTTCAAATGCTTCTCAAAAAACGCCAGGCTGCGCGGCCACGCAATGTCGGCACTGGCCTTGTCATAGCTTGCTCGTTCATCGCAGTGAAAGCCGTGCTGCGCGCCGGGATAGATGTGGACTTCGACCTCCGGCCGCTTGGCCTTGATGGTCTCGACATCCGTCAGCGGAATGCCGGCATCCTTTTCACCGAAATGCAGCTGTGTCGGCACGGTGGGCTTGTCATCCGCGAAGCGGACCACGGCGCCGCCGTAATAGCCGACCGCTGCCGACAGGCCGGATAGCTTGGTCGCCGCCGCATAAGCGATGCTGCCGCCGAGGCAGAAGCCGATGATGCCGATCGGTCCGACATCCTTCACCGCATCGATCGCGGCCTGGGTATCGCGCAGCATCGCGGCCCAATCCGGATTGGCGACGAACTTCCGCGCATTGGTCACTTCGTCGGGCGAATAGCCGCTGGTGAAGTCAGGTTCGATGCGATCGAAGATCGACGGCGCAATCGCGACATAGCCTTCGGCCGCGAGCCGATCGCAGACCGAGCGGATGTGGTGATTGACGCCAAAGATCTCCTGGATCACGACGATGGCCGCTTTCGGCGCGCCTGCGGGATCGGCGCGATAGCCGCCCAGTTTGAAACCGTCCGAAGCCGTCAGTTTGATATCTTGTCCCACGGGTCGTCCCTTTTTGTTTGGGTTGTTTGAGTTGCACGAAGCGGTTGCGAGGACCTGTTCGCGGGGCGGCTACTGCCACATCCAGTTGTGACCCCAGTCGCCCTTCCAGCCGGCCAGCCGTCCCTTGCGGAATTGCAGGAACAGCCGGTCCTTCTTGTAGAACAATCCGCTGCCGCCGATGTTGCGGAAGGCGAGGAAGATTTCATCGCCCGGACGGCCCCTGACGTAATTGAGCGGGACGCCGAGCGCGCGCGCCGCTTCCCCTGCGTCCATGCCGAATGCCAACGGCGTGTTGTTCGACAGCGTTTCGGTGAAGGGCGGCGGGTAGGGGCCGCCGACCGGCGGCAAATGCTGCGCGGCAGCCTGCGTGATGCTACCTGCGATCAGGGCGAGGGCGAGAGCTGTCGTCTTCATGAAGCGGCTTTCTGTCCTGCCTTGGCATCGAGGCTGTCGAGGAACGGCAGCACGGCATCGATGAAGGCTTGCGGCTGGTCGATGTTGACGGCGTGGCCGGCGGCCGGGATCACCACCTTCTGCGCGCCGGGAATCTTGGCCGCCATGTAGTCGGAGGCGGCGAGGAACGGCGTATCGTCGGCGCCGACCACGATCAGCGACGGCACCTTGATATCGGGCAGGGATTCGATCACGCGGGCATCGCGCTGGGTCAGCATGCCGCGGGCGGCGCGTGCAAGGCCTGACGCATCGCGATGGGTGACGCTGGAGCGCTCGCGGCTCGCCGATTTCAACACCGCCAGCCCCTCGCGCTCGAAGCGGTCGCCGGTGTCATGCGCGCGCTTGTTCCAGACCTCGCGGGCCTCGTCCTTCTTGAAGCCGGGGCCAGTGTCGATGATCAAAAGCGCGCGGACGCGATCCGGATGGGCGCGGTAGAACGCCAGCGACATGTAGCCGCCGAGCGAGAGCCCGCCGACGATCGCCTCGGCGGCGCCGACCGCATCGAGCAGCGCCGCCATGTCGGCGACCGTCAGCGCTTCGCTATACGCCGCGGTATCCTCAGGGTAACCGGACTGACCGTGACCGCGCATATCCCACAACACGAGCTTGTAATGCTTCGACAAGGCCTCGATCTGGCCCTGCCACATCCCACTCGTCGAGGAGTAACCGTGAGTCAGCAACAGCGGTGGGCCGGAGCCGTGGACCTCGTAGTAGATACTGACTCCGTCGCGATCGATTGTCGGCATCGTCGATTTCCCAAAGCAAATTCTGCGAAATTTTCGGGCGGGGCCGTCACCGCCAGCCGCATCCTAGCGCGATCCCTTCGGGAATAGGAAATGCGGAAACGGAAGATGCGCCTGCCGCCCCGCGCGTGATTGACAAGCCCACGACAAAGCCTTGCCGCAGCGCACAAGTGGGCAGCTTCAAAGCCTTACTTTCTTCGAACGATTCCAAATTGGATTGCCTTCGGGAAAGTTCGGTATCATTCTTCGCGCCGACTGGCATCGACCCGGTGGATGCCGGCCAATACCCAAACGTGAGAATGCCGCCGTAAGCGGCTGCCAACACCGGAAGGGGAGACGAGATGCCAAATCTCACGATCAATGGACGGAATATGTCCGTCGAGGCGGCCGGCGATACGCCGTTGCTCTGGGTCATCCGCGAGCAATTGCAGATGACCGGCACGAAGTTCGGCTGCGGCGCAGGTCTCTGCGGCGCCTGCACGGTTCACGTCAACGGCGAAGCCGTCCGCTCCTGCCAGACGCTGGTCAGCGAAGCCGTCGGCAAGAAGATCACCACCATCGAAGGTCTGTCCGCCAGGGGCGATCATCCCCTCCAGAAGGCCTGGATCGCCGAGCAGGTCCCGCAATGTGGCTACTGCCAGTCCGGACAAATCATGCAAGCGGCGGCGCTGCTGTCGAAAAATTCCAATCCGACCAAGGATGAAGTGGTCGCGCATATGGACGGCAACCTGTGCCGTTGCATGACTTATTCGCGCATTCAAAAGGCGATCATGCGCGCCGCATCCGAAATGCGTACCGCCTCCAACGCCGGCACCGAGCGGAGGGCCACATGAATACGCATGTAAAAGTCACCGGCAGCGCGCCTGCCGATCTCAGCCGCCGTTCGTTCCTGGTCGGCTCGGCCGCCACGGGCCTCGTGCTCGGCTATGCCGCCGTCCCCGGGGTCGATCAGGCGCTCGCTGCGCCCTCCAGCTTCGAACCCTCGGTCTGGTACTCGATCGCGCCCGACGGCATCGTCACCGTCACCTGCGGCAAGGCCGACATGGGCCAGCACATCGCGTCCACCATGGCGCAGATCGTTTCCGAAGAACTCGGTTCGAACTGGAAGGACATGCGGGTGCAACTCGCATCCAACGATCCGAAGTTCAATGATCCCGTGCTCGGTGCGCAGATCACCGGCGGTAGCTGGAGCACGATGATGAACTTCGATGCGATGAGCCGCGCGGGCGCCGCCGGCCGTATCGCGTTGACGGAAGCAGCAAGCAGTATCATGGGCGTGCCGGCCGGCGAGCTGGTGGTGCGTAACTCCGCCGTCGTGCACACCAAGTCGAAGAAGCAGATGAGTTTTGCCGACATCGTCAAGAGCGGCAAGATCACCAAGACCTTCACGCCGGATGAGCTGAAGGCGATCAAGCTCAAGACGCCCGACCAGTACACCATGATCGGCGTCTCGGTGCCGCAACTCGATATCCCGCCGAAGATCAACGGCACGGCCAAATACGGCATCGACGTCATGTTGCCGGGCATGGCCTATGGCAAGGTCGTCACCCCGCCGGTGCGTTTCGGCGCCACGGTGAAATCGGTCGACGACAGTGCAGCCAAGAAGGTGCCGGGCTTCATCAAGGCCGTCACGCTCGACGACAAGACCGGCAGCACGTCCGGCTGGGTGGTGGCGGTCGCCAATACCTATGCCAACGCCCGCAAGGCGGCGGATGCGCTGAAGATCACCTACGACAATGGCCCGAATGCCAAGCTGTCGAGCCAGTCGTTGATCGACGAGGCCAAGCGGCTGCAGGCGCTCGACGATTCCGGGCAGTTCTTCGTCAAGGACGGCGATACGGCGGCGGCCTTCGGGACGGCGGCGAAGGTGATGGAGGCTGAGTACACCACCAGCATCAACATCCACGCGCCGCTGGAGCCGATGAACGCGACCGCCGAGTTCAAGGGCGACATCCTGCACATCTATTCCGGCAACCAGTTCGCGACACGCTCCGGCGCGATCGCGGCGGGAGCGGCCGGGATCGATCCCAAGTTTGTCGTGATGCACCAGATGTGGCTGGGCGGCGGCTTCGGCCGGCGGCTCGATGCCGACATGATGGTGCCTGCGGTGCAGGCGGCGAAAGCCGTCGGCAAGCCGGTCAAGGTGATCTACAGCCGCGAAAACGACATGACCATGGACTATTCGCGTCCGCTGACCTTCCAGAAGGTCAAGGCGGGTCTCGATGGCGATGGCAAGCTGATCGCGCTCAATCACGACGTGGTCAGTGCATGGCCGACCGCGCGGTGGGGAATCCCCGATTTCCTGACGCCTTCGGTCGACAAGAAGGGACCGCTGGACTCGTTCACGGTGAACGGTGCGGACTTCTTCTATTCCGTGCCCAATCACAGTGTGCGTGCGATCAAGAACGAGATGGCGCATACGGCCACCCCGTCCGGGCAGTTGCGCTCGGTGGCGCCGGGCTGGACCTTCTGGGCTGTCGAAAGCATGATCGACGAACTCGCGCATGCGGTCGGCCAGGATCCCGCGCAGTACCGCATCGCGATGCTGGACGGCAAAGGCAAGAACGACGGCGGCGCGCAACGCCTGCGCAACACCCTGCTGGCGGCGATGGGTATGGCCGGCTACGGCACCACCAAGCTGCCGAAGGGCGAGGGCATGGGGATCGCCTGCGTCTCGTCGCAGGAGCGCGCGACCGCAAGCTGGACCGCCTGCGTGGCCCATGTTGCGGTGTCGCCGTCCGGTGAGGTCAAGGTCAAGAAACTGACCGTCGCAACCGACGTCGGCATGCAGGTGCATCCCGACAATATCCGCGCCCAGGTCGAGGGCGCGGCGTTGTGGGGCCTTTCGCTCGCCATGTATGAGAAGGCGACGCTGAAGGACGGCGGTATCGAGCAGACCAATTTCGATACCTACACGCCGCTGCGGATGAGCCAGACGCCGGAAGTGGCCGTCAATGTCATCGCCAATGGCGACAAGCCGACCGGCGTCGGCGAGCCGGCGGTCACGGTCGTCGCGCCCGCGCTCGGCAACGCCATCTTCAACGCCTGCGGCGCGCGCATCCGCTCGCTGCCGATCACGGCTGAAGCGGTGAAGGCGAGCATGAAGGCGTAACGGGCGGAAAAGTTATCGAACGAGATGATCCGCCGGGGGCCATGCTCCCGGCGGGTTCATGTTTGGCGGTCGTCGTCAGGTCCCCGCGAAGTGTCTCTGAATCATGCGCTTTTCACAGGATGCCCGTGATGGGTGCGGCGCATCGCGAACGGGATCGCTAAAATTTTAGCGTTTGCGGTACCCCTCTTTCACGATGCCTCTTAAGCCCCGGAGAACTCCTTATCCGCTAGCCTCGGTTGCAAGTCATCACCGCTAGGGGTCTGGGGTTTTATGACAACCGCCACCAACAAGACTTCGACCAAGCGCCGGCTGTTGCTGGCATCGGATCGGAGCGATCAAAGCAGCGAACTCGCGAGCATTCTGCGATCCGTCGGCCAGGTCGACACCATCGCGACATCGGATATTCCCGACGCGCCGGAGCGCGATCTGGCGGGAATCGTGGTCGACATCAATCTACGCTCTGCGGAGAGTGTGCAGCTGGTGCGCAACAAGCTGCGCGCCGAGGCCTATCGCGAGATGCCGCGGCTGTTCGTGCTGGCGGATGCGCTCCACCATGGATCGATGCAGGCCTGGGCCCTCGGCGCCACCGATACGATCGCGCGGCCGTTCGACGCGCAAGGCATCCTGCAGCGCATCCGCGCCGCGTTTCCGGACAGCGACGGATTTGACGAAACCGATCGCGGCAAGGCCCTGAACCGGGGCGTCGAGGCCGCGCATGCCGTGATGGTCAAGATCTTCGAGAAGCTGCCATCAGGCGTTCCCCTGAAATTCACTGACATCGTCGAGGCCGAGAACAAGATTCTCAAGGCGATCAAGCACTCGTCCCTGCGCGAATGGTTGACGACGGTCGGCTGCCATCATGCCGGCAGCTACCGCCATTGCCTCTTTGTCACCGGCTTTGCGGTGGCCTATGCGCAGCATCTCGGCATGCGCGAGGACGACCAGCGCCGTCTGGCACGCGCCGCCCTGCTGCACGACGTCGGCAAGGCGTTCATTCCGGTGGCGATCCTGGACAAGCCGAGCCCGCTGACGCTGGAAGAAATGGAAGAGATGCGCCAGCACCCGCGCCGCGGCTATGATGCGCTGTTCGAGCAAGGCGGCTTTCCGCCGGAAATGCTCGATGTGGTGCTGCATCACCACGAATTCCTCGACGGCACCGGCTATCCCAACGGCCTCAGCGGCAAGCAGATCAGCGACATCGTGCGGCTGACCACGATCGTGGACATCTACGCTGCTCTGGTCGAGAAGCGCGCCTATCGCCTGCAGTTCACCCACGCCCGCGCGTTCGGCATGATGGAAGAAATGGGCGACAAGCTCGACCAGCATCTGCTGCACGCCTTCCGCCCGGTGGCGTTCGGGTATTATTGAGCCTCGCCACCTCCGCCGTCATTGCGAGCGAAGCGAAGCAATCCATGTCGCCACAAGCTGAGGCATGGATTGCTTCGTCGCTTCGCTCCCTTGCGCAAACGCTTCGCGTTTGTCGCAGGCAATGACGGGGAGAGAGCAGCCGCTCAACGCAAGCATGTGACTTTTCAGCCCGCTAGTTATCGGCGATCATCGGCACGCCGATGACCAACGATCGCTGGCAGGGAAATCCATGGACACGACAGCGACCCCAACCGACCGCGACATTCCCGCCGACATCGCCGCCACGCTGGTCGATCCGGCCGCCTATACCGACCATCGGATCCATGACAGCTACCGCTGGCTGCGCGCCAATAACCCGCTCGGCATCGCGCGGCCCGAGGGGTTCGACCCGTTCTGGGTCGTGACGAAGCACGCGCATATCCAGGCCATCAGCCGCCAGAACGAGCTGTTCCACAATGCCGACCGGCCGACGACGCTGACGAACCGGGCGGTGGAAGAGCGCGTCCGCAAGATCACCGGCGGGCCCAACCTGGTTCGATCGCTGGTGCAGATGGATGCCCCCGATCATCCGAAGTACCGCGCGCTGACGCAGGGTTGGTTCATGCCCGCCAATCTCGGCAAGTTCGAGGGACGCGTGCGCGAGATCGCACGCGCGAACGTGCAGCGCATGCTCGACAAGGGCGGTGCCTGCGATTTCGTCGAAGACGTGGCCCTCGGCTATCCTCTGCATGTCATCATGGAAATTCTCGGCGTTCCCGAAAAGGACGAACCGCGCATGCTCAGGCTGACGCAGGAGCTGTTCGGCCCGCAGGATCCCGATACGGCGCGGATGAAGGAGAAGCTGACGGCGGAGCAGTTCTCCGGGATGATGCAGGCGGTGGTCGCCGATTTCGGCGCCTATTTCCGTGGCATCACCGAGGACCGCCGCAGCAACCCGCGCGAGGATCTCGCCACCGTCATTGCGAATGCGAAGATCGGCGGCGACTACATGCCGGACCATGACGCCACCAGCTACTACATGATTGTCGCGACCGCCGGCCACGACACCACCTCATCCTCCACCGCCGGCGCGATCTGGGCACTGGCTGAGGATCCCACGCAATTCGAAAGGGTGAAGGCCAATCCCGAACTGATCCCAGGGCTGGTCGATGAAGCCATCCGCTGGATGACGCCGGTCAAGCATTTCATGCGCTCGGCGACGGCGGACACCGAGCTCGGCGGCCGCAAGATTGCAAAGGGCGATTGGCTGATGCTGTGCTACGCCTCCGGCAATCGCGACGAGGACGTGTTCGAGGAACCGTATCGGTTCCGCTGCGACCGCAAGCTAAACCGCCACGTCGCGTTCGGATACGGCGCGCATCTCTGCCTCGGGCAGTATCTGGCGAAGCTGGAGATGCGGATTCTGTTCGAGGAGCTGCTGCCGCGGCTGAAATCGATCGCGCTGGATGGCGAGGTCAAGATGACGCAGGCCTATTTTGTAAACGGCCCGAAGAAACTGCCGATCCGGTTCGAGGTGAATTGAACAGGACAGCGTAGGGTGGGCAAAGGAGCGTCAGCGACGTGCCCACCATTTCTTGCACCGTTGTCGATGAATGGTGGGCACGCTGCGCTTTGCCCACCCTACGCTCTAACGTTCCGCAAACGGGGGTGCCGCATACACCACCTTGCCGCCGACCATCGTCAGCACCGATTTGATCTTGCCAATCTCGTTCATCGGCGCGGTCAGATAATCCGCCGACAGCACCGCAAGGTCGGCGAATTTGCCAGCCTCCAGCGTGCCGCGCTTGTCGTCGTCGTTCGCCATGAACGCCGAATTGCGGGTGTACATCTCAAGCGCCTGGCGGCGGCTCGGGGCTTCTTCATCGCCGCGGGTCTTGGTGCCGCCGATGGTGGTGCCGTCGAGATACCATTGCAGCGAGACGAACGGGTTGTAGGACGACACCCGGTGTGCGTCGGTGCCGGCGCCGACCACGAGTCCGAGCTTCATCGCGGTTGCGATCCTCGGCATCAGCTTGGCCTGTTCGGCACCAACCTCCTTCTGCAGCCGCTCGCCGCCGAAATAGAGCCCGTCCTGCACGCCCCAGATCAAGCCCAGCGATTTCATCCGTTTCAGGCTGTCTTCCGAGGCGTTGTAGAGGTGCAGCACGGTCCAGCGCAGATCGCGCACCGGGTAATCCTTGTTGATGTCCTCGACGACATCGAGCAGGTCGCGGACGGTGCGGTCCGGATTCCAGTGCAATTGAATCGTGTAACCCTTAGACGCCGCCCAGCGCAGGAATTCCGCTAGCTTTGCCTTGCCGTCCGGCGTGATGTCGCCGTCGGTCCAGTCGGCCCAAATGATGATTTCGCCGGGGCCGTTGAAGTGCAGCATGGAATCACCGAATCCCGGGGGCAGCAACTGTGTCAGGTTCTGCACATCGGCGAGCTCGCTGCCCGGCTTCGGCGAGCAGAGGTGATAGGCGACGCGTACCGTGAGCTGCTTGTCTCGCCACAGCTTGAACACGGCCTGGTAACTCGCGGGATACATGCTGACCCCGCCGCCGTCGACAATGCCGGTTATGCCGAGGCTGTTCATCTCGCGGAAGAATTTCTTGGAGCCGTCGACCTGCTGCTCCAGGGTCGGCTTTGGCAGCTTGTCGAATAATTTGCCGAGTGCATTGCCGCCGGCTTCGATGACGCCGGTCGGCTTGTTGTCGCTATCGCGCATGAGCTTGCCGCCGGGCGTGACGTCATTGTCATCGCGGATGTTCAGCGCCTCCATCGCTTTCGGCGTCAGCAGCAGCCAGTCGTAGAGATGCTGGATATAGACCGGATTGTCGGGTGCAATGGCTGCGACCTCGCCGGGCGTCGGCCGTCGCTTCTCGGCAAACTGCGCTTCGGTCCAGCCGCCCGCGACGACGATCCACGAGCCGGACTTTTGCGCCTTTGCCGCTTCACGGATTTTCTCCAACGCATCTTTCAAGGTCGGTACGCCGATCCAGTTCACTTCGGTGCCGAACGTCAACGCCGCGCGGATGCCGTGGATGTGGCCGTCGGTCAGCCCGGGGATCACGGCACGGCCGCCGAGATCGACCAGGCTTGCCTTGTCGCCGGCAAGCCTTTTCATCGCAGCCGAGGTGCCGGTGGCGAGTATCTTGCCGTCTCCGATCGCGAGCGCTTCCTGCTGCGAAAAGTCATTATCAACGGTTAGGATCTTGCCGTTGAACAGGATGGTATCGGCGGTCTGCGCCGACGCGATGGTCGCGGACGATGCGGCAATGATAGTTGCCGCGAGACAGCGAGTAAATTTAGCAGAACGTGACCTTAGCATCATGCTCCCCTATAACTCTCGATATTGTTCTTGGACCGCCGCCACGTCATTGCCTGCGACAAACGCGAAGCGTTTGCGCAAGGGAGCGATAGCGACGAAGCAATCCATCTATCCGTTACGCCGAGCCATGGATTGCTTCGCTTCGCTCGCAATGACGGAGCAAGCCTCACCCTTGCGTCTTCACTCCAACATCTTCCGCAACTCCGCCTTCGCCACTTTCTCCAGCGTTGAGCGCGGCATGTCGTCGACGAAATGTATTTCTCGCGGCACCTTGAAGTCCGCCAGCGACCTGCGGCACGCAGCCATCACCATATCATGCAGATCGGCCGGTGCGCCCTTGACGCCGGCATGCGGAATGATGAACACGACCGGCACCTCGTCCAGCATCGGATGTTTCTTCGCCACCACGGCGGCCTCACGCACGCCGGGCACGACAGCGATCACCTGCTCGATCTCGGACGCCGCGACATTCTCGCCGCCGACCTTCAGCATGTCCTTGGTGCGGTCGCCGAATTTGATGAAGCCGTCCTCCAGCAGCGTGACGCGGTCCCCGGTGATGAAGTAGCCGTGCTCGTCAAAACTTTCGCGCGTGGCCTTTTCGTTGTGGAGATATTCCGAAAACAGCGACAGGCCGGGAATGCCCTTGATCAGGAGGTTGCCGGTGCCGCCGACACCCGTCGGCGTCCCGTCATCCTCGACGATGCGGATCTGATATTCCGGCGCGGCGCGACCGATCGACATCGGAATGTTGGGCTGGTCGACCTCTCCGACGATGCCGTGGGTGATAGTCTCGGTCATGCCCCACCAGCCGATCGTCTTGACGCCGAAGGCGGCGAATGGCGGTGGCTCGGATACCGCGGTGCCCCAGAGCCGGAACTTGTGGCTCTTCGGAATCTCGTGCTCCAGCAGTGCCTTCATGCAGAAGGGGATGGTCGAGGTCCAGGTGCAGTCGTATTCGAGTGCGACGCTCCAGAAACGACTGGCGGAGAAGCGGGGTTGAATCACGCAGGAAGCGCCGACCCACAGCGTTGCCAGCATCGAATAGGCGAGCGCGTTGGTGTGGAACAGCGGCAGATAGGTCTGGTGCACGTCGCCGGCATGCAGATCCTCATGCGCGGCGTTGATCTTGGCGCCCCACAATGCGTTGGCATGCGTCCACAGCACCGCCTTCGGGCGTGACGTGGTGCCGGACGTATACTGAACGCTGCACGACGCGAGCGGATCGGTTGCGCGGCGAGGCCGGTCGGCGCTGTCGGCGAACAGGGATTCAAAACTGTCGCCGCGCGGGGCGCCTTGCGCAGGCCGGCTGCCGGCATCGTGCGAGATCACGGCGATCCAGCGCAGGCCGCGGCAATGGGCCGAGATCAGTTCGGCGTAGGCTGGCTGGGTGATGGCGGCAACCGCGCCGCAATGGCCGGCAAAGTATTCCATTTCCGCCGCCGCCGAGCGGGTGTTGGTGGTGACGGCGATCGCGCCGAGTTCGACGCAGGCAAACCAGGCCAGCATGGCCTCGATGCAATTGTCGAGATGGATCAGAACGTATTCGCCGGGCTTCACGCCACGTTTGACGAGGCCCGCGGCAAGCGCGCCGACGCGCTCGTGGAATTCCCCGTAGGACCATTTCCGCGCCGGACCCTCGAGCGGCGCCCAGATCAGGAAGGGATGGTTGCGTCGGCTTTCGGCGCGCATCCGCAACAGCCACGGCACATCGAGCCCTGCGAATGGTCCGACAATACCCGGCGCTGGCTGTGAAGCTGGCATGATTCCTCCCGTGCGGCCTTGCGGCGGCTTTTTGGTTCTTGCTTGGGAGTATTTCTGCCATTGGACGGCGCGATGGGCAAATCGGGAGTTTGCTCTCGGCATCCACGTCCTTGCTGCTCGAGGCCGGTGAGGCGATTGACACACAATTGCAGCGACGGCTGTCCTTGCCAAACTCGGTCAGCCCCCTGATTCATATCAGAGTGACAGACGGTCGGTTTTCACGGTCAATGCAAGCTATTGTTGTGAGAGTCGCAAGGCGTTCGTCAGTGCGGAAAGCGCGGCTGGCTGATGCTGACGACTGGGGTAGTACATGAAGAAGCCGGGAATGGGTGGCGTCCAGTCCTCCAGCACTCGAACAAGGCGGCGCTTCGCGAGATGCTCTGCGACCTGTTCTTCATAGGCCAGGCCGAGGCCGGCTCCGGCAAGTGCCGCCTGAATGACCAGGTTGGTATCATCGATTATAAGTGGGCCATTTACGCCGATCGTGACTGCCCTTCGTCCCTGCTCGAACTCCCACCGATACGGACCACCCGGAAGTCGCAAGCCTATGCATCGATGATCATGGAGATCCTTGGGCTTCCGAGGCATTTTTCGTGCTGCAAAATAGCCGGGTGAGCCGACCACCGCCAAACGTAGCTCCGGCGTGACTCGCACCGCGATCATGTCCTTTTGAATGTACTCGCCGAGTTGAATACCGGCATCGAACTCGCCGGCAACAAGATCTACCGGACCAGTGACCGTAACAACATCAAGAACGATATCGGGGTAGGCCTCGGCGAAGGCGGTGAGCTTCGGCAACAGCACCATCACCGCGGCCGACCGAGACATTACAATTCGAAGGCGCCCAGCAGGTCGATGCCGAACGCTTCGGGCTTTGTCGATCGCGCGCGTAATTTGCTCAAGCGCCGGGGACAACTCTTTCAAAAGTTCTGCTCCCGCAGCGGTTGGCGCCACACTCTTGGTGGTTCGAGCAAGAAGCTGCAGTTCGAGCCGTATCTCAAGCCCGCGGATCGTGTGGCTCAGGGCAGACTGAGACACACCAATCTTCGCTGCAGCCCGCGTAAAGCTTCGTTCAGTAGCGACGATTGCGAACGCAGCGAGTTCATTCAGTTCGCTTCTCATGACTTATGAATATCGCTCATAACTCTATGTTATGCAACACGTCTAGTTTCATAAGTTGCTTTGGCCTAGCGTTGACCAACGGGAACTTGAGCAGGGCCTATGAACTGTTCGGGGCAGCTGGTTCCGGCGATCCTGGTCTGAAGAATGCGCCTCAAAATTTTTGGAGAGCACAATGTTAGAAGTAGATCGACGAGGATTCTTGGGTCGATCCGTCAGCGCCTCTCTTGGAGCTGCGCTCATCGGCGCTACCGGTTTGGTGCTTGGAGACCAAACGGTCAGCCATGCGCAATCTCCTGCCGGTCCGAATAACAACCTCATGGATAGCAAGCTTATGGACGCCGATGCTCGTGCCTTACGCTCTCTGGCTCATACATACCTCGACAGCGCCTATGAGATGGATGCGGACAAGTTTGCATCCATATTTCATCCCTCGAGCTCCGTAACCAAGGTCGGCGACGACGGCAATGTGAGCGTGACGCCGATTGCGATGTGGCTAGCAGCCGTCCGCAACCTGAAAGCTCCGAAACAGCAGGGCCTGGAGCGGAACGATCAGATCCTGTCGATAGATGTTGAAGGAGAGCTCGCTCTTGTGAAGTTGAAACTGCAGATACCGCCACGCCACTTCACCGACATGTTGTCGTGCTTGAAGGTCAACGGCACCTGGAAAATTGCTCAGAAAGTGATGACGTCGAAAACCTGACGGCTTCGCGACATTAACAGCAGCTCTCGCGCCTGGCAGGTGTCCGTGGAATTTCTGTCACAAAGCGCCAATGCGTTCGGGTGCGCCTCGGGCGCCTGGAACATTTGGTCACTCTCCGACGGGTATGTGGACCTGCCTGCCGAAACCCTCAGATATCCGAACGACAAGTCAGATCGGCAATCGTCGCGGCGAGAGGATTTGCTGGTTCGATTGTCGGTCAACTGCTTTCTGTTCGATCGCTCCAACCAAGACTGCGTTTTGATCGATTGTGGAGCGGGGGGAAGTTGGGATCCGTCCATGGGGCACCTCGGAAAGGCAATGGCGGAAGCAGGCATCGATTCGTCTTCCGTCACTGTGGTCGCCCTCACTCACGCTCATGGCGACCACATCAACGGTCTCTTGATGCCCGACGGCCAACGCGCCTTCAAGAACCTGTGCAAGATCGTGATAGGAGAAGATGCCGTTCAGGAATTCCTGGCCGAGCCAAAATTAGCCGAGTTTCGCTCTCTCCTTGCTCCGATAAACGGAGGAGATCGGTTGGCCGATCATTTGCTGTCGGTGGCAATACCTGGGCATGCGCCCGGGCATATGGGATACCTCCTAAGCACGAACGAGGACGATATCTTGTTCTGTGGCGACCTGATCCACGTTCCCGCCGCACAGTTCGCGCGCCCCGAACTTACGTGGGCTTATGACGAGGACGAACTGCTGGCGAGGACTAGCCGGCGCGAGTTGCTCCAGGAAGCAGCGCGTGCACGTACCGGGCTAGCCGGCGCTCACCTCGGTCGTCCAGGGATCGGCAGAATAGTCGAGGAAGGCCGCGGATACGCTTTTGTTCCGGCCGGGTAGTATTTACATAGCCTGGCGTCGGCCATGGCGACGAGGGCGGCGTGTTATTTCACCGCGCCTTCATACGACGAAATCTCGATCAGGCTTCCATCCGGGTCCCGGCAATAGACCGAGCGCAGCGTGCCGCGAGCGCCTTGCTTTGCCACCGGGCCTTCTTCGATCGCGACCCCGTTGGCTTTCAGGTGTGCCACGACTTCATCCGGCGTGCTTGATGTCAGGAAGCACAGATCGTCGCTCCCTGCGGTTTCGTGATCGGCGGTGAACCATTCGACCTTGTCGGCATCGCGCGGCCGCACATTGATCTTCTGGTTGCCGAACACCAGCGAGGTCCGCGGCGTTTTACCCGGGCCGGGATCGAACACCCTGACCTCCATGCCGAGGATCTTCCGGTACCACTCGGTGGAACGCGCCACGTCGGACACGTTAATGACGAGATGGTCGAGTGCGTTAACCCTGACGGACATGCCTTATCCTTTCGTCGCGGTCTGCGGCGCCTGTGTCGCACTGGCCGCACCTGACTTAGTTTGTTACAACGCGGGCCGCGTTCGGTTCAATAGAACAGCGCCTCAATAGAAACGGACCGGGCCCTGAACCCCGGCCTCCAAGGAGAATGCTTTATGATTTCACGTCGCACCGCGATTTGCCTGGCCGTGATCGGCCTTTCCACGGCCGCTTCGATCGGCAGCGTTTCGGCGGCGGATTATCCGACCCGGCCCGTGAAATGGGTCGTTGGATATCCCCCGGGTGGCGCGACCGACATCATCGCGCGGCTGATCGGCCAGCGGCTTTCCGAACGGCTCGGCCAGCAATTCGTGATCGAGAACAAGCCGGGCGCGGGCAACAACATCGCGACCGAATCCGTCATCAATGCGGAACCGGACGGCTACACGGTGCTGCTGGTGAACCCCGCGAACTACATCAATGCCACGCTCTACGCGAACCTGAAATTCAATGTCGTTCGCGACATCGCGCCGGTCGCGGCATTCAATCGCGTGCCGAACGTGATGACGGTCAACAAGGACGTGCCGGCGAAAACGGTCGCCGAGTTCATCGCCTATGTGAAGGCCAATCCGGGCAAGGTGAACCTGGCTTCGTCGGGCAACGGCACGTCGGTGCATCTGTCGGGCGAAATGTTCATGGCGATGTCGGGCGCCAAGATGCAGCACGTGCCTTATCGCGGCGCTGCGCCTGCCATCACTGATCTGCTCGGTGGCCAGGTCCAGGTGATCTTCGACAACATGCCCTCCATCCTTCAGCACGTGCGCGCCGGCTCGGTGCGGGCGCTGGCCGTGACCAGCGCGGCGAAGTCGTCGCTGCTGCCTGATGTGCCGGTTCTCGCCGATACGATCCCGGGCTATGAGGCGAGCGCGCTGTTCGGCATGGGCGCGCCGAAGAACACGCCGAAGGACGTCATCGCCAAGCTGAACAAGGAGATCAACGAGATCCTCGCCGAACCCGCGATCAAGGCCAAGCTGGTCGATCTCGGTGGCGAACCGCTGATCGGCCCGCCGGAAGCGTTCGGGAAAATGATCGCGGCCGAGACCGAGAAGTGGAAGAAAGTGATCGAGGAAGCCAAGGTAGAAAAGGTGCAGTGATCTAGGTCACGGAACAATGGCAAGGCCGCGGTGTTTTATGGAAAAGACGACGCGGCTTTGCGTCACGTGGAGGAGATCGAAAATGCGCAATGCACTGTTAGCAATCCTGGCGCTGTCGGCTGCGACAGTCGCCACCGTGGCGGGCAGCTCGCCCGCCGCGGCGTATGATTACCCCTATTGCCTCCAGGGCCGGGGCATCGGCATTCCCGGTGACTGCTCGTACGCTACCTATGGCCAGTGCATGGCATCGGCCTCGGGCCGCGCGCTCTACTGCAACATCAATCCGCGCGTAGCCTTCGGACAGCAGCGGCGGATGCGGGTTTATCGGGATTATTGATCGCCATTCACTTCCGCAACATGGCCGGACCATCCAGCTCAAGAAGCCCGGGTGATCCGGCCATTTGCGCATCTCGTTACCGCCTCCCGACTTCGTGATGCACACGCCGGCTTGACGGCGTTTCGTTTGCGTCTATACTAAACCATATGGTTAAGTATCAGGAAGACGTTTTGGACCGCACCTTTGCCGCGCTGTCCGATCCGACCCGCCGCGCGCTCCTGGCGCGGCTCGGCGACCGCGAAGGCCTGTCCGTCAGCGAACTGGCGCAGCCGTTTTCGATGTCGCTGCCCGCGATCATGAAGCATCTCGATGTGCTGTCGGATGCCGGCCTGATCACGCGCGAGAAGACCGGCCGCACGGTTGCGTGCCGGTTGACTGCCCAGCCGATGGAGCAGGCGATGGAGTGGCTCAATCGCTACCAGCGCTTCTGGTCCGATGCTCTCGATCGCCTTGCCGCTTTTGTGGAGGAAGACCCATGGCCACCCAGTCCAGCCTTGCCAAGCAAGGCGCCATCCGCGATGCCGAACTCGCCGCGCGGCCCAGCCTCACACTCACGCGCCGGCTCAGCGCGGCGCCCGAAAAAGTCTACGCCGCGTGGGTCGACCCGCAAAAGCTAGTGCAATGGTTCGGGCCGGCCTCGGTAGAGGAGGGCTCGGTGAAGGCCGACATCGACCTGCGCGTCGGCGGTCGCTACCGCATCAGCTTCAACGCCAACGGCGATTACAACGAGGTCGGCGGCGTCTATCGCGAGGTCGTGCCGAACCAACGGCTGGTGTTCAGCTGGGCGTGGCATTCGACGCCGGAGCGTGAATCGCTGGTGACAATTTCGATCAAGCCGGAAGGCAGCGGCACGCTGCTCGTCTTCAATCACGCGCAGTTCGTCGATGAGAAAGCGCGCGACAGTCACGAGCGCGGGTGGACGGAACTTCTTGCCAGGCTCGAAACGCATCTTGCTTAAGGAGAGCCACCCATGCAGCCGCATAGCGTTGTCTCTCGCGAGGAGTGGATCGCCGCCCGCAAGGCCCATCTCGCGCATGAGAGGGAATACACCAAAGCGCACGAGCGCCTGAACGAGGAGCGCCGTGCGCTGCCCTGGGTCAGGGTTGAGAAGAACTATCTGTTCGACGGCCCCGACGGCAAGGTGTCGCTCGGCGATCTCTTCAAGGGACGAAGTCAGCTCGTGGTGCAGCACCTGATGTTCGCGCCCGACTGGAACGAGGCCTGCAAGAGCTGCTCGTTCTGGGCCGACGGGTTCGAGCGCATGATCCCGCATCTGGCCGCCCGCGACACCACGATGGTTGCGATCTCGCGTGCGCCGCTGCCAAAGCTCGCCGCATTCAAGCAGCGAATGGGCTGGACCTTCGACTGGCTGTCATCCGGCGGCAACGACTTCAATTACGACTACGGTGTTTCGTTCACGCCGGAGCAGATCGCGGCGGGCGGCAACTACAATTATGGAACTACGGCGTTTGGCAGCGACGAAGCGCCCGGGATCAGCGTGTTCTATCGCGATGAGGCAGGGATCTTCCACACCTATTCCTGCTTCGCGCGCGGCCTCGACATGATGAACGCCGCCTATCACTATCTCGACCTGACGCCGCTCGGGCGTCACGAGGAAGGCCTGCCATATCCGATGGACTGGGTGCGGCTACGTGACCAATACCAGCCCGCGCCAGTTCAGGCATCTTGTTGCCGTAGCTAGTCGTCAACAACCCCTCAGTCGTCATTCCGGGATGGTGCGCAAGCACCAGACCCGGAATCTCGAGATTCCGGGTTCGATGCTGCGCATCGCCCCGGAATGACGTCGTATCGACCAGAAATACCGGAGAGTAATGCAATGCCCTATGTCGATGGCTTCATCGTCGCCGTGCCGAAGAAAAATCTCGAGGCTTACACCCGCCTGTCGAAGAAGTGCGGCAAGATCTGGCGCGAATACGGCGCGCTGGATTACCGCGAATGGGTCGCCGATGATGTCAAGGTCGGCAAGCTCACGTCGTTTCCGCGCAGCGTCAAGCTCAAGCCGGGCGAAACCGTCGTGTTCGCCTGGATCACCTACAAGTCGCGCGCGCAGCGCGACAAGATCAACGCCAAGGTGATGAAGGACCCGCGGCTCGGCGAGATGATGGATCCTAAATCAAAGCCGCCGTTCGACGGCAAGCGGATGATCTATGGCGGCTTCGAAAGCCTGGTGAAGGTTTAGTGCGTCGAGACGGCCGGCGATCTTCCGCGCGGTAGATTTGCTGGCCTCGTTTCGCAGTTCCGTTTCGTAGTCTCGCACTAGCCGGGATGCGACAAGCGCCTGGGCCCGGCGATCATCGTCGGCCATCGAGTGAAACCCGGCGGTGCTGACGACGTGCTCGCTGTCGGCTGGTTTCGCGTGTCCTAAAGAATGATGATCGTCATTCCTTTTAGCGGGACAGCATCCGTATTTGCACGGAAGCTGCGCAAAGACAGGGTTTACCCGCGATTAATGGGCCAAAGCTATCGTTGCCGCCGTCAAGGACCCGCCCATGCGACCGACAGGTGCTGCGAGCTGAAACTCGACAACTGCCGGTGATGAAGGAAACAGAATGTTCTCCCGCACCAGGATGCCATCCGCGGCCACAGCCCTGCTTGGCCTCGCTCTTTTCTCCACGCCCGCATCATCAGCGGAAGTGGTGCTGCGCTTCGGCTCGATCAACACCGAAAACACGGCAGCCTATGATCAGGTCCTGCTGCCGTTTGCAAAGGCCGTCGAGGAGGAATCCGGCGGGCGCATTGAAGTGGCGCTGAAGCCGCTTGGTGGTTACGGCAAGCCGGCCGAACTGTTCACGATGGTCGAGAAGGGCACGATCGAGATGGCGGCGACCGTGCAGGGATATCATCCCGGCCGCTTTCCGCAGTCGTCGGTGATGGAGCTGCCCTTCATGTTCGATAATTCGATCTCGGGCACCTCCGCGATGATGTCGCTGTACAAGGAAGGCCTGCTCGACAAGGATTATGCGTCGGTGAAGGTGCTGGGCCTCTACGTGCTGCCGCCTTATCCGATCTTCACGACCGGCAAGAAGATCCAGTCGGTGAAGGATTTTCGCGGCCTGCGCATGCGCACGCCGAGCACCACCGTCGGCGTCGCGCTGGCCAAGCTCGGCGCGGTCCCGCTCGGCATTCCCCTCAACATGATCGGCGACACCATTGCGAGCGGCTATGTCGATGCCATCGCCTATGGCTGGGACTCCACGACCACGACCAAGGGCGCGGCCGGGAAGTTTCTGGCCGACCAGTTGAAGGTCGTAATCGACGCGCGGCTGGCCGCGCCGGCGCTGATGATCGTCATGAACCGCGCCACGTGGGAATCGATGCCGGCCGATCTGAAGAAGATCATCGAAAAACACTCCTCCGACATCGCGATGGGCAGCGCGCGCATTCGCGAGGCGCAGGAAGCCGTCACCAAGAAGAAGCTGCAGAGCGATCCGCGGTTCACGGCGCTGGCCTTCAGCGACGAGCAGCGCGCGGAGCTGCAGCGGGTCACCGCGCCGGCTGTGGTCGAGTGGAAGGCCAACATGGCGAAGCTCGGCATTGACGGCGAGCGGCTCTACACGCGCGCCCGGGAATTGATTCAGCAATACAAGGTCGCCACGAAATAGAGCGTGATCCGGATCGGCGAGGCCGCGTTGGCGTAAAGGTTATCACCGGTTTTCCGGGAAAAGATCCTGCTCAGAATAATGAGCGTTCGCGCACTCAGGAATTGAGGAAACAGACCGTGACATCAGCTCGCAAACTCGGAATCCGGGCCAAGCTTTTCTTCGCTTTCGCCGCGGTCTCGGGAACTACCGTGATCGCCGGCGCCGCCGCCTGGCTGATGTTCTCGCAGGTTCGCGATCTCTTCCATGGTGTCGCCGGGCGCAACATTCCGGAGATTGTCGAAACGCTGGGATTGCAGACGGACACGCAGGCGCTGGCCGGTTCCGCACCGACATTGCTGGCGGCCAAATCGCAGGCGCAGCGGCAGCAGGAGATGGCCGCGCTGAAGGCGCGCCAGGATGGCATCGCCAAGCGGCTCGACGAGATCGCGCGCACCCAATCCGATCGTGACGCGATCGATCGGCTGAAGAAGCTGATTGCGGCAATGAACACCAAGCTCGCCGCGCTCGACGGCGCGGTCGACGATCGCCTCAAGCTCAGCGCCCGTGGCGAAGAGATCGTGAAGGCAGCCCAGAACACGCAGACCAAGCTCAACGATGTGCTGCTGCCGGCCGGCGAAAAAGCCCAGGCCGACATCACCATGGTGTCGATGACGCTTGGCGGCGACGCCAACCAGACCATGATGACGCTGCTGAAGCTGGTCTCGACGCAGGTGCCGGTGTCACAGGGCTTTGCCGACCTGGTCGGCTTCGTCAATCTGGCGTCGAGCCTGCTCGATCGCGCCGCGGTCGCGCCGAATGCCGATAGCGTCACGGCGCTGGAGAAGAATTTCAAGGCGATGTCGGCCAAGGTCGAGGAGAAGCTCGATATCGTCAACACCCTGCAGCCGACCGAAGGTCTGGCCAAGGCGGGCGAAGCCTGGCTGAAGCTCGGCTCGGGCGAGACGATCTTCGAGGCGCGCCGCAAGGAACTCGCCGCCAGCCAGCTCGGCCAGAAGCTCCTGGACGAGACGCGTGGCTTGACCGGTGACCTTGCAAAGGAAGTCGCCGCGCAGGTCAAGGCCGTTACCAACAAGACCAAGGAAGCCACCGACCGTTCCGACGAGGCCATCGGTTTCGGTACCTCCGTGATGCTGATGATCGCAGCGATCAGCGTCGCCGGCGCGGCCCTGTTCGTCTGGTTCTATATCGGCCGCAATCTGGTGGCGCGTCTGGTTGGCCTGGAGAAGACCATGACGCGGCTCGCGGGCGGCGACCTCGCCGCCGAAGTCGACACCAGGCGTGGTGGCGACGAGATCGGCCAGATGGCGGAAGCGCTGTCGGTGTTCCGCGAAGGCATCGTCCAGGCCAATGCCGCTGCGGCCGAAAAGGCCGCCGAACAGGATGCCAAGCAGCGTCAGGCGGCGTTGATCGACCAGTTGACGCGCGAGTTCAATGACGGCGCGACCAGCGCGCTGGCCGCGGTGTCGAGCGCCGCCTCGCGCATGAAGGGGTCGGCGGAGAAGATGTCGCAGGTCGCGGCGCAGGCCAAGGAACAGACCGGCGCCGTCGCATCGGCTTCCGAGCAGGCTGCCGCCAACGTCCAGACGGTGGCGTCAGCGACCGAAGAGCTTTCGAGCTCGATCAGCGAGATTTCCCGGCAGGTAGGCGAATCCACGCGGATCGCGGCCCAGGCGGTGGAGCAGGTGGCGAAGAGCGAAGTTACGGTCACCGAGCTTGCCAATGCGGCGAACCGCATCGGCGAAGTGGTCGGCCTGATCAACACGATTGCGGCGCAGACCAACCTGCTGGCGCTGAACGCGACCATCGAGGCCGCGCGCGCGGGCGAGGCCGGCAAGGGCTTTGCCGTCGTCGCCTCCGAGGTCAAGAGCCTTGCCACGCAAACGGCGCGCGCTACGGAAGGCATCACCGCGCAGGTCTCCGCCATTCAGGGCTCGACCCAGGAAGCGGTCGATACCATCAAGGGCATCGGCCAGATCATCGACAAGATGTCGGAGATCGCCACGACCGTCGCTGCCGCGGTCGAGGAGCAGGGGGCGGCGACAGCGGAGATCGCCCGCAACATCCAGCAGGCCGCCTCCGGCACGCAGAATGTCTCAAACAACATCGTCGGCGTCTCGAATGCGGCCAACCAGACCGGCGAGACGGCATCCGACGTTCTGGAATCCTCCGACGGCCTCGCGGCAGAATCGGAAGCGCTCAGCAACGAGGTCGGCCGCTTCCTCGCCCGCATCAAGGCCGCGTAAGCAGCAAGCGCGTTGCGGCAGGCCGGGTTGACACCGGCCGCGCCGCAGCCAGACTGTCGCGCATGCGCATTACCCTGATCCACGCCCTGAAACATTCGATCGTCCCGATCGAAACCTCCTTCGCCAGGCTTTGGCCGGAGGCGCGCCTGATGAATCTGCTGGACGACAGCCTGTCGGCCGATCTGGCGCGTGACGGCGGGCTCACCGACGCCATGACCGAGCGTTTTCTTAGGCTTGGACGCTACGCGGCCGGCACCGGGTCGGATGCGATCCTGTTCACCTGTTCGGCGTTCGGCCCTTGCATCGAGGCGGTCGCGCGTGCCCATGCCCCGGTGCCGGTGCTCAAGCCGAACGAGGCGATGATCGAGCAGGCGGTCGCACGGGGTAGGAAGATCGGCTTGCTGTCGACATTTCCGCCGACACTGGTCTCGATGCCGCCGGAATTTCCGTCCTCGATCGAACTAGTGCCGAAACTGGCCGACGGCGCAATGGCCGCGCTCGATCGCGGTGACCGCGCCACCCATGACCGCCTCGTCGTGGAAGCATCAAGGGACTTGCGCGACTGCGACCTGATCGCGCTCGCCCAATACAGTCTGGCCCCGGCGGCGGAACAGGTCGCCGAGGTAACCGGACGGCCCGTGCTGACGACACCCGACAGCGCGGTGCTGGTTCCAGGGCGTTGAGGGGAGCGCGATGACGGTGCGGTTCAGTCGGCGCGATACGTTGTTGCGAACGGCAGCCGTCGCGGCGGCAGGCCTGATCCCCGGCGGAGCCGTTCCCGGCCTTGCAGCTCCGCTCCGCATGTTGCCCCGTACCGGGGAAATCGACGCCATTTTGCAGGCTCGGGTCGATGCGGCAGACGTGCCAGGCGTTGTCGCCATGGCCGCGACGGAACGCTCGGTGATCTACCAGGGCGCATTCGGCGCAAGAAGCATGGGCACGGCTGTCAGGATGTCGGCCGATACGGTCTTCAGTATCGCGTCGATGACCAAATTGCTGACATCGGTCGCAGCGATGCAGCTCGTCGAACAGGACAAGCTCAAACTGGACGAACCGGCGGCGAGAATTGATCCGACGCTTGGGTCACCCCAGGTTCTCGATGGTTTCGATACGCAGGGGGCGCCGCAACTGCGCGCCGCTCGAAAGCCTATCACGCTGCGCAATCTGCTGACGCACACATCCGGCTTTAGCTATCAGCTTTGGGACGCGAATGTTGTTCGCTACAACAGGGCAGCCCGCAACGATCCGGCGCTACCCCGCACGTCACTGATTTCAGATCCGGGCGCCAAATGGGCCTATGGCGGCAGTCTCGACCGGGTCGGCCGGCTCGTTGAAATCGTCAGTGGGCAAAGTCTGGACCGCTATTTCCGCGATCACATTCTAGGTCCGCTCAGGATGAACGACACTGCTTTCTCGCTCACCGAGAAGCAGCGCACACGCCAGGCAAGTCTGCATTTGCGCAAGATGAATGGTACGCTTGTGCCGCAGCCTTTGGTGAGACGAACCGACCCGAAAACGGTTTCTGGTGGCGGCGGCATCTATTCCACCGCGCCGGATTATCTGACTTTGCTCCAGGCGCTGTTGAATGGCGGGGCACTTGCCGGGAAGAGCATCTTGCGGCCGCAGACGGTTGCACTCATGTCCACCAATCAGATCGGCGACCTCGACGCCGGAATTCTCAAGACGACAAATCCGGCATTGTCCGACAACGTCGATTTTTTCCCGGGAGTCCGGCTGCGGTGGGGGCTTGGCGATATGATCAACATCGATCCCGTGCCTGATGGCCGCAGCGGGGGCAGCCTGACATGGGCCGGGCTTTACAATACCTACTATTGGATCGACCCGGCGTCGCGTATCGCGGGGGTGATCATGATGCAGATACTGCCGTTCGCCGACCAGCGCGCGCTCAATGCCTATCGTCTATTCGAGCGCGGTATTTACCGCGCCCATAGGGCCGCCTGAGCCCGAGCGGTCGATTCAGGCCTCTTGCTTCTTTGCAGCCTTTTTCGCTGGCTTCTTCGCAGCCGCCGCCGCTTCCTCGGCCGCATTCCGGATGGCCCGCGCATAGCTGTCGGCGGTGATTGCCGCCGAGTTTTGCAGCCGCTTGGCCGCGGCCGTGCCGAGCTCCATCGTGCTCCTGGCGATCAGCCGGAATTGGTCCCGCGTCTCCTTGTCCTTGGCCTTGGCCGCGCGGGCCATGATCTGGTCGCGCCGCTTCTTGACGGCGGCCATCAGGTTCTTGTTCTGCGCCTTTGCGAATTGCCGGATAAGAACGTCGAGATCGGCTTCAGCCATTATGGGTCACTCTTAACCGCACCATGTCATTCCGCGCGGGTGCGGGGGGTCATTGGCGCATTACGTTTGAAGGATGCGCGCCATTGTGTCGCCGCGCCGCCGTCATTTCAAGCGCCGATTCTCGCAATCGGACGCGGAAGGCCGTCCGCGCAACCCGATAACAATCGATTAACGTTGTATTGGTACGAGTGCTCAACCAGCAGGAAGGAAGCGGCATGCGTAACCTTAGCGTCTATCAGCGTTTTGCGATGATCATTGCGGCGCTGACGATCGTGCTGGTTGGCGTCTCCGCCCTGCAGATCCTGGTGTTGCGCGATGCGGTGCTGGACGAGCGGCGCACCACCGTCCGCAATCTGGTCGAAGGCGCGACCAAGATCCTGGCCCACTATGACGGCGAGTCCAAAGCCGGCCGGATCAGTCCGGACCAGGCGCGCCAGGCGGCGTTTGCCGCGATCAGCGCCATGCGCTGGGGCGAATATTCCGATTATATCGGCGTCTACGGCACGGGAAGCTCCGATGCCGGCGTCACCTACGTGCATGCCAATCCCAAATACATCAACGTCAACCGCTGGGAGTTCAAGGACAAGAGCGGCAAGCTCCTGATCCAGGACATCGTGCGGACGGCGCGTGCCGGCGGCGGCTTTGTCGAATACCTGGCGCCCCGGTCGGCCGGCGGCGCCGAACTCCGCAAGGTCTCCTATGTCGGTTCTTTTGGCGCAGGCGACAAGCTGCTCGCGCTGCAGGCGGGCGCCTATGTCGACGATATCGACGCCGTGGTCTTCAGCCGGATGATGTGGGCCGGAATCGCAGGTCTCGCTGGCCTCGCCATCGCGGCGTTCGTCGCGTTCTGGCTTGGCCGCGGGCTGGTCGTTCCGCTCAACAAGACCTGCGCGGCCATGGATGAACTGGCCAAGGGCAACCTCACGGCCGAGGTTCCGTTCGTCGATCGGACCAACGAAATCGGCCGGATTGCGCGCAGCCTTCAGGTCTTCAAGGATCATCTGGTCGAGACGACGCGGCTCCGCACCGAGCAGGAAGCGATGAAGTCGCGTTCGGCCGAGGAACGGCAGGCGGTTCTGTCCCGCATCGCCGACGATTTCGAGCGCAGCATCGGCGGCGTGATCCGGGGCACCAGCACCGCTGCGGACGAACTGCAGAATTCCGCTTCATCGATGTCAACGATCGCGGTGGGGACGACGGGTCAGAGCGCGAAGGTCGCGGCCGCCGCGGAGCAGACGGCGTCGAACGTCCAGACCGTCGCGGCGTCGGCGGAAGAGCTGTCGTCGTCGATCCAAGAGATCGCGCGGCAGGTCACCCAGTCTTCGTCCATTGCTCAGAATGCGGTCGGGCAGGCGAACCGGACCGAAGCCATGGTTGGCCGCCTGGTCGAGGCCTCGCAAAAGATCGGCGAGGTGATGGCGCTGATCCAGACCATCGCAGGGCAGACGAACTTGCTGGCGTTGAACGCGACCATCGAGGCCGCCCGCGCGGGCGAAGCCGGCAGGGGTTTTGCCGTGGTGGCCAACGAGGTCAAGGCGCTGTCGTCACAGACCGCCAAGGCTACCGACGAAATCACCAGCCAGATTCAGGAAATTCGCGATGCCACCGGCTCGACGGTCAACGCGATCCGCGAAATCGGCACCACGATCGGCCAGATGAATGAAATCACCGGCTCGATTGCCGCCGCCGTCGAAGAGCAGGGCGCTGCGACCAACGAGATTGCCCGCAGCGTGCAGCAGGCGGCGCAGGGCGCCCAGGAGGTGATGCAAAACATCACCGGCGTGCGCGAAGCCTCGAGCAAGGTCGACGCCGCCGCCACCCTGGTCCTGAATGCGGCCGCGCAACTGACCTCGCAGTCCGAACAGCTCGAGACCGAAACCGGAAAATTCCTCGGCAACATCCGCGCGGCCTAAGGGCGCGAATGGACTTTCTCGTCATGCCCGGCCATGACGGGCAACGGCAGCCAGCAAACCACAGGCCTCAATTCAGCCGCGCGCCGATCCCCGTAAGCACGCGGAAATCCGGCTTGGACTGAACGCCGTTGTGCTGGTTGATGACCGGCACACCGACGGAGACGAAACCCGAGAAGCGATCGACGCCGACGCGTACGCCTGGAGAAAGATAGACGGTGGTGCCGCCCGAATTGGGATCGGGAACGCCGGCGATGCGCTGCTTGTCGTGCCACTCGCCATTGAGCTCCAGCACGAGATCGAGCGTGTAGGGCGTCTTCTTCATGTCGCTGTGATCGTGATTGGCGTGATAGAGGCAGTGCTCCTGCAGCTGGTTGCGCGGCTGCATGCAGTACTCGTGCAGCTCGATCTCTTTCGCCGAGCCGGTGGCGCCGACCAGGCGATACGACACCGCGCCGCCGAACAGAAAGCGGTCGCCGAGATTGGTATTCTGCGTGCCGTTGGTGATCAGGTAATAAAGGCCGCTCACGTCGAACGACCAGCGGCCCGCGCGCTTGGTAAAGGCGGCGCCGATCAGTCCGTCCCATGAGCCCGAGCCCGGCTGAAACTCGGCCTGGAAGAGCTGGCCGAAGGCGTCGCGCTGGCTGGTGCTGCCGGTCGGCGCCTTGAAGCCGAACAGCACGGCGGCCGATGTCCCGGTCTGCGCGTTGCTGTGGAAACGATACTGCCCGAGCATGGTGACGTCGCCGAAGCCTGCCGAGTTGCCACGCCGGTTGACGCCGTCGGGACTCATCAGGCTGCTCATGTCATTCGCATTCATGATGCCCATATGGCCGCCGCTCAGCATGTCTTCGCCGACCTCGCGGATATCCGAGCGGCGCACGCCGGAGGCGCGAACGGCGACCGTCAGATCGTTGGTGACGCCGTAGGCGACCGAAAGCGAGGCGCTGTCGAGCGAGCGGAGCGAATGCGCGTGCGTGCCCCTGTTTGCCGCGGCGATCAGATCGGCATCGCTGAGCTGACCGAGCCGAATAAACTCGTAGCGGATGGATGCGGCGAACATTCCTTCGGCAAGCGTGTCGGCCGAGATGGTGTTGATGGGGCCGCCGCTACCGGTGTTGCCGCCGCCGCCGGGGTGATGCGCTTCCGCGGGCGCAACGAGAAACAACATCATGGATGAAAAGATGCCGGCCGCGGGCCGCCTAAGATACGCAGACACATACGCCCCCTTACACTTACTGTGCTGCGATTAGCCATCGCAATCGGGCGCCAGATTGACTGGATCGTGCGAGAAGCGCGGCTTGCTCGCGACGGAAGCGAAGCGGAAAAACGAAGACGTTATCGCGGGCGCGGCATCCGTGTGGCTGTCGCGTGTTAGGCAAATGGCGAAAGCGGCGTTACCCGCTCGCCGGTTGTGCGTCCTGAATTTTCGCGTCGCGTGTAGCGGTAGCCGCAATCACGTCCGGCGGCAGCCGCAATCACGGCGAGCACCAGCCGTAATCGCGTCTGAATGTTTCTCTACACGTCGCTCCGTCCAGCGCGTATCGGAGTAGGACATTATGACAACCGTCGTCAGAGACATCTTTGTGTTTGTCACCGCGGCCATTTTCATCGCCGCAACTTTGCTCATCGCAGGCGTCGCCGGCGCGCACGAATTCAAGGTCGGCGCAATCGACATCGGCCATCCCTGGTCGCGCCCGACGCCGAAGGATGCCAACATCGCGGGCGGCTATCTCACCATCACCAACAAGGGAAAGACGGCGGACCGCCTGATCGGCGGCACCTCGCCGGTGGCGAGCTCGATCGAGGTGCACGAGATGGTCGATGTCGACGGCATGGCGAAGACGCGCCCGGTCGCCAACGGCATCGAGATCAAGCCCGGCAAGACCGTGGAGTTGAAGCCCGGCGCCTACCGCATCCTGCTGATGGGACTGAAGGAGCCGTTCCAGGTCGGCCAGAAGGTGAAGGGCACGCTGGTGTTCGAGAAAGCCGGGCCCGTCGAGATCATCTACAACATCGAGGAAAATGCCGGAGCTGCCGTCAGTGGCGTCAATGGTGTCTCGCACAAGCACCATTAACGTGTCCGCGCCGCCTCGCGCCGAACCAGTGAGCAACTGAGACGGGGCTTGAAACAACGCGCCGCCGCTGAAAGCGACGGCCGATCTTCGAACCGTCATTCTTCATGGGGGATACTGATCCGTGTCCAGCTCAAGCCAAATGTCGCTCGCTAATTCGGGCACGGCGCGACCGTCGTTGCAAGCAAGGTCAGTTGCCTTGCGGTCCGTTGCCACGGTCTTGTCCGCATCGCTTCTCGGCATTGGACTGGCTTACTGTGCTTGCACTTTGTTGATCCCCGCCGTCGCGCACGAGGCAAACAGTGCTTCGCTTGTTTCGGCCGATGGTCGTTCGCAGGATGTCATCTGCTCCAGCGGCAGTCCTTCGATCTCGGCGCAGGCGGCTCGCGCGGAGGAGTAAAATTCCGGGAGGTCGCTCGGTGTCCGCTCGCTGCTCGTCCGCCGTCAACAGTTCCGAAACCACGCGCGCGCTCTCCCGTCCGCGCTAACCAATCGAAAATCGTTCTGCCGCAAGTTCGTCTCAGGGAAAAGGAATGGGGAGATCCTGATATGAACGGCCTGGCCATCATGGAAAACGTTCGCCGATACCGCACGATCGCATCGCTGTGCCGTCAAACCGCGGCGTACCGGCCACTGCACAGCTGTTCCCTGCTGGCGCAGGCCAGCGAGTGGGAACATCGCGCCGTCGCCGAACTGGAAGCTTACTATGAGGCTTTCTGTCACGTGGCAACCGGCCACGCGACGGCCCACTCCGCCAGCTACGCCGTCAACTGACGGCGGGCGCTCCGGAAACGGATGCGTCCTGGGTTAACGAAATTTCGGCCGGCGTGGGTGAGTTCTGTCTACCTTCGCCGCTCCGGATGGTAACGATCGATCAACCAATCGACCGCGATACCATCGAAATTCGACCGCCGCGCACTTGAGGCCCACCCCCAGGCTGCAGCATCGGCTCGCGGACGCGATCCGCCCGACTCTCAAATCTCTGGCGAAATAAATGCAGGTGCTGTCGGCAGGGACACGGCGCGTTGGCGCCGCCGCACGGCCGGATTGCATGTGGACGCCTGGCCTCGCCGGCAAGGAAATTTCAGTTGGGCGCTGTCGCACATGGAGACAATCCAGTGGAAAGCCAAACTTGACCATAAGGCAATTGCCGTCACGGAACTATGCGATCTGTATCTCAACCACTATTCTTCCGGCGGGGTCACCATCCCTTCGGGTTACTGCAGATCGGGCACAATGTCGGACCACGGCGTTGCGGTTTTCCCGATAGGTGCGACCTGATTCACTCGCAAAAAGCCTCGTTCCGAGGAGAAGAAAATTGAACCATCCCACTCTGCTTCGCTTCCCGGCTCGCCTGCTGGGTCTGACCGCACTCGCATTCATGGCGGCATCGAGCCCGGCGCACGCGCATGTGAAATGGTTTGCCCCCTATATCGTCGGCGCACCGCCACAGCCGATTGCGGCCACGCTGACCAATCTCTGGTTCTGGACCGGCATCGCGCTGGTGCTGGTGTTTTTCCTCGTGACAAGAGCGATTGAGAAGTCGAGTGCGGGTGAAACGATTCTAAGCGGCATGGACCGGATCACCGACCCGCTCTGGAACTGCCTCGACAACTTCGTGCGCGTGGTCATCGCCGCCTTCTTCGTGGCGATCTTCGCGGTCGGTGGCGTCTACCTGACGCCCGATCTGAAGACGCCCGCCGAATGGGTGTCGTGGACGCAGCTCCTGATCGCCGGGCTGATCTTCTCTCGCAAGACGCAGCCGCTTGCGGCTCTCGGCATCATCGGCCTGTGGCTGCTGGCGCTGCGCGACTACGATGTCTTCCACCTGCTTGACTATCTTGCGCTCGGCGTCGGCGTCGCCGCCTATCTGGTGCTGGAGGCATCGTCCAATCCGGAATGGCGCAAGCATCGCTTCGAGGCGCTGCGCTGGGGCGTGGCCATCGCGCTGATGTGGTCGAGCCTCGAAAAGTTCGCCTATCCCGACTGGTTCTACCCGCTCGTGGAGGAAAAGCCCTTCCTGACTTTCGGCATGCCGCGCGATGTCTTCATTCCGATGGCCGGCGTCGCCGAATTCACGATGGGATTCGGCCTGATCTGGACGCCGCTGGTCCGCCGACTGTCGGCCATCGCGCTCTTCGTCATCTTCAACGCAGCCGTCTATCCGTTCGGCCGCACCGACCTGATCGGCCACGCGCTCATCATGGCGATCATCGTCGCCATCGCCGCCGATCATACAAGGGAGGTGCATTTCCTGCCTGCCGTCAAGCGCAGGCTGGCTGGTGTCCCGGCAGGACTTGCGGCCGCGCTTGTGATCTTCGTAACGGGGTATTGGGGACTGCACATCGCGATTTACGGCATCGAAGGAAACACGGGGACGGCGTCCGGCGAACGGCTGACGCACACGCCGAACCCCGAGCATCCGCACGGCATGCACGGCGCCACCGCAACAGCGGCATCAGCGGCGACGGCCGAGGCGGCCTATCGCGCAGCGATGGACCGTATGCACGGCCCGATGATGCAGGGCATCGCTAATGTCGATCCCGACCAGGCCTTTGTGCTCGGCATGATCCCTCACCATCAAGGCGCGGTCGACATGGCCGAGATCGTCCTGAAATTCGGCAAGGATGCCCGCAACCAGCACCTTGCTCGCGAGATCATCGACGCCCAGAAACGAGAGATCGGCGAGATGCGCGAATGGCTCAAGCAGAAGAACATCCCGCAACCCTAGAGGACCGGCGACGAACACGAGGCGGCCGTCCAAGGCGACCGGATACGCCTTCGATGTAACCGGCCCGTCCAATCCGGATGCTGGCGGCTGGGCTATTGGATCCGTCAAGTCGAAGCGGTGAACGTCATATACATTTGAAATTACTTGTGATTTTTCCATCCTTTGGTTTGGCGGCGGTCGACGCCGACTTCGGCCTCACGCTCACCCGTAGGGAATTTCATCACGCCTCACGACAGCGTGCGCCTTTCGCTCTGCGATCGTAGTATTGTCGGCGGCAGCCGACGGCGGCTCGACACCGGGGATTTCGGTACGCACTCGATCGCGGCGTTCGAGGAGACGTACTCAGGGATCAAGTTGGTGATCGCAGCTGCGGTCGGACGGCGCGGCAATGGAGGTCATTATGGCTTGGCGTGACGACAAGGCCCGGGCAACTCTCATCCGCGATGCCGCAGGTAACGTTCAGCCGGGCAAAAGCCCCCGGGCCTTTGCCGAGCCGTTGTTCGGCTACACCAATACCGAGGACCTCGCCAATTACGACGCCGCCTCGCTTGCGCTCCTGGCGGAGCAAGCCTGGGAACACGTGCAGCGGCGCACGGCCGGCAGCGCCGATATCCGCATCGTCAACCCGGTGATGCCGGACGGGCGCGAGATTTCCGTGCTCGAAATTCTCAATGACAACATGCCTTTCCTGTTCGATTCCACCATGGCGGAGCTCACCGAGCAGGGCGTCGAAGTCACCCTCGTCGCTCACCCGATCATCGCCGTGGAGCGCGATGACCAGGGCAAGCTGCTGCGCTTCTACGGCGAAGCCCTGCCCGAGGGCGCCAAGGGCACGCGCGAAAGCCTGATTCATCTCCACATCACCCGCCTGGACGCCGATGCCGATCGCCAGAAGCTGATCGACGGCCTCATCAGGACATTGAGCGACGTCCGCGCCTGCGTCACCGACTGGCGCGCCATGCGTGACCGCGTCGAGGAAACGATCAAGACTTTCTCTTCCAATCCTCCGCCGCTGCCGATCGACGAACTCGCCGAAGCCAACCAGTTCCTGCAATGGCTCTGCGCGGACAATTTCACCTTCCTCGGCGTGCGCGAATATCGCTTCTCGCCCGACAGCGATGCGCCCAACGACATGACAACCGGTGAAGGCCTCGGCATCCTGCGCGATCCCGACGTGAAGGTCCTGCGCCGCGGCAGCGAAATGGTGGTGATGACGCCGGAAATTCGCGATTTCATGCGCGAGCCGACCCTGCTGATCGTCATCAAGGCCAATGTCTCCAGCCGCGTCCATCGCCGCATCCGGATGGATTATATAGGCATCAAGCTCTATTCGCCCGACGGCCGGCTCGAGGGTGAACTGCGAGTCGTCGGCCTGTTCACCTCGGGCGCCTATACCCGCTCGGTGCGACAGATCCCTTATGTCCGCCACAAGGTTTCAGGGGTGCTCCAGCGCGCGGGCTTCGACCCGAGCGGCCATTCCGGCAAAGCGCTCATGCATATCCTCGAGGACTATCCGCGTGACGAACTGTTCCAGATCGACGTCGACACGCTCAACAATTTCGTCATAGAGGTTCTGATCCTCTACGAGCGGCCCCGCGTCCGGGCGCTGGCGCGGGTGGACAAGTTCGATCGCTTCGTCTCCGTCCTTACCTTCATTCCGCGCGAGAAATACGACACCGACGTCCGCACGCGTGTCGGCGCCTTCCTGGCACAGGCCTACAAGGGGACCTTGTCCGCCTCGTACGTATCATTCCCTGAAGGGGCGCTTGCGCGTGTCCACTACATCATCGGCCGCTATGAAGGCAAAACTCCCGTTGTCGAGCGCGCCACGCTCGAAGCCGGGATCAGCGCCATTGCCGCGACCTGGGCCGACAGGCTGAAGGCTGCGCTCACTGCGTCGACCGATGGCATGCGGGCGCGCATGCTCACCAACCGATACGCCCAGGCCTTTAGCGGCGGCTATACCGAGGTTTTCGGCGCTGAGCAGGCGATCGCCGATATCGCGACCGTCGAAAAGCTCACGCCTGCCCGACCGGTGACAATTTCGGTTTACCGCGTCGAGGGCGAGAACGATCCCAGGCGCTTCGGCCTGAAGGTGTTCTCGGACGCCGCACCGCTATCGCTGTCCTACCGCGTTCCGGTGATCGAAAATCATGGCCTGCGCGTGGTCAACGAACGCACCTATCAGATCGTGCCCGGTACCAGGCCGGCGCCGGTTTGGCTGCACGACATGACGATCGAAACCAGCGACGGGCAGCCCATCGAGATCACCCCGGAATTCAGCCATCGCCTGGAAGCCTCGATCATGGCTGTCGTCGCCGATCGCGCCGAATCGGACGGGTACAATGCCCTGATCCTGCGCACGGCACTCGGTTGGCGGGAAGTCTCGGCGATCCGGGCGCTGTCGCGCTACCTGCACCAGATCCGGGCTCCGTTCACCCAGGACTATATGTGGGAGACCTCGCGCAAGAACGCTGCGATCACGGCCACCCTCGTCGCGCTGTTCCAGACCCGCCTCGACCCACGCCTCGCCTTGACGGATGCCGAGCGCGCGGCGCGCGAGACGGCTCTGCTTGCCGAGATCGAGGAGCAGCTCAAATCCGTCGCCTCGCTCGATGAAGACCGCATCCTGCGGCGCTTCACCAATCTGGTGCAGGCAACCATCCGCACCAACCTGTGGCAGATCGGCGAGAATGGACATCCGCGTCCAGTGATCTCCTTCAAGTTCGACGCGCGCCGGATCGACGACCTGCCGGCCCCGCGACCGCTCTACGAGATCTTCGTCTATTCACCTCGTGTCGAAGGCATTCACCTGCGCTTCGGCAAGGTGGCGCGCGGCGGCTTGCGCTGGTCCGACCGGCCGCAGGATTTCCGCACCGAGATCCTGGGTCTCGTGAAGGCGCAGCAGGTCAAGAATGCCGTGATCGTGCCGGTCGGCGCCAAGGGCGGCTTCGTGCCCAAGCGCCTGCCGCCGCCTTCCAATCGCGAAGCCTGGCTCGCGGAAGGCACCGAAGCCTATCGCATCTTCATTCGTTCGCTGCTCGAACTCACCGACAATCTCGACGGCGACATCGTGGTGCCGCCCGAATCCATCGTGCGCCACGACGGCGACGATCCTTACCTCGTCGTCGCCGCCGACAAGGGCACCGCCACCTTCTCCGACGTCGCCAACGCGATCTCGGTCGAGAAGAACCATTGGCTCGGCGATGCCTTCGCTTCCGGCGGCAGCCAGGGCTACGACCACAAGAAGATGGGGATCACGGCGCGCGGCGCCTGGGAGGCGGTCAAGCGCCATTTCCGCGAGCTCGGCACCGACATTCAGACCATGCCGTTCACCGCGGTCGGCGTCGGCGACATGTCCGGCGACGTTTTCGGCAATGGCATGCTGCTCTCGCCGGCGACAAAGCTTGTGGCGGCGTTCGATCATCGCGACATCTTCATCGATCCCGCGCCCGATCCCTCCGCAAGCTTCGCCGAACGCAAGCGCCTGTTCGACCTGCCGCGATCGAGCTGGCAGGACTACAACAAGTCGCTGATCTCGGAAGGCGGCGGCGTGTTCTCGCGCCAGCTCAAGGCGATCCCGCTCGCTCCGGAAGTGCGCACCCTGCTCGATCTCGATAAGCCGCAAGCCACGCCTTTCGAGGTGATGACGGCGATCCTGAAGGCGCGCGCGGATCTCCTGTGGTTTGGCGGAATCGGCACCTATGTCCGCTCCTCCGGGGAAAGCGACGATCAGGCCGGCGACCGCGCCAACGATGCGATCCGCATCACGGGCGGCGACGTGCGCGCCCGGGTGATCGGCGAAGGGGCCAATCTCGGCGTCACCCAACGCGGCCGCATTGAAGCGGCGCAGAAGGGCGTCAAGCTCAACACCGATGCCATCGACAATTCCGCCGGCGTGAACACGTCCGACGTCGAGGTCAACATCAAGATCGCGCTGGCGCGCCTCGAGCGCGAGGGGCGGCTCAGCCCCACTGAGCGCAACAGCCTGCTTGCCGTGATGACCGACGAGGTCGGCGTGCTGGTGCTGCGTAACAATTATCTGCAGACGCTGGCGCTCTCGCTGGCCGAACGCAAGGGCGTGGCCGAGACCGGCTTCCTCACCCGCCTGATGCAGTCGCTGGAGCAGCGCGGCCTGCTCAGTCGCGCGGTGGAGTTCCTGCCCGACGACGCAGCGCTCACCGAGCGCACACGGCGCGGCCAGTCGCTGACGCGGCCCGAGCTTGCCGTGTTGCTCGCCTACGCCAAGCTGACCCTTTACGATGACCTGCTCGCCACCAGCGTGCCCGATGATCCCTATCTTGCCCGCGAACTATCCCAGTATTTCCCGCGCGAGGTGCAGGACAAATTTCCGACAGCGGTCGAATTCCATCGCCTGCGGCGGGAGATCATCGCGACTTGCCTCGCCAATGCGGTGATCAACCGCGGCGGCCCGGCCTCTGTGGTGCGCCTGATCGACGAGACGGACGCCGATATCCCGACCATCGTCATGGCCTACGTGGCGGTCGACGAATGCTTCGGACTGAAGTGGCTCAATGATGCGATCGATGCACTCGATACCCACATCGACGGGCAGTTGCAGCTATCGCTCTACGCTTCTGTGCAGGACTTGCTGCTCTCCCGCATGGCCTGGTACGTGCGCAATGTCGATTTCAAGGACGGGTTGGAGGCCGTCGTCGTGCGCTTCGGGCCTGCTATCCGCGAAATCGTTGCCGGGCTCGATGCCACCCTGCCACCGGACTTGCGGGCCGCGCGCGACAAGCGCCGGCAGGAACTCACCGACGCCGGCGTCCCGTCCGGCCTTGCCGGCGAGCTTGCCGATCTCGACGCGCTGGTTTCGGCACCCGATATCGTGACGGTTGCGGAGCGCACCACGCGCGCGATCGGCGATGCGGCGGCGACCTTCTTCGCCGCCAAGGCCAACTTCCGTCTCGACCGCATTATCGCCGCCGCGCGCAGCATGCCGGCAAACGATTATTTCGAACGTATGGCGATCGATCGCGCCGTTGAGCAGATCGCCGGCGCCGAAAGAAGATTGGCCGCGGACATGCTGGCAACCGGACAATCCGGCCAACAGGCCGTCGAGACCTGGCTCGCGGCTCACCCCGAAGCGACGCGCATCCGCCGCTCGGTCGAGGAGATTGCTGCCAGCGGCCTGACGCTCGCCAAGCTGACGGTCGCGGCGAACCTGCTGGGGGATTTGGTCAAAGCCTGAGGGCGCGCGAGGCAGCGATGTGAAACTCTGTCAGCCGGCGAACGGAGGAATCCAATGATCCATGCTACCTGCCATACCGCCGATAATGTCCGCTGCATCGAGTTCGATGCCACACCCTGGTTCAGCGAGGCCGACGCGCCAAGCATTATCGATTTGGCCCGGCGAGGATGGGCCAGCACGGCTATTGCCGATTCGCTCGAGCGCCGACGAGGATACGAGCCCCTGCATGACCTCGTTGAATATGCGACGAAGCGGCTGAAACCGGAATCCCTGGAGGACCCAACCTGGGAAACCTTCGAATGCGTCGTCGACGGACCCGAGGCCGTGGCCTGGCTTGAGAAAAACCGGCCCGAAATTGTAGCAAGGATTTCGTAAGCCATGCGCGCAAACCCGCCTTGTTCCGGTCAAAGAAGCGGGGAACTATCCCAACAAGAAAGACCACATAACAAACCGCGGAGGATCGTCCATGAACCGCCTGCGCTTCGGTATCTTTCTTGCGCCCTTTCACAAACCCGGCATCAACCCGACGCTAGCGCTGCGAGGCGATCTCGAGCTGATCCAGTGGCTGGACCACTGCGGCTATGACGAGGCCTGGCTCGGCGAGCATCATTCGGCTGGAACCGAGCTATCGGCCTCACCCGAAATCATGATCGCCGCGGCCGCCGAGCGAACCCGTCACATCAAGCTCGGCACCGGCGTCGTCAGCGTGTCCTATCACAATCCGCTGTGGGTGGCTGAACGCATCGTGCTGCTCGACCATCTGACTCAAGGGCGTGTCATGCTCGGTCTCGGCCCGGGCTCGCTGCCGACCGACGGCATCATGATCGGCTTGCAGCAGAGTCAGACCCGCGGGCTGCTGGAAGACGGCATGGGCATCATCACGAAGCTCCTCACCAGCGACGAGCCGGTCACGTTCAAGAACGATCGCTGGGATTTGCGCGACGCGCGGCTGCATCTGCGCCCCTACTCCAATCCGCTGTTCGACGTGGCGGTCGCGGCGGTCGCCTCTCCGACCGGCGCGAAGCTCGCCGGCCGGCATGGTGCCGGCATGCTCTCGGTCGGGGCCACCACCGCCGCCGGCTTCGACGCGCTGGCGCTGCACTGGGACGTGCTGACGACAGAAGCGAAGGCGCACGGCAAGACCGCGGACCGCAGCAAGTGGCGGCTCGTCGGTTTGTGCCATATCGCAGAAACCAAGGAGCAGGCATATCGCGACGTCGAGTACGGCATCGAGCACTGGTTCCGCTACTTCCAGCAGGTTGCAGCATTTCCGCAAATGGCTGTGGTCGGCAACTCGGTCAGCGAGATGATCGAGTTCATCAACGGCTCCGGACTCGGCGCCATCGGCACGGCAGACGCCTGCGCCGCGCAGATCGAGCGGCTGTGGCAGCAGTCGAATGGCGGGTTCGGCGCCTATCTCCTGCTCGCGCACAACTGGGCAAATCGGGCGGCGACGCAGCGCTCATACGAGCTGATCGCGCGCGAGGTGATGCCGCAATTCCAGGGCCACGCCCAAGCAACTCTCGATGCCGCGCGCCGCGCCAAGGATGTGCGTGAGAATCTTGCGGCGGCACAGGCCCAGGCCGTGGAGGACGCGAGAGCGCGCTACGGCGCGGAGGTCGCCAAGCGAGGCGGCTGAGGTTCGCGCATCGTCGACTGAAGAGCCAGCGACCGCCTGCGATTTTTCGCTGCGCTTGCAAATAGCTTTCGGCTGGCCACATCAACAGGAGCGCAGGTTCACCGGTCTCGCCATGGCTGATACGGCAGATACCGCGAATGTCATTGTCCGGCCGCCGATCGCATGGGCGCTCGCAGTGCTTGCCGGGTTCGCGCTCAACTGGCTCATGCCCTTGCCGTTCTTGCCGGCCGCGCTACCCGCGGGCTGGTTCGGCGCGATGGTGTTTGTCGTTGCGTTGGCGCTGCTCGCATGGGCGGTCGCGACCATGACCCGGGCCGGCTCGAACGTGCCCACCAACCTGCCGAGCACGACCATCGTGGACACTGGCCCCTACCGCTTCACGCGCAATCCCATCTATCTCGGCATGGTGCTGGGGCTCATCGGCCTGGCCATTGCCTTCGACAGCCTCTGGCTGTTGATGACGCTGGTGCCCTTCGCGCTCGTCATCCGCTACGGCGTGATCGCCCGCGAGGAAGCCTATCTCGAGCGCAAGTTCGGCGACGTCTATCGCCGCTACTGCGCGCAGGTCCGGCGCTGGCTGTAGGACTTGCGCTGGAAAGATCCGCGGGCGCGCGCGTAAGTCAGTTTCCGCGCGCGAGCAGGAGTCGCAGTGCGAAAGTCCCCATCAATCCGGCGAACAGCCAGTCGAAGATCCGCATTGCGCGCGGCGAGCGCCGCATCGCGTCGGTGAAGCGGTCGGCCATCATGATCATCGCCGCGCAGATCGGGATCGAGAATGCGATGGAGTAGAGGCCGAGGAACATGAGCTTGCTGCCGGCATGCGGATCGCTCACCGACACGAATTGCGGCAGGAAGGTCAGGAAGAACATCACGACTTTCGGATTGAGCAGGTTGATGCCGACGCCCATCAGGAATACTTGCGATATCGGCGCCTTGCGACCGTCGCCTTTCTTCAAGGTAAGCGCCGAGCCGTGCCGGATCGCCTGGATGCCGAGCCACACGAGGTAGAAAGCGCCGGCGATCTTGATGACGGTGAAAGCGGTCGCGGACGCCACCAGCAAAGCCGACAGACCGAACGCCGCCAGCATCGAATGCACCACGACCCCGAGGCACGCGCCCAGCATGGCCGCCATGCCGCGCGCCCGGCCGGCGGTGAGAGTTTGCCCAAGGAAGAAGGTCATGTCCGGTCCCGGCGTGAGAACCAGCAGCAGACAGGCCACGGTGAAGGCGGCCAGGATTTCGGGGGCGGGCAGGAAGGTCATGGCGCAGCGTGCTCCGGCATATGGTGACTTAACGATGAAATCCATGCGTCCGTTTACGACGGCGGATCCGTCGGAACCGTCTTTTCGAAGCACTCTTTCCTCGAGACCTCCTCAACCCAGGTCGAAAGAAGCGGCCGTGTCGCACGCCAGTCGACGGCGTCCCCGTACCTGAAGTCGATGTAACCTATGCCCGATACCAAAGCGAGATGCGCGATATTCAGGTGTGATGAATCGAAGGCACGGGGGTTCGCTTCAAACCAGCTTAGCGCGCTAAGTATCTTGTCCCATTGATCGTCGATCCAGACCTGCCACCTCTTCTCTTCAGGTCTGACTGAAGTCTCATAACGTATGGAAATGGCAGCTTCGCATATGCCCTGCGCCAGCGCATGCTGCGCCAATACCTCCCACCGTTTGTCCGGATCGCGCGGGAACAGACGAGCGCCCTTCGCGAGATGATCAAGAAACTCGCAGATTACGGTGGAATCGAAAAGCGTGCGGCGCTCGTTCACGACTAACGCAGGTACTTTCCTCAGGGGATTGTGAGATCGCGCGAAGTCGATATTTGGCTGACCGGGAACGACCTGGACGTAAACAAGATCGATTGATTCTTCCAAGCCGAGCTCGATTGCAGCCGCACGAGCCTTCCGCGCAAACGGAGATTGAGGTGCGTACATCAGCTTCATGAGACCTTCCTCTTATTGCATGTTCCAGCCCGACAGCGAGTCTCGGCCCTGAGCCGGTCGTTGGTGCCTTCCCGGCAACCATCTGCGGCAGCTATCTCACCCGCAGAAGGTATCAGTATGGACGGTTTGACACGACCTGGACGGCTCTCGAAGAGGCTATTGGAGCATTGGAATCGGGGGGCGCTGCCCAATTGCGCGTCTTGGCCACTTGCTGGGAGGGGACATGGCCGACAGCTGTGGTCTGCTATCGGGCAACCGATTTGCCGCGCATGAACGAGCGCAATGCTTCCCACAAAAGTAGCCCATCGGACTTGTTGCCATCCTCGAATTGCCGCGGAATAAGATTCCATGCCGCCAGCCCGAGATGGGCGAATGCGATGGCCCAAAGCATCCTGTCAGTCCAATGTGGCTCGCCTGACAGGCAGAACGCGAGGCTCGAAATCCCGACGATGAGGTTGACGACTATTCCCCCGGCGGCAAGGACCGCCTTTGTCAGCGGGCCGCCGTAATATTCGTCATGCTCGACATGGCCGCCGAATGGGACGGCGTGGACGGAGAACGTGATCGCGCCAATTCGCCTTCCGAAGAGTCGCCGACCCTCCCCGATCACAACACCCACAATTGCGACACCGACAATTCGACCAAAAACAAGGTGGCCAAGCTCATGCAGCACGACGGCAGAAAACACAGCCAACGCCATCCGGGTCGTCAGAGTTGACGTGAGGCCCTTGGCGACCAATTCCCAGTTCATGAATGTTTCTCAAAAGCTGCCTCCGGGCGACCGGACGCCTCTCGCGGCGACGGAAAATAGCCGGCTGGGATGTTGTCGCGGGCAAGTGATCGTCGGGTTCGAACCGAGCAAGCAATAAAAAGGACTTTGGAGAGCTCGGTGTCGGCTCAGCCAGCCTGCTGGATTGTGAGATGATGAGACTGTGCTGCTGATTTGCCCGACGTGTCGAGCATCGGCTCAAGTGCCGGTTCCGGTGGCTGCCGGCTACTTTGCATGGGGTTGTTTTCGATTATTCAGGCCGGAGCCGCGGCGACCCGGCGTGACCCTGCCTGAAGGCGCATCGGCTGACGAGACTCTCGCCGCAACAAAGTTGGCGCACCCGACACGATTCGAACGTGTGACCTTTGCCTTCGGAGGGCAACGCTCTATCCAGCTGAGCTACGGGTGCGTTGGGGCTTCCTTTAGCCGATTGGCCGGGCAGGGGCAACGCCCCATGCCGGGGTTGGTGAGACGAAGGTGGCGGCCGATAACCACGTTCTCGACGCAAAATTCCGATCCGTTCCCATGAATTGGTGCTAGTCTTGGCGCGTTGAACCATGGATGGGGACGTCCGATGTATAAGAAGGTTCTTCTCGCCTATGACGGTTCGGTCGAGGGGCGGCGTGCGTTGCGGGAGGGCGCAAAGCTCGCACAACTCTGCCGTTCCGAGGTCTTTTTGCTCGCCGTCGTCGAGGTTTCCTCGATCATGACGCCCGAGGCCGGGCTCACGATCCCGATCGAACTGCAGACCGAGGATTACAAGGCCATCCTGAACGAGGGCACCGAGCGGCTGAAGGCGTTGGGATTTAACCCGACCGCGCGGCTCGAGGTCGGCGATGCCGGGCAGAAAATCGCCGAGGTGGCCGAGGAAATCGGCGCGCATCTCGTCGTCGTCGGCCACCGCCCGCAGGGCGCGCTGGCGCGCTGGTTCGGCTCGATCGGCAGCTATCTGGTCAAGCGCCTGCGCTGCAGCGTGCTGGTGGCCCAGACCGAGATCAGCGACGCCGAGTTCGAGCGGCTGAAGCCGGCGGAAACGGCGGCCTAGGGATAGACATAGGCTAGTTCGTGGGAACGATGATCTTGCCGATTGGCCACAGCGCGATTCCGGCAAGCTTCAGGTGTGCCCAGGCAAAGGGAATGCCGATGATGGTCACGGCCAGCAGCACCGCCGTGATCACATGCCCGAGCGCGAGCCACCATCCCGCCAGCACCAGCCAGATGATGTTGCCGATCACCCCGAGCGGCCCGGTGCCGATATCCTCCTGCCCGGTATAGGCGTCGCGCGAGACCGCGGTGAAACCGAACGGGAACAGCGTGTAGGCCGCGATGTTGAACGCGGCCCGCGCCCAGGGAATCCCGATGATCGTGATCGCCATGATGATAGCGGCAACCAGCCAGCCAAACGCCATCCATGCGCCGCCGAGAACGATCCAGATGATGTTGAGAAGCAACGAGACTGGAGACATGGCTGAGAACTTATCTTGCCGTGAACGCGATTGGAATCGAAAACCGCCCCGCAAGGGAACCCGATTGCCCCAGCCTCATCAGCCGCTAAACTCATCTGCCTAACGACCGAGCAACAAGGATCGACAGGGAGAAACGTTCATGCGTCCGCTCGAATTCGGCTGGTACCTGCCCACGCATGGCGACACCACCGCCTATGGCCTGATGGACGCGCAGATTCCGGGCTCGCCCGAACTATGCGACCGCGTGGTGCAGGCGGCGGAGAAGGCCGGCTTCGAATATCTCCTGATCCCGGTCGGCTCGGTGTGCTGGGAGGCATGGATCACAGGCGCGTTCATGGCGGCGCGCTCGTCGTCGATCAAGCCGCTGATCGCGGCGCGGCCGGGCTACATCAATCCCGTGCTGCTGGCCAAGATGATCTCGACCTTCGATCAGATGTCGGGCGGGCGCATCTGCATCAACCTGATCGCCGGTCAGAACGAGAGCGAGGTCGAAGGAGAGGGCGTGCGCTACCCGAAGGAAGCGCGCTATGAGTTGATGGAGGAGGAAGTCTCGATCCTCAAGGCGCTGTGGACCACGCGCGGGCCGGTAAACTTCGAGGGGAAGTTTCACAAATTATCCGGCGCCCATATCCGGCCGCGACCGCACCAGCAGCCGTTTCCGAAATTCTATCTTGGCGGCGGCTCGCGCCAGGCTTGGGAACTGTCGGCCAGACATTCCGACGTCCATCTGTTCTGGGGCGACCTGCCGGAAAAGATCGCCTCGAACATCGCGGAGATCAGGGAAATGGCGCGCGCGCATGGCCGCGAAGACGATATCGGCTTCGGCATGCGGCTGCAGGTGATCTGCCGTGAGAACGAGGCCGATGCCTGGGAGGCTGCCGACCAGCTGGTGCGGCACGCCACCGAACGGCAGAAGCAGGAAATGAAGACGCTTTACAACAAATCGGAAGCGAACCTGCGCGTGCAGCAGCTCGCCCGCGAGCACGGCGATCTCCTGCTGCCGCATCTGTGGACCGGCATCACAAAAGTCCGTCCCGGCGCCGGCATCGCCGTCGTCGGCAATCCCGTCCAGTGCGCCGAGACGCTGCAGCAATTCATCGATGTCGGCTGCCACTCGTTCTGCCTGTCCGGATATCTGCATGACGAGGAGGCCGAGCGCTTTGGCCGGCTGATCCGTCCCATTGTCGCCGAGAACAATCGCGGCCGGTGGGCGGCGTAGAGTCAGGGGTCGCGGCGGTCATGCTGCAGTGCATTCGTAAGGCCGCCTGACGCGGGACTGCCGCGGCGGCGCGCCAGCTTGCAAGCCTTTATATCACTCGCGGTGGTTTGTGCCCGGCGCTAAAGTCGGGGCGTTTCAACCGGGTACCGCCAAATGAGTGGATCGAGTTCGGTACTTGCGTGGAGCTCCGCGCTGGAGGAGTTCGCGCTGTTTCGAACGCTCAGTGCCGAACAGCGGCTGAAGGCTCTCGGCGCCATGGTCCGCCAGGATCTGGTGCGGGGACAGATGCTGGTCGCGCAAGGCGGGCCGTCGGATTCGCTTTTCCTGGTGCTGCACGGCGCGCTCGCGGTGCGCAAGACCGGCTATCTCGACCCGATCGCGGAACTTCGGGCCGGCGAACTGGTCGGCGAGATCGGCTTCTTCGCCGACGTCCCGCGCACCGCGGATGTGATCGCGATCCGCGACACCAGCGTGCTGGCGCTGACGCGGCCGGCCTATCAGAAGCTCGTCGAGGAAGCCCCCGCCATCGTCGAGGCGCTGCTCGCGGCGCTGGCGCGGCGGTTCGCCAGGGAGACCGCGCGCATCGCGCCATTCCGTACCTCGCCGAAGGCGCGAACGGTGGCGCTGATTGGCGGTGGATTGGAGCCGCTGCCGGGCGCTTTCGAGCGCCGGATGCGCGAGGGGCTCGCCACGATCGATGCCGAAATTGTCGATGCCGACCGTCTGCAGGCGATGTTCCCGGGACGCGCGCTCGATGCGCATGAAGTGACCGAGTGGCTCAACAAGCTTGAACACACCGCGCCGCTGGTGGTCTATCTCGGCGGCCACGAGGCATCGCCATGGGCGCGCAAGGCGATCCGGCAGGCCGACATGGTCGTGTTAGCCTGCCGCGGCGATGCGCCGGCAGCCGCACTGACTGACATCGAGGCCTTTGCCTGCGAGGTTCATTCCATCTCCGCGCGGCGCCTCGTGCGCGTTCATGACCGGCGAAGTGGCGAGGTCTCCCGCACCGCGGCCTGGCTTTCCCGGCTGCCGTCCTTCATGCATCACCACGTCGCCCTCGAAGATCAGGTCGATATCGACAGCCTGGTTCGCTTTCTGTGCGGGCGCGCGATCGGTTTCGTCGCCGCCGGCGGCGGCAGTTTTGGCACGGCGCATGTCGGGATCTACAAGGCGTTTCGCGAACGCGGCGTGATGTTCGACATCTTTGTCGGCACCAGCGTCGGCTCCGCCATGGTGGCGGGATTTGCCAAAAATCTCGAAGCCGAGCATCTCGAGCGCGGAACGCACGAGATTTTCGTCAAAAGCAGAAGTTTCCGGCGGCCGACCTGGCCGCGCTACGCGCTGCTGGATCACAAGGCCTTCGATCGGGCACTGGCCCATCAGTACGGTCCCGACTGCCGGATCGAGGATTGCTGGCGGCCGTTCGCTGCCGTCGCCACCAATCTTTCAACGCACAATCTCGAACTGATCCGCTCGGGGCCGGTCTGGCAGGCGGTGCGGGCATCGAGTGCGATCCCCGGACTGCTGCCGCCGTTCTATACGGCGGAGGGGGCGATGCTGGTCGATGGATGCCTGATCGACAACGTACCCTTGGCCTCGATGCATCAGCTCAAGAGCGGTCCCAATCTGGTCGTGCATTTCGGCGAGCCGGCGGCGGAAATGTTCGACGTCGACTATGCATCGCTGCCGGGGCGGCTGGAGCTGATCGCCGCCATGCTGACGCCGTTCCGCAAGAAGCTCCTGCCCACGGCCCCGAGCGCGGTGAACGTGCTGTGGCGGAGCCTCGTTGCGCATCAGCGCTACGATACGCTGCCAGTCGGGCCGTTCGATACGGTGATGCGGCCGCCGTGTCCGGAGGGGATCGATGTCACGGATTTCGATCGCCACACGGAAATCTTCGAATCGTCCTACCTCTGGGCCAGGGAGGCCATTGCGGCTCTGGAGGCGGGAGGCAGTTCGGCGATCGCGGCGATACTCGATACCGGCGCGCTGGAACGGCGTCAGGCGACGGCCGTTGAGGCTTCCAATCGCGCGCCGAGCAATCGCCTCGCTTCGGCCGCGGGCTTGGGTGCGCTGAACAGGTAACCCTGCATCTGGGTGCAGCCGAGCTGGCGCAGTATCTCGCGCTGCTGCTCGGTCTCGACGCCTTCTGCCGTCGTGGTCATGTTGCGGGCAGCTGCAATATTCACCACTGCCTGCACGATTGCTGCCGAACCGTCGACCTCGATATCGCTGACGAAGCAGCGATCGATCTTGATCTTGTCGAACGGGAACCGCTTCAGGTAGCTGAGCGAAGAGAAGCCGGTGCCGAAATCGTCGAGCGCGATGCGGACGCCGATGGCGCGAAGCTGATGCAGGATGGCGAGCGCGGTCTCGTCGTCATGGATCAGCACCGCCTCGGTGATTTCGATCTCGAGCCGGTCAGGCGCCAGGCCGGAGGCGGCCAGCGCGCCGGTGATCCGCAGTGCCAGCGTCGGCGACTTCAACTGGATCGGCGACACGTTGACGGCGATCCTGACCCGGGACGGCCAGCCGGCAGCCTCGGTACAGGCGGTCTGCAGCACCCAGTCGCCGAGCTCGTTGATCAGCCCGGTATCCTCGGCGACCGGAATGAATTCCGCCGGCGAGACCATGCCGCGCTCGGGATGGCGCCAGCGCAACAGCGCCTCGCAGCCCGTCACCTCGTTGCTCCCGAGATCGAGCAGCGGCTGGTAATAGATTTCGAAGCCGCCGTCGGCCAGTGCCTGCCGCAGATCCTGCTCCATGGTGAGCCGCGCCTTGGCGCGGGCATCCATTGCGGGCTCGAAGAAGCGGTGGATGCGACGCCCCTCGGCCTTGGCTGCGTACATCGCGAGGTCGGCGTGCTTGATCAACTGGTCCAGTTCGGTGCCGTCTTCCGGCGCGAGCGCAATGCCGATGCTGGCGTCGGTGGAAAGCTGATGGCCGAGGCATTGATAGGGCTGGCGTATCGCCTCGTAGACGATCGCCACGAATTCCTCGACATCGGCGCGGCCGCGGATCGCTGTCTGGATGACGGCAAACTCGTCGCCGCCCAGGCGGGCAATCAGATCGCCGGGCTTGATGCAATCCTTGAGGCAGGCCGCGACCGCCTTCAAAAGCTCGTCGCCGACATGGTGCCCGAGCGAGTCGTTGATGCCCTTGAATTCGTCGATGTCGATATAGAGCAGGGCGAATGGTCTGCCGCCGGCGGCGTTGCTCAGCTCGCGCTCGATCTGCTCTCGGAACAGCACCCGGTTCGGAAGATCGGTCAGCGCGTCGTAATGCGCCAGATGCGCGATCTTCTCGTTGGCGAGCCTTCGTTCGGTGACGTCGTCGACGACGTTGATGATGTAGCGCGCCTGACCCGCGGAATTGCGGATTCCGAGCCGTCTCGACGTGATGTAGCGCGGGCCCAGCCCTTGCGTTTCCCAGACATGCTCGTCCTTGAAGAGGCCGTCGGGGGATTGCAGCGTTTCCTCTTCGTCGGATGCGATGATTTCGGCGGCGGCGTGTGGAAAGAGATCTTCGGCCGTCTTGCCGATGATGAGGTCGCGCGAAACGCCGAACTGCGCCTCCGCCACGCGGTTGACCAGCAAATAGCGCCGGTCATGCACGTCCTTCACGGTGATCTGCGAGGGGATGTGGTCGATGATCTGGCTCAGGAACGCGTAGTTGCGGTCGCGCTCCTGTTCGAGATTGCGCCGCTCGGTGATGTCTTCCATGGTGGCGACCCAGCCGCCGCCCGCCAGGGGCTTGCTAACCCCCATGAACGAGCGCCCGTCAGGGCCCTGCATGATGCTGTGATCGACCTGGCCGCGTGCGATGTTGCGCATCACGGTCGAGCAGAATTCGTCGACGTCGCCGGCGAACGATCCGCTGTCCTTGCGGTGCCGCATCAGGTCGCGGAAATGGCAGCCCGGCTTCACGATCTCGGTCGACAAATTGTACATGTCGATGTAGCGACGGTTGAAAGTGACGACGCGCGCCGAGGCGTCGAAGGTGACGAGGCCCTGGATCATGTTGTTCAGGGCGGTGTCGAGCCGGCCGCGTTCCGCCTCCAGCCGCTCGTGCGCCTCGCGGCTCTGTCGGGAGATCTGCCGGATGATCAGGAACAGGGTCAGGGCGATCACCGCCGCCGACAGCGTGGCCGCGATGACCAGAAAACGGGTCTGCTCGCGCCAGTCGGCAAGTGCCGTGGAAACCGTGTTGGTCGCGACCACCACGCCTGAGTAGTACGAGAGCGGCGCCGCGGATCCCAGCCTGTCCGTCTGGTCGATGGGACTTTGTACACGCAGCGTTTGCTGGCCGCCCCTGTCCCGGACGAGCTGCAGCAGCGGCGCCTTCGCGAAATTCTGTCCAATCTGTTCGTCGACCCGCGGATAGCGCGCCAGCAGGGTGCCGTCGGCATGAAATATCGAGATGGCAGCGCCAGTGCCGAGGGCGACGGAAGCGAAGAATCTTTCGTAATTCGCGGGGTTGATTCGCCGCGTCATCACGCCAAGGAAAGTGCCGTCCTCGCCGCGCAGGCGATGCGCGATGACCGAGTTCAGGTTGCCGGTGAGATAGCTGCGAACCGACTCGGTGAGAATGGACGGCGATCGCGGATCGAATTTGAAGCTCTTGAAATAGCCGCGCTCGGAAATGTTAAGCGTCGGTGCCGGCAGCGGCCGCGACCAGTTGATCATGTCGCCATTGGAATCGAAGATCGAGATGTCGCCGAGATACGACAGGACGCCCGCCTTGGATCGCATGATCTCGTGCGCTGCGGCGCTCGCGATGCGTTGCCGGAATTCCTTCTCCGAGGCGATGCCGGAAATCTGCAGCCGGGTGATCACGTCGTCAGCCAGCGTGTCGGAATCCTCGAATTGCTGGTCGAAATGGCGGGCGAGCAGGCGAACGGTGTTCTCCAGTTCGCGTTCGCTGTTGACAAGCGCACGCTCGCGGAATTCACCGGCCATCATGACGGTGCCGACGAAAATCGCCGCGACCAGCATCCCGCCGCAAAGCGTCAGCCACAGCACCGGGCCCCGGATGGTCGCGGCAAGGTGCCGCCCGGTCGCCGCGGTTCTGGCCTTCATGCCATGCAGGTGGTGCAACAGCTCGCGCATTTCTCCCGTCCCCCGGGAACGTACATACGATGCGCGGATGTCATAAGCCGTTAGGAAATCCGGTTACTTAAGGCTTAATGCGGCTCTTGCAGCGGCGAATTGCCCTTGATGGGTCACGCGCTGACGCTCGCGATTGGCCAAATACCGGATCTCTCTTCAAGCGCGGTCGTGACGGCGGCGCTTGAAGGGGTTCGGATCAGCGGCGATAGGTGCCGGTGCGGGCATAGCTAGCGCGGGTTTCCGGGGCGGGGCGGCTGACCAGACCGGCGCGCGCCTCGCTGGCGCGCGGGGTCGCCAACTTGAGATCTTCCAGGAAGATCGGCTTCGAGAAGTAGTAGCCTTGCGCGTAGCGGATCTTGGTTGCGGCCTGCAGATAGGCCAATTCCTCGAAGCTTTCGAGCCCTTCGGCGATCACGGTCATGCCGAGCGCTTCGCTCAAGGATTCGATCGCCCGCAGGATGCCCTGGCTGCGCGGCCGCTTATGGATGTCGGTGATGAAGGAGCGGTCGATCTTGATCTCATCGGCAGTGATGTCGGCCAGCGCCGACAGCGACGAATAGCCGATGCCGAAATCGTCGATCGAGATCCTGACGCCTAGCTTGCGGAACAGCGGCAGGATTTCGTCGTGGAAATGCGTCTTGGTGACGAAGGCGTCTTCCGTCACCTCGATCATGAAGCGCTTGGGAAATCCGGTGGCTTCGATCGCCTGGGCGAACGGCCCCATGAATTCGGGGTTACCGGCCTGCTTGGCCGCGACGTTCATGCTGATCGTGGTGTCGGAGCCGAAGGTCTCGTTGATCAGGTCGATCGACTTGACGATCTCCGCCAGCACCAGGTGGGTCAGTTCGTCGATCAGGCCGAGTTCGGTGGCAAGATTGATGAACGTGCTGGGAGCCTGAATCACCCCCTCGTCGTCGCGCAGGCGCACCAGCGCCTCGACGCCCTGGATCTCCTGGGTCCGGATGTCGACCTTGGGCTGGAACGCGCAGCAAAAGCGCTTCTCCAGGATCGCCACTCGCAGCGCCTGCTCGACCTTCATCCGCGCCAGCGCCTCGCGCTCCATGCTGGCATCGAAGAACGCCGCGGCGCCCTTGCTGCCGTTCTTGACGCGGTACATCGCGATATCGGCGTTCTGACGCAACTCCTCATAGCTGCGTCCGTGGTCGGGATAGAGGCTGACGCCGATCGAGGTCGAGGCGAAGATTTCGGACTGGTCGATGAAGAACGGCGCCTTCAGCCGCTGCAGGATGAAGCGAATGAACTCGGCGACCTCGTCCTCGCTCTCGATCGGATTGAGCAGCAGCACGAACTCGTCGCCGCTGATTCGCGACAGGATGTCGGAATCGCGCAGGTCGAGACCCACCCGCTTGGCCATCTCCGCCAGCAGCGCGTCGCCGACCGAATGCCCGTAGTAATCGTTGATGTGCTTGAAATTGTCGACGTCGAGGAAGGCCAATGCGAAGCGGCCCTGTCCGCTGTCGTACTTCAACAGGCTGTTGACGCGATGCTCGATCACGCGCCGCGTCGGCAACCCGGTCAACTCGTCGTAATAGGCGGAGCGGAACAGATGCTCCTCGAACGCCTTCTGTTCGGAGATGTCGGTGGAGCTCGAGATCAGCAAATTGCGCTCGGCGATCCGGACCGGCCGGTGCGAGGTCAGCAAGACCTGTTTGGCCTGGCCACCGGCAACGGATTCTTCCAGCACGGCCGCGCGGCCGGCACGCAGCAATTCGAGGCAGGTTTCGCGGCGATCGTTCAGTTGCGAGGCCTCCGGCGCGGTGGCAGCCCTCTGCAGCGTTGCCGCCGCGGCGTCGTTCATCAGCACGAACTCGCCGTTCTCGTCCTGAACCGTCACGCCGTTCGGAAGCAGCCTGAAGACATCCCTCAGGATGCTCAGTTCGGATTCGAATGAACTTTCATTGTCGGCCTGCGTCGCTGCGGCCTGAAAATTGTTTTTGTTGGGACTATGCATGCCAAGGAACTTGGCAAAGTCCATTGTAGTATTGGTTAAGCGGACTTCCGAAAAGCTGCAACAACCCTAGAAGTCGGCGATTTCCGAACGGCATCCGCTCGATCGTCATTAACAGAGTGTCAATGCCAAGCGAGAATGTCGCTTGCAAGGTGAATATCGATTCACCGCGTTTCGAGTGCGCGACGGGCATCCAGCATCGGCAAGGATGTCTCAAGATGAGAAAAAGGCGCTATCGCGTCTAGCTCGCGGGAAGCCGGCACTGCATCGTGCAATGCACGCCGGTCTTCAGGAAGCTGATCTCGGTCTTGCCGTCGAAGGCGCGAAGCGCCGATTGCAACAGTTTGGTGCCGAAGCCCGCCGGGCCGACCTTTTCGACCACGGGACCTTCAGTCTCGTCCCAGGTGACGTTGAGGCGCCCCTCCGACACCGACCACGACACCTGCAGCAGCCCGCGGGCCGAAGAAAACGCGCCGTACTTGCCCGCATTGGTCGCCAGTTCGTGAAAGATCAGCGCCAGGCTGACCGCCAGCTTGGCCGGCAGGAACAGCGAGTCGCCGTTCAGATTGAATCGGACATGGCCATAGGGCCCGAGTTCCGAGCGCAGCATGTCCTTGATGTCGCAACCGCTGCCGTCCAGCCGCGCAATCAGATCGTCGGTCGCCGACAGCGCGCGCAGGCGACGATCGATGCTGCCCCAGATCTGCGGCTGGTCCTGCAGGACCTGATGCAGCACGGCGTGGATCGTCGACGTCTTGTTCTTGAGCCGGTGCTGCAATTCCTCGACGAGAAGCTTGCGATATTCCTCTTCCCGTATCAGGCGTTTGGAATCTTCCCGCTGTTGCGCCACGATCGTCCGGTAATGCTCGACGCCCCAGATGGCAACACCGCAGACGGCCCAGAACATCAGTAGCAACGCCAGCCGCGCCGAATCGGCCGTGGCGCTGCTGAAATTGACGGTGACGCCGAGCACGCCCCCCGCGATCGCCGTGGCGATCCCGAACCGGGCGCCGCCGACTGCGGCCGCCAGGAACACCGCAGGGAAATAGGGTGTGAAGAATACGTCGGGACGAATCTGGGCGACGCCCCACCGGGCGATCGTCGACAGAGCGAGGCAGCCGGCCGCGAAGGCCGTGCTGAAAAGCAGCGAGGGCTGGGAGATGCCCTGCCAGCCGCGTCTGAATTCGTCGATCAATTTCTTCATCGGAATGGTCACTTCACGTGATCAGCGAATCCAAAATATGGCCATTCCTACCGAAATTCGAGGATTTCAGGGCCGTCCACGTCACAAACCAACCCGATGGCCGGGGAACGCGATGGAACAAGCTCGCTTGCCTTGCCCGCAAGAGGCGGGAATATTGGAGTCGACCAATATCGGGGGAACAGCATGGGACGGCTGGACGGCAAGGTTGCGGTGATCACGGGTGCGACAAGCGGCATCGGACTGCGCACCGCGGAGATCTTCGTCGCCGAGGGCGCGAAAATCGTCATCGCCGGCCGCCGCGCGCCGGAAGGCGAGGCGCTGGCCAGGAAGCTCGGCGCTGCTTGCATCTTCCGCCAGACCGACGTCACGGTCGAAGCGCAGGTGCAGGCGCTGATCGGTGTTTCGGTGGAAAAATTCGGCCGCATCGATTGCCTGTTCAACAATGCCGGCGGTCCGGCGCAGACCGGCGGCATCGAAGGCCTCGAGGTCGAGCGGTTCGATGCGGCGATGGCGACGCTGATCCGCAGCGTGATGCTCGGCATGAAGCATGCGGCGCCTTACATGCGCAAGCAGGGCTCCGGCAGCATCATCAACAATGGCAGCATCGCCGGCACGCTGGCCGGGTATTCATCGTCGATGGTCTATAGCGCGGCCAAGGCCGCCGTCATCCACCTCACCAAATGCGTGGCGATGGAACTCGGCGAATCCAACATTCGCGTCAATTCGATTTCGCCCGGCGCGATCGCGACCGGCATTTTCGGCAAAGCGCTGGGCCTGTCGGTGGAAGCCGCCGAAAAGACCCCGGCCGTGATGCGCGAGGTCTACAAGTCGGCGCAGCCGATCCCGCGCGCCGGCCTGCCGGATGACATCGCGCATGCGGCGGTGTTTCTGGCCAGTGACGAATCCTCCTTCGTCAACGGGCATGATCTTGTGGTCGACGGCGCCATGATCGGCGGCCGCAACTGGAGCCAGCAGCAGCAGGGCTACGTCATGCTGAAGAAGGCATTCGACCAGGGCGCGGGGTAGGAGCCACACCGTCATTGCGAGCGAAGCGAAGCAATCCAGTCTTTCTTTGCGCGTTAGGATGGATTGCTTCGCTTCGCTCGCAATGACGGCAGAAATCGCAAGGGAGACGCAAATGTCTGCAACATTCCAGCAATCACCATCCGAAGGCCGTCCGTTCTATCTCGCTGTCATCGCCGGCCTCGCCTGCGCCTTCGTCATCGGCAAGACGCTGCCCTCGACCATGGACGCGGTGTCGGCGATCATCGAACCGCTCTGCGCCAACAGCGTGACCGGTTCGCAGGATGTCGTCGAGCCGATCAGCTCGCATGCGCTGCCGAACGTGGCTGGCAAGCGCGTCACCATCGTGCGCGTGTTCTACGGCCCCGGCGGCTTTACGCCGCCCCACCAGCATTCCGGCTCCGTCACCGCCTATATCACCAAGGGCGAGATCCGCTCGCAATTGGCCGGCGGTCCGGTCGAGACATTCGGGGTCGGCCAGTCGTTCTTCGAGCCGCCCGGCGCAACCCATCTGGTCTCGGCCAATGCCAGCATGACCGAACCTGCGGAATTGATCGCGGTGTTCGTGGCCGACGAGGGCGCGCAACTCACGACGCTGGTGAAGTAGGGGCAAATCGTAGAGTGGGCAAAGCGAAGCGTGCCCACCATTCACATTGGTGGTGTTGAGAGATGGTGGGCACGGCGCGATGCGCCTTTGCCCACCCTACGCGTCGAATCTAAACCGCCTTCACCATCACTCGTAGCCCATCCCGCGGCTTCGGGATCGGCCACATCTGCCAGTCCGCCTTGTAGCCGGGCTCCAGCGACACTTCCAGATTCTGCAGGAAATGCCGTGCGAAGCATTTCGCCTGCATATAGGCGAAGTGCAGGCCGAGGCACATATGCGCGCCGCCGCCGAACGGCACCCAGGCGAAGCGGTTGCGGGTGCGCTGCGCCTCGTCGGAGAAACGCATCGGATCGAACTTGTCCGGCTCCGACCAGATCTCCGGCATATGGTGCGTGAACAGCGGGTTGGCGCCGACCAGCGTGCCGGCGGGGATGTCGTATCCCCTGAACGAAAAGTCGCGCACCGCGCGGCGCGGCATCGACGGCACCGGCGGCTTCAGCCGCAGCGCTTCCTTGAAGGCCATTTCCGACAGCGGCATCTTTTCGAGATTGTCGAGGCTGGAGGGGTCGTTGGCCTCGATGCCGAGGCCTTTGACTTCCTCGCGCAACCGCTGCTGCCATTCGGGGTGGGCGGCAAGCTCGCCGACAAAGGAGGTCAGCGACGATGTCAGCGTGTCATGCGCCGCCATCATCAGAAAACTCATGTGGTCGATGATGTCCTGGGTCGACAGCAGAGCGCCGTTCTCATGCGTCGCCTGGCATAGCTGCGAGAACAGGTCATCGCCGCCGCCACGCGCGCGGCGGATCGGAATCTGCTCGGCGAAGTAGGCAACGATCCGCTTGCGGCCGGCCACGCCGCGGCCCATTTGCGTGAACGGCAGCGGCCGCCGGATCGGCGCCACGGCTGCCGCCACCATGTCGACGAAGGCGCGGGTGATCTCGTCGACCTCAGGCCCGATCTCGGCGCCGAGGAACGACGTCGCCGCCAGATCGAGCGTGAGCTGCTTCATCGCCGGATACACCAGCATCTCGCCCGGCTTCGCCTTCCACTGCTTGACCCGCGCGGCAATGCCGCGGTCGAGATCGACGAGATAGGACTTCATCGGCCCCGACTTGAACGCGACTGACAGCGCGCGGCGGTGCAGCCGGTGCTCTTCAAAGTCCAGCAGCATCAGCCCGCGCGGAAACAGCAGGCCGAGGATCGGTCCCCAGCCATGGGTGGACGAGAACAGGCGCGCCTGGTCGAACAGCACGAGCTCGTTGGCGTCGGGCCCGAGCATCGTCACGCTGGTCTCGCCGAACAGATGGGTGCGGTAGATCAGACCGTATTTGGCTGCCGATTTCTCAATCTGTCCTTTGGGGTCGGCCAGCACCGCCAGCGTGTTGCCGATAAACGGCCAGCCCTCGTTACCGGGAATGTGCCGCAACGCCTTGGGATTCGGCGGCACCGGAATATTGACTGATGAAGCCACATTCTGCATCGACATGGCAATTGCTCCGGACGATCTGCGAAAATCGCAAATATTATCCACCGTGTCGGTGGCTTTGTCGCGGCTTTAAATATCGGCCGGGCAACCGCGCCTGGCTGCCCCCGGGCATAACCCCTTGTTTAGCCGCGGCAAAGCGTGCGTTCGGCCGGCGCCATGCCCCCGATGTTCCAGATCGCGTCACAAAGCCGCGAGCGTGTGCTAGGGTTCGCCAAAATCAAATGGTCAGGGGGGTAGAAATGCCGCGGATGTTTGGATTGCTGGTGCTGGTGCTGGTGCTGGTGCTGGTGCTGGCGCTGGTGGCGCTGGGTGGAAATTCTCTGGCGCAGGCCCAGACCAAACCCTTGGTCAAAACGCTGGGTCCGGATTTTCCCAAGACCGAAATCTTCATCGGCAACAGCTTCTTCTATTACAACAACAGCATGCACAGCCACGTGCTGGCGATGCAGCGGGCCGCCGACGCCGCCAACAAGCAGGCCTATCGCGCCACCTCGGTCACGATCAGCGGTTCCGGCATCGACTGGCATGATGTCGAAAGCTATTTCCGCCCCAAGGCGATCGGCTCCTATTCCTTCGACGAGAACAACAACGTCGTCTTCAACAAGCTCGATAAATTGTTCGATGTCGCGATCATGATGGATTGCAGCCAGTGCCCGATCCACCCCAACCTCAAGTCGGTATTCACCGAGTTTGCCAAAAAGAACAGCGAGATCGTGCGCGCCAAGGGCGCCAAACCGGTGTTCTTCATGTCCTGGGCCTATGCTGACAAGCCCGAAATGACGGCGCAGCTCGCCGAGGCCTATACGGTCGCGGGCAATGCGAACGCCGCGCTGGTGATCCCGGCCGGCCTTGCCTTTGCGAAAGCGCTCGACAAGCAGCCCGAGATCGGTCTGTACGCCGCCGACAAGCGCCATCCGAGCCTGGCCGGCACTTATCTCGCCGCCAGCGTGGTGTTTGCAGCGCTCACCGGACGCTCGCCGGTCGGCAACGCTCATCTCGCCGGCCTCGACGGAAAAACCGTGGCGTTCCTGCAGAACGTCGCGTGGGACACCGTACAGGAATATTACGGGAAGTAGCCGCGCTTCTGGCCTACGAATAGGGCCGGGCTGCCAGCTCCGTCATTGCGAGCGCAGCGAAGCAATCCATCTCTCCGCGTGGGGATAGATGGATTGCTTCGTCGCTTCGCTCCTCGCAATGACGCGGAGAGATCGCGTCGTACCTGACGAGGCCGTCACGCCTTGCGCTTGGCCGCTTCCTTCTGCAGATCCGGTGCGTTGATGGTCGGGATCGCCACCCGGCCCGGGCCGGTGTGCTGCAAGGCGGCCGCCGCCTTTTCGTTCTCCATGATCTTGGCCATCACGGCCTGGCCTGCGCGCTCGAACACCGCGCGGTTTTCGATCAGGAATTTCTGCGACTCGCGCAGCCCCTTCACGTAACCGTTGATCTCCGGGATCACGTAGCGCGCGACCATGTCCCAGCTTCGGCGGGTGTTTTCCGGATTGGCCCAGTCGTGCACGAAGCCGATGATGGCGCCGACGCCGCCCGAGACCTGCATCAGGTTCTTGATGGTTTTGACCAGATCATCCGGCGTGCCGATGGTGGAGGCGGCATTTTCGCCACCGGCGGTTTTCTCGAGCGCGTCCTCCGGTGAGGTAAACGGCTCCAGCCCCGGCCGCTGCAGGGTGCGGACGTTATATTCATTGTGCCAGCGCATCAGGCCGGCGCCGGCCTCGCGCTGCGCCTGCTCGCGGGTCTCGGCGATGTGCCAGCTCAGGAGCACGCGCCAGTCGGAACGGCTCACCGTGGTGCCGGCCTTCTTGGCGGCATCCTCGGCAAAGCCCCATTGCGTCGGTAGCGCCATCAGGCCCTGCGTCGACATCGAGCCGAGCGAGATGATGCCGATGCCGTATTTGCCGGCGAGCGTCATGCCCGACGGCGAAATCTGCGACGCCACCACGAACGGCATGTCCTCCTGCAGCGGCAGCAATTGCAGCGCGGCGTCCTGCATCGTGAACCAGTCGCTCTTGGCGGTGACGCGCTCGCCCTTGAACAGGCGGCGGATGATCGCAATCGCCTCGTCCTGGCGGTCGCGCTGCGTCATCGGATCGATGCCGAGCGTGTGCGCGTCGGAGGCAAGCGCGCCCGGCCCCGAGCCAAAGATAGCGCGGCCGCCGGTCATCCAGTCGAGCTGCACCATGCGCTGCGCGACATTGTAGGGGTGGTGATAGGGCAGCGAGACCACGCCGGTGCCGAGCTTGATGCGCTTGGTCCGCTCGCCGGCTGCCGCCAGAAACATTTCCGGCGAAGCGATCATTTCCCAGCCCGAGGAATGGTGCTCGCCGCACCAGAACTCGTCATAGCCGAGCGCGTCGATCTGTTCGACAAAGTCGAGGTCGCGGCGGAACTGGAGCAGCGGATTCTCGCCGATCGGATGATGCGGGGCGAGAAAGGCTCCAAATTTCAGGCGTGCCATGGGGTTTGCTCTCCGAAATTATTGTTCTTTGGATTTGCTCGGCAGCAAACCTACGGGGTGGGCAAGGGCAAGGCAATGCTGCAAGCCTGCGGCCAGCGCATGGTGGTCGCGCAGCCCCGGCTGACATGCCGTCGCCCGGAATTCCCGTTCCTGATGTTCTATTGAACAGGTGGAGTGCGAGGATCAATTAGCGTTAGACGCGGACGCTCCACGTCTCCTTTGTCGTCGACAGCGTGATCAGCGTTTCGGTGCGCTCCACGCCGTCCACCGACTTGATCGTCTCCGTGAGAAAGCGTTCCAGATCGCGCGTGGTGCCGACGCGCACCTTCAGGAGATAATTCCAGGCGCCGGTGATGTGATGGCACTCCAGCACGTCGGGCGATGCCTTCACCCGTTCCAGGAATATCGCTTCGACCTTCGGATTGCTCCAGCTCACCATGATGAAGGCAAGCAGATCGAGCCCGACCGCCTCCGGTGCGATCCGGGCGTGAAAACCGGAAATCATGCCGGATCGAACCAGCCGCTTGATGCGGTCGTTGATGGTGGAAACGGCGACGCCGATCTTTTCGCTGAGCGCCGCGAGCGGTTGGCGGTCGTCCTCCTGCAGCAGCATCAGCAGTTGGCGGTCGGTGTCGTCGAGTTTTGCCATCGGCCCTCGCCAGGAATTTCGGAAATCTTGCGGAATTAGACCGGCCGTCGAGCAGCTGCAAAGGCATTCAGCGACTTTTACGGCCTTGTTCTCGAATAATGTCCGGAATGTATCGGTAAAACCACAATCGAAACGGGGGAGTCCAAAAATTCCGAAAGCGCGGAGGACTCTCCTGCAAATCCAGTGGATGCGCGGCCTGCAGCCGCTTACGGCACATTCGGCCTCCGCACCACAACCGGCGATGCTGCTTGGTCGCAGGCCGCGGGAGCTGCGTTCACGAACGCGGGAGATCACCTACCTCCGGGGTAATCGCTGAGATGACCGCCGCCTGAGATCATCCGGCGCACAGATTTCCGGACAAGGCCCCGTTCTCATGCATCAGATCGTCTCAACTCCCGTCGATACTTCGCGCCGCTGGTTGGTGCTCGCGACCGTAGTCGCGGCGCAATTCATGTTCGGGGTCGATGCCTTCATCGTTAACGTGGCGATCCCGACCATTGCGGCCGAGCTGCACGCCAGCGCGGCGCAGATCGAGGCGGTCATCGCGATCTATCTGATCGCCTATGCCACGCTTGTCATTACCGGCGGAAGGCTCGGCGACATCCATGGCACGCGCAACGTGTTCATAGCGGGCGTGGCGGGCTTCACCGTCACCTCGCTGTGGTGCGGGCTCGCGCAATCCGGACCCGAATTGATCGCGGCGCGGCTGGCGCAGGGCGCGACGGCGGCATTGATGGTGCCGCAAGTGCTCGCCACGATTCACTTGCTGTTTGCGGATGCCTCGCGCGCCCGCGCGTTCGGCATTTACGGCATCGTGCTGGGACTGGCCGGCGCGGCCGGCTTTCTGCTCGGCGGGCTCCTGGTGACGCTTGATCTGGCTGGCGTCGGCTGGCGTGCGGTGTTTTTCGTCAACGTGCCCTTTGGCGCCGTCATCATCGCAGCCGCCTTCAAGGTCATGCCGACAGTGCCGCGCCGAGCCGGCACGCGGCTCGACATATCAGGCGCCATCGTGCTGTTTCTTGGGCTGCTGTGTCTGATCGGCCCGCTGCTATCAGGCCATGATTTGCAGTGGTCGCCCACGGTCTGGCTCGTGATGGCGATCGGCATCGCCATCATCGCCGGCTTCCTGCGGCTGGAGCGCGCGGTCGCCCGCCGCGGCGGTATGCCGCTGATCGATCTGGCGCTGCTGTCGGATGCCGCGTTCATGCGCGGGCTGGCCGCCGTGTTCTTTTTCTTCTTCGCCAACCTCTCGTTCTACCTCGTCATGACGATCTACATGCAGAAGGGGTTGCATATACCGCCGCTGCAGGCGGGGCTGGTCTTCCTGCCGCTGGCGCTGACATTCGTGATCGCTTCGCGGCATGGTGGAATACGCGCCAAACATCGCGGCACGCTGGTATTGATCGAGGGCTGCGCGGTGCAGGTCGCGGGGCTTGCGGCCCTGGTGGCTGCGGTCGAATGGATCGAGGCGCCGTCGGCGGTCATGCTTGCGCTGGTATTGACGATTTTCGGTTACGGTCAGGGTCTTGTGATGGCGCCGCTATCGAGCGCGGTGCTGTCGAGCGTCAAGCCGGCCAGCGCCGGTGCGGGCTCGGGCATGTACGGCACGACGGCGCAAATTGCCAACGCCGCCGGCGTGGCTGCGATCGGAGCGGTATTCTTCGCGATCGAATCAGCGCATTCGGCGCAACTGGCGTTGCTCACGGCGGTCGCGCTGTTTGGTGCGTCGATTCTCGCCTGCGCCGCATTCCTGACATGGATGCGTTCGATCACGGCGTGACAAATTAACGTCAACTGCCAAAATTTGATTGTGGGGAATGACAGTGCACGGCCTTTTTATTTTGCAGTGCAGCAACTATGTGTTTTGGATCGCGTGATCTAAATCTAAGAACAATCGCCCCAGGAGCTCTTGTTGTCCCTCGCCAAGAACGTCGAATTCTTGCGCCATTTCCCGAAGCTGAACGGGTTCAATGGCCTGGGAATCTATGGCCGAAGCGCATCGCCCGGGGCCCAAAGTCCGCTGGTCGAAATCACCGGATTCGGCACCAATCCTGGCGCGCTCAAGATGTTTGCCTATGTGCCGGAGCAATTGTTGCCTGCGCGCGCCCTTGTCGTCGTGCTGCACGGCTGCGGCCAGACCGCGACCGGTTACGATTTCGGCACCGGCTGGTCGACGCTCGCCAAACGCTACGGCTTTGCGTTGCTGATGCCCGAGCAGCAGGCGGCCAACAACGCCAACACCTGTTTCAACTGGTTCAATCCGGGCGACATCGCGCGCGGCCGCGGTGAGGCCGGTTCGATCCGGCAGATGGTCGCGCGCATGGTCGCCGATCACAAACTCGATTCGCGCCGCATCTACGTGACCGGTCTTTCCGCCGGCGGCGCGATGACGTCGGTGATGCTGGCGACCTATCCGGAAGTATTCGCGGGCGGCGCCATCATCGCCGGCCTGCCGTTCGGCATCGCCAGCAATGTCCGGGAAGCGCTCGGCGGCATGATGCAGTCGACGTCACGCCCTGCGGACAAGCTTGGCGATCTCGTGCGCAAGGCCTCCAAGCACAAAGGACCGTGGCCGAAAGTGTCGGTGTGGCACGGCACCGCCGACCGCACGGTGAACCCGGGCAACGCCAACGAGATCATCAAGCAGTGGCTCGACGTCCACGGACTGCCGGCGGCGCCGATGTCAATCGGCGATGTCGACGGTCATCCGCGCGAAGTCTGGTGGAATGCCGACGGCGAGACCGTCGTCGAATCCTACACCATATCAGACATGGCCCACGGCACGCCGCTGGGGCTCTCCGGCAATGACGAGCGTTACGGCGCGGAGGGCGCGTTCCTGATCGAGGCGGGGATTTCCTCGTCCTATCACATCGCCAATTTCTTCGGCCTGACCGAGCGCGTCAGCCCGGTCAGCGAAGTGGCCAAGCCGGAACAGGCGCCGAAGGTCGTTGCATCGGCTGCCACGGAATCCCTGCAGTCGTCCGATCTGGCCGCGCGACTCTGGTCGAGGAACCACAGACCGGTGCGCCAGCCCAAGCCCGCACCGCGCGAGCCGAAGCGCCGCGGCATCGATGTCAGCGGCGTCATCACCCGCGCGCTGACAGCCGCGGGATTGATGAAGTAGCCGGGCACCACTCCGTCAGATCGTTAATTCAGCTCACATCTCGCCGGTGAGGAACGGATTGGTCAGCCGCTCCTGGCCGATGCTGGAGCCGGCGCCATGGCCGCAGATGAAGCCGACATCGTCGCCGAGCGGCAGCAGCTTCTCCTTGATGGAATTGATCAGCGTGGCGTGGCTGCCGCCGGGCAGGTCGGTGCGCCCGACCGAGCCGTTGAACAGGACGTCGCCGACATGGGCGAAGCGCAATTCCTTGTTGAAGAACACCACGCTGCCCGGTGAGTGGCCGGGGCAGTGCAGGATGTCGAAGGTGAGGTCGCCGATCGAGACCTGATCGCCTTCGTCGAGCCAGTGGTCGGGCCCGAAATTGCGCACGCCGGTCATGCCAAAGCGTTCGCCGCTCGAGACCACGTTGTCGAGCAGGAATTTGTCGGCGATGTGCGGGCCTTCGATCTTCACCTGCAGCGCGTCGCGCAGTTCAGCGGCCCCGCCGACATGGTCGATATGGCCGTGCGTCAGCCAGATCTTCTCGACGGTGACACCGGTCTGCTTGATCGCTCCCATGATCTTGGGGACGTCCCCGCCGGGATCGATCACCACGGCCTTCTTGGAGGGCTCGTGCCAGATGATGGTGCAGTTCTGCTCGAACAGCGTCACCGGCACGATCATCGCGCCGGCCTTCGCCTGGTTTTCGGCCTGGGTATCGGTTTTGTTGTCCATGAGGGCACCATATTCATCCCGGGAAGGTGGTCAACACGGCTTTGTAATCATCGTGTTACCGGCGTGTGATGCACACAGCTCCGTGATAGGTTGCGTGCGGTTTGACAGTTTGGCTTGCGGTGCTGGATAGGGCCTCCGCCGGCCAGTTCCGGGGGGTCATCGTGGTTACGACAGTCGGGACTTCCATCAGCCAGGCTTCTGCGTCGCCGCTGGTCGCGCCCCGTATCACTGCCCGCGCCTTCTTCGTCAGCGAGCGCCTGAATATGTCGGGCCTCGAGCGCGGCGACGTGCTTGCCACGATACCGCTCGCGTTTCGTGTCAATGCGAATGGTATCGCGATTCTGTTCCGCTATGGCGTGGTGGTTCTGATCGGGCTGAATGCGCTGGAAGAGGAGGAGTTCCTTCGCGGCCTGGAACATCGCATGACGGGCAAGCTCGCGCGGCGTGACGAGGAGATCGCCATCATCGAGCTGGCCCCGGAAAAGGAAGACCAGATCCCACCCGGCGGTCCGATATGTCTGCAGAGCCTTTCGCCCGACCGGCTGATCCTGATCGGCGAGGCGCTGGCGAAGAGCGTGGTTCTGGCCCGGCACGAACGCGAGGTTGCCAGTGTATTTGACACGACCGAACCGTTCGCGCGGGAACTGGCGCGGAGTGGGCGCATGCGCGGCAGCCGTCGCTCGATCCTGCAAAATATCGGCAACGCGCTGCTGGTGCGGCACCGGGTGTCGGGGCCGGTCGAAGTGGGAGAGAAGCCTGACGTGCTCTGGGACAAGCCGCATCTGGAACGGCTGTATGCCCGGCTGGAGGACGAGTACGAACTCAAGGAGCGTGCGGAATCGCTGAACGGCAAGCTCGCCGTGATAGCCGAGAGCGCGCAGGTGTTGACCGATATCATCGACACGCGGCGCTCGCTGCGGCTCGAAGTGATTATCGTGCTGCTGATCCTGTTCGAGGTACTGGTGACGATCTATCAGCTCGCCATGGGCCGGCACAGCTGATCTTTGTCGTCCCGGCCAAGCGAAGCGCGAGCCGGGACCCATAACCACAGAAGCCTGATGTTGATGCGGGCTGGAGCCACAGCCGTCGCAACAACTTCTGTTCGTGGTTATGGGTCCCCGCTTTCGCGGGGACGACTCGTGGAGGACAGGTGCGGCTACCTCACCGCTTGATCTGCGCCTTCAGCGTATCCTCGACGACGCGGTCGAACGAGGATGTTTTCGGCGCCGCCTTCGCACGCTGGTCGGCGACGTATTTGTCACGCTTGGCCACCAGCGCTGAGAGCTTCTCGTTGAGTACCTTGCGCTGGGTCATCTGCTTGTTGACTTCATCCATGCGCTGCTCTGGCTTCATCGCGCGGAGATTGTCGGGCAGGTCTTCCTCCTTGATCGTGGAAAAGCTGCGACCGCGGGCCGTGATGTCGGCGACGAGGTCGCCGTCGCCGGTGACGGCTTCGGACGTCACCTTCGAACGCTTGTTGAGATAGCTCGCCATTTCCGAGGCCTGCGCGGGTGCTGCGGCGGCGACGTCGGACAATTGCTTGGTCTTGCCCTCGGTGCGCTTCTGCAGGTGCTTCGGGCCATAGGGGATCACGGTGCCGTTGATCTCGCGCTGCAGGATGATGATCTCCTCGTCAAACGGCGTTTCGATCAGCACCACCTCGCCGCCGTCCTGCGGGATCGGAATGAAGCGGCCGTTCCCGTTCTGGGCAATGTCGCGCCAGATCCGCGCGGTGTCCTGGGCGTTACCGGCCAGCACCGCATTGACGATGATGTCCCTCTGCTTCGCCACCGACAGCGTAACCGGATATTTGGTGTCCTGCGCGTAATCCATGTGCGGCGGCGCGTCGCCGACCAGGAACACGATCCGCCTGACATCGCTGCCGCTGGTCCATTGCAGCTTGTTGACGGCAACGTCGAGCGCCTCGTTGACGCTCTCCGGCCAGTCGCCGCCGCCGCGCGCCTTCAGTTCGAGCAGGTGGGCGTAGAGATCCTGGATGTCGGTGGTGAGGTCGATCTTCTTGGTGACGTAGTCGTCGCCGATGTCGCGATAGGCAACGAGGCCCATGCGGATGTCGGCGTCAGGATTTGAATCGACGATGGCCGTGGCAATCGACCAGATCTTGCGCTTGGCGCCTTCGATCAGGCCGCCCATCGAGCCCGTGGTATCCAGCACGAAGGCGACTTCGACGGCGGGCTTGGCGTTGGCCTGTGACAGGCCGGCGGCGAGAGGGAGGGCGGCGAGAGCGAATGCGAGCGAGCGAAGCGTGGTGCGTGACTTCATGGATCTTCTCCAGATGTTTCGTCCCCTCGGAACCCAAGTTCCACCGCCCTCGCGGGGCTGTGGCCGAAAACAAGGCGGGCCGGGGTCGAAATTGCGGCTGATGGTGCGCTGGTCCGACTGTTGGACGGTCCGAAATCGGTTATGGTTCGAGTGCCATGGAATCATCACCCGTCCGCCACATCAGCCTCGTGCCCGCGCCGGATCGCCGCCAGTCGGAGACGGCGCTCGCGATCGCACGCGGCACCGCGCGGCTGTTGCGGTCGCTGGGCTTTTCCTGCATCAGCGAACTGCCGCTGCCGTCGGGCCGACGCGCCGATCTGGTGGCGATGAATGAGAAGGGCGAGATCTGGATCGTCGAGATCAAGTCGTCGGTGGAAGATCTGCGCGCCGACCAGAAATGGCAGGACTACCGGATGCATTGCGACCGGCTGTTCTTCGCCTTCACGCAGGACCTGCCTTGCGAGATTTTTCCTGAAGGCACCGGCCTGATCATCGCCGATGCCTATGGCGCCCACCTGCATTGCGAAGCGCCGGAGCATCGGCTGCCGGCGGCGACGCGCAAATCGATGACGGTGCGGTTTGCGATGGCGGCCGCGCAACGGATCAACCGTCTGGTCGATCCGCAGGGGCATGCGGAGTTTTAGCCGGCGAAACAGGCGGGCCGGTTCAAGCTGCCTACCGTGCGGCTTGATCTTCCCAGTCCTCCCACTCGACGTCATGGACTTCGAGGTAGCTGGAAACGGCTGCGCCGACGGTGAGGAAAAAGTTACTCTCGCCAAGCTGCGTCAACAATCCGAATTTCCTCAGCTTGTCCTTCACGGGATCCTTGAGTTCGGCAAAACAAAGCTCGATTCCCTGCGCGTGCAACGCCTCGTCCAATTCAGCGAGCGTATCACCGGCAGTGACGTCCACGCTGGTGACCGGCTCCGCCGCAACGACCAGCCAGCGTACAGGCGTCGGCGACTTCGCCACCGCATCCAGCGCGCGCTCCTTGAAAAATTCGGCATTGGCGAAAAACAGGGGCGCATCCCATCGGAACAGCACCAGCCCGGGAATCTGGCGTGCATCCGGATATCTCGTGATGTCGTGATAACCTTTCACGCCGTCGGCGCGGCCCAATACGGCGGAGTGAGGACGCCACCCGTCCCATAGAAACTCGGCAATGGCGATGGCGATTGCCAGACCTATTCCCGGAATCACGCCGAGCACGGCGACGCCGACAAAGCAGACGATCGAAAGCCAGAACTCCCACCGCTGAATGCGGTAGATCCGCTTGAGATCGGTGATCTCAAACAAGCTGATCGCGGCGGAGATGACGACGGCGGCCAATGCCGCGTTGGGCAAATGCTGAAGGAGGTTTGGCGCCACCAGCAGAAGGAAGGCAATGGCGAGCGCACCAACGACGCTGGTCAATTGGGTGCGGGCGCCGGCGGCTTCGGCAACGGGCGTACGCGAACTGCTGCTGCTGATCGGAAAACCCTGAAAAAGTCCGGTTGCCAGATTGGCGGCGCCAAGCCCCACCATCTCCTGGTTGGGATCGGCCCGATCGCCCAATCGCGCGGCATATGACCGCGAGAGCACGCTGGTGTCAGCAAAGGAAACCATGGCGACGGCGCAACCGCCGATCAGCACGGGAATGACATCGGCGGGGCCGATCCAGGGAACGGCGAAGCCGGGCAGACCCTGCGCTAACGGACCCAGAACCGTCACGCCGTAACGCGCCGCAAGGTCCAGCGCAGCGACGGCGACAGTTGCCGCAACGACTGCAATCAGGACGACTGGTAGTCGCTTGTATCTCTGAAGCAGCAGGATAGCCGCCAACGTGCCGAGCCCGATCCCGGCGGCGGCCCAGTTGGTCTTTCCGTCAAAGATGGCGCGGGCGACCGCCCACAAGCTCCGCAAAGGTCCGTCGCTCTCGATCGAGAAGCCGAAGAGCTTCGGCAGTTGGCTGATCAATACGGTCAGCGCAATTCCGTTCATGTAGCCGTAGCGTATCGGCTTCGAAAGAAGCTCGGTCACAAAGCCCAGGCGCGCGATTCCAGCCAGAATGCATATCGTCCCGGAAACGATTGCCATCATGGCGGCCAAGGTTGCGGCGCGGACGGGATCGCCACCCGACAACGGAACGAGGACGCCAAGGATGATAGCTGCAAGCGCCGAGTCCGGTCCCAGGACAAGGATGCGGCTTGGGCCGAACAACGCGTAGGCAAGGAGCGGTATGATCGTCGCGTACAGACCGTAGATGCCGGGCAAGCCCGAGGCCTCCGCGTACGCAATGCCAACCGGGACCAACATGGCTGCCAGCACGAGCCCGGCAAGGACATCGTGCCTGAGCCACGCCGCTTCATATCGACGGAGGGTGTCGAGACCTGGCAGCCAGCGCATCCAATGCTTCATGGCCGGTCACTCCAAGCGCGGCCGGGCTCGCTGGCTTGGGCAGCGACTGCGATTGGCCCAGCCTGAATACAGTCGAGGCTGTCGCACGCCTCGGCAAGCGGAAAATGTGATCCGCTAAGGGGCAACCGTTACCGGTGAGGCAATCGGAGGGGAGATTGTAGCCCGGATGAGCGCAGCGACATCCGGGGCCGGTGCTAATGAAGTCCCGGATGTCGCTGCGCTCATCCGGGCTACAATATCGGGAAGTTAGCGCGGCGCGCGCTTCGCGAGAATCCGCTGCAGGGTGCGGCGGTGCATGTTGAGACGCCGCGCGGTTTCGGAGACGTTGCGGTTGCACATCTCATAGATGCGCTGGATGTGCTCCCAGCGCACGCGGTCCGCCGACATCGGGTTCGACGGCAGCTCGGATTTCTCGGTGCCGCTCGCAAGCAGCGCGGCGACCACGTCATCGGCATCGGCAGGCTTGGAGAGATAATCCACCGCGCCCATCTTCACCGCCGTGACGGCGGTTGCGATGTTGCCGTAGCCGGTCAGCACGATGGTGCGCGCGTCGGGGCGCTTGCGCTTCAGCGCCGACACCACGTCGAGTCCGTTGCCGTCGCCGAGCCGCAGGTCCACGACAGCAAAGGCCGGCGCGGCCTTGTTGATCTGCGCCAGTCCGTCGGACACGGTGTCGCAGGATGTCACCGCGAAGCCGCGGGTTTCCATCGCGCGCGACAGGCGCTCCAGAAACGGCTTGTCATCCTCGACGATCAACAGCGAGCGGTCGGAGAGATCGTTCAGTTCGGCGATGGCGTTCAAGGCAGGGTTTCCCGGTTGCGGATCCAGAGCACAATATAAAGCATATGGCGCGGCCATTTTGCACTGCCAAGGGCCCCAAAGGTCGCGCGGCCCGATTTCCCCTAATCCCTAACGGAATTCTAATTCTCTGATCCGGCGGCGGATTCCGTACTTTCCGCGGCCTCGAAGCGGGCGCGCGGCCATGCGATCTGCACCACGGCGCCGTGATCGGGAAAGGTCCGGTTGGAGAAGGAAACCTTGGCGCCGGTGCGTTCCAGCAGCGTTCGGGCGATGAAAATGCCAAGACCGAGGCCGGCGCGTTCGCGATGGGCCTCATCGGCGCTACGGCGCCTGGACAAATAGGGTTCCCCGATCCGTTTCAGCATATCGGGCGCGATGCCCGGTCCGTCGTCGGAAATGACGATTTCGACCGTATCGGCGTTCCACCAGGCATTAACCTCAACCGTCGTCCGGGCGAAATCGACGGCATTCTCCAGGATGTTGCCGACGCCGTAGAGGATCGCCGGGTTTCGGGCGCCGACCGGCTCGCGCGTGGCTGCGACAGCAAGCCGCACCTTGATCGCGACGCCGAAATCCCGGTGCGGCGCCACCGCTTCCTCGATCAGCGTCGATATCGGCATCAGGTCGAACGGCGCCCCCGACGAGGAGAGCTGGGTGATCTTGGCGAGGATGTCGCGGCAGCGTTGCGCCTGCTCGCGCAGGGTCTTGAGGTCGGATGCGAGCTGGCCATTGCCCTCGATGGTCTTTTCCAGCTCCCGCGAAATCAGAAAGATCGTCGACAAGGGTGTGCCGAGTTCATGCGCGGCGGCAGCGGCAAGGCCGTCGAGCTGGGTCAGATGCTGCTCACGCGTCAGCACCAGTTCGGTCGCGGCCAGCGCATCGGAAAGCTTTCGTGCCTCCTCGGCCGCCTGGAAGGCATAGAGCGAGGTGACGCCGATCGCGAGAACGATCGAAAGCCAGACGCCGAACAGGTAGATCGGCGGCAGCACCAGCGGGTCGTCGCTGTCCCAGGGTAGCGGCAAATGGAAGAACACCAGCGCCGAGGCACAGGCGACCGCGAGCAGGCCGAGCCCGATCGTCAGCCGGATCGGCAGCACCGTCGCCGAGATCAGAACCGGCGCGAGGAACAGGAATGAAAACGGATTCTGCAAGCCTCCCGTCAGGAACAAGAGCGCAGCCAGTTCGACGATATTGAGCGCAAGCAGCGCCGCCGCATGGAGCGGTTCCAGCCGCTGCATCGGATTGAAGGCCACCTGCAGCGCGAGATTGAGCAGCGCCGAGACACCGACGACGGCGACGCAGGCAATGACGGGAAAGTCGAATTCCAGCCCATGCGCCACGATGAAGATCGCGGTGAGCTGGCCGAGCGCCGCCAGCCAGCGCAGCCGGAGAATCGTATCAAGGCGGACATAGCGGTGCGGAAGGCGGAAGTCGGAGGCTACAACGTCGGACATGTCAGGAGTTTAGCCGTCGGAGGGCACGATCACAAACTCACGCGTGACTAATACTCCCTCCGTCATGGCCGGGCATAGCCGTCCGAAGGGACGGCGTCGCTACCGCTCGCCTATGGCCCGGCCATCCACGTCTTTCTTGCGGCGGCATCGAGAAGACGTGGATGCCCGGGACAAGCCCGGGCATGACGACCTTATATGACGAGCTTCACTTGCGCTCACCCCCGCAATGGCTCAATGAACGTCCCCGAAATGGTCGATAGCGAGACAGTGCCAGCGCCATCGCCCGCGGCCGGGCCGCAAGGTCCTGCCGCGATCGAGGTTGCGCATCTCATAAAGCTCTACAAGACCACCCGCGCGGTGGATGACATCTCGTTCCGGATCGCGCGCGGCAGCGTCACCGGGCTGCTCGGCGGCAACGGCGCCGGCAAGACCACGACGATCGCGATGATCATGGGGCTGGTGCTGCCGACCTCGGGCCGCGTCCAGGTGCTGGGACACGCGATGCCCGAGCAAAGCGCCGAGGTGCTCGGCCGGATGAATTTCGAGAGCCCCTATGTCGACATGCCGATGCGGCTCACGGTGCGGCAGAACCTCACCATCTTCGGCCGGCTCTATGCGGTGAAGAATCTCGCCGAGCGCATCGAGCGATTGGCATCCGATCTCGATCTGAAGGATTTCCTCGATCGCGCCAACGGAAAACTGTCGGCCGGACAGAAGACCCGCGTCGCGCTGGCGAAGGCGCTGATCAATCAGCCGGAGTTGCTGCTGCTCGACGAGCCGACCGCCTCGCTCGATCCTGATACCGCCGACTGGGTGCGGCAGCATTTGCAGAACTATCGCAAAACCCATGACGCCACGATCCTGCTGGCGTCGCACAACATGCTGGAAGTGGAGCGGCTGTGCGACCGCGTCATCATCATGAAGCGCGGTCGCATCGAGGATGACGACAGCCCAGACCAGATCATGGCGCGCTACAACCGCACCACGCTGGAAGACGTATTCCTCGACGTCGCGCGTGGCCGGGTTGCGGAGGGGACGTCATCGTGAGCGAGATCACAGTCCATCGCGCCATTTCCTGGCACCGTATCCAGGCGATGGTGCTGCGCTATTGGTATCTGCTGATGTCGTCCTGGCCGCGGCTCCTGGAGCTGATCTATTGGCCGGCGCTGCAGATCATCACCTGGGGTTTTCTGCAGAACTACATCGCGCAGAACGACAATTTCTTTGCCCGGGCCGGCGGCACGCTGATCGGCGCGGTGATCCTGTGGGATATCCTGTTTCGCGGCCAGCTCGGCTTTTCGATCTCGTTTCTGGAAGAGATGTGGGCGCGCAACCTCGGCAACCTGATGATGAGCCCGTTGAAGCCGATCGAGTTTCTGATCTCGCTGATGATCATGAGCCTGATCCGGCTTGCGATCGGCGTCATCCCGATGACGCTGCTGGCGCTGTTCTTCTTCGATTTCAATTTCTTCGCGATCGGGCTGCCGCTGATCGCGTTCTTCTGCAATTTGATCTTCACGAGCTGGGCGATCGGGATTTTTGTGTCGGGCCTGGTGCTGCGCAACGGGCTAGGGGCCGAGAGTATCGTCTGGACGCTGATGTTCGGCCTGATGCCGCTCGCCTGCGTCTATTACCCGGTCTCGGTGCTGCCCGGCTGGCTGCAATGGATCGCCTGGACGCTGCCGCCGACCTATGTGTTCGAGGGCATGCGCGCACTTCTCATTAACCAAACTTTCAGGAGCGATCTGATGGTCTGGTCGCTGGCCATCAACGTAATGTTGTTGATTGCCTCCTTTGCGATCTTCCTTGCGCTTTTACGCAGCGCCAAACGGGTGGGATCGCTGCTCGGGGGTGGCGAATAAGTCACTATTTCCGTGAATTCATGAGGGTTTTGGCTTTTTGCCCCCGTAGATCTACCGGCCGCCGCATTGACGCTTAATTACGCATTCGGCAGTATGCTGCGTCGCAAAACAGGGATCATGGTAAATGCCGATTGGTGAGTTTGGCGGCGCACCGCCGCTGGTGGCCGAAGGCAGTCCGGCGTTCACGACGCCGATGTACTGGATGTACGAAATGGGCCACGCGTCGCTCAATCCGGCACGTGCGGTGACCGACGCCACCAAGATCCTGTTTCAAAACCCGCTTAATCCCTGGTCGCATACCGAAATCGGCAAATCGATCGCCGCCGCCTGCGAATTGTTCGAGCGCACCACCCGCCGTTACGGCAAGCCCGAATGGGGGCTCGACTTCACCGAGGTCAACGGCGTCCGCACGCCGGTCGAGGTCCGCTCGATCTGGGAAAAACCGTTCTGCCGCCTGCTGCATTTCGATCGCAAGCTGACGCGCCCGCTGCGCAACCCGCAGCCGCGCGTGCTGATCGTGGCGCCGATGTCCGGCCATTACGCGACGCTGTTGCGCGGCACGGTCGAGGCGTTCCTGCCGACGCATGAAGTCTACATCACCGATTGGACGGATGCGCGCATGGTTCCTCTCACCGCGGGCCGCTTCGATCTCGACGACTATGTCGACTACGTCATCGAGATGCTGCACGTGCTCGGCGGCAACATGCATGTGATCGCGGTGTGCCAGCCCTCGGTGCCGGTGGTGGCGGCGGTTTCCGTGATGGAAGCCGCGCGCGATCCGTTCGTGCCGCTGTCGATGACCCTGATGGGCGGCCCGATCGATACCCGCCGCAATCCGACCGCGGTGAACAACCTTGCCGAAGAGCGCGGCATCGAATGGTTCCGCAACCACGTCATCACCAAGGTGCCGTTCCCGCATCCCGGCGTGATGCGCGACGTCTATCCGGGCTTTTTGCAGTTGTCCGGCTTCATCACCATGAATCTCGACCGCCACACCGACGCGCACAAGGCGCTGTTCAATAATCTGGTGAAGGGCGACGGCGACATGGTCGACAAGCACCGGGAGTTCTACGACGAGTACCTCGCGGTGATGGATCTCACGGCGGAGTATTACCTGCAGACGGTCGATGTCGTGTTCGTCAAGCATGCGCTGCCCAAGGGCAAGATGATCCATCGCGGCAAGCCGGTCGATCCGTCGAAGATCCACCGCGTGGCGCTGATGACGGTGGAAGGCGAGAAAGACGACATCTCGGGCCTCGGTCAGACCGAAGCGACGCACGCGCTGTGCCCCCACATTCCCGATCATCGCCGCGTGCACTACGTGCAAAAGGGCGTCGGGCACTACGGTGTGTTCAACGGATCGCGTTTCCGTTCCGAAATCGTGCCGCGCATCTCCGATTTCATGATGTCGGCGGCGAATACCCACGCGACAGCGGCTACGACCAAGCCAACACTGGTCCGCGCAGCCGAATAATGTGCCGGCGGCATCGCTTCCGGCCCGCCGATAAGTTGCTGAATAGATTCAAACATTCCAGATTCCGGTCGAATCAAGGGGTGAGTTCAGACTCACTCTTTGGGGGCCTTTTGGACCCCCCTTAGACTCCCGGTTCCATCCAAAAAATCCGGTTCCAGGCCCATCCTGTAGAGGTTTTTTGGGCCACAGCCCCTGTATATTGGGCAAATGATTTGTTTTTGCGCCGAGCGATTTAGATGAGATTCCCTTGGCAGCGGATATGGCAGAATCCGGGCGAACTCCTGCTCCCCGGACTCCAAGATATGGCTACTCGCGCCCTCCTTTATCGGCGTCCCGCCGAACCCGCGACCCTTTTGGTCAAACACGGCTCGCAATTCTTTGCGATTCGGCTGCGCCGGCATCGCCGGGCGCGGCGTTACACCTTGCGCATCCATCCGACGGATCGCGAAGCGATCCTGACCATGCCGCCGCGCGGCACATTGGTTGAAGCGCGCGACTTCGCGCAGATTCACGGCGGCTGGATCGCCGCTCGTCTCGGCCGATTGCCGAAGGCGGCGCCGTTTCAATCCGGCACGATCGTACCGTTGCGCGGCGTTCCGCATCGCCTAGTGCATCGCGCCGGCGAGCGCGGCACGGTGTGGACCGAAACCCGCGATAGCGGCGAGAAGATTCTGTGCGTCGCCGGCGGCTCCGAGCACATGGACCGGCGTGTCCATGACTTTCTCAAGCGCGAGGCGCGCAAGGACCTGAACAAGGCATCGCTCGCCTATGCAGCGGAACTCGGCGTCAGGGTCAGGCGAGTGTCGATCCGCGATCAGTCGAGCCGCTGGGGTTCGTGCACCTCGGCCGGTTCATTGTCCTATTCCTGGCGATTGATCCTCGCGCCGCCTTACGTGCTCGACTATCTCGCCGCCCATGAGGTCGCCCATCTCGTCGAGATGAACCACTCGCCGCGGTTCTGGCGGGTGGTCGGCCGCATCTGCGACCATGTCGACCGCGCCAAGCGCTGGCTTGATACCTACGGCAACGATCTGCATCGTTACGGGGTCGAGGACTAGCGGTCATGTCGTCCCTGCGAAAGCAGGGACCCATAACCACTGTCGGTAGTTGTTGCGAAGACAACTAGCCCTATCGCTCGCTCGACCGGTAAGCTGCGGCGTCCCTGCCTTCGCAGGGACGACAGGGGACTTCCAAACAGCCCATCCACCGGCCAACCAGACATTGGGAACCCTTCCGCTTGTGTTAGCCTACGGACGTCCCTTCGGCTGAAGGACGCCGAAGCCACCACCGCTCGCGAGATCCAAATGCCTGATTTCAAGAAACGGCCTGTGATCCTGCCGCTCCTCGCATTTCTGGCCTTCGTTCTCGCGGCCGGCCCTCCCGCCGGCGCGCAAACGTTGAAGGCGGTCAAGGAGCGCGGCGCGCTCAATTGCGGCGTCAGCCAGGGACTGCTGGGTTTTTCCAGTGCGGACGACAAGAACGCGTGGACCGGCTTCGACGTCGATATTTGCCGAGCCGTGGCGGCGGCGATTTTCGGCGATCCCGCTAAGGTGACGTTCGTGCCGCTCGATGCGGTCACCCGCTTCGCGGCGCTGCAATCGAACCGGATCGACGTATTGTCGCGCAACTCGACATGGACAATGTCACGGGAAAGTTCGCTCGGCCTGATGTTCGCCGGCGTTGCCTATTACGACGGCCAGGGCTTTCTGCTGCGCCGGGATGCCGGGATCGATACCGCCCTGCAGCTTGGCGGCAAGACGGTTTGCACCCAGACCGGCACCACCAGCGAACTGAATTTGACGGACTATTTCCGGGCCAACGACATGGCACTGAAGGTTCTGTCCCTCGGCACTGCGGAGGAAAGCCTAAAGGCCTATGACGATCGCAAATGCGACGTGCTGACTAGCGACGTTTCGCAACTCTACGCCGAGCGTCTCAAGCTGTCAGCACCCGACAGCCATATCATCCTGCCGGAAGTCATTTCGAAGGAGCCGCTCGGGCCGGCGGTGCGGCAAGGCGACGATCAGTGGTTCAATCTGGTCAAGTGGACGCTTTATTCATTGATCAACGCCGAGGAACTGGGCGTCAAGTCGGCGACGATCGACGATGCGGTGAAATCTCCTAATCCCAATATAAGGCGGCTGGTCGGCACCGAAGGCGAATATGGCGAACAGTTGGGCCTGGCTAAGGACTGGGCCGCACGCGCCGTCCGCGCGGTCGGCAATTACGGAGAGATCTATGAACGGAACGTTGGAACACAGTCCAGGCTCAGCATCCCGCGCGGACTGAATGCGCTCTGGACCCAGGGCGGAATTCAATACGCGCCTCCCGTGAGGTAGATATTCAGGGGGCAGATCATGACCGTGGATTATTACTCGCTGCTGATGAAAGCGATTGCAGGCAAGGACGCGGTCGCACGTGATCAGATCTACAAGGACGCCTTTAGCCTCATCACGAGATCTCACCTCACGCGCGAGGCTGCCTCATCTCATGCCGCAGCGCTCGAAGACGCCGTCCGGCGTATCGAAGATGACATTGCCGCCGAGGAGGCGAACTCCGCAGCGGCCATCAACGAAGTGTTGTTGACAGACCGGAACTGGAAACCGCTCGTTATCGGCGCCTTCGCGGTAGCTGCAGTCATCGCCTTGTCGGCGTTGGTCTACGGCTTCGTAGCGACGAAAGGCCCCGCCATCGTCTCAGCCAGCGTGAAGACGTCATCGCCGAACGCGCAGCGCGGGCGCGAAGACGTCGTGATGGCGGACTTGAAGCCCGGCGTCGATGGCGGCTCTTCGGGGGCAGTCCTGCCGTTTGCGCTGCAGCGGCAAGTGGTATTCTACCGCACCACCGTCGTTCCGGGCTCGATCGTGGTCGATCGGGAAAACCGCTTTCTCTATCTGATCGATGCCAACAATTCCGCGCGCCGTTATGGGATCGGAGTTGCCCAGGAGTGCCTGAAGGGGGGCAGCCTATCTCGCGTCATGAACAAGCTTGAATGGCCTGACTGGCGGCCTTCGGGCGCGAACACGAAGGAAGCCGACGCGCTGCTCGCGGCGGCCGGCCGTCCCGGCAGTCCGCTGGGAGCACGCGCGCTGTTGCTGGACAAGCCGGGGCTGCTGATTCACGGCACCAACTCACCCAAGACCATCGGCCATCTGGTCGCGTCCGGATGCATACGGCTCGTGAACGACGATGTCGAGGATTTGTACCGGCGCGTTTCGGTGGAAACGCGGGTCGTCTTCGCCAGCTAGCCGCTCATCGGGAAGCGCGGGGCAACGGTGCGCTACCGCCCAAACAACCGATCCACCAGCCAGCCATCCAGTCCCGCGGCCGCCTCCGGCCGCGCATTCGGATTGGGCGGCGGCGCTGAGCTGCGTGCCGGCGCTGGCCGGTACGAACCACCCTGCGGCGCTGATGGCGGCGGGGCGGCGCTGACCTGTGACGCGGTCTGGAACAGGTTCGACATGAAGCCGCCGCGTTGCGCGTTCGGCAGAAGTGCCACCGGCACGCCTTGATGGGCGGTGCGCATGAAGCGGGTCCAGACTTCCACCGGCAAGCCGCCGCCGGTCGCCTTCTTGGTCGGCGAGTTGTCGTCATTGCCGAGCCAGACGCCGGTAACGAGGTTCGCCGTGTAGCCAATGAACCAGGCGTCGCGGAAATCCTGGCTGGTGCCGGTCTTGCCGGCAGCCATCCAGCCCGGAATCTCGGCCTTGCGTGCGGTGCCCGACAGCAGCGTTTCCTGCATCATCGTATTCATCATCGCGGCATGGCGCGGCTCGATCACCTGGCCGAGCTGGTCGGGCTGTCGTGCATATAGCAGCTTGCCTTCATTGGTCCGGATCCTGGTCACCACATACGGGGAAATGCCGAGCCCGCCATTGGCGAACGGCGCATAGGCTCCGACCAGTTCGATAACCGAGACTTCCGAGGTGCCGAGCGCGATCGAGGGGTTGGCCTCGAGCTTCGATGAAATCCCGAGCCGGTGTGCGGTCCGCACCACGTTCTTCGGGCCGACTTCGAGGCCGAGCCGTACCGCGACCGTGTTGAGTGACATCGCAAGCGCCTGCGTCAGCGTCACCGCCCCGAAATATTCGTGGGTGTAATTCTCGGGCCGCCAGCCCTTCAGATCGAGCGGCGCGTCCTGCCGGATGGTTTCCGGCGTCAGGCCACCCTCGATCGCCGTCAGATAGATGAACGGCTTGAACGCCGAGCCGGGTTGGCGCTTGGCCGTGACCGCGCGGTTATACTGGCTGTCGGCATAGTTCCGCCCGCCGACCAAGGCGCGCACCGCGCCGTCGGGGGTCATCGCCACCAGCGCGCCCTGCGTGACGTTGAACTTCACGCTCTTGGCCGCGAGTTCGTCGATGATGGCGGCTTCGGCCGTGCTCTGCAGCTTCGGATCGATCGTGGTTTCGACCACGATGCTCTGGTCGATCTGGCCGACGAGGTCGTCGAGCACTTCGCCGATCCAGTCGGCGACATAGTTGACGGTGCCGGCGCCGGCCGGCTTTACCTTGTAGGAGGGATGGCCGATCGACGCCTTGGCCTGGGCGTCGGTGATGAATTTGCCCTCCGCCATCGCCGCGAGCACGATCTGAGCACGCGCTTCCGCACCCTCGGGGTTGCGGTTCGGCGCCAGCCGCGACGGCGATTTGACGAGGCCCGCCAGCATCGCGGCTTCCGCGACGGTAACGTTCTTCGCAGACTTGCCGAAATAGCGCTGCGACGCGGCCTCGACGCCATAGGCGCCGGAGCCGAAATAGACGCGGTTGAGATAGAGCTCGAGAATTTCGTTCTTGGAGTGCTTGCGCTCGAGCCACAGCGCCAGCTCCACTTCCTGCAGCTTGCGCGCCATCGTCCGTTCCTGGGTCAGGAACAGGTTCTTCGCGAGCTGCTGCGTCAGCGTCGAGCCGCCTTGCGAGACGCCGCGGTGCATGACATTGGCCACGACCGCGCGCGCGATGCCGACGGGGTCGATGCCGTAATGCGAATAGAAGCGGCGGTCCTCGATGGCGATGAACGCCTTCGGCAGATAGGGCGGCAGGTCCTTCAGCGCGACATTGGAGCCGGGCGCTTCACCGCGCGAGGCCAGCACGCTGCCGTCGAGGCCGACGATCTGGATGGTCGGCGGGCGCTTCGGAATTTCCAGCGACTGGATCGCCGGCAGATGCGCGCCGACCCAGATCACGACGCCGATGATGGCGATCGCAGCCCACAGGCCTAGCACCGCGCCCCAATAGACCAGCCGGCCGAACCTGAAGCGGCGCTTCGAGCGCCGCTTGGCACCGCTTTTGGTCGCGCGGGCTTTGCGCTCGCGCGGCGGCTCGTCGTCGTCCTCTTCGTGCTTGCGCTTCGGCACTGGCTTTTTCGGCTTGTCGTCGTCGTCGGTGGCGTCCGGAATGCGGTCCGCGGGCGTCAGACGCAGGTCCGCGAGCGCTGCCGGAAGCCCGAACAGCGGCTCCTTGCGTCCGCCGCTCTTTTTCCGTCCCCACGCCATCCCAAACGCCGTTCACACCCGTTCTGCTTCACGCTAGCGATGGCTGTTTAAGGGTCGGTTACGGAAAGGTTAATGCGGGATTAGGAGGTGCGGCGGAGCCGTATTAGGGTCGGTGCAACCGACCATATTCTCAGGGGAAATCTCCATGGGCCATATCGATCCCACGAAGGAAGTATTCGCGCAATTTCGGGCCAGCGACCGGCCGGGTCCGATCCACATGCTCAACCTGGTCCGACTGCGTGAGCAGGCCGCCTATCCTGACGGCCGCAAGGCCACCGGTGCGGAGGCCTATGCCGCCTATGGCCGGGAAAGCGGCCCGGTGTTCGAACGGCTCGGCGGGCGGATCGTGTGGCAGGGCAGGTTCGAGCTGATGCTGATCGGGCCCGAGGCCGAGCGCTGGGATCACTGCTTCATCGCCGAATATCCAAGCGTTGCCGCGTTTGCCGAAATGATCCGCGATCCCGTCTACCGCGAGGCTGTCAAGCACCGCCAGGCCGCGGTGGAGGATTCCCGCCTGATCCGGCATGCCGTGCTCCCGGTCGGCAAGACGTTTGGCGAGATTCCGACGTAGGGCATGCCATTTTCTTATCCTCCCCTGGAGGGGTCCGAGACGAGCGAAGCTCGCTCGTGGATCGGTTCGCATGAAATGCGAACCGAGGTGGGGTGATGGTCTCTCCGCGTCTGACAGTGTTTGTGTTGAGAGACTGTCACCCCGCCCCGTCTCACATGGCGCTGCGCTCCATGCGAGCCGACCCGCCCCCTCAAGGGGCGGGTGAAGCAAAAAAAATCGGCGGCCCCGAAGGGCCGCCGATCGCTTCCACCGCCGATCGTTTCGATTGGCTCGCTAGCCTAGCCCGCGGGACCCTTGTCCTCGAGGATCGGGCCGAACATCTCCCAACGTTCGCCGTTGAACTTCATCATCTGCAACTGCTTGTTGACGCGATAATCGTCCGGCGACGTGTTGGCGGTGATGCCCGGCAGCAGGAGATCGAGCTGAACGTTCTTCAGGCTGGTCGCCTGCTTCAACACGTTCTCGCGGGTCAGATTGTCGCCGCATGCCTTGAGCACATGGATCAGCAATTGCGTGGTCATGTAGCCATAGGAGTTGAAGCTCGAATCCTTGTCGCCGTCCGGATAGTACTTCGCCATGAACTCGAAATACTTCTTCATGCCCGGATCGTCCTTCCAGGTCGGGTCGAGCGGATCCTTGCCGTAGTTGACGCTGATCACGCCCTTCGAGGCTTCGAGCCCCGCCGGCTTCATGACGGCGCCAACCGAGGTGGCGTTGATATCGAGGATGTGCACCGGCTTCCAGTTGAGCTCATAAATCTTCTTGATCGCCTGCGCCGCCTGCTTCGGCGTGGTTGCCGAGAAGAACAGGTCCGCGCCGGCGTCCTTGATCTTGAGGATCTGCGAATCGATGGTCGGGTCGGAGACTTCGTAGGAGGCTTCCGCCACGATCATCTTCGCCGCCTTGTCGCCGAGGCCGGCCTTGATGCCGTTCAAATAATCCTTCCCGAGGTCGTCGTTCTGATAGAGCACGCCGATCTTGGCGTTCGGATGTTCCTTGATGATGTACTGGCCGTAGATGCGGCCCTCGACGAAGTAGTTGGGGTTGAAGCCCATCGTCCAGGGAAAGTTCTTCGGATCGGTGAACTTCGAGGCGCCGGTCGCAGCGAACAGCTGCGGCACCTTCTTGCTGTTGAGATATTTCTGCACGGCTGCGTTCGAGGGCGTACCGAGCAGCTGGAAGGTGAGCAGCACCTCATCGCTTTCGACCAGCTTGCGCACCTGCTCGACGGCCTTCGGCGGCGAATAGGCGTCGTCATACTGAATCAGATTGATCTTGCGGCCGTTCACGCCGCCCTGGTCGTTGATCATCTTGATATAGGCGGCCTGGGTCTTGCCGATGGTGGCATAGGCGGAGGCCGGTCCCGAAAACGGATTGGTCTGGCCGATCTTGATCTCGGTGTCGCTCGCGCCGGTGTCGTATTTCTTCTGCGCGGACGCTGTGGAGACCGACAGCGCCAATGCGAGCGCCGTGCCGGTGGCCAGATGGAAAAAACCCTTCCTCATATTGCTGTATTCCTCGTGTGTTTATGATTGAGCTAATGATCTTGCCCGGGGCTTGAGCCCGGCGGATGCCATCGCTGCCACGATAGTGGCGGAAGCGATATTGCATTGCAAGACGCGTCGGTAGTCGACGAAAGGTGCAGGTTCCGCCTGCACAAAAAGAATCCAGTTCGCCGTTTGCCTCGAATTAATGCAAGAGCGAGGCCCACCGTTCGGGGTTGGCAATCTCATATTCCAGACGCGGTGCACGCCGCACCGCGTCCGGGATACAAAGAACCAGAGCCTAACCCGCCGGGCCGGCATCCTCGATGATCGGGCCAAACAGTTCCCAGCGCTCGCCGTTGAACTTCATCATCTGCATCTGCTTGTTGATGCGATAGTCGGTCGGCGAGGTGTTGGTGACCATGCCGGGCAGCGACAGGCTTCCGGAGAAGTTCTTCAGGCTGGTCGCCTGCTTCATGATGTTTTCACGCGTGAGATCGTCGCCGCATTGCTTGAGGATATGCACCAGCAGTTCCGCGGTCGAATAGCCATACGTGTTGACGGTGTTGAGCTTGTCGCCCTCCGGGTAATATTTGTCCATGAAGGCGAAATAGGCCTTGATGCCGGGATCGTCCTTCCACTGCGGATCGCCGGGATCCTTGCCGTAGTTGGTCGAGATGATGTCCTTGGAGATATCGAGGCCGGCAGGCTTCAGCGTCGCCGACACCGGGCTCGCATTGATGTCGAGGATGTGAACCGGCTTCCAGCCGAGATCGGCGGCTTTCTTGATCGCCTGCGCCGCGAATTTCGGCGTCGAGGCGTCGTAGAGCAGGTCGGCGCCCGCCGCCTTCAGCTTGACGATCTGCGAGTCGATCGTCGGGTCGGTCAGTTCGTAGGAGGCTTCCGCGACGATCATCGTCGCCGCCTTGCCGCCGAGCGCCTCCTTCAGGCCGGTGAGGTAGTCGCGGCCGAGATCGTCATTCTGATACAGGATGCCGATTTTCGCGTTGGGATGGTTCTTCAGAATGTACTGACCGTAGATGCGCCCCTCGGACTGGTAGTTGGGATTGAAGCCCATCGTCCACGGGAAGTTCTTCGGATCGGTGAACTTCGACGCGCCCGTCGCCGCCAATAGCTGCGGCACTTTCTTGGAGTTGAGATACTTCTGCACGGCTGCGTTCGACGGCGTGCCGATGATCTGGAAGGTCAGCAGCACCTCGTCGCTTTCGACGAGCTTGCGCACCTGCTCGACGGCCTTGGGCGGCGAATAGGCGTCGTCATACTGGATCAGGTTGACCTTGCGGCCATTGATGCCGCCCTGCTCGTTGATCATCCGCATATAGGCCGCCTGCGTCTTGCCGATGCCGGCATAGGCGGACGCGGGGCCCGAGAACGGAACGGTCTGGCCGATCTTGATCTCGGTGTCGGGCGCGCCGGTATCGTATTTCTTCTGCGCGACAGCCGGGGAGGCCAGCGCGAGCGCAACCGCAGTGCCTGCAATCAGATGAAGAACGCCACGTCTCATGTCGCTACTCCCTTATGTTGGCCGATGATCCTGTGCCGGTCATCCGTTCGGATCGCCTGCGTCATCGTTGCAAGGGAGTGTGGCGGAACGGTTTTGCCAATGCAAGGCAGCGAGGAGGGATGCTCACGCCAGCCAGAGCAGGACCAGGGCGAGCGCCGCAGGCGCCGCCTGCACGTAGAGAATCCGGCGGCTGACGGTCGCCGCGCCATAGGCGCCGGCCGCGATCACGCAGAGCAGGAAGAACACCTTGATCTGGAACGCGAAGGCTGGATTGGGATGAACGAGACCCCAGACGAGGCCGGCTGCGAGGAAGCCGTTATACAGACCCTGATTGGCGGCCAGCACCTTCGAATCCGTTGCCTTCTCGATGGTGTTGCGGAAGATCTTCAGGCCCAGCGGCTTGTCCCAGAGAAACATCTCCAGCACCAGAAAGAACCCATGCAGCGCGGCGACCACCGCGACCAGAGCGTTGGCGATGAAGATCATGTGCGGTCCCCCAACCGGCAGCGGAATTCGGGTGGACGCTAGCACGCTACGGGTGAAAAGTGCGGCATGCTCCGCGGATATTTTTCGCTCCGCGGATATTTTCAGGGAATGACGATGGCCGAACACTTCAATCTCGACCGCCTGCCGACGCCGATCGGGACCGCGCTGCTGGTGACCGACGCCGACGGCCTGCTCCGCGCAATGGATTGGGAAGACTATGAACCGCGCATGATGCAATTGCTGCGGCTGCATTATGGCGTGGTGCATTTGAACGATGCGCAGGCGCCACGCGACCTGCGCGTGGCCTTGACCGGCTATTTCAAGGGCGATCTCGACCGCCTCGTCGCGATTGAATGGCGCGTTGCCGGGACGCCGTTCCAGCAGAAAGTCTGGCACGCGCTGCCGAAGATCGCAGCGGGGACGACGATGAGCTACGGCGCGCTTGCCGCAAAGCTCCTGATGCCGCGCGCCGTTCGCGCGCTCGGCCACGCCAATGGTTCGAATCCGATCAGCGTGGTGCTGCCCTGTCACCGCCTGATCGGCGCCAACGGCTCGCTGGTGAAGTATGGAGGCGGGCTGGAGCGCAAGCGCTGGCTGCTCAGGCACGAGGGCGTCGAGATTTAATGCTGGAAACAGGAGCGGCTGATCGGCCGGGCGAGTTGAAATGGCGCCGGGGGTGTCAGCCGTCTCAGATCAATCGCGGTCAGGGCGAGCGTTTCGCATGTCCCGCAAGATATAGATGAACACGACCAGCAGGGGTCCCCATGCCAGCAGCGCGCCGATCAGCATCGCATTTACCGTCGCCAACATGGTTCCTCCGCGCTTATCGGCTGGAGCAGTAGTCTCTGCGGCCCGCAACTGCCGGCACCTGGTAGAGCCATTTCCAATAGGTCCGGTTACGCTCCAGTTGGCGCTTGTAGAGGTCGCGGCAACTCGTCGAGCAAAACTGCTGGAAGTACCAGCTACGCCGGACCAGTCCGAAGGGACGCTTGCATTCCGGATTTCCGCAACAATTACTCATGACGCGACCTCCGCATTTGCACGCCGGATCCAGCGAATGAAATTCTCGTGACCTTTGTCGAGACAGAAGCGTCCGCAGTAGCGTTCGCGTCCTGGATTTCGCAGAGCAATGATCTTGGGGTCCTCGCAGTCACATTCGGTGCAACGCGGTTCTGTACGCATGGCGACCTCCTTCTGAGGAATTGCCACTTGCCGAATTAAAATGTGTGATGCTGTGCGTCCTCCGTTCCTCGAAGGACGCGCGGAGTTTTGCGCCGTCGGTGGATTATCTTCAATTCGTCTAGATGTTTGGCGCGGTCATCCTTACGTATGAAGGGCTTGCACCCGGGCCTATCCGGTTGCGGACCGGCCGTTTGACGCCAGCGCGGCTTCGAGGCACTTGATCAGCGTTTCTCCATCGAACGGCTTGCTCAAGAAACAGGTTGCGCCCGCCTTCATGGCGCGGTCGCGGTCGCTTTCGACCGAGAAGGCCGTGACGAAGATGAACGGAAACCTGTACCCGGTGGCGAGTAAATGAGCCTGCAGGTCGAGCCCGCTCATGGCGGGCATTCTGATATCCGTTATCACGCATGACGTGTCATTCAGGCACGGCGATCGCAGGAATTCCTCGGCCGACGCAAATGTATTCACGACGTAGCCGAGCGACCGGACAAGATTATGGGTCGCGGCTCGAACCGATCCGTCATCGTCGATGATTGATATGATCGGGTTGGACAAGGCAATCCTTTGTGGAGACGACCAGAGGGTGTGTTTTGCTGTGCCGCCGCGTAGGGGAAGAGTGCGCTGCAAATCAGGGCGGGAAAATCATACTTAGGTTTGCGGCTGGCCGGACGGGGGGCCGATCTCGAGCAGCTCGGCCATCCTCACCAGGTCCGGCAGCGACTTCGCCCCCATTTTCCGCATGATGTGTCCGCGATGGATCTTCACCGTGATCTCGGCCAGGCCTATTTCGGCTGCAATCTGCTTGTTCATGAGCCCCGTCGTCACGAGCGCCATCACCTGCCGCTCCCGGGGAGTGAGGGTCGCGAAAAGCTCGTGCAGGTTCGAGAGAACCTTGGCCTCATCGCGGCTGTTGCGGTCGCGTTCGATTGCCGCGGTCACCGCATCCAGCATGTCCTGATCGCGGAACGGCTTGGTCAGAAAATCGACGGCCCCGGCCTTCATGGCGCGGACCGTCATAGGAATATCGCCATGACCCGTCATGAAGATGACCGGAATTTGAATGTCGGCCTTGGCGAGTTCGGCCTGAAAGTCGAGACCGCTGAGGCGGGGGAGCCTGATGTCGAGGATCAGGCAACTGGGGACATTAGGAAGCTTGCATTGCAGAAACTCGTGAGCCGAGCCGAACGCCTCGACGCGCAGCCCCACTGACCGGAAAAGACTGCTCAGCGACTCACGCACCGACGAATCGTCGTCGACGACAAAGACGATCGGGTCCTCGGCGCTTGCGAGGGAAGGCGATGTCCGGCGCCCCGTCATGGCGTACCCTCCTGATCCAGTGGCAGGGTGAAGTGGAATGTCGCGCCAGGGCCGCTATTCCCAGACGCGGACAGCCGTCCGCCGTGAGCGCCGACGATGGAGCGGCAGATCGACAGGCCCATTCCCATGCCGCCGGATTTGGTGGTGAAGAACGCGTCGAACAGCCGGTCGGCATTTTCGGCGGCGAGCCCGACGCCGCAATCCTTCACCGTTACCATGATTTGCCCGAGATCGTCCTGGCATGTCCGGATCACCAGTTCCCGCGGTCGGTCCATGACCGGCTGCATTGCCTCGATGCCGTTGACAACCAGGTTCAGTATGACCTGTTGCAGCTGGACCCGATCGGCGACGGCAAGGGGGAGAGCGGGGGAGAGTTCCAGCCGCAACGATATCCGGTGGTTCAGCAGTTCGTGCTGCACCAGGCTGATGACCTCGTTGATGACGTCGTTGATGTTGAGGACGGCTTTCTGATCGGGAGCCTTGTTCACCAGCGCGCGGACGCGCTGGATCACTTCGCCTGCCCGGTTGCCGTCCTTGATGATCGACTCCAGGGTCCCGCGCGCTTCCTTCAGATCGGGAGGTTTGCGGTCGAGCCAGCGCCGGCAAGCCGCGGCATTGGTGACGACGGCGGCGAGCGGCTGGTTCACCTCATGCGCGATCGATGCGGCAAGTTCGCCGAGAGCCGTCACGCGCGTGACATGCGCGAGGGTCGCCTGCGCTTCATGCAATTCCATCTCGGCTCGCTTGCGGGCGGTGACATCGGTCACCGCTCCGACAAATTCCACCTCGCCCGACGCACCCATTACGGCGCGTGCGGTGGCGTGGACATGTTTGACCGATCCGTCGGGCATCAGCAATCGATACCCGTGCGCGAAGTCCTTTCCGTCCCGGGACGCTCGGTCGATGGTCTGCTCCACGCGCGCGCGATCATCCGGATGAACGCGCTGAAAGATGGTGGCATGCTTGATGGAGGGGGCCTTGTCGTAGCCAAACATTCTGAATGTTTCTTCCGACCAGATGACTTCGCCGCTGGCGATGCGCCAGCCAAAGCTGCCGGTGCGGCTCAATCGCTGGGCTTCGGCCAGATACATTTCACTCTGCCGCAGCGCATTTTCAGCCTGCTTGCGTTCCGTGATGTCCTCGCACGCAATCAGCACGATCAACCGGCCGTCCAGCCGCCGCACGGCCTTGGCGTTTTCACGAACCCAGAGCGCTGAACCGTCCTTGCGAACCTTGCAGATCTCCCAATTGTGGGGTTGGCCGATGTTCTCCAGGCATACGGCGACATTGCTCTGGGCGGCGCGCTGCTCTTCGGCAGGAAAGACCCTCAGTACGGACTTTCCGAGCAATTCGCTGACGGAGTAGCCAAGCTGTGCGGCGCCGAACGTGTTGACCGACAGCACGGTCCCCGTCGCATCGACCATGAAGTACATCACCGGGTTGTGCTCGAACACCTCCTTCCATTGCGCCTCGCTGTTGCGCAGCGTCTCGGTCGCGCGCGCTTCGGCGCTCATTCGTCCCTGAAGCATGGCTTCCATCTGCCGCCGGGTGCGGCCCACCCGGCCCATCAGGATCAACGAGGCGGCAAGCGCAGCGATCAGCAGCGCGAGAGCAGCGAAATGAGGAGCGGCCATCGGGGTCGGACCGAGTAGCAGCCAGATACCGGCTACCACTCCCAACGCCAGCGCCATGCTGCCGAGCAGCCATTGCTCGGCCGAGCGCCAGGACTTTATCGTCGGCTCACGCATCATCAGCACGGACACTCGGCCATCCCCGAGCGGCGCTGCGTCGCTAGCTGTTCGCAATCATCAGCGGCGACAACGTCGCCCTCCTAACTGGCTGGATGTTACCAGCTTTTCGAATGTGCGAACGGTAAAATCGGCTGTTCGCCCGTGCCTTCCCCACCTCCGGACGCGCGATCTTCCGTCGCATGCGGCTCAGGCTGACTAAACCTCCGTATGATCCGGTCAACCGAAAAGAAAGTTTGGAATCAACCTCCGTTCAATGGCCCATTCCTTCTCGATGATTACGCTGACTGGTGAACCGGATGGCGGCTAAACGCCGGTATTGCCATGCGGGAAAAGTGTCGCGGAAAACCCATCGATCTGACGTCTTGCCGGTCGCAACCGTCGCTGTTGTCAAACCCGATCGTTCAGGGATTGCCGACTGAACTCTGGGGACTGACATGCCGAAACCACGCCTGCAGTTGATCCTTTGCTCCGATGACATCGGACCCGAAGCAAGGCGGCGGAGATCCGGCCGCAGCTTCAGACCTTCCGTGATCAACGGTGGCAAGCGGGCAATTGCCGTGCCGGCAGGGGACCCGTGGCAAGCCTGGCTCGAACTGTTCGACCTGGGTGTTCTGGTTTCCCAGACAAATTATCTCGCCTTCGTGGCGGCGAGCTTGGCGACACTCGAGTCTCAAGGCTGGGCGGAGCGAAGCGAAACCCGTCGCCACGTTCACCGGCATTGATGGGTATCGCTTCGCTCCACCCATCCTACAAGACTGTGGCCGCGTCATTGCAATGACGGAGACAGCGACTACGCCGCCGGCTTGGCGACGTTGTCCTCGCTGGATAGCAGGTGGATCAGCGCGCTCTTGATCGCGGCTTGCCGGGTCGGCGCGGTGATCTGGGCGCCGAGCAGGTCGGTGACGTAGAACACGTCGCGGGCGCGTTCGCCGAAGGTCGCGACATGGGCGGAGGCAATGTTGAGGTTGAGCTTCGAGATCGCGGTGGTGAGCTGATACAGCAGGCCCGGTCGGTCGAGGCCGGAGACCTCGATCACGGTGTAGCGGTCCGACCATTGGTTGTTGATGGTGACCTCGGGCTCGACCACGAAGGCGCGCACCTTGCCGCGATTGGCGGCCTTGCGCGCCACCACCTCGGGCAGCCGCAATTTGCCTTCGAGCACGTGCTCGATCATTTCGCCGATGCGGGTTGCGCGCCGTCCCTCGTCCTCGTCGCGGTCGTATTCTCTCGATATCGCGATGGTGTCGAGCGCGCGGCCGTCGGTCGTCGTGTAGATCTGCGCGTCGACGATGTTGGCGCCGGCGGAGGCGCAGGCGCCTGCGATGATCGACAACAGCCACGGATGGTCGGTTGCGAGGATCGTCAGTTCGGTGACGCCGCGCGCCTCGTCGAAGCCGACATTGATCGCGAGCTGATGCCCGGCCTGTTCGCTGGCGCGGATGAAGCGCGCCTGGCGGATTTTTCGCGGCAAATCGACCTTGAGCCAGTAGGCCGGGTAATGCCGGGCGATATAGGCGTTGAGTTCCGCTTCCGGCCACTCGGTGAACGCGGCGCGGAATTCCGACTGCGCCACGGCGATGCGCTGCGCGCGGTTCACTTCCGAGAAGCCACCGGTCAGCACCGGCTCGGTTTCGTAATACAGCGTGCGCAGGAGCTGAGCCTTCCAGCCGTTCCACACGCCGGGGCCGACGCCCCTGATGTCGGCGGTGGTCAGGATGGTCAGCAGCTTCATCTGCTCGACGGATTGCACGACCGCTGCAAAATTCTCGATCGTCTTGCGGTCGGAGAGGTCGCGCGACTGCGCCACCGTCGACATCGTCAGGTGTTCTTCGATCAGCCAGGCCACGAGCTCGGTGTCGGCGGCGGAAAAGCCGAGCCGCGGGCACAAGCGCCGCGCCACCCTGGCGCCCGCGATCGAATGATCCTCCGGGCGTCCCTTGGCGACGTCGTGCAACAGCGTCGCGATATAGATCACCGCGCGATGCTCGGGCTGAATCTTGCGGAACAGGTCGCTTGCGACCGTGAACTCGTCGTTGCCGCCGCGCTCGATTTCCTGGAGAAAGCCGATGCAGCGGAGCAGATGCTCGTCCACCGTATAATGGTGGTACATGTTGAATTGCATCATCGACACGATCTTGCCGAAGGCGCGGATGAAGTGACCGAGCACACCGGTCTCGTTCATCCGCCGCAGCACCGTCTCGGCATCGTTCGAGGTCAGGATCTCCATGAAGAGACGGTTGGCTTCCGGGCTCTCCCGAAGCTGGGTGTTCACCAGTTTCAGCGAGCGCGTCACCGTGCGCATCGCGTCGGGGTGGAAGGCGAGATTGTTCTTCTGCGCCAGATGGAAGATCCGGATCAAATTGACCGGGTCGTGCTTGAAGACGTCGGGCGCGGCGAGGTTGATGCGGTTGTTGTCGATGATGAAGTCGTCGCTGTCGGGCACCCGCCGCCGCTTGGTGCCCGGCCGCAGCCGCGCCACCATGCGGCTCAGGACCGGCGCGGGCTTGGCCTGCTCGTCTTCCAGCTTGGCGCACAGGATCGCGGTGAGGTCGCCGACGTCCTTGGCGACCAGGAAGTAGTGCCTCATGAAGCGTTCGACATCCTGCATGCCGGGATGGGATGTGTAGCCTAGCCTCACCGCGATCTCGCGCTGCATGTCGAACGACAGCCGCTCCTCGGCGCGCCCCGAGACGAAATGCAGATTGCAGCGCACCGACCACAGGAAATCGGCGCAGCGGCGGAAGGTGCGGTACTCCTGTGCGTCGAACACGCCGCGTTCGACCAGCTCGTCGGTCTCGCGCACGCGATAGACGTATTTGGCGATCCAGAACAGGGTGTGCAGGTCGCGCAGGCCTCCCTTGCCGTCCTTGACGTTGGGCTCGACCAGATAGCGCGACTGCCCGGCGCGGCGATGGCGTTCTTCGCGCTCGGCGAGTTTGGCGGTGACGAATTCGGAAGCCGTGCCCTGCACGACGTCCTTGTCGAACCGCGCGACCAGTTCGTCATAGAGCGGCTGGTCGCCGGTCAGAAAGCGCGTCTCCAGGATCGCGGTGCGGATCGTCATGTCGCCGCGCGCCTGGCGGATACATTCGTCGACCGAGCGCGTGGCGTGGCCGACCTTCAATCCCATGTCCCACAGGCAATACAGAATGGCTTCCGCGACCTGCTCGCCCCAGGCGGTCTGCTTGTAGGGCAGGATGAACAACAGATCGATGTCGGATTCCGGCGCCATCAGGCCGCGGCCGTAACCGCCGGTGGCGACCACAGCCATGCGCTCGGCGCCGGACGGCACATGCGAGCGATAGAGATGCCGCGTGGCAGCCGAGTAGAGGATGCGGATGATTTCGTCCTGCATGAAGCACAGCCGCTCGGCGCAGCGGCGGCCATGGCGGTCCTTCAGCAGCACGGCCTGCGCGGTGGCACGCGCCGCGATCATCTCGGCCTTCAGGAGTTGCGCCAGCGCCGAGCGAAACACGTCCTCGCGGCCGGCGTGTTTCTCGGCGAGGGCATCGACCGCCGCGGTGACCCGCGCGGTATCGAAACGGTCATCCGCCCCGGGGCGGTCTTCAGTCACGACGCTGTCCATCATCTATCCCGATATCGGACGGCGCAGAGCCTGTCACGGATGTTTGTAAGGCGAGGGCAATTCTATGCTGGATTCCGAGCCGCTTGGGCAAAGCTATGCTTGCGCCGTCGCATTGACGGTATGTATTTTCTCGTTGCGTCGCAATCTAACTTATTGAAGATAAATGATGTTTTTCAGTGCCTCAGGGGAGAGCGACCATGCTCAGGATTTCACGGCGCGCAGTGGCTACGGTCATCGCGCTATCGACCTTGCTGCCCGGCGCGGCCTTTGCCGCCGACCAGCTCAAGGAGATTCGCATCGACTGGGCGACCTACAATCCGGTGTCGATGATCCTCAAGCAGAAGGGATTGCTGGAGAAGGAGTTCGCCAAGGACGGCATCAGCATCGTCTGGGTGCAGTCGGCCGGTTCCAACAAGGCGCTCGAATTCCTCAACGCCGGCTCGATCGATTTCGGCTCGACCGCGGGCTCCGCGGCGCTGGTCGCCAAGATCAACGGCAACCCGATCAAGTCGATCTACGTCTATTCGCGCCCCGAATGGACGGCGCTGGTGACGGGGAAGGATTCCAAGATCGCCAGCGTTGCCGACCTCAAGGGTAAGCGTGTCGCGGTGACGCGCGGCACCGATCCGCACATCTTCCTGGTGCGCGCGCTGCTCGGCGCGGGGCTGACGGAAAAGGACATTACCCCGGTGCTGCTGCAGCACGCCGACGGCAAGACCGCGCTGATCCGCGGCGACGTCGATGCCTGGGCCGGTCTCGACCCGATGATGGCGCAGGCCGAAGTCGAGGAGGGCGCCAAACTGTTCTTCCGCAAGGCCGACGCCAATACCTGGGGCATCCTCAATGTGCGCGAGCAGTTCCTGAAGGACCATCCCGACACCGTCCGCCGCGTGCTCGCCGTGTACGAGGAGGCGCGCAAATATGCGCTGGCCAATTACGACGACCTGAAGAAGACCTTCATCGGCGTGACCAAGCTGCCGGAGGCGGTCGTCGACAAGCAGCTCAAGGAGCGCACCGAACTGACCCACAGCCGGATTGGCACCCCGCAGCGTGAGTCCATCCTCGCCGCGGGCCTCGCTTTGCAGGAGGCCGGCGTCGTCGACGCCAAGGTCGACGTGAAGGCAACGCTGGACGCGCTGATCGACGACCAGGTCCCGCTGCCGACGAATTGATCCTTTGCTTACCCGCCCCTTGAGGGGGCGGGTCGGCTCGCATGAGCGCAGCGAAATGCGAGACGGGGCGGGGTGACAGTCTCTCCACCCGGGCGCTGCTGGACGTGGAGAGACCGTCACCCCACCTCGGTTCGCATTTCATGCGAACCGATCCTCCCCCTCCAGGGGAGGATGTTGCATTCCTCTGCGAGACGCGTTCTTGCTATGACTATGTCTGCTGAACTCCACGTGACCCGCGAACGCGCTGACGCGATCGCCGCACCGCCAGCCTCCGCTCGCCTGCGCCGTTACGCGCGTCCGGCGCTCGGCCTGCTGCTGCCCCTCGGCCTCGCGCTGTTCTGGGAGCTCTGGGTCTGGCTTGGCTATTCCAACGGCCGCCTCGTGCCGCCGCCGACGAAGATCTTCGCCACCGTCATGGAACTGGCGAAGAGCGGCGAGCTGACGCGCCATATCACGGCGACCGTGTCGCGCGTTGCCGCGGGCTTCGGCCTCGGCGTCGTCGCTGGAACCGTCCTCGGCGCCATATCCGGCTACTGGGGCCTGGCGCGGCAGTTGCTCGATCCGACCGTGCAGGCGCTCCGCGCGATTCCCTCGATCGCCTGGGTGCCGCTGTTCATCCTGTGGCTCGGCATTTTCGAGACCTCCAAGATCGCGCTGATCGCGGTCGGCGTGTTCTTCCCGGTCTATCTCGGCGTGATGGGTGCGATTCTCGCCGTCGATCGCAAGATCGTCGAGGTCGGCCGCATCTTCCGCCTCTCGGGCCCGGCGATGATCCGCCGCATCCTGTTGCCCGCAGTGCTGCCCGCCTATGTCGTCGCGCTGCGCGTCGGCCTTGGTTTGGGCTGGATGTTCGTCGTCGCCGCCGAATTCATGGGCGCCTCCGAAGGGCTCGGCTATCTCCTGATCGACGGTCAGCAGCTCGGCAAGCCGGCGCAGATCGTGGCGGCGATCGTGATCTTTGCGATCCTCGGCAAGACCACCGACTGGCTGATCGAAGTTGCCACCGCGCCGCTATTGCGCTGGCAGGATGCGTTCGGCCGCCAAAGTGGAGCCGCCTGATGCTCGCGCTCGACCGGGTCGGCAAAACCTATCCCAACGGCGTCCACGCGCTGGAGCGCTTCTCCGCCAGGATCAAGCCCGGCGAGATCGTCGCCATCATCGGCGGCTCCGGCTGCGGAAAATCAACGCTGCTGCGCGCCATCGCCGGCCTCGACCGCGCCAGTACGGGCACGGTGACGCTCGACGACGCCGCGATCACGGCGCCGCATGCAAAAATCGGAATCATCTTTCAGGAGCCGCGACTGCTGCCCTGGCTCAGCGTCGCCGACAATATCGGCTTCGGCTTGTCGGATCTGCCGGCCGATATCAGGCGCGAGAAGGTGGATCGCGCGCTGACGCGGGTCGGCCTTGCCGACAAGGCCAAGGCCTGGCCGCGCGAACTCTCCGGCGGGCAGGCGCAGCGGGTGGCGATTGCGCGTGCGCTGGTGCCGCAGCCGGAAGTGCTGCTGCTGGATGAGCCGTTCTCCGCGCTCGACGCCTTCACGCGGCGCGACCTGCAGGACCATCTGCTCGACCTCTGGAAGGACACGCGGCCGACGCTGATCCTGGTGACGCATGACGTCGACGAGGCCGTGGTGCTGGCGGATCGCGTGCTGGTGATGCGGCCGCGGCCGGGCCGGCTGTTCGAGGTGATCAATGTCAATCTGGCGCGGCCGCGCGACCGCGCCTCGCCCCTGTTCGAGAACTTCAAGCGCCATGTGCTGACCGCACTCGATCGCTCGCTCGACCGCAACATCCCCGACGCTGATCCAAAATCGATGGCCGGCGAAGCGATGTGGTGGTGACATCGGCGCAGTTTCGCACTAAATCCGGCAGGCCAACGAAAATCCGGGAGAACAAGATGGATGCCGCCGAACTCCGCGCGATGCAGGCCCCGATCAAGGAACGCTACAAGTCCGATCCCTCCGCCGCCGTCATTACCCTGAAAGCCAAAGGCTCGATCGACAATGAAGGCATCGCCTGCAAGGTCGAGACCGGCCGCGCGCTGGCGGTCGCCGGGCTCCATCCCGCCACCGGCGGCTCTGGCCTTGAGCTGTGCTCCGGCGACATGCTGCTGGAAGCGCTGGTGGCTTGCGCCGGCGTCACGCTGAAATCGGTTGCCACTGCCGTCGAAGTGCCGCTCAAGACCGGCATCGTCATCGCCGAAGGTGACCTCGATTTTCGCGGCACGCTCGGCGTCGACAAGGAAGCCCCCGTCGGGTTCGAAGAAATCCGCCTGCGCTTCGAAGTCGGAACCGACGCGCCGCAGGACAAGCTCGATCTGCTGCTGAAGCTGACGGAGCGTTATTGCGTGGTCTATCAGACCATCAAGAACGGCCCCAAAATTTCGGTATCGATGAAGCGGGTGTGAGGCGCGGCTTCT
>NZ_LLXZ01000141.1:0-3484 GCF_001440395.1 Bradyrhizobium jicamae | reverse complement strand
CTGGAGGGGGAGGGTCGGCTCGCATGAGCGAAGCGAAATGCGAGACGGGGTGGGGTAATCTCTCCACTCGGGCACTGTTGGATGTGGAGAGACCGTCACCCCGCCCCGCCGCGCGTTACACGCGCGTCGACCCTCCCCCTCCAGGGGAGGGTAAGAGAATGCCAATGTCCCCCGAACTCACCTTCATCCTGACGCTCGGCCTGCGCATGGCGATCACCGCGGCGTTCGTGGTGACCGCTTCGATCGTCACCGAACGCTCGGGCCCGGTGATCGGCGCGCTGATCGCGACACTGCCGATTTCAGCAGGGCCGTCCTACGTGTTCCTCGCGCTCGATCATGACGCCGCCTTCATCGCCGAGGGCGCGCTGGCGAGCCTGCCGATCAACGCCGCAACGATTTTCCTCGGGCTTGTCTACGTCGTGCTGGCGCAGCGCCATGGCGCGCTGCTCAGTTGCCTCGCGGCGGTCGTCGTATGGTTCGCGCTCGCCGCCATCATCCGCTCGGTGCAATGGTCGTTAGCCGGCGGCTTGCTCGCGAACGCCATCGCTTACGCCATCTGCGTCCCGCTGCTCGCCCGCTATCGCCACGCCAAGATGCCACCGATCCGGCGTCGCTGGTACGACATCCCGCTGCGGGCATCGCTGGTCGCGACACTGGTGGCGACCGTGGTCACCACTTCGAGCTGGGTCGGCCCCAAGGTCAGCGGCATGATCGCGCTTTTCCCGATCGTGTTCACCTCGATGATGCTGATCCTGCATCCGCGCATCGGCGGTCCGCCGACGGCCGCCGTGCTTGCCAACAGTGCCTGGGGTTTGATCGGCCTCGGCATCGCGATTGCGGTGCTGCATGTCGCGGCGCTGCAGTTCGGATCGGCGGTGGGGCTCAGCCTCGCACTCGCGACCTGCATCGGCTGGAACCTGAGCCTGTGGTGGCTCGGGCGCAGGAAGGCCGCACGCGCCGGGTCGCAAGTTTGATGGTTACCGACTGCGACGAGACCCGCTAAGCTGGCACCGAGACCGAACGAGGGCGCGCAGTGGAGGGATTGTACAAGGTCGAGTATGACATCAGCGGAGGCACCGGCCGCAGCGTGCTGTACGCCCATGCCGGAATAATGCTCGGCGGCAATACGGCATTCGCCCACTTCGGCACCTACGAAAATGTGGACAGCGAAATCATCGCCAAGCTGAGGACCCGGCGCCACAGCCCATCGCCACATCGGAGATCGCTGGTCAGTTCCGACGCAGTCACGATCAGCATACGCGGCAAGCCGCAGGGCTACGTCTGGCACTTCGAAGGCTGCGTCGTGGAAGACGCAGGCTCGGTGTTCCGTGCGGTTATGACGCCGCTCGGCAATGACGACATCCCGCCGCCGGGACCGGTCGGTGAAGGCGGTATCGTCAGCGGGCTTTATTCGATCAACATTCGGATGCTGGACGGCATCGCTGGCGGGCAGACCGGCGTGATGCTGCTGAAGGACGGCCGCATCCTCGGCGGCGACGCGTTCTTCTATTATCTCGGTGCCTACACCTCAGCGAATGGCCGCTGGAAGGGCGAGTTCGTCAACCAGGAGCACACCCCAGCAAAGGACGAGCATCCGCTGTTCGGCGGTCATGAGGTTGGCATCGGCTTCTCGGGACGCTGCAGTGCCGAGGGTGCCGAGATCGAGGCGATTGCGCTGGCGGGCAAGCGAAGCATCCGCTTCGCGGCCACGCTAAAATTGATCCAGCCTTTCTCAGCTTCGTAGCCCGCATGAGCGGAGCGATATGCGGGTCCGGTGCCCGCGGCGCCCCGCATATCGCTCCGCTCATGCGGGCTACGGCCTTCTCACCCCTTCGGCAGCTTCGCCTTCAGCGCATACAGCGCCTCCAGCGCTTCGCGCGGCGACATCTCGTCGGGATGCAGCGCCTTCACGGCTTCCACCAACAGCTCCGCCTCGCTCGGCGGTGCCGCTTCCACGGCGGCGCGGGAGGGGACGGCGAACAGGGGAAGATCGTCGGCGAGTGCGCGCGCGGTCTGGCCGCGGTCCTGTGCTTCGAGTTTGGCCAGCACCGACTTGGCGCGGGCGATGACGGCAGGCGGGAGGCCGGCGAGCTTCGCGACCTGGATGCCGTAGGAACGGTCGGCCGAACCGGGTAGCACCTCGTGCAGGAATACGACGTCGCCCTGCCACTCCTTGACGCGGACGGTAGCGTTGAACATCCGCGGCAGTTTGGCCGAAAGCGCGGTCAGCTCGTGATAATGCGTCGCGAACAGTGCGCGGCAGCGATTGGCTTCATGCAGATGCTCGATCGCGGCCCAGGCGATCGACAGGCCGTCGAAGGTCGCGGTGCCGCGGCCGATTTCGTCGAGGATGACGAGAGAGCGTTCGCTGGCCTGGTTGAGAATCACAGCGGTCTCGACCATCTCGACCATGAAGGTCGAACGTCCGCGCGCGAGATCGTCCGCCGCGCCGACGCGTGAGAACAGCCGATCGACGACGCCGATCCGGGCGCGCGACGCCGGTACGTAGGAGCCGATCTGCGCCATCAACGCGATCAGCGCATTCTGGCGCAGGAACGTCGACTTACCCGCCATGTTCGGACCGGTGATCAGCCATATCTGGCCGGATTTCTGCGCAGGCCCCGGCGAGAGATCGCAGGCGTTGGCGATGAATGGCTGGCCGTCGCGTTTCAGCGCCTGTTCGACCACGGGATGCCGGCCACCCTCGACGGCGAAGCCGAGGGAGCCATCGACCTCGGGCCGCACGTAATTATCGTCGACCGCGAGCTTCGCCAGCGCGGTTGCCACATCGAGCAACGCGAAAGCGTGCGCCGCGGCGCGCAGATCGTCGCTGGCGGCGAGCGCCATTGCCGAGAGCCGCTCGAAGACTTCTAGTTCCAGATTGAGCGCACGGTCGCCGGCATTGGCGATCTTGGCTTCGATCTCGCCGAGCTCGGACGTGGTAAAACGAACCTGCCCCGCCAGCGTCTGCCGGTGGATGAAGGTCGCGTTGAGCGGTGGCGCCATCAGCTTGTCGCCATGCTGGGCGGTGACCTCGACGAAATAGCCGAGCACGTTGTTGTGGCGGATCTTGAGCGCCTTGATGCCGGTATCCTCGGCGTAGCGCGCCTGCATCGCGGCGACGACGAGGCGGGAGGCATCGCGCAGGTTACGGCTCTCGTCGAGTGCGGGCTCATAGTTCTCGCGGATGAAGCCGCCGTCGCGCTTGATCAGCGGCAGTTGTTCGGCGAGCGCGCGCTCGAACTCGCGCGCGAGGTCGCGCGAGGGCCGGCGCAAGGCTTCCATCACGGCGATGATTTCCGCCGGCGGCGCTTCGATCTGTGCAAGTCGCGCCAGCGCCTGGTCGGCGGCAAGGACGCCGTCGCGTAAGCCCGCAAGATCGCGCGGGCCCCCGCGTCCGACCGACAGCCGCGCCAGCGCACGCGACATGTCGGGCGCGGCGCGCAGCACGGTGCGGATGTCATCGCGCGCCGCGCTATCGACG
>NZ_LLXZ01000140.1 GCF_001440395.1 Bradyrhizobium jicamae | reverse complement strand
GCTGTTACACAGCACTCGTCTTAACCTGACAAGGCGGCCGTCACCGGAGGGAGACGTGGCAAGTCAGTGGCGTTGGACGCTCTATGCGGCCAACCAGAAGAAGATCGCGGACTCTGGCGAAGGCTACTGGAACAAGGCTGACGCCCAACATGGCATCAGCCTCGTGAAGGGCACGAACGGCGCGACACCGGTTTACGAAAAGTGAATCGGCGCGGTTAAGGAATGGTGAACGCCCGGCCTTTGTGCCGGGCTTTTGCTTTTTGGGGAGTGGCCTATTTCGCATCTGCGAGCGGCCTATTTCGGCCAATCCCCCCGGTCAATGACGTTACTGACGAACGAAGGAACGCGGCCACGATTCCGGCCTCCGTGCCGGTTCACTAATAAAAACCAACCGGCACCGGACCCGAGATCATGCATCTTCCCGATTGTCCGCGCAGAGGTATGGCGTATAAGGCAGGCCGCTCAAGCTGGGCCCCAACCGCCTGCGCGACCACGACGACGCGAGATTAGCGTGATCGGGAGGCGTCGGTTGTTCGTCGTTTATCCCGTGGCTTCGCTATTGCGCGTTTCTTCACTTTGAAGACGCCCCTCCCCGAGCGCTGTGTGCCTAGAAACTGAAATATGCAAACAAGAACGTGCCTTCGCGCCTCAATTCGCCGGTGAAGCTTATTCTTTGGCTCAAAGTCGAGGCCGACTGAGAACTGACCAATTCCATCTCCGAACGGAAGGCGACTCAAGAACACGACGAGGCTAAAGCATTGCATCGCGTAGACCAACGTTCGCACTGACGCGTCAGTCACACCTCCTATGAAGCCAGGACCCATGTTCTTGTCTTCTACCGCGAGCATGGTCATGGCCGCGCTGACATAACTCGGGTGCACAGACAGTGAGAGAACCTTCCCCTCCTCCCGCTGAAGGCGTCATACTGCGTCGACCACACAAGAGCGCGCCCTTCGAACGGCAGCGCGGCCAGAATTACCTTTCTGGCCTTTCCTCGCTGAACATGCTTTTTCCAAAACTCAGCAGGATCTTCTTCTCTTTGGAATTCAGCTCGCAGGGCCGGCTGTACAATCAGCAACGCCAAGACGTCCGAATATTCTGCCAGAGATCTGGCCAATATTCTTGCAGAGACGTCATGCCCGAAACACACTTGATGGCGAACTGAAAACGCGATCGAGCAGATCGCAGATGCCAGGTGCGCGTAGGCGTAATCTTCCTTTTTGAGATCGGTCTCGCTGAACAGCAGCACCGTTGCGAGGTCCACAAGCCAAGTAATGAACTCGTCGAAAAGCTCCAAATGGTTCTGGAAAGCAGTAGAACTATTTGCGTTGTTGAGGCATAGCGCCCGCGCAGCATAGGCCGCGACCAGTCCGCGTCTTGGTTTTTGGACGCGCGTTTCCTTCCAAGCTTTTGCGATTAGTGACTTCGCCGTCTCAATCACTGCGTCTCTCCCTGCGGCTGCATTAAAAAGCTGAAGTGAACCAAGATCCAGAGGCAGCAAGGTCCGTGCCGGTTCGAGTCTGGCCGCCCGCACGATTCTACTGTTCGTTGGTGATCTCGATTTCCTGGTTGATTACTGCGCCCTCCACGAATGTGCCGAGCATCTGTGCGGTGGAGTTGTAGATCGACGGCTCACCGCCAGGTCCGCGCAGGGTAAGTACGAATGCCACCTCCTGCGGGCCAACATCGCTGTTGGTGTTCCAGCCGAATTGGTAGAGGTCGCGCGCGTAGACCCGAGCGTAGAGCCGGACCTGATTGCCGGAGAGGGCCAAGCCCGCCCCCTTTGAGAAATCTCGGCAATGACGGCGAACGGGCTGCCATTTCTTCAAGTTCTCGCGCGCGTCGTTCTCAGGAAGCGCTGATTCCAGCATCGACCCCAATAGCGATTTCCATTTGTCCTTCTTCACACCATATTGGAGCGACGTCTCAAGCCGCGTCGCGAAGTAGTTGGTTTCCGCATAGGGCGACACGACCGGCTTAAGCACTGCCGTAAGGGTCGCACGTCCGCGCAGCTTACCGTTGTGCACCATCTCTGGTGGAATCGGAATTCCACTCCAGTAGTACGCAACACCCGGCTGCAATTGCGCGGTCCACGTCAGCGCAACTGTATCAGGTGCACATGACCAAGGCATTGTACCTTGATAAGGCATACCCCACCCGAGCCTTGGATGATGTTCGTCGAGTTCGCTGGCGCTCACCAAGAGAGCTTTGACCAGATCGGGCGTCGGATTCCGCAGGTTGGCAAAGTATGTGCTGCGAGTGAAGAGACCAAGGCTGTTGGATAGCAGCTACCAACGTCGGTGACGCCGCCGAGCATTCGAAGCTCAGAGAACCAAGATACGTCGGGTTTGAGCATCCCATTGGGTCCCGGTCCTCCCAGGCAGCGGGGACAATCGTTGGCAGGTCGACCGCTCACGTTCGCCACGCGTCCTCCCACCACTATCGCAGCTTCGCAGTCGGCCGGCGGTTCCAGCCTGGTTGCACCGGAGACGTTGACATTGCCAACAGACACCACGGGCAGTACGCCAAAATGGCGGGTCACGGTCGTAAGTTCGTGACCAAGAAGACTGACTGAATCCGGATTGCCGCCAACCTAGTTGAAGGAAAGATTCCAAACCTTGGTATCGGGATGCTCGCGCATCGTATTGCCCAGCAGATCAATGAGATCCTGTTCATCAACCCGTGCATTCGCGCTGCGAGAAGGGACTGCCTGCACATGCCAATACGACAATTGAGATCCGGCAAGTCACGGCCGGTATTCCAGGCATGCCCATGCACGACGAGCGAGCTGATTGCATTGCCGTGAATCCTATCAGCTTGCGCATCGGTTAGGAGTTTCCGCGAGCGCAATGCTTCCGCCGCCATTTAACTGGACGCATGCAAACCGCCGTCCACGACGCCCACAGTTGGAGCGTCGGCAATGTCGAATGGGATACTCGGGTGAGCACCCTCACCGGGCGCAGCAACTCTGATCTGACGCACCGGATCGACACGGAAAGACGCGCCAGATGCAAGTAGTTGGCCGAGCGCCTCCCTAGATCTGATCCGTACAGTCCCCCGCCCCACACCCGTGTTTCGATAATTGCGCATGGCGCGAGCAATGCCAGATTGGCAGCTTGGAGCTACTTCTCGCGGCTCATCAGGCGATCCCGCTGGCCCGGAGAGCAGTCGGAGGGTCGGAAGTACCGGCAGCAATATTTGCTGCTGCGAAAGCAAGTCCACGCGCTCCAACAGCAGCTCACGCGCCTGTCTCGTTCGAAATGGTGCAAGCCAGACGACAAATAGACGTGCGCCGTCTTCCTCCGGCGCTGCCTGCCACAAGTCCTCGATCGACCGACCTCGGGCGCGATCCTGCGGTGCAAATGGGGTCAAGCTCTCAACGCGAGAGATATCCGCCTGGATGGAATAGTTTGTCGGGTTCTCAATGACTTGGGCGAGACGGTTGAACTGATTAAGATTGGCCTCGATGAGATATCCATCGTGATACGGGGCAACGAGCCGACACCCGTTGACGGGGCTAAAGAGATCGTCTGGCGTATGTGTTGCGGCTAGAGAGTCCTCCACAAACATGCGCACCACAAAATGCGCGGTTCCGGCAAATGAAGGCAGCGTGCTTCGAGAGCCATAGATGCCGCGCGTCGCGCTCGCTAGCACCCGTTGTTGGATCGCAAGTCGTTCAGTCACAACACTTCGCTGTCCCTTGCCACGCGCTGTGGGCGACTCCGGCTTCGGGCCCATCTGAAGACTCAAAACCGGATTTAGTAAGGGGGACGCTTTCTCGGCCATCGCTATTCGTCCTGCTTAAAGTATTGATAGATAGCTTGGCGGGTCACACCAAGCAAACGCGCAATATTGGCTGCTGAAACCTTTTCTTTCAACCCTAGCACGAGCTGTTTCTTTTGGTCAGGCTCAAGCGGCGTTCGCTGCGGCATGGAAGATTGCCCGGCTCGGAAATTTCAGGCCAGCTTGCTCAGCCTTTGCCGCGTCCAGCGCATCCTCTATCGACCGAAAAATGGATGTAGCGCGAGCGCGATCAGTTTTGTAGTCTCGGCCTGCCGACCGCACCTTGAAGTATTGATTAGCACGTGCCTTTAAGGATGATTGAAACATCTTCAAGTATGATTGAAACAATCTTCGCACTTCTCCAGGGTGGTTAGCGGGATCAATAACGCCGATCTCTCACTTCGGATCCCGGAGCGGCCATTTGGCTGTGAGTGATTTTTGTCAGAATTGGGCGCGATGCAGCGGCAACAAGAGATTACCTGGAGGAAATTCGTCAGTCCGGCCTCACTGGGTCCTAGTCTATTGCGGTGACTACGGTGGTGCCTCAGCTCAAATTTGTCGCCCCTTCCGGGCCTCAGCGTCTTCGGCCATTTGCAGCCAGTCGCCCGCAACCTTTGTCTTTTGGGTTGGCCGCCTTCTTGGACTGCTCACGGCAATTTGCTGGGGCCGTTTAGAAACTCGCTGGATCGGTGGAATGGCCCTGCACTTCAGCCGCATTGCTCCCGTGACAGAGGAGCTAGAGATTTGGAGCGCGAGCGACCGCAACTTCTCATTCGTCATCAGCAATGAGAGTAGGAGCGGTCCTGGCCTCCACGGACAGCCCGGCTTTGTAGCTTCTTGGCGCCCCATCAACCGCAACAGGCCGGCCATCAGGGTGGGCGGATCACCCTTTAAGACGTTCGCCGAAGCTGAGCAGGCCTGTGAGGCCATGCTGGTGCACCTGACTAACTAGGGCTGCGGGATCTGGCGCAGACCAGATGGCAGATGTGCGCGCATTGAGAGCCCGCCAGTCGGACCGGCGGGCTGGAACTCATCCGACCCTTAGATTTTCCGCAGACGTCTTGCCCCGGTTGCTCATTTCTTCGTAGCTCACCTTGGCGCCCTCATTGAGGTTGCTCAGGCCCGCTTTTTCAACGGCCGAGATGTGCACGAAGACATCCTTGCCGCCGTTGTCAGGTTGAATAAACCCATATCCCTTAGTCGCGTTGAACCACTTTACCGTACCTGTCGCCACTATCCGTTCTCCCGTGAAGTAAGAGCCGCATCCTATAGTAGTAACGCAATCCCCGGCAAGGCAAACCCGCCGGCGTGAACCGGCGGGCTTGTTTCCTTCAACCCAGGCCCGCCCGATGGTAGTCTTGCGGACCGACTTGCTCGGTCAGGCCGTCATAGTCGCCGACGCCGAACTCCGCATAGTCTTGCTCAGCGTCGGGCCGGCCACCCGCAGCCCATTGCTTCGGGTTGTCGTGCTGTCGAGGCTGCCACTCGTCGTCGGCTCTGTCATAAAAGCGATTCCTATCGCTGAGTTCGGCTCCGAGTGTTCTCCAACATTGCCGTTGTGGGAATCGGCCGCTTGAACGATCCGGATGATCCGGCACGCAATTCGAGGAATCGATCGAAGGGTCCGCGCGAGATGCGCGGACAATCCTGGTGAAATAAAAGATTGCGACCTGACAGTTCTTCTTAACGGAGCGCACGATCATGAGATAATTCCCGTTAATCCGGATGAATCATGATGTCCATGGTATCGTCACTATCCTCGAACGGATCGGGAAACCGATTTTCCTCTACCAGCTTCACACCGCACAGGCAGACGTCGGCGCCGATCACGGCGAGCGCGACCGGCTCAAGGGCTTTTCCCGTGCAGGGGCCATCGATGCAAAACCCGCTGCCGATCTCGAAGGTCGCACCGTGCCGGCCACATCTGAGAAAGGAGCGGTCCGGCGAGAAAAACTCGCCTGAGCCGATGTTAAGCCAGACGCCGTCATGCGGGCAGCGGTTGACATAACCGAGATAGTCGTTGCCGAAGGTCCGCACCACGACAATCGGAAACGGCCGGCTCTCGCCGCTGTCGTCGATCCGCGACAGGCTGAAGCCCTTAGCGCCGCCCCGCTCGATGGTCTCAGCGTGACAGACGGCGAAGACCTCGATCTCTTGGCTTGCCATACCGCGGATGCTTTCTTTGGTCATGCTGTCGTCGCTAATGTATGGATTGCGACCCGGGTCAGCCGAGACACGCCGTGACCACCAGATAGCGGCCGATAGGCATCGCCTGCCCTTTCGCTGAGAAAATCATGCCGATGGTACGGCAACAGCTCTGCCGGGCTTCGGCCCGGAGCTCGACCACTGTCCCGTTCGAGGAACAATGATCTGTTACGGATCCTTGTGCCTTCCCCTTTAAGGCCAAGCCTGAAGAAACCCGAGCCGAAGCCCGAAGAGCTCGACGATCATCTTTCCGGTTCCGAGCACCTCGCCGGGCCGGCGTGCCGCGACTTAGAGCCGACGCCCACGATCGTTGAGCTTTCTCATTCTCTTTGCGCGGGAGTCCCTTGCGGCCTTGCTCGACGAAGAATGGCAGGAGTCCGAATTTGGCCTGCCCTTGCATTTCCGCGGAATGGCGATCTCGGGGCCCAGCGCCGCCGCCAAGAGTGACGTGGCCTCAATGACCTCGATCATTTTGCGATATGGCAAGATTCTGACTTTCGACATTCAATCCTCCTTTTGTGCGTACTGAGGGCGACCGGCTCTAATAGATGGCTGCGCCCGCGCCGATATTGATGGACGCGTCCTTCATCGTCTCCACGATGAATTCGATCTGGTTGTCGGTGAGATGGGTGTGAAACGGCAGCGCCACGGCACGATCGGCGATCTTTTCCGTGACCAGGAAATCGCCATACCGATAGCCAAGCTCAAAATAGTGACGCTGCAAATGCATCGGATGGCAATAGGCGGCGGCCTCGACCTGCTCGATGCGCAGATCATCGACAATGGCGTCGCGGCTGGAGCGCGTGAAGCGCGTTCCAAGATGGACGAGATAGAGGAACCAGTTCACTTCGGTCACATCGGGACCGATATAGGGCGGCTTGATGCCCTCGAATGATTGCATATGAGCATTGTAGAGCTGCTCGACGAGCCGGCGCCGCTCCAGGATTTCATCGAGGCGCTTCAGCTGCGCAAGGCCCAACGCGGCTGTAAGATCGCTCATGCCGGCCTGGTAAGGCGCTGCGCTACTGACGACGACGGAGGAGCGGTTATCCAGCCGATGCGCGCGATGGCGACGCAAGCCAACGGCAACGTCGATATCGTCGGTCACCACCATGCCGCCCTCGCCGCAGGTCAGGGCCAGAGGCTGGGCAAAGTCGAACACGGCGATATCGCCAAAGCGGCCGACGAGTTCGCCCTTGTATCTCGATCCGATAGCCTCGGTGGAATCCTCCAGTAGCATCAGCTGATGGCGCTGCGCGATCGCGCGCAGCTCCGACCATGGCGCCGGATGGCCATTGGGATTGCCGGCAACAATCGCCCGTGTGTTGGCCGTGATACGCTCTTCGACCTTCGCCGGAACCAATGCTCCCGACCAATAGTCGACATCGGCAAATACGGTGCGCGCGCCCGTGAGACTGATAGCATGCACCGTCTCGCGAAACGAATACGGTGGGGCGATCACATCCCGCCCCGGCCCGATGCCGAGGGCCTTTAGCGCAAGCAGAAGCCCGATGGTGCCGCTCGGGACGGCAACGGCGTATTTCCGGTCGAGATAGGCGGCAAAGGCCTCCTCGAAGGCCTCAGTCACCGGCCCGTTCGAGATCCGCGGCGAACACAGCAGCGTTTCCACGGCGGAGACCTCGGCGAAGGTGACATCGGGATCAGAGAGCGGAATGAAAGATGCATCCGCCTCGACCGCGTCCGCGTCGTGATCCTTTGCGAGTACAACGCTAGTCATCGCCGAGTACTCCTTGCCGCCAGCACGATGCCCGTCGCGCGTGCCGGATCGGCCGTGATCTGCAGGCAATGAGCGGAGCCGTCGATCAGATGCAGGTCGAACCGTGGAAAACTGCGGAACGGCGGCTCCGTCATGTCGGACGCGTCACAGCGCGTGCAGGCGAGCCGTGGAAAGCGGCGCCGCAACTCGGCGAACGCGCTTGCATCGGCGTCAGCTTCCGCAAGCAGCCGTTCGATTTCGATAAGTTTGTCGGTGCCGAGCGCCATCGCGACTCCCATCTGACTAGTTCCAAAAGCAGCGCTATTGCCAGAACACCCGCTCCGGATCTGTGTTCAATTCGTCGATCGCTGCGGTCAGCCGCTGGTACATGCTGTAAAACTCCCAGAGCCCCCGCGCGTGATCTTTACGAAACAGCTTCCATGTCGCGCTCCTCGCGTCATGATGGATCAGCGCGACTTCAATCAAGCCGCCATCTTTGTCGATATTGCCCGAGCAGCAGGGACTCTCGATGAGATAGCCACTCCGTACCGGTTTCACATTCGGCGAGACATAACGATAGCGTTTGCGCGAGCTCAAGCCACGCTCGATCCGCTTGCGATCGAGCTCGTTCGGATGAGCAATAAGCCCGTTCACTACCTTTCTCATCACCGCGGCGTTCATCGCGAAAGCCCCCTCAAAGCATTGTGATCTCTTCTTCAAGACAACCGACGACCAGCCGCTCACAAAACTCGACAACATAAATCGGCACGTTCGCTTCGGTTTGCATGCCGACCTTCACGATCTCGCCGATGCCGCCGGCGCCCACCAAGAGCCCGTTAGCCGGCGCATCGGGAAAGGAGCCATCGTTAACGAGGTCGACAGCGGCTTTGACTCGCTGGCCCCATTGATATTTCGGGAGGCGCGGCTCGATCATGACGTGTTCTCTTCCGGCAACGGCAGATCGTCGGGTTCCTGGCGCGCGTCCACCAGATCGAGCTCCTTGCGCTTCATGCCGACGCGGTTGCCACTTTCAAGAAACTCGACGCCATAAATGTAGAATTGCTGCAGGAACGTTCCGATGGACATGACGTAACCCACCTCGCCTTTCCTGGCCAGGATGTCGCCGATCTCCTTGCCGGCAAAGGTGCCATCATTGCGGATGGTGCGCTTGGCCCGCACCTTTTCGCCAAGGTTGAAGAACGGCGGTCCATTTAGCTCGACTACGTCACTGTCGCGGACGATGTTGCTCATGCATCACTTCCTCACGGGCTTGCAGGCCGGACGAGCGCGACCTCCTGCACCGTACTGTTTTCATCTTATGAGACCTGCCAACTCGGCAGCCGCAATGCGCGCCGCCACTTCGTAGTGGACGCACCAATTGGCACCGCCCCGCGGAGCGGTTAGAGATTCCGGCGACAGTCGCTGCGCGATCTCGAACCGCACGGAGGCGTTCGGATCGTTCGCCAAAGTAACCAGCCAGTCATAGGGCACGCGTCGTGCCACCATGCGGCGGACCTCGGCTTCCTCATCATGCATCAGCCGGCCGAGCAGCGAGGGCGTAATGCGGCGCGCCACAACCAGGCGGACGTAATAGTCCTGATCCGACAGCATCGGCACCAATTCCTCACCATCGAGCAGAGTTGCGACCAGGATCCTCACCTCACGACGCGGATCGTTGCGCAGCCGCAGGAGATACCGCTTGGGCAGCCGCCGCGCCGCATTCCAGCGCACGGTTTCTTCCGCATCATTAAGCAGCATCGGTAACAGGAAGATATTGGCGTGCTTGGCCGAGAGCGCCCGCACCTCAAAATGCGGGTGCGCAATGTAGGCGTTGGCGAGCGCCGGGTTCCAGTTGAAGAAACGGTCGATGCGCCGCGCGTAACGGTCCTTGACGCAGGCATGCATCAGCCGGCAGCCGCCCGTTTTGGTTAGTGGCAGATGGGGGCAGACTTTGCAATTGACCTCATGGCCCTGCCAGTGGCGGGTCTCGTCGATATCATTCGTCATCGGACTGCCCCATCCGCTCCAGCACGTCCAGAAGGACCCTGGCACCGATCTTGTCGGTCGGGTCGAGTTCGAGCAGCTTTTTTGTGGCCAAGCGCCCTTCGTCCAGATTGCCGAGTCGTATCTGCAAGTAGGCATAGCCCTTCAGCGAAAACAGATAGAAGCGCGGCAGGATGCTTTCGTAGCTGCCGAACGCGGCATCGGCCGCTTTGACCTGCCTCCAATCGTACGCGAGTCCGTTTTCAAGCGCGGCATGGGTGATGCAGCGCCTGGCGATCTCCAGCGCCTCCGACAATCGGCCCTTGTAGAAATAGAAGCGGTAGAGGCCGATCAGGACGGCGGCGTGGCCCGGCGCCAGCGCCTGCGCTTGGTGCAGGTGCTTTTCTGCAATCTCGTCCAGGTGATAGGAGAGCCCCGCCTGCCACATATGATTTTCGGCTTCGCGCGGCAGGCCTTCGCCGAGCAGTGTGTGCGCGATCAGTGCCCCCGCGCTTGCGGACAGCGGATCGCCTACTACATCCAAGTCCATCGGCAGCTTTCCTCTTCGAATGGGCGGCCTTTGTGGCCTTGCTCGAGCAGCACACCTGCTTCGGCGAAGATCAGGCCGGTCTGCTCAGCGGTATCGGTTGAGATGATCGTCACACCGCTGACGCCCTCGGCATTGAGAGGCAAGCTTAGGTCGTTGCCTTCGACGACTTGCTCACCGGGCCGCCCCGGTCCCGGCGCAACACCGATATAGGCGGAAAATCGCGAGCAACCGCCGGCCGTAACGGCGAGCCGAAAGCCGGTTTCAGCGGCGCCATCGGCGCGCACCTCAAAACTCATGAATTCTTGTGCAGCCGGCGTCAGCGTGGAATTCACACCCCTTGCTCCTTATGCCCGCGCCTGAGAGCGCGGCAATGAGGGATCGAGCACACAGGTATTGTCGACCGGACAGACGGCTACGCATTGAGGCTCGTCGAAATGGCCGATGCATTCGGTGCATTTCTTAGGATCAATCACGAACGTCCCACCCTTCTCCGAGATTGCAACATTCGGGCATTCGAGTTCGCAAGCCGAGCAGCCCGTGCATTGCGAGGCGATGATCTTGAACGGCATCGATATCTCCCCTACGCCGCCGAAATCAGCGCGCCCTGCCGGATCGCCGCGTCGCCTCGTTCGACATGCTGGATCTCACCGCTTTGCACTTTGGCGAGATAAGACTTGAACCAGGCGAGCGCTGATTTCTCGATGAACTCGTGCGCGTATTGATCAAGCGGCTCGATGCCGGCCTTGATCAGCTCGCTCTTCGGGCACCCGCCGATCTTGGCCACGAACACCGCATGGCAGTCATTGATCATGCGGATGATGGTCGCAAGGCTGCCCTCCTCGCCATAACCGCCCTGGCAATAGGGATCGGCGCGACGGTGACCGACGAATTTGGCGCCCGATGTCGAGAGTTCGTACACCTGGAACTCCTTGGCATGCCCAAAATGCTCGTTGATCAGGCCCGAGCCCTTGCTTGCTACCGCGACCAGGAGATTGATATCACTCGTCTCGCCCGCGAGGTCGGCCAGTTTCTGCTGTTTGGCCGCGACCGTGGCCGCACGCTCCTCCTCAACTTTGGCCTGATAGGCTTTACGCGTCTCGAGGTCGTAGTTGACATCCATCGCCATGATCTTCTCCGTGGTGAACTCCGCGCCGCGATCTTCGCCGAGTAGGCCGACAGCATCGGCGCGACACTGCCGGCAATGTCGCATCATGTTCATCTCGCCTTCACAAGCGTCCTGCAGCGTCTTCAATTCCTGCGCTGTCGGGCCGCGCTGGCCGTTGAGACCGAACACGGTGCCGTGCTGGGGCGCGGAGATCAGCGGCATGACGTTGTGCAGGAAGGCGCCGCGCGACTTGACGGCCTTGTTAACGTCGACCAGATGCTGGTCGTTGATGCCCGGGATCATGACCGAATTGATCTTGCACAAGATCCCCCGCTCCGCGAGCATCTCGAGGCCTTGCAGTTGTCGATCGGTCAGAATCTTTGCGGCTTTGACGCCGGTGTAGCGCCTGTGGCCATAGAAAATCCACGGATAGATCTTAGCGCCTATTTCGGGATCGATCATGGTGATGGTGATGGTGACGTGATCGATGTTCAAGCGGGCGATGGCGTCGACGTGATCGGGCAAGGCAAGCCCGTTGGTCGACAGGCATAGCTTGATGTCCGGCGCGGCTTTGGCCACCAGCTCGAACGTCTTGAATGTTTTCTTCGGATTGGCCAGGGGATCACCGGGGCCGGCGATGCCAAGCACGGTCATCTGCGGAATGGTGGAAGCAACGGCGAGCACTTTCTTCGCCGCTTGCTCAGGGGTGAGCTTCTCACTTACCACACCCGGACGCGATTCATTGGCACAGTCATATTTGCGATTGCAGTAGTTGCACTGGATATTGCACGCCGGCGCGACCGCGACATGCATGCGGGCGTAATGGTGATGCGCCTCTTCGCTGTAGCAGGGATGGCTCTTCACCTTTTCCCAGATCGCGGGTGGCAGATCGCCTTGGCGGGCCTGCGATCCGCAGCTCGCCTTGTCCCTGCCGCCCAAGGTGCCGCAGCCCTTGTGGCCGGTGTGGGCTTGCTTGACCTCGCCGAGATCAGCGGCGCCGCCAAAAGAGCTTGCCTCATTACATTCCGACACATCCATTTGCCATTCTCTCTGCAGGCGGAAACTTCAATTGAGAGTTAGCAACTCGCGTGCCATTAACGGCGGCTCGGAAATTTATGCCCGATGTCAGCACGTTAGCGATACCGTCGCGCACTGCACAAATCTTGCCGGGTTGTTGCAAACGTGACAGAAGGCGCGGTGCCGACACGGGAATATGATCAGGCGAACGTCAACGCTCGCGTCTTACAGTGCGCAAGCGCAGCTCAAGGCAAGACAATGTCCGGTCAGGCAGAGATCAAGATCTCGACCGCGCGCGGAAGCGCAATCGCGAGGGGCGTCAGGCGCTGCTCGGCCATGAAACGCAGCTCGTTGCGCGAGAGCGCGTCCGGCTCCACAATTGCGTAATGGCCATTGGCTGAGCGCTTGCTGATCTGCCGCGCATAGTTGCGCAACAGCTGGTCGTTGAAATGACAGCCGATGAAGAGGAAGCTCCGCCCGTTCCGCCGCTCCTTGACGATTTCGGGAATCGGCGTCTGGATGTCGATCTCGGTCAGCACCTCGACATAATCTGCGTCGGAGACCAGGAAGTTCTCGGCGGGCAGCGCGCCGCCGTGCGGCTTGTAGAGGACTGTCGCCCAACTGCTAGCCCCAGCGCGATCAACCTCTTTACCTTCTGCATCATAGAATCGATACCAGCGGTCTTCGCCGATGCCTGCGCGGGTGATGCCCTGCACCTCGCCCCATCCCTCGTGCTTGCGAAGCGCCGCACGCATCGCGCCGTCATACCAGGCGTCGACGACGATAGGCAGGGACAATGAAGCGAGATGATGATGCAGCCGCGTCGGCGCGACTGGCGCGGCAAAGGCCTTCGCCATCAATGCCGTTACGGTGGACCGATGCTTATTGCTCTCGATGTACTGTGCTGACGCCCAGGGATTGCCCTTGGCCCGGCGCGGCATCGCGACCTTGCTGGCGAAAAAGGCGGCCAGCGCCTCCGGCGTCATCGGCACATCCGGCTTGGACAACTCGGTGACACCAGGTCCGAGATAGGGAACAATGCTGCCGGCGCGCAGCTTGGCCGCGACGTCAGCGAGAATCGCCTCAGCCTCGGCCGCATTTACAAAATCGATCTGCCGGACCGCCTTCATCGCTCGTCCCCATTCTCGCCACGCTTCCTGGCATTGATGGTGATCGGCAGCGGCGTGTCGCTCGCCATATCGGGCAGATCGAGCACCCAGCCATTGGCTATTCTGATCCAACCGCCCCACAGCGTCTCGTGCTCGGATTCCACGATCGGCTCTTCAAGATCCTTTTTCGGCACGTAGATCGACAGGCCCGCCTCCGGAGAGCGGCGGATCATGACTTTCATGAGATCAACTCCGTGAATCGGACGGATCGCTGATGAGATTGGCGTGCTCCCGCGACATGGCGCGCAGGTGAGCTACGATGTCAGACAGAGTGCGGACAACCAGATCTACCTCTTCGACAGTGGTTTCATGCGACAGCGAAAAGCGCACCGCGCCACGTAGGCTCCTCGCCGGCACGTTCATGGCGCGCAGCACATGAGATGGCTCCATTGAGCCAGAGCTGCACGCTGATCCGAGCGAAACGGCAATGCCGGCGCGATTGAGATGATGGGCGATCGCTTCGCCTTCAAGATGCTCGAAGGCGATATTAGCCGTGTTCGGCAGCCGGCTGCTGACATCGCCGAGGACCATGCAGTAGCCGTTTTGCAACGTCGCTTGTTCCAGGCGATCACGCAACGCACCGACGCGAACGCGCTCCCACTCGAGGCGCTCTGCCGCAAGCTTTGCAGCCTTTCCAAGACCGACGATGCCGGGGACGTTCTCGGTTCCGCCGCGGCGCTGTCGTTCCTGTGGTCCGCCCCAGATCAGCGGCCTGAATTGTGTTCCTTTGCGCAAATAGAGCGCGCCAACTCCCTTGGGTCCGTGCAGCTTGTGCGCGGACATCGACAGCATGTCGATATCACTAACCTTTAGGTCAATCGGCACCCTGCCTATGGCCTGCACCGCATCGGTGTGAAACAGCGCGCCGGACGCCCGCGCCATCCTGGCCAGATCTTCAACCGGAAAAATGGTTCCGGTTTCGTTGTTGGCCCACATGACAGACGCTACCGCCGTGCGTGGTCCAAGTGCCCGGCGAAAAGCCTCAACATCAAGCCTGCCGCGCGAATCCACCGGGATCAGATGGGTCCTGACACCCCTTGTCGCCAACTCGTTGACCAGCGCCAGGGTCGCCTGGTGCTCGACGGAAGTGGTGACGATCTCGTCCCGCCCCTCCTGGGTCACCAGCGCGGAGAGAATGGCGGCGTTGTTGGATTCGGTCCCGCCAGAGGTGAAGACGATCTCATGATCGTAGGCAGCCCCTAATAAGGCCTTCAGGCTGTGGCGCGCCTGTTTCAGGGCGCCCGCGACCTCATTCCCAAAAGCATGAGCGGAGGATGCATTGCCGAACTGCTCGGTAAAGAACGGCAACATGGCTTCGACAACGCGCGGATCCGTCCGCGTTGTCGCATTGTTGTCGAGATAAACCGACACAAACACCTCGTTCATTGCCGCGCTTGGGCGGCGCCGGCAACCGGAACCAGGCGAACGAATTCGCCGAGCCTCTCGACCAGCCGCGCCTGAATACTTTCCAGCGTAAAGCTTGAAAGCTTGCAGAGCACGCAGGCACCAGTCAGCTTGACCATGATTTTGCTGCCGGCGATCTCGACCAGCTGACAGTCGCCGCCGTCGCGTTGCAGATTGGGACGGATCTCCTCGATCACAGCGTGAATGGTTTGCGCCCGATCGGTAATTGCCGGCGATTGCTTCAGTTGTTTGGGCTGGAGCAGCATGCTTTGAGTTCCTCTTGTCATCAGCCGAAGGATTTGCCGCAGGAGCAGCTCGACATTGCGTTCGGATTGTCGAAGGTGAAGCCCGAGCCCTCCAGCGCCACCACAAAATCGATCGTCGTGCCGGCGAGGTGCTCATGGCTTTTGTTGTCGACGAACAGCTTAACCCCATCGTGCTCGATCACGGTGTCCTCGGGCTTCGGCTCGTCGGCCAGGCCCATCATGTATTTGAATCCGGCGCAGCCGCCGGCCTCGACCATGATGCGCAGGCCGCTCGCCGGCTGCGGCGACATTGAAATCGCGCCCTTGACCGCATTCACCGCGCTATTCGTCAGATTAATCATGGCTCACCCTTGATTTGCCTCGGTCGGCTGCCTGCGAATTGGCAAGTTGCATGCCATCGCGCACGCAGTTGAAAATGTTCGCCTTTTCGAATCGCGCCTGTTCGCCTTGCGACGCGTGTCGGGTTCCTGACAACGGTCTTCCAGGGAATCGCGGCGCGCGCTTGCCTGTTTTCTTTATGGATTCCGCCGATAAAGCGTGGCGTGCGCGGCGGCAAACAACTTGCATTGCGTGTCGCGTCGGCCGAGGTGTCCGGCGATTGTCTTAGATCGAGGAGCGATTTTTCATGACAGCAATTCAGAACACCGCGCTCGGCCGGTTGGAGAAGGAGGGGCGCCTGCTCAACGCCGTATTCAAGGGCGCGACCATCAGGCCGGGCCGGTTCGGCTTTCGCGGCGATATCGCACTGAAATTCCAGGCCCAGGTCGCGGACGAGAAACGGCCGCCCGACTATTCGATCGAGCAGGTGCTGACGGTCGCCCAGGAAGGCGAAAACACCATTCCGGTGCTGGCCGGCTACCTGCACTCCTTCGCCTATCTCGCCGATGTCGCTAAGGTTCTTGACGGTGCACTAAGCCCTGACGGCAGCTACTTCATTTTCTGCAACAACATAGACCTGTTGGCGAAATACCGAACCAAGCTCGGCGATATCACCTTCCACGTGCTGCCCTGCGATCAATCCACCGTCTGGAAGGAAATGATGTACCTGGTCGGCGTCGACAAGAACGATATCAAGAGGCTCGATGCGGGTGGCAGGCTCGATTATCTAATCGACGCGGCCAAGCATGTCGATGCGTCCTTTGACGATGTCTCTTACGAATACGGGCTGAAGAGGATGGAGCCTGTGAAAAACCGCAACGAGAACCGGCCGGTCTGAGCGCTGGCTTCAGCTTTCGCCGGAGCGACCCTCTGCTATCGCCTCGCCTACCGAGCTCATCCGCCGGAGCTAACTTCGAGACCGACGCTGCACTCGTCCGGCTCTCTGCGAGGATTTTGCAATCGCATGTGAACGGCAACAGCCGTGATGGTCACACACACTAGGGCGATAACGATCATTGATTGTTCAACCGCCTCATATTCTCGCCGCCTTAAGCGCCCGGTTGCCAACCGGCCATGAAACCGGCAAATTCAAGGGCCTAGTTCTATATAAGTTACTGACTTATATGAGTTATAACCGGCAAAGAAAGCGGCAAAATGATCTCCCCTACTGCAATGGAACCTCTCTTCCCAGAGGAGAACAACTCGCTTGCCGACTTAGCCACCGATCTCGTAGCTAAGAGCAACGCCTTGGCGGGCCGCCTGCACCCACTCATTCGAGGGGGCATAGGCGACCTCGTCCGATCGATGAACTGCTACGACACTAATCTCATTGAGGGCCATCATACCCATCTCGTCGATATCGATCGTGACTACAGCGCAGAGTCCGAAAAGCGCGACTCCAGCTTGAAGCTCGGGCACACATAGATGTGCACCGAAAGATCGATCTAGGTTTGGCACCGCAGCCCTCGACCTCCATCGATTTCATACTCTGGGTCCACAAAGAGTTCTGCGGGCATTTGCCGGAAAATCTCCTCGTCGTGTCCGATCCCAAGACCGGCAAGGAAGTGAAACTTATTCCCGGTGAATTGCGGCAAGGCCCCCGCCCAAGGACCTGCGAGCTGCGGGCATACAAAACCTACGGCGCGTTCGACTTCGGGAGACCGCGCGATACGCCAATATGGAAGCTTGAGTCTTCGTTCCGGTGCCGGTCTCGCGGCACGCGGCGTTACAAGCCGCCTGTGCGAATGATCAAGCTAACGGAGCGGCGGGAGATTACGCCGTATAGGTGGGTTCATCCCGACGAGGAGCGGTGACCATGCGGCCCGCGCGGAATTGCGACCGCACGGTTCTGCCATTTCCCGATATGCCGGATTCGGCGCTCGGATGGGCGCGCAATGGGAACGGTTTTTGGCGTTTTGAGCCCAGCCACGCGCTGGAGCCGTCCTTTCGAAATGGCGACGCCTGTGCGCTACTGCATGTTGTCCCGAAGTTTGTTAACCTGCTCTTTCTTGCGCAAGTCATTCGTATACCGATCAATCTCTCTTTGGCGTTCTTCACCCTGTAGTCCTTTCAGATCAGCACCGATCTCGGCTGCTATCGCCAAGAACGGATGTTGCTCTTCTTCCGTCATCCCTAAGCGAAGAAATAGAAGCCTCATCTTCATCAGGAGTATTTCCTGAAAGATCAAAGAGCCGTGTTTATCGGCCTTGGATCGAAACGCCTTCAATTTTCCCAAGTACTCTGGAAGCTTGAGGTCGGCATAGAGCGCCGCTTGTAAGAAACTGTCGGAAAGAGACTGGGCCAGGGTATCGTTCTTCAACTGCAAAGTAAGCTTCTGCGAACCGAGGTCTCGCCGAACCATTTCCGAAACAATCACCGGGATGTTCAAAAATATCAATCTAATTGTCCTTGCATCTACCTTTTCAGGAAGCTCAACAACAAGCTTCATGTTCCCAATTCTTAGTTCTCTAGTTTCGATAATCTCTTTGAACGCAATGCACGCATACAGCGTCAATGTAGACCATCCTTCCAAAATCTTTCTAAGGTGTTCTTCCTTTTTCTCTTTGGAGATGTTTTCAAGGTTCTTC
>NZ_LLXZ01000139.1 GCF_001440395.1 Bradyrhizobium jicamae | reverse complement strand
GCCATCCCCACCGCGGCTCAGTTGGATGTCGCCAGATCGGCCCGATGCGGCCTATACTATACAGCGCGTTCTCGAAGGCTTCGAGTTTCAGATTGCTGACCTCAATGGTCTAATCGATCTCCTTTACAGAGGAGCCTGAGTTGCCAAGTGCAGAAGCTTTGAGATTGGCACGTGAAGTGCGGCAGGCTCAAGCGCCCGTCGGGCTTACCCCTGCGCAAGCAAAGCTGTACAGCCAGCGGATTCGAAGGGAGATGGAGCGTGAAGGGCTTCGTAGCTTCGCTCCAGGGGATGTCTATGTCTATTTGGAAGATGCGGCGTTTCTGCTGGATTGCGCATTTCTGGAGCGCGACAGTGATGCACTCAGCTCATGGCGCGAAGGCGTAAAACGCGCTGCCGAAATTCTTGAATGGCTCTCGCAACCATCGCTTAGACCTTCCGGAAGTCCCCTACATCTCCTGTCGGCAGCCGCCTACCAGGTCGCAGGCTACCCAGCGATGGCTCTCGGCGAGTTGCAGCGTGTTCCGGTCGATGAGGAAGCGTCGAAGGTTCTCCTTCATTTTCTTCGCGCCGATTTCCCAAGCACGCTCGAAGCCATACAGGTATTTTGGCGGGCGCAGATGCAAGGGGGCATCGAACCGCGATCTGCGATCGCCGAGTTCTCTCTCGAAGCCGTCCGGCATTCCATCATGGCCATAGGAAGCGTCTGCAGCTACTTCCGCACAGGCCAGAGCCAGTTGGTCGCTCGATCGGTGGCTAAGATGGAGAACCTCGCTAAGGGGTTCGTCCACAGCCGCGACGATTATTCGTACATTCTCGCGCGGCTCGTTGCGGAGACTTGCAAGCGGTACGTTGATACGACGCTGTGGCCCAAGATCGAGTTGCTTGCCCGCTCCACTCCGCGAGCTTCGGAGGCGCTTATCCAGTTCGCAAGATCGGCGTTTTCCAACAAGCGCGCATTGGTCTGGCCGGCACAAAGCAATGGAATTGATCGGCTCGCGGAGGGCTCATCGTTTGTGCTTTGCACGCCGACAGGTTCCGGCAAAACCACTATCGCCACGTTAGGGATCGTCCAAGCTCTTTTCACACCTGACCCAAATCCGGTTCTCGGGCTGGAAGCGTGGGACCCCGGTAGCTTGATCCTTTACCTCGTTCCATCCCGTGCTCTCGCTGCGGAGGTTGAAAGCCGCATGGAGCAGGATTTACGCGGCATCTCCGCCGACCCAGTCGTGGTTACCGGGTTATATGGAGGAACTGACTGGGGGCCGACCGACGCGTGGATACAAAGCGACCGACGCACAATCGTTATTTGCACGTTCGAGAAAGCGGACGCGCTGATCCGATATCTCGGCGTGCTTTTTCTGCATCGTGTGCGTCTCGTTGTCATCGACGAAGTTCATATGGTGGAGCAGTCAGATGCTCGCGGTCTCGACGATGCATCATCAAGACCGTATCGGCTGGAGCAGCTTGGCACGCGTCTGTTGACGGCACAAGAAACGCATAGGTTCCGTATTATTGCCCTGTCGGCAGTGGCGGCACGCGCTGCCCCAGCGCTGGCAAGATGGTTAAGTGCTAGTCCAACAGCGACGCCCACGCGGTCGGATTACCGCAGTACAAGACAGATGCTCGGGTATGTTGAAGTTAGCCACGCAGGCAACTTCGAAATTCGATATGACCTTATGGATGGAAGGTCTCTTCGGTTCGATGATGAGCGGCCGCGTGATACACCCTTCGTTACTTCACCATTTCCGCCGCTACCGGGCGGTCTTGATCAAGACGATGGTCCCGAAAAACGAATGCGGGCGCCAACTCTTTGGGCTGCGCTACACCTGGCTGCCGCGCGCCCCGACGGATCGCGCCCCACTGTTCTTATCTCGCTCACCCAAAGCCCTGATGCCTTCGGAGCAGCCTGTCTTTCTGCACTGGATAGCTGGCAGGGTATCCAGCTTCCGGACTATGGCGGGCCGGATCTCACGAATGATTTGTGGACGCGTTGTTTGGCGAGCGCCGAGGACTATTTTACGCGGAGTTCAATCGAATATCGGCTGCTTCTTAAAGGTATAGCGCTTCATCACGGTAAGATGCCGGGCATGATGGCGCGAAGACTCAAACGGCTGATCGACGCTAGTCTCGTGCGGGTAGTAGTTGCGACCTCAACGTTGTCAGAGGGAGTAAACATCCCGGTTAATTATCTACTCATCCCGAGCGTATACCGCGGACCAACTCGATTTACGCTGCAAGAGTTCACAAACCTAATCGGTCGAGCGGGCCGGCCCGGGGTTGCTGCAGAAGGACATGCTCTTGTCGTTTTGGAAGGACAGCGATTTGGCAGATGGGGCGCTCCACTGCACAATCGACAGCGTGAAGGCTACGGCCAGCTCGTGGCCGACCTTGAGGAGAGTCTTGCAGCGCCTCCGCAAGGCCAACCGTCGGACCGCGCGTCGAGTGCACTCGTCAAGCTTATGGAGCTGTTATACGGTGCTTGGCGGACGGTAGCGCCCAGCGGTACCCCGGACCAGTTTTATACCTGGCTTGAGCAAGTTAGCATTGCTTCTGACGATGATCGAGCGCCAGAGAGATACGTCGATTCCTTAGACTCATTCCTGATCGCCGCTATTCAAGAGGTTGAGGAAATCAGCGGACGAGAACTCTCCCCCGTCGAGCTCGAAGCGGAATTGCTTCGGATATGGCGGCACACCTATGCTTTCGCGTCGGCCAGCAACGAGGAGACCCTCAGAGCCGTGTGGTTGTGGCGGGGGCGTGTAATCAAGCAACGTTATCCCAATGCCGCGCAGCGACGGCAGATCTATAAGACCAGCCTTTCCCCCTCTTCGGCAACATCGCTTATCGGGGCGATCGAGCGCATTCGACAAAAGTTACTCGAAGGAACGTCGTATGCCGGTTCTACGACGGAGCAAAAGTTCACTTTTGTTGCCGAGGTGCTGGCCCTTCTTTCTGACATTCGACCCTTCCAAATCTCCACAAAGATGGGACGCGCAAAATCATTTCGTGACTGGCGAGGAGTTTTGCGGTGGTGGCTAGCCAAAGGAACATTAAGCAGACAGCCCACGCCTGCACAGATCACCAACTGGTATGAGTTTGTTGCGTCCAACTTCATCTATCGGGGTGTGTGGGGCGTTGGCAGCGCTCTCGGGCTTCTCCTTGACTTAACCCCGGATGGACAGCCGATAAGGGCTCTGGAGATTAATGATTGGCCAAGAAGCGGACTCCCTTGGATCGCATTCTGGCTGAAAGAGCTGATTACGTGGGGCACGTTGGAGCCGGTTGCGGCGTTTCTGCTTGCGCGTGGACAGATCAATACCAGGCCGGAGGCCGAAGCCTTGGCGCAAGTCTACTATGCGTCGCTGCCGGTCGGTTTGCCTGCCAATGATCGGCTAGATCCCCGCCGCATACGTGATTGGGTGGAAACGATGCGTCGGCCGGTCGAACGTCGCGCGGAACCGAACTCGATAAGAGTCGGGGCGCAGCTCGTGCGTCCTGTACGCGATTATTTGCAATCGCGGATGGTTGTTTTTCCAATTCGGCAAGGGGAGTTCACCGTCTGGATTGATCCTGCCGGATATACGGTGGCTTGGAGCGCCAATGGCGGGCAGGACGATTTTGCGCTGCCGGATTTCCAATACGAGCTGGACGTTGCTGCTTCTGCCGTAAACGGCGAGCGATATCTCCGATACCTTTAGGCTTGCATCCTTAGTGGAATTTCGAGCATCGACACCTTCTGTGCATCGATATGAAGGTAGGGCCCGTGCATCCGGTTTGGCCTGATGATTGTGGACTTGGGATCACGGCTATCCCTGGATTATAACTCATCGAGACGTTGGACTTTCCGCACCGGAGGACGTAAACCCCTGTGCTTCAGCATCGGCGCATATCTCGGCGCAGACATGATCGGGATGACGCGACGAATACATTGCATTGATGGCATATCGCCAAAGCAGTCCATTCATGGCACCGGGATTAGTCTTGAGCGGATAATATTGCCCATCCGGTTCGTCCATCCGGTTGTCGATGTGTAACAAACGAGTAGGGCTCAGCGGGAACATCACACTCGTCTCCGGATTCTTGATGCCCTTAAACTGAAGCGACGGGTGCACGGTGATGACCGGATTGTCGGTCGTGATGAAAACCGGTTCTTCCGAAAGGAGGATAGCCCAGCGCATGTCCATGAGCATCTTGGCTAACCACGCTGCCGATCCCACATTGTCCAGCCACATACGCTTGATATCATCATCGCTGGCATCGCGATAAGAGGGCCAGCTATCCTTGTTCACTTCGTAAGTTTTGCCGCCGATCTCAACAGCGTCCGGCAATTCCGGAAGTCGCGAATAGAATTCGACCATTTGCTTATAAAGTGCGCGCGTTTGCTGAAGTTGCTGCGGATTCCGCAAGTGCATCACCGCAACAAGCAAAGATAGCCCTTTGCGCACCGACTTGTCGCAAAGGTCTACATAACTCGTGGCTAGAGAATCCCAGAAGGGTTCGCCGAACATTTGCTCAAGCGATGCCAGCTTGTCTTCGAATGAATAGTCACGTCCGTTCGGGCCATGCGGCGCATAAAGATAAAATTCCGTCGCTACCTTCTTGATGGGCTTCAGTTCCGGCTCGTCGTTACTGTCCCGTTTCAACATCCAGATCTTGCGTCGATCATCATCAGCCGCAAAATAGCGAAGGTACGACTGCGGCACCCAATGATTGCGCTTTTTCTTTTGTTGCTTGGTCACGATCGGTCTGCAGTGCGAAGCTGATTCGGGCAGGCGATTATGCCACTGATAACATTCGGGCTGCACCACCAAATGGTGTCGCTCGCCGGAGGCACTCGCACGAAGGGCTGCCGCTTCGCGGCACCGCTATCACTGCCCGAACCACAGAGATCTGGTTAACCGGTACTTCCAGCCGCTTTTTGCCGTCTCGCCCTACGCTGGCAAGAAGAGCGGCGCAATCGACCGTTGGAGATGTTCGATTGGCATGCACTCCGGCACTTCGCGATCTCTTGCTGGATCGAGGCCGGGCTTCCACCCAAGGCGGTGCAGACCTTCGCCGGCCATAGCAGTCTGCAAGTGACGATGGATCGATGTGGGCATTTATTTAAGTCGGATCGCCATCAAGCGGTGATGGATGGCATAACCGCAGCATGGCCGCACCGACCCCGCCCTGCGCGTCGACGTCCAAAGCAGCAGAAACCCGGCTTCACACCCTAGCCTATGACAGTACGCCTTTCGCACTTTGAAGCAGCGCATCATCGGTCAGCGATGTTCCGTAATCGAGGACCGAGTCCAGAAATTCACGCGCCCATCGCTCAAGAGGGCTGGTGTAGAGATACTCACCGAGATTTGTCAGTTCGAGCCGCGCCAGCCGATCGGCCGCACGCGGATGGGTATCCATGCGCTCACGTAAGCGAAGATGCGACCCGAGCCGTGTTTGCAGAACCTCGCCCGCCCGCTGAATGAAATCCATGTAGACGAATAGCAAGTACACTCCGCCAAGCGAGCTTTGATAATCGCGCAGCCCCGCGGTCACGCGTGTCACCCGCTCGTCGGCTGCGCGGTCGGGCGCTTCGGTTGCGATTCGCGTGTTGGCAACGAGCTTGGAGCGCATCAAACCGAGCGCAAATCCGTCGGCGGCATATTCGAACTCGTGCCGGACGGTGTTCGTGTTGGTTCCGTTGCTCTTCTCAGCCCTCAGACGGCGCGGATGATCCAGCGTAACGTGCCCTAGTTCGTGCATCATGATAAAGTCGAGCTGATCCACGGTGAGCCGGTGTACCAGGGCAGTTGTATGGTCGTCGTACAGCGTGGTTGTCGACCGGGTGATACGTGTCGCCTCCACATCGGACCAGAAGTGAAGGACAATAGGAAGAATGCTTTCCCACGCTCTCGAAAGGCGCTTAGGTCCTGCCATTTCCTTCGTGCTGAAATAGTGGAGCAATATCTTGTTCAACTGCTTCAGGATGGGTTCGAGCGCATAGTTTACGCCGATCAACGGGCCGTCTTCGAGGGCGAAAGTCGTCGCGTTGAATTTGGCGCGCTTGACGAGCGCGCACGCAACTTTATCCAGTCCGTGCCGTGCGACGTGTTCTTCAGGCAGCTCGGACATCACGCGCAGGAAGCTGAGGCGTCCCCAATAGGGCAGCAACGCACCCGGTGCACTGAAGGTGCCGGCAAGATTGAGCGCGACATCGGCGAGATGCTTGTTCAGAACGAACCCATACGCCGCGGCATATTCGATATCGGCGACGCTTTCAGGTCTCGGCCAACTTACCATAAATAGAGACTGAAGGCCCAGAAACAGCATCTCCTCGGGACGTATCGGCTCGGCTGCGTGCAGTCCCTGAATACATTGCCTCTGTGCCTCTGAAACGCGCTCGAAGGCACCATAGTCCACGACTTGAAGGTGCTCCATATCGAACGCAAGGGTTGGTTTGGGTCCTTCCCCGAGCTTATCGATGACGTACGCGATTGCGCCATACATCAGGCCTTCGAGGTGCTTTCCATCGACCACCGGCAGGCAGCGGTCGTTGTCTTCCCTCATCCATCGTTGGTAGACGTTTTCAGCCATGAGAAAGAGCGAATTAGAGCGAGATTTCTTGAGTTGAACCAACCTTCGCGTGTACACCTGTCAAATGGTGGCAGCAAGCGGATTGCATGCTAGTGAGCATATTTGACGACATCGCGCGGGAGAACGATCAGCCTAGACAGGAAGGCGAACCCCTTTTCTCGTACCTCAACAAGAGCAGCCGTCCGGAAGCCCAACGGGTGCGCGATTTGGTCGATGAATGGATCTCCGAATACCCAGAATCCCACCGCGATGGCCTCGTCGCCCGGTTGCGCTCCGATATTGATGACCACCATCAGAGCGCGTTTTTCGAGCTGTTCCTTCATAAATTCCTTCGTGCTCGGGGCTGCAAGATCATCGAAATCGAGCCCAAGCTACAACACACGAATAAATCCCCTGACATCCTTGTTGAGGCTCCGACAGGTGAACGCTTCTATCTCGAAGGCGTCTTGGCCTCCGGCCGCTCGAACCAAGAGACAGCAGCATACGCGCGGCTGAATACGGCCCTTGCCGCCATCGACAATGTACCGTCGCCCAACAACTTTCTCTCGCTCACGACAGAGGGGCTCCCAACCGCTCCCCTTTCACTGAAGAAGCTGAAGCGCGGTGTGCAGTCGTGGATTGCTGGATTACCCGCAGGCATAGCCGCCAAAGATGCCCCGCCATTCAGCTACGAAGAACATGGGTGCCGTGTAGAGCTGCGGGCGCTTCCGCGAAGCAAGCCCGAAGAAGGCGCCCGAGCCATGGGTATGAGAAACTTCCCCATTGCCCAGATAACGCCGCATCAGGAAATTCGCCCAGGCCTCAAAAAGAAGGCGTCTCGTTATGGCGAGCTTGATCTTCCTTACGTTGTCGCGATCGATTGCTTGTCGATGTATCACCACGAAGAAGGTGTGACCGATGCGTTATTGGGCGAGCCATACGTCGCAATCACAAAACTTCCCGACGGCTCGTTGAAGGAGGAGCACCTACGGAGGCCGGATGGCATTTGGTATGGTCCCCCGAACGGACAGCCTCAAAACACGCGGATGAGCGCCGTGCTCGCCTTCTTCCGGATTGATGCCTGGAACTTCGTTACCAAGACGGGATTGATCATCCCTAATCCTTGGGCTGCGAAGCCTCTTCCCGCGCTGAATCTGGGGATCGCCGAGCTGACGCTGGAAAATGGGACATATCAGCGGTCCGAGGGATCAACCGTGGGGACATTGTTGAGCATGCCCGCGAACTGGCCGGAAGAATAGTTGTCAATTTTCGGGCGGGAGAGACCAGCCGTCTACACCGAAGTGCCGCTCGATAATGTTGACGAGAGCGCTCTCAAAGACTGAGCTCGATTTGAGCATGCCGACAAATTCGAGTGCGGCCTTCCGCTGATCGGAGCGGTAGAGCGCTAGCACCCATGAGGGCCGCTTCCGCAGACGATGGTCTAACGAGGGCACCTCCAAAATTATCTGCCTTGCCTAGGATGCGCAGAATGCCATCCACGCCGGTATCGACCGCGTCGCTGAGAGGCTGTTCCGGTCGAAAGACATTCGCCGCTTTAAGTTGGCTGTCCGCCGAGTGCAGCGAGTTTCCGAGCAGGAAAGCCAAGACCCGTCCGCCGATGCGATAGGTTGGCGCGTTTCGGTCTTTGCAGCTTGATTGCACCCCGCTTTGCGCTAACAACCGTATCCCTGAAAGGCAGGAAACGCCTTGAGCATCCACCAGCCACAGCAGCGTTCATCGCAATCCCCCTTCAGGGACGACCACGCACTGCGTCTAGGAGGTAATATAGCGCAGTTAAGAAGATCGAAAAAGCTATCTTTTATCAACGGCTTATAGGCACTAAGCCTTTTGCGTCGGGAAGGAGGCGTAGTGATCATGGGTAGGCCCCCTATAGCCCACCTATCGGGCGGCGCACTTAAAAGCTTGCGAGATCACCCCTCCCGAGTGTGCCGCCGTCGTGCTTAGGGCTTGTGCCGGCGGGACCGTGGCCAGCCCCCGGTCAATCCACCGATGCGTGAAGATCTTCCTTGATGCCGCGGGCAACGATCCGGAGCGTTCCGTCGGCAAGCGGCCGCTGTAGCTTTAGGGCATCATCTGGAGGCGCCGTCATCCAAGTCTCGACCTCATCCGGCGTCGTCAAGATCACAGGCATTGCCTTGGGGTGGATGGCGCCGACCTCTGCGTTCGGCTCCGTCGTGAGAAATGCATAGAGGTCGTTTGTGGTCTCGCCTTCCTTGACCTTCCGAACAGAGGTCCAGTTGGTCCAAATGCCGGCGAAACAGGCGAGGGGGCGGGATTCGTCGAGGGCGAACCAGATGTCGCCGCCTTCGGCCTTGTTGAACTCGCTGAAGGAGTTGAACGGCACCACACAGCGATTTTCGACGCCGAGCCAGCGGGTCCAATGCTTGCTCTTCACGTTGCGGATGTTGGTCGTGCCGCCGTCCGGCTCCATCCGGAGCAGTTCCTTGAAATCGACCGGCTTGCCCTTGGCGTCTAGCTTTTCGGCTCGTTTCTTCGTGGCTTCCATCAGTGCCTTCGATGACGATGGCATTCCCCATCGCGCCGTGGCGAGCTCGCGGCCCTCGGCTCCGTTGCGCACGATCGGTGCCTTGTAATCGGGAAACACGCCGGGCATTGGCGCCAGATTGCCGACGTATCGGTTCACGACGCGGAACAGCGCGCTGATGGCGGCCTGGTTGGTCGTGATCGAATAAAGATTGCACATCGGTCAGGGTTCAGTGCGAGGGTGGCGTGGCTGCCACGCCAGTTGTAGCAGAGTCGCGGATGGACGCCGGCCCGCCTTGGCGCATTTGCGACAGCGCAGCCGGCTTGCGAGATCATGCACGAAGGTGGTCGGCGGATGTTTCATCGCCGCAAGGTCGACGTCGCTCGGTGTCTTGCAGCGCGCGCACCTGATGTCGAGCCAAGGGAAGCCACCGTTCACGGCCTGGTCGATGGTGGGCGACGGATCGATCGGCTCGCCGTCGCTCCACATCCGCTCGTTCCAGCTTTCGCAAAGCAGCTTGTCAGCTTGCTGGATCATGGCCTCGCCCTTGGCCCGCATCTCCGCCGATTGGGCAGCAAGCATGTTGGCCATCGCACGTGCCTTGCCGAGCTCTTTTGTCAGAGCCTTGCGATCGCCGCCCGACAAGGGCGCGGGGTGATACTTCGGGGCCATCCGGATATCCAGGCGCTAAGAGATCGGAACGGCAATCCGGAGCGGTTACGGCGTCTCGAACGCCGGCCAGCACCCGTCTTCTTCATGCCTGCCGGTGCGCTGCTGGCAGGTGTTGTCGAGCAACCGCTGCGCCACGTCCTTCCAGACCGCGTTCTCGCCATACAATCGGACTGCATCGGCCTTCTGGATTTCCACGGTCCGCTCACAGCGACGGCATGAGATGCGCAGAACATTGCGTTGAATCTCGGAAAGACGTCGCTGCCGCTTTTGGGCTCCGGTCTCGTCGGCGCGAGGGTCTTTCAGGACCGATTCCCAATATTCCGTCAGGAGTGGCGCATCCGGAGCCGCCGTGGAGGGGCCCGGTCTGCGGGCAGCTACAGCGGCCAGCTTTTCCATCTGCTTCGGTGTCGGCATGCGCCAGCTCGCGGGTCGATCGGTCATTCTGAATTAGAACATAACAAGAACAAATGTCGAGTCCGCTCGGCCGCCATTTTGAAAGAATCATCGTTTTGGAAGGGGGCGAGGTGTCGGAACCAAGCCGGGCCGTTCGTCTTGAATCCGGCGTCAGTAATGGAGTTCCCCGCGATGGCCCCCCGCGCTAATTGGAAAGGCTTTCTGCGTCTTTCCCTCGTCACCTGTCCGGTAGCGCTCTATCCGGCCACGTCGGAATCCGAAAAGGTCTCGTTTAACCAGCTCAACCGAAAGACCGGTCACCGCATCAAGTACGCCAAGGTGGACGCTGATACCGGCGAGGAGGTCGACAACGAGGACATCGTCAAGGGCTACAAGGTCGACACCGACACATTTATCGAGGTGACGAAGGAGGAGCTCGAGAACGTTGCGCTGGAATCGACGCGAACGATCGAGATCGACGAGTTCGTCGACCGCAGCGAGATCGACCCACGCTACCTGATCCGCCCGTACTACCTGACTCCAGATGGCAAAGTCGGGCATGACGCTTTCGCGGTCATCCGCGAAACCATCCGCGAAATGAATAAGGTCGCGATCGGTCGCGTGGTGCTGACCAATCGCGAGCACATCATCGCGCTGGAGCCGTTGGACAAGGGACTGATGGGTACGCTGCTGCGCTATCCCTACGAAGTTCGTTCCGCGGAGGAATATTTCGATGATATCCAGGACGTCAAAGTCACCAAGGACATGCTTGATCTCGCCAAGCACATCGTCAATCAGAAGGCGGGCCATTTCGAGCCGGACAAGTTCGAAGACCAGTACGAAACTGCCCTCATCGATCTCATCAACCAGAAGCGTGCCGGCAAACCCATCACCGCGAAAGCGCGTCCCCGCGGCGAGAACGTCGTCGACTTGATGGACGCGCTGCGCAAGAGCATTGGAAGAGAAGGTGCCGCGGCCACAGAGGCACCTAGGAAGCCAGGCAAAAAGCCGCGCAAGGCAGCGGCGGCGCAGAAGGAAATGCTGATGCCGATCGCGGGCAAGAAGCCGGCGAAAGAGGCCGCGGCGAAGAAGCCGGCGTCCAAACCGCAGCGGAAGTCGGCTTAGATTTTGTGGCGGTGACGCCGGGACGGCTTCTGCTTCCTCGTCCGTGGTGGGCTTTGGCGGATGGCAAGTCTCAATCTCGACGGTTTTTGCGAAAGGCGGTACACCGGGGGCCCGCCGCGCTTACTGGCCTGTTTCGAACGATCTTTGCTGTGCAATTAGCCAGTCGTCCGCCTCAGTGCGCCTCGCCTGCTCAGCTTTGGATTGCTCGGCAAAATAGGAGCGATATGGCTGCGGTGAAAAAGACTTCCAGGAGATCGACCTTGAGCGCGGGCATTCTCGCATTCCGAAAGGGCGCTCGTGGGCTCCAGGTTCTGCTTGTTCATCCCGGCGGTCCGTTCTGGCGCAAGAAGGATAATGGCGCCTGGTCCATTCCGAAGGGCGAAATCGATGCCTCGGATGCTCCGGAGAACGTCGCTCGACGCGATGCCGAAGAACTCGGCCCGAGCGCTTTGATTGGTCCACTCCAGGCGCTGGGGGAAGTCCGACAGCGAGGAGGGAAGCGCGTCATCGCATTCGCCGGCGAGGGCCACTTTGACCCGGCGGCGTTGATCAGCAATACCTTCGATATCGAATGGCCGCCCCGAAGCGGTCGACGGCAGAGCTTTCCCGAAGTCGACCGCGCCGAATGGTTTGATATCGAGCTCGCGCGGACCAAGATGCTGTTCGCTCAAGTTGAGTTTCTTGATCGCCTTTTGGCGATCGCGGTTGAGAGCGCCGGGAAATGATGTTCAGGATTGGAATCATTTCGGACACGCACGGTCTGTTGAGGCCCGAGGCGGAACGGGGCCTGACGGGCGTCGATCACATCATCCATGCCGGCGACATCGGGCGCGCCGAGATCGTTGACGCGCTTCGTCGCATCGCGCCCGTCACGGCTATTCGTGGAAACGTGGACAGTGACGGGTGGGTCCGCGACTACCCCGACACGAAGCTTGTGCGCCTGGCCGGAAAGTCGATCTACGTTCTGCACGACTTGAAGACGCTGAAGGCCGAGCTCGGCGCCGGAATCGACGTCATCGTCTTCGGGCATTCCCACGTGCCGAAGATCCACACAGTCGGTGGCGTTCTCTACCTGAATCCCGGCAGCGCGGGACCACGGCGCTTCAAGCTGCCGATCACGCTTGCGACGCTCGAAGTCACGCGTGAGGGTATGCGACCGGAAATCCACGACCTTGGAGGCGACTGAGTGCCACCGCGGAGGAAATTCATAGCGGAGGAGGCGAGTGCGTTAATCGTTCCGTTTGCCGGGGTTACGTCCGAAGGGAAGCGCTACTAGCGCGGACGTTCTCGCTCACGCACGACGTCCTTGGCCCGCTTGTCGGACCTGAGCCCGAGGTAGACGGGCTGGCGCAATTCGCCCTTACTCGTCCACTCCGCGAACTTGACCTCGGCAACCAACGAGGGCCTGACCCAGGTCGTGACGGCCTCGTCCTTCACTTTGGCAGGGAAGGGTGATTTCGGGGTCGTCAGCTTCACGAGCTTGGCGTGGAGGTCTCCCAGGACCTTGTGGCTGAAGCCGGTGCCGACATGTCCGATGTAGCGCCATGCGTCGTTTTCCCGCACGGCGAGGACCAGGGCGCCGAAGAACGGCCTGGTGCGCCTGGGCGCCGTGAAGCCTGCGATCACCACTTCCTGCCGCTTTGCTGTCTTGATCTTCAGCCAATCCGGGGTACGGCTTCCGGACGCGTACGCACTGTCGGCGCGCTTCGCCATAATGCCTTCCAGACCCTTCCGCTCGGCCTCGGCGAAAAATTTCGTGCCGTTCGCTTTGCGGTGACGGCTGAAGGCGATCAGCCGGTGGCGCGGCAGGATCGCTTTCAGCAGCTCCTTGCGCTCGAGAAGAGGCTGTTTGCGCAAGTCCGCTGCATTCTGAAACATGAGATCGAAGGCGCAATACAGGAGCTTCGCTTCATGACGCAGCGCGTTTTGCAGCAGCTGGAAATGCGAGACGCCGTCCTTTCCGATCGCGACGAGCTCGCCGTCGATCACGGCGTCGCCCTTCACGCCCTCCAGCGCTTTGGCTACCTCGATATAGCTGCGGCTGATGATCTTGCCGTTGCGGCTGTAGAGCGAAACCTTGCCACGCCGGATTTCCGCGATCATCCGGAAGCCATCGTATTTATCCTCGAAAACCCAGCCGGGGTCGTCGAATGGCGCGTCGGTGAGCGTAGCGAGCATCGGCTGTAAGCGCTTGGGCAGGGTCGACTCCGGCTCATTCAAGGGCCAATCCTTCAGAGCGTGTTGCGTAATGCGCAGACGTCCTTCAAGAATGAGGGAACGCTTAAAGCCATGGCATGTTCCGTCAGACGCCGCGGCCAATCCCAGGGTGCGCGACGTCAACTATCGAACGGGAAGGTCTGATCAGACCGATGGCCAGAAAACTGAAAACCTACCAGACTTCGCTGGGCTTCTTCGATCTGGCGATAGCCGCTCCTTCCATGAAAGCGGCGCTGGAAGCGTGGGGCGCAGACAGCAATCTCTTTCATCAGGGCGCGGCGAAGGAAAGCCATGATCCGGACGTCATGGCCGCAACCATGGCAAAGCCTGGCGTCGTTCTCAGGCGGCCGGTCGGATCCGACGGATCCTTCACCGAGCATGCCGAACTGCCCACCGATCTTGGCGGCAGCAGTCCAACGACACGTGGCCGCAAGTCGAAAGCCTCAAAGACGAAGAAGCCTTCTTCCCGCCCCGGCGACAAGGCTGCCGAGCGCAAGGCCGCTCTCGAGTACGACCGGGAACAAACGCGTCGCGAGGTTGAACGAGCGAGAGAGGAAACTGCCAGGCAGAAGGAGCGCGATCGCCGCCAGCGGGCGGTCGACAAGGCGCAGGCTACGTTGGACAAGGCCCAGCAGGATCACGCAAAGCGGGCCGCGGCGATCCAGGCCGAGCTCGAGGCTCTCGAAAAGAGGTCGGAGGCTGAAGAAATCCGCTGGGATAAAGAGAAGTTGCGATTGGAAACTGCGCTGCGGCGAGCGCGGGACTAGTTAGCGGTTCTTGGTTTGCGACGCCAGCGATCAGCCATCAACCCGCGTTGGCTTATGGCCGGCTTATGCTCTTACTTCCGCTTTCGGCGGTATACTGACGCAGCCAGACTTACCACTCCGTCGCTCGTGTAGCGATGGGCGCTTGGCAGACTTCGCTCGAGGGGCGGTCGATGCTAGCAGATGACCCAAAGCGGTTTATCTTCATGCTTACGCAAAAAGGCACCGCTTCAACTTTAGTTCTTCCGGTACCGAAGCGCATCAACTAGTACCAACAATGCGGGCGACGGTTGCCGGCGGCTTGGATAGTACAGGTGATACCCTGAAAAAGGCGGACACCAGTCGGAAAGGACTCGGACAAGCCGTCCGCTTGCGAGGTATGGCTGCACGTGTCCTTCCGTAAGATATGCCAGGCCAAGCCCTTTGAGCCTTCAGCGCGATTGAATACAAGCTTGCCCCGCGACTCGCACGTTGATATCCCGCCCGTTCCTATCCAAAGCTAGGTTCATGGGTTCAGTCGAATCTGGCCTGCATGGGCCCCCGAAGGGGGGAAGATTAGCCATGCCAAAAAGGTGGCTCCGGTTGCGGCCATCGTATTTGCGATGATCAGCGAGAGAACTACAGTCGTTAACATCCGCGTTTCAAACTTGGTGAACTAATGCTATGTGCTGGTCCATTTGGCTGAGCGCTTCTTTTGGCAGGTTCCCCTTGCTGCATCGCGGATTTCACTTTCTGGAATGCGCGCAGCTCTATTTGACGGATGCGCTCTCGTGAGATGCCATACTCCATCGCGAGCGTTTCGAGCTTGGGAGGGTCCTCGTTCAAGTAGCGCTCCGTAAAGATGTGCTTTTCGCGGGGATTAAGAGTCTGAATGGCAGCCTTCAGCGCGGCGCGCCGTTTCGACAATTCTTCGTCCTCAGCAAACGCGATGTCATGGCGAGGTGAGGGATCAACAAGTCGTTCAAGCGCATCTCCCGCATCTTGGGCGCCATTGGTCCGTGAATTCAGGGAAACGTCGCCACGCAAGCGGCGGTCCATATTCACCACTTCATGCTCAGATACTTTGAGGCGCTCAGAGATTGTCTTGACCTGATCCGGTCGCAAATCGCCGTCATCGAGCGCTGAAATAGCGCTCTTGGTTCTCCTTAGTTTGAAAAACAATTTCTTTTGGGCAGAATTCGCCGAAATCTTCACCAGCGACCACGATCGAAGGACGTATTCCTGGATTGTCGCCTTTATCCACCACATCGCATAGGTAGAAAGACGAATCCCGCGCTCTGGATCAAAGCGCCGCACCGCGTGCATCAAGCCGATATTCCCCTCGGAAACGATGTCAGCAATCGGCAGGCCGTAGCCCCGGTAGCGCATGGCGATTTTCGCAACGAGACGCAGATGGCTCGTGACGAGGCGATAGGCTGCATCACGATCGCCGTGCTGACGCCAGCGCCTGGCGAAGTTCGTTTCTTCCTCATGCGTCAAGATCGGAAACTTCCGAATTTGGGCGAGATAGTGCGTCAGCCCGCTACCGACGGATGGCAGTGGTTGAGAGACGGTTTGATACATTTCCACCTCGCGAGAGCTTTTTAGAAAATGGAAAGCGTGTCCGGACCATCGTGCCCCTGATGACGGCCAGGATCCTTGCCGTGATCGGCGGCTGGCTCTGGTTCCGATTCCAAAAGGTGCAAGGCATCAAGGATATCGTCGAAGCTTACGGCAGGATCCGGAACGGGCCATTTTGGTCCGGGAACGGCGCAAGCATCTGCGGCCCAGGATGACAGGATTGCCCGCTTCTCGTAAGGCGTCAGATCGCCGTCGTCGACGACGTCCAAGGGATGATCGAATGCGTCGGCCGGGTGCAGCAGCTCAGCCACTTCAAGCGGCGCCCTTCGACCGTCGATCCTCGGCAGTCCCGCGGAGAGGCGGTCGGGGAACGTCTCTCGCAGAAGTCCTTTCACCGAGGCGTCCTCTTCGCTCAATCGGCGCTGAATAAACGAGCGTTCAAGGTCCGACAGATGCGTTGCGAGCAGCCTGCGATAGCGGTCGATATTCCTTTGATGCGCACGCAGCCGTTCCAGGTTTACCTCAAGCATGATCCACCTCCGGCCTCAGGCGGCAATGGCACGTTCGGTAGAGCGCAATCGACAGGGCTTGCCTCCGGGAGGATTCCTGGGACCGCCATCGAGTTCGCACAGCGCTTCGAGGATCTCGTCGATTGATACCGGCTTCTTCAGCCCGGCAGGTGATCGCATCGACGGGCAGGACGCGATCGCGGATGCATCGGAGGCCCAGGAGGCCAAAATTGCCCTCTTCTCGGCCGTTGTCAGGGTGGGACGGCGCACCACATCCTTCGGGTGGTCGAAGACTGTGCCTGGATGAAGGAGCGCGTTGAAGTCGAAGACTTTGTCGTCGGCGGTCGTCGGCCGCATGGTATCCTCCTCTTCATTGACGATGAGCGGCAGCCGCGCGATGCATCGCGCGGCGCCGGCCAGAGCCGCACCTAGGCTGCCTTGGCTTCCAGTTTCTGGACGTTGTCGGTTGACGCGCCGTTGATCGCGATCCGGCGCGGCTTCATGGCTTCCGGGATTTCCCGGACCAGCTCTATCTTGAGCAGACCATTGTCGAACGCGGCGCTCTTGACCTGAACATAGTCCGCCAGGTTGAACTGACGCTTGAAGTTGCGGGTCGAGATGCCGCGATAGAGGAAGTCCCGCTCAGGCTTGTCGGACTTGCTGCCTTCGATCGTGACCACGTTCTGCTCGGCCGTGATCGTGATATCGCTGGGCGCAAAACCGGCAACCGCCAGCGAAATCTGATAGCGGTCCTCGGCCAGCCGTTCGATATTGTAGGGGGGATAGTTGTCCTCGCCGGCCCGCTGGGCCATTTCCGCGAGGTCAAACAGGCGGTCGAAGCCAACGGTCGAGCGCCACAGGGGAGAGAAGTCGTAAGTGCGCATAGCCAAATCCTCCAAAGAGCAAGATGGATACGAGCGGCACCGGACACGACCGGTGCCCGTCTCTTGCCCGGGCCCATGGGGCGCCCGGACGCCACCGTTCGATGGCGAGAAAAAAATTAGCAAAGTCGCTTTTGGTTTCAAGAGGGGGGCGAAAATTTTCTTCAAGTCCGATGAGGCCGCTGGAGCCCGGATTTCATTAACAAATCACCAAAGGAACTTCCCCACTGAAGCCGGTGCGGGGGAGGATCATGGCGGCGGCCTTATGGCCCGTTGGGCTGCCGGTTTTTCCAGGGAGGCGGTCAACGGCTAATAGGGCAGGCGGCGCTTTCAGCGTCGCCTATGCGATTTGGTGATTTGGCTTAGCGGGGTATTGATCGCGAGAGGCGCTCGGCTTGTTGCAGGCGTTTGAAAGACCACGCCTATCCAGTTGCGCGTGGGACGCCAGGATCAGGAACGTCGTCTGGATGAGTGCGGCTCCGCTCATTTATCATTCTTGTCCAACAAAAATGAGACGGTGCATTCTATTCCATCGGAGCCAAACCTTTGCTCGAATCGCATCGCTCCGCAAAGCTCGCTTGCCGAACTCCGACAATGTAGAGACTTGTCTGCGAAGCTTGTGCGCTTCCGAAGGGGGCACTTTGGTCTCCCATCGCAAACCGGATAAATGATTACTGCCCTCCGCAGGTTCCAATGACGAATTTCCTAGCAGTTTACCCGCTTGGACGAGCCGATCTGCGGTGAGCGGGACTGTTGCCGTCGGCAGGCCACACCTTGCTACTGGTCGCGGTAACCGCGGCCCGACAGTGGCAGCGGAAAACGCGGGTCGTCGCGCGGATCTCTCGGCTTTAGCCCCCTTCCAAAAGTCGCTTCTGGTTGGCGCCTGCCTTAGAAAATCTGATCGTCCCACAAGAGAGCTACCGCGCCGCGGGGCTGAAGGTACCGAGCCCTTAGCTTCGTCGACCGCGGTTAAATTCAGTCGCGCGACGTTTCTTGTAGGCCGCCGCTATCGCCATCCAATCTCGCAGTAGTCCTCTATCCTCCTTTGAGAACGCGGCCCGCCGCTTGAGATCATCTAGTGTGTCGCCGGGATGGCACCGCTCGTAATCCTGGCGGATCAGCGACTCCAATTCTTCGTCGCTTGTGGCTTGCACATCCGCCGAAAATGCCGACTGGGTCATCGGACCGGGGACGGGTTGACGAGCGGTAAAGGCCGAATTGGCCGATAAGGGCAAAGTGTTCATGGCAAGCGTCCACTCGAAGAAGCCGGGCGGGAAGAAACCCGCCCGGCTTCATCCTATTTTCAGCTATTGCTTACTTCCGTTGATCGCTATCCTTCTTATCTTCCGCTGCGCCGTAGGCAGCTTGGGCAGCGTCACGGTGAGGACCCCGTCCTTGAACGACGCGGCAACTTTGTCCTGGTCGACGTCATCGACGGGAATGCGTCGCTCGAAACGTCCGTAGTAGCGCTCGCTGAAGCGACGCTCCTTGTCTTCCGTTTCGCTCTTCTTTTCGCCGCTGATGGTCAGCACGCCGTCGGAGAGTTCGATCGCAACGTCGTTCTGGTCGAGGCCGGGAAGTTCGGCGAGTACCTCGACCTCCTTTTCCGTCTCGTTGAGCTCGACGCTTGGCCAGCCCATCATGGAGGACGAGCCGAAAGAACCAATGTCGAAGCTGCGGAATGCTTCGTCGAACATGCGGTTCATTTCACGATGGAGCGCAAGAAACGGATTGCTTGTTTCATTGGCTGGTACGCCCACTTTGCGTGAGCTGTTGTTCCATGGGACGAGATCGCGTAGTGCCATTTTGTACTCCTTTTAAGGTAGAGTTGTTGCAGCTCTCTCCGCGTGCGGCCTCGCAGCGGTCTCTGCTCGTAGACAGTTGCTCTCAAGCCGCCTGCGTATTTTCTCGTAGCCGGCGCGACGATTGGAATTCGCTGCGGCTTCATGGACTCCGGCACCTCGCGCACGAGGTCGATCACCAGCAAGCCGTCCTCGAAGGAAGCCCGCTCCACCTGAACATAGTCGGCGAGCTTGAACACGCGCCGGAATGGCAGCGCGGCAATCCCCTGGTACAGGTATTCGCGCGGATTGCCGTCTGGCTTCCTGCCCTCAACGGTCAGCGCGTTTTGCTCGGCAGTCACGGCAATATCGTTGACGCCGAAGCCGGCCACTGCCAGGCAAATCCGGTAGTGATCCTCACTGGATCGTTCGATGTTGTAGGGTGGATAATTGTCGTCGTTGGACTGACGCAGTGCGCTGTCAATGACATCGGCCACATGATCGAAGCCGATCGTGGAGCGCCAGAGCGGCGCGAAGTCAAGGGTGGTCCTCATAACCAAGTCCTCCTGAGAGCAAGATGGGTACGAAGGAGCGCTGGACACCTGTCCGGCGCCCGGTCCAGTCCGCCGGACCCGAGTTGGCATCCGGCGCCGCGGCTTTGCGGTAAAACCGAAATAAGAAATCTGCGATCCTTTCAAGAGCCTCCTCTGATTTTCTAAGCTGCTTTGACCTCGCGCCCGCCCGCAAGGCGTTGCATCTCTTCCTGAGCGGTCGCGGTTAGACGCTGTAACCTCTGCCGCTCGTCATCGGGCAGGTTGTCCTTCGCAAGCAGTTTCTGACAGTGCAAGAGAACGCGGCGTTCGCTTTCGATGAGAAAGGCGCGCACCGTCTCCGGGAGCGTCCGCTCGCCTTGGCTGGCGGGCGGCCAGGTTGCGGGCTTCCGCATTTTCGGCCTCAACCGGCTTCAGCTGACGCGGCGCAGGTCCGGCTCGTAAGCCGAGGGAAGGCGGAATACGCCCGGTTGGGTGCTGTCCGGAAGCAGCAAGGTATCCACCTTGAACACCGGTGCGCTCGGCTTCCAATCCATCCAGCGCATCGAATCCAGATAGCGGATAGGCGGCAACGGCATCACATAGCCGGTTCGATCGAGTGTTTCTTTGGAGGTGCTGTCGATCGCGAAGGCCCCGGTCGGCAACAGCATGGCCAATGCGAAAGAGCCAGCAACAATCCGCCGGTGTCGGCGCATGGCCTCCATATCAGCGGAGACGAATTTGTGTTTCCTAGTCATCTCATCCTCCTGTCGGTACGAAGCTGATCCACCCGATCGTCAGAAAGCTGAGGGCGAACATGAGCCAATGCAGTACGGTCGCCCCGCTCTCGTGCGATCGAGATTGCATGCGTCTGCTCATCTTTGATCTCCTGGTTTGTCTTTCCTTTCTCCTTATCGAGAGTGAGCCCGGCCGTCGTCTTGGACGGGCCCGGCCTGATCAGGGTCCATCGGCAGCGCCGCCGTCACGGGCTCAGACTTTCGGCCTCTCGGCGAACAGGGTCCGTAACCGGTCCCCGGCGGCAAACGACTTGGGAGTCGAAAAAATGGCCTTCAAGGGGGCCCGCAAAATTTTTGCGACATCCAGGCGGCGCGTCAATTCGTCTTGAACAATCGTTTCTCTGGACAGTTAAGGGATCGAAGGCGCCGCACAAGTTCAGGCCAATGCCGATCGCCGATTTCGCCGTAACAACGTTCACGACACTCTTTGTGGCCATCGGGCCCATCGACACCGCGCTGGTGTTCGGCGGCTTGACGGGTGGCCTACACCGCCCGGAACGGGTCCGGTTGGCGCTTCGGGCTGTCGTTATTGCCGGCGGCGTCTTGTTCGGCTTTGCGCTGTTCGGCGTTCAATTACTAGGCGCGCTGCACGTGTCGTTGGAAGCCTTTCGCTTTGCAGGCGGGGTGCTGCTGCTGCTTCAAGCCATCCAGCTCATCTTTGGGCACCCTGCCGGACTTTCTACTCTCACTGCCGGAGAGCGTAGGGAAGCGCTGGAACCCGGTGACATTGCGATTTTTCCGCTCGCCTTCCCGCTGATCGCAGGTCCCGCCGGCCTCACTGCCGTTGTCTTGCTCATGGGGCAGGCGACAGGCGATCTCGTTAGGTCGGTCGTCGTCCTCGCGTCAATGCTCATCTGCCTCGTTCCGACCTATGCGGGGATGATCTTTACGGACCTGCTGCATCGGCTTCTAAAAACTACTGGATCGAATGTGATCGACCGTCTAGCGGGCGTCATACTTGCTGCACTCGCTTCGCAGTTTATCTTCGACGGAATTCGGGACGCGAGAATCCTGAGTGCGAATTGAAGTCGCAAGAATAGTATGGACGATTATCGAGACATAGTTGCCGCCGGGTTTGCAATTCTCTGTGCAGCTCTGATGCTGGTGGCTTGGCTCCTGTTGATGGGTGACAGGCCTGATCATGGCAACGCAGATTTGCGCATCGAGCCCGCGGTCACAGCACCGCAGTCGATTTCAAGCATCGAACTGGTTTCGCGGCTGTAGTTGGCTGTGGTAGCCGGTGGGGACAAAACTCTTCTGATCCAAAGGCCCACGTTGTCGGGGATGGCACTGCCCTTACCGCCGTGGCCGTTCCTGGCGGTCCGGTACTTCCGGGCCTTCGTATCAGCTTCGAGGCGACCACCAAGCTGGTTTTAAGACAGGTTGAGCCTAGGCGGACCTTCCTTCGGCGCACCTCCTGCGAGCGACCATCATCGATGCGGCCCACAAAGGCCCGCTTTTGAAGGGAGAGAGGACGTCATTTCCGGTTGGACTGCAACGACCGCCAATGGCCCATTGCGATATATTTCGCTGCCGCTCAAACTTGGTCGCGAGAGGGGCAAAGCGGACATTGCGTTCGTCGCATCACGCCGCTCCTAGGCTAGTACGCGCTGCCGCTTGGTTCACCGCGGCGCGGTCCCACCGCTCCTCAGGAGCGAGTTCCATAACGGCCCGATGCAACTCTGCCGGAATCGTCAGCGGACTTTCCGGTGGCTTTGTCGACCCATTGCCAAAAGCGATCGAATGCATCCATCACAAATCCTCCCGCAGGCCTCGGAAGAACGGGTGCCTCACCTTTCCCTCGGCTGACTTCGCGCGATACTCGATTTCGGCCAGAAGTTTGGGTTCAACCCAGATGCCCTTGTGGCCGATGCGCTTGGCATAGGGCTGGGTTCTTCGGATCAGGGGTTTAAGCCGCTTCTGCAGATCGGCTGCCGAGACTTTGTCGAAGCCGTGATCGACTTTGCCGGCGTAGACCAGATCGTCGCCCTTGCGCCGGCCGACATAGAGCCCGTCCCACTTCGTGCCATCGAGTGCGAAACCGGCAATGGTCAGTGTCTCCCGCCGCACGCAGGTCTTCTTGACCCAGTCGTTCGTGCGTCCCTTGGGATAAGTACTGTCCCGCACCTTCGAGACGACGCCTTCGAGGCCGAGCTTGCAGGCGTGCGCGAACATCTCACGGCCCTCTATCTCGAAACTTTCGCTGAACTGGATATCGGTGCCGCTTAGGATCTTCTTGAGTTCGGCCTTGCGCTGAAAGAGCGGTAGCTTCCGGATGTCGCGGCCGTTCAGATAGAGCAGGTCGAACGCAACAAGCACGATGCTCTTCGACTTGCCCTTGAGTTCGTTCTGCAGGACCGAGAAATCGGTCGTGCCGTCGGCGGCCGGTACCACGATCTCGCCGTCCACCACGGCCGAGTTCGCCCTGATCCGCCAGGCGTCATGGGCGACCTTCTTGAAACGATGCGTCCAATCGTGGCCGCGGCGGGTGAAAATCGTCGCCGCCTCGTTGGCCAGATGGACCTGAACACGGTAGCCGTCGAATTTGATTTCATGAATCCAACGGTCCCCTGACGGCACCTTGTCGATCGAGGATGCCAGGGCGGGCTCGACGAAGCCGGGCAGGGGCGCCTTGAGGCCGATCGCCTCGGGCTTTTTACGCTGAAACGCCACTGAAGAACTCCACGCTACAGCCGATTCAAATTGGCACAGTTCAAATCGTTCCGGAACCTGCGAATCCCTGTCGCGTTGCTTCGATGTCACAACAGGAGGCACCGATGGCGGTAGCGAAGAAGACGAAGACGGCGCGTGGCCGAAAACAGGACCGGGCGCAGGTGGCCGGCGGGCAAAACTATGAAGTGCAGTACGAGGCAAAGAAGACCAGAAAGTCGGCACCGGCGGTGAAAAAGGCCGTCAAAAAGGTTGGCAATGTGCGCAAGCGCGTGGAGAAAAAGCTGGGCCGCTGAACTAGGAGGGCCGGGCTGGGGTTGAGGCTCGGCACCAGCCCTTCTAGTCTGCAGGGCATTCCGGGCAGGTATCTCCGATCGAGTTCAGCACGTCGCGAACCTCGGCTGCCGCTGCATCCGGGGAGACGTTTGCTGGCGGGTCTCCACGGGCGATATCAAAGGCCCGCTCCCGTGCATGCGGATCGGCGCGATCCTGCATCCAACCGTGTTCTTCGCACTCGCGGATGGCCCCCGCTTCCTGGAGCACCTGGATCGCCCATCCGCGAAGCGTCCGTATCGTTGGTCTCGGTTCACGCGTCATCAGCATTGAGATAGCTCCTGATACGACGAATCCTTGTGTCCGTTATTCGTTCCCCCGTTAGCACAGGGCTGGAATTCGCAATAACGAGAGAGCAATGTCTGGCGTGCAATGCGACCGCGACTGCCCGCTTCTCGTTAGGGGCGCGTGCGGCTTCGCCGCACCGGGCTCTCGTGAACCGAGCCGCTTTGCGTCTCGGCCATCCGGCTTCGATCCCTCGCGCAGAGACTGCGGAGCTCCTCGCCGGGGGCACTCGGGAAAGGGGCTCGCCTTCGGCGATCGCTATCACTGCCCCGTTCCCGGGTGCCGCTGTTAACCGGTCTCGTTGCTGCACTCGGACCCGCGTGCCCCTTCGGGTCGCTATGCTCACGCTCTCCGGGTGCCATTTCAGTCGGGCGATGCGCGTTCGCGCACGCCTGATCAGGGCCTGCGGCCCCAAGCAGGTAAGGCCATATCGCATGAAGAAATGAGACGGAAGGCGGCTCGCCTCGCAGATTCCTCGTCCTCACCGTCGTGCGTGCGGCGAGGGCCAACGGCCTCGTTAGTCACACGGCGACGTTTCCGCGCGGACAGAGCCCGAGAGTAAGAGTGCCGGCCGGGTTTTGCCGTGACGGGTTACAGGCTGCGAGAGAGGCTCGCGGCGCCCGTCGCGGAGATCCGCGATGTCCAGACACTATCCTCGGGCGCGTGCCGGTGAGGACCGAGCGAGCCTTTATGACGATATCATAAACAAGATCATCGGCGAACTTGAGGCGGGCCGAGTGCCATGGGTGCAGCCTTGGGGCACCGCGGCGAAGGCGTGCTTGGCCATGCCGAAAAGCGCCGCGACCGGTCGTCAATACAGCGGCATCAATATTCTGATCCTCTGGGGCGCCGCCACCGAACACGCATTCACAGGTCAGAGTTGGCTTACCTTCCGGCAGGCTCTGTCGCTCGGTGGTCACGTTCGCAAGGGCGAGCGCGGAACGACCGTGGTCTATGCCGATCGTTTTGTATCGGTCGACGAAAAGCGGCGCGCGAGCGAAACGGGCGACGAAGCGCAGGCCATCCCATTCTTGAAGCGTTTCACGGTCTTTAATACGGATCAATGCGAGGACCTGCCTTCGGAGATCACGACGACGGCGCCGCCTCCGCCGCCAGGTCTGATCGAGCCCCGGGTCGAAAAGCTCATTAAGGCGACCGGCATCAACTTCCGCATCGGCGGCAACCGCGCATTCTATGCGCCGGCAGAAGACTATGTGAAGGTGCCTCCGCCACAAGCCTATTTCGAGCCTATCAATTGGCACCGAACCGCCTTGCATGAGCTGGCGCATGCCAGCGGTCATCCATCACGTCTCAATCGCGACTTGTCAGGTGGTTACGGTACCAAGAAGTATGCTTTTGAAGAGTTGATCGCGGAGATATCGGCTGCGTTTAGTTGCGCGTCGCTCGGTATCCTACCGACGGTGCGACATGCCGACTATATCGGCTCCTGGCTCGAGGTGCTGCGCGAGGACAATCGCGCGATCGTGCGAGCTGCCTCACAAGCCAGCAAGGTTGCGGATTATCTGCTTGGCTTTCTGCCGGAGTCCGTTGTTGACGTAACGTTCGAGAGAGCGGAGCAGGAAGCAGCGTGAAGATCTCACCAGTCGCTTCGGAAACGAGAGTGAGAGGGGAGATGCGGTTTTCGCGACGGGTTGGAGGCCGAGAGAGAGGCTCCCGGCCGCCCGTCGTGGAGAATCGACATGACGAAGGCCGTCCAAAAGATCACGCTTTCGCCCTCACGCGACATTCCGTTCAACAAGCTGGTGCTCAGCCAGTCGAATGTGCGGCGCGTGAAAGCGGGCGTTTCGATCGAGCACCTCGCCGAAAGTATCGCGCAGCGTACGCTCCTGCAAAGTCTCAACGTCCGGGCGGTCGTGGACGCGGAAGGTAATGAAACCGGCATGTTTGAGGTGCCGGCGGGCGGCCGGCGCTATCGCGCGCTGGAACTTCTCGTCAAGCAGAAGCGCATGGCAAAGACGCAAGCCGTTCCGTGCGTGGTGCGCGAGGGGGGCATTGCCGAAGACGATTCGCTTGCCGAAAATGATGAGCGGGTAGGTCTTCATCCGCTCGATCAGTTCCGAGCCTTCCAAACTCTTAGTGGCTCTGGCATGTCCGAGGAGGATATCGCGGCTCGGCACTTCGTGACGCCGGCCGTTGTGAAGCAACGCCTCCGGCTGGCGTCCGTGTCGCCAAAGCTGCACGACGTCTATGCCGAAGACGGCATGACCCTCGAGCAGCTCATGGCGTTTTCAGTCACCGCGGATCAGATGCGGCAGGAACAGGTCTGGGAGAATGTCAGCCGCTCGGGCTACGATGAACCCTATCAGATCCGACGGATGCTGACCGAAAATACCGTGAGGGCTTCCGATCGCCGCGTGCAGTTCATTGGGCTCGATGTTTACCAGCAGGCAGGTGGCGGCGTTCTCCGCGACCTGTTCGAACACGATGATGGCGGCTGGCTTCAGGACGTTGCTCTGCTCGACCGTCTTGTCACGGAGAAGCTCAAAGCCGAGGCGGAAGCCATTGGTGCGGAAGGATGGAAATGGATCTCAGTCGCAGTTGACTTCTCCTACGGCCACACGACACGCCTGCGCGAGCTGGAAGGCCAACCTGTCGATCTCACGCCCGAGGAGCAGGCTACCATCGACGCTCTCAACGCCGAGCAGGCCAAGCTCGAAGCCGAATGTCAGGATGCGGATGAGCTGCCCGAAGAGGTCGACCAGCGTCTTGGCGCGATCGAGGCTGCGCTGCTGGCGCTTGAAGACCGGCCGGAAACTTACGATCCGGCCGAGATTGCCCGAGCCGGCGTCTTCGTCAGCATCGATTCCGAAGGACGGCTGTGCATCGATCGAGGCTATGTCCGGCCCGAGGATGAGGTGCCTGCGCGCGAATTCAAAGTCGAGCGGGGCACCGATGCGCCGCCGACTGAAGGGCAGGAAGCTGCTGGTTCCGCGACGCGCACAGCGATCTCGGTCGCCGGCGCACCGACCGAACCGGAGGAGGATGATGAAGACCCGGCAAGGCCATTGCCGGATCGCCTCATCATCGAACTGACGGCGCACCGTACGCTGGCATTGCGGGATGCGCTGGCCGAAAATCCTGCGATCGCGTTCCAGGCGGTGCTGCACAACTTCGTGCTGACGGCCTTTTACCGGTTTGCTTCGTCCGGGAGCTGCCTTGAGATCGGGCTGCGCACGCCAACCTTTCCCGCTCAAGCTCCGGGGCTGAGGGAAAGTGTCTCGACTAGGGCTGTCGAGGTGCGGCATGAGGCCTGGAAGGCACGGTTGCCGAAGAGCGAGAACGATCTCTGGGGTGCGCTGACGGCTCTCGATGGTGGTGCACAGGCATCGCTGTTCGCCCACTGTGCGTCCTTTGCGGTCAACGCCGTCTATGAGCCGGCCAATCGTTACAATCAGGGTCGCGTCTCAGCCCACGGCGTCCGCACGCGTCTCGACCAGGCCAACGTGCTAGCGCGCGCCGCCGGACTCGACATGGTGCAGGCTGGCTGGAGACCAACCGTCGATAACTATCTCGGCCGAGTCACGAAGCCTCGCATTCTCGAGGCGGTGAGGGAAGCCAAAGGCGAGTCGTCGGCGCAACTGATCGACCATCTGAAGAAGGCGGACATGGCCAAGGAAGCCGAGCGTCTCCTGGATGGATCGGGCTGGTTGCCCGAGCCGCTGCGTCTCGTTGACCCCGTTTTGTCGCCATCGGAACAGGAGGGTGAAGCGGGCCCACTGCCAGAATTCCTCGCTGATGAGGAGGATCCGGAGAACGCCAGCGACGAGGATCCGCAACAGCTCGACGCGGCTGAGTGACAGCATAAGGGGTGGCTCCGGCTGTCCTACGCTTGCTCGGGGACCGGTGCACAGCGCCGGTGCCCATTCTGATGGCCGAGGCTGAGAGCGAGAGTGTGGCCGGGAAGGGTTTGAATCGCCGCGGTCTTGAGGAGAGCGCCGGGCGGTTCGACCCGTTCCTGCTCTCCGAAAGAAATCCCATGACCGAATCTCTCGCCGGCGGCGTTGCCGCGGCGCCGCTCTCGATGCGTGCCGCTGCAACTATCACCTCCGCTGCGGTCAGGGCTGCGCGACAGCTCTTGACCGATCTCGAACGCGGCCGGCGCATCGATGCCGTGGTCCTGCGTGGCGCCATGGAGGCTGCCTTCGGCGCCTCGGACGGGGCCGGTGCCTGGAATTGGAAGACCGCCTATGACACCTGCGAGGCGGCCACCGTTCTATTCCTTCGCAAGTTCGGTCCGGCCATCCGGACCAAGGCCGGCTCAACGGCCGCGATGCTGCCGATGCTTGCGAAAATCGCGAGCTGTCTGCCGACCCATACGCGGCGTTCCGAGGACAGCCAGGCGCTTCAACAATTCTCGACGCCGATCCCGCTGGGACTGGTCGCATGTACCGCAGCCGCCATTACACCCGCCGACCGCATCCTGGAGCCGTCCGCGGGGACAGGCTTGCTCGCCATCTTCGCCGAGCTCGCCGGCGGCGGCCTGATATTGAACGAGCTGGCCGAACCCCGTGCGGCATTGCTCCATCATCTGTTCGCCGGCGTTGAGGTCACCCGGTTCGACGCCACCCAGATCGATGATCACCTCAAAGCTGGTTTCGTACCTAGCGTCGTCTTGATGAACCCGCCGTTCTCGGCGCTGGCGAATGTCGATCGACGAATGGCGGACGCGGCGCTTCGGCACATTGCTTCGGCCTTGGCGCGCCTTTGCGACGGTGGGCGTCTGGTCGCCATCACCGGTGCAAGCTTCGCGCCGGACAGTCCGGCATGGCGAGATGCCTTCGTACGCTTTCAGGAACGCGGGCGTGTTGTTTTCTCTGCCGCGGTCGACGGTGCCGCTTACGCGAAACACGGAACTCAAACCGACACAAGGCTGCTTGTGATCGACAAGCAGCCCGCGGCGGACCCGAACGTCTTGCCGGCCTCGCTCGGCATGGCGGGCGATGTCGCTACCTTGCTCGGCTGGGTGGCCCAGCATGCGCCTCCGAGGTTGCCTGTTGCCGCCCCTGTCGTGATCGACGTCGGCAGACACCCCGAGAAGTCTCGATCCCTCGGCACTTCCGCGCCACGCCTATTCTCTACTTCGGGCATCGCCGCGCCAGAAAGCGTAGAGCTCGCATACGAAATAGTCGAATGGTCGCCGCCGGAAGGTGCCCGGCTTACCGATGCGCTTTATGAGGAATACGGATTGCAATCGGTCCGCATTGCGGACGCGCAGGCGCATCCGACCAAGCTCGTGCAGTCGGCTGCAATGGCATCCGTCGCGCCGCCAAGACCTTCCTATCGGCCGCATCTGCCAGCCGGTCTCGTGGCGAATGGCAGCCTGTCGGACGCCCAGCTTGAGAGCGTCATCTACGCTGGCGAAGCGCATTCCGAACTTCTTGCGGGCTCCTGGACGGTTGATGCGACGTTTGACGTCGTGGCGGCCGCGCGCGAGGACGCAGAGAACGCCGTCCGGTTTCGCCGCGGCTGGTTCTTGGGAGATGGCACCGGCGCGGGCAAGGGGCGGCAGGTCGCCGGCATCCTGCTCGACAATTGGTTGAATGGCCGCCGCCGTGCGGTCTGGATCAGCAAATCCGACAAGCTGATCGAGGACGCGCAGCGCGACTGGTCGTCGCTCGGCATGGAGCGACTGCTTGTGACGCCGCTTTCGCGTTTCGGGCAGGGCACGCCGATCCGGCTTTCGGAAGGCGTCCTATTTACCACCTACGCTACGCTGCGCACCGATGAGCGCGGTGAAAAGCTTTCGCGGGTTCGGCAGATCGTCGAATGGTTAGGCTCCGACTTCGACGGAGTGATCGTCTTTGACGAGAGCCACGCCATGCAGAATGCGGTGGGGGGCAAGGGCGAACGTGGCGACCAGGCGGCCTCTCAGCAGGGGCGTGCGGGGCTGAGGCTGCAGCACGCTTTGCCGAACGCGCGTGTGGTGTATGTGTCGGCAACCGGCGCCACCACGGTGCACAATCTGGCTTATGTACAGCGACTGGGATTGTGGGGCGGGGATGATTTCCCGTTCGCCACCAGGGCAGAATTCGTCGAGGCGATCGAGGAGGGCGGGGTCGCGGCGATGGAGGTGTTGGCGCGCGATCTCAAGGCCCTCGGTCTCTACGCGGCTCGATCGCTCTCTTACGAGGGCGTCGAGTATGAGCTCATCGAGCATCAACTTTCGCCGGAGCAGGTTCGCATCTACGACGCCTACGCCGATGCGTTCGCCATCATTCACAACAACCTCGACGCGGCGATGCGGGCCGCCAACATCACCGGCGAGACCGGAACGTTGAACGGGCAGGCCAAATCGGCGGCACGATCGGCCTTTGAAAGCGCCAAGCAGCGCTTCTTCGGCCATCTCCTGACTTCGATGAAGACACCGTCGCTGATCCGCTCGATCGAGCGCGATCTCGACGCCGGCCACGCCGCCGTCATCCAGATCGTCTCGACAGGCGAGGCCCTGATGGAGCGCCGGCTGGCCGATATCCCGACCGAGGAGTGGGGCGACGTCCGCGTCGACATCACTCCGCGTGAGTACGTGCTCGACTATCTCGCCCATTCCTTCCCGGTCCAGCTCTACGAGCCCTTCACCGACTCGGACGGCAACCTCTGCTCCCGGCCTGTCTATCGTGACGGCCAACCGGTCGAGAGCCGGGAGGCGGTCGCCCGCCGCGACCGTCTGATCGAGAAGCTTGCCTCGCTCCCTCCGGTCCCTGGGGCTCTGGATCAAGTCGTCCAGCGCTTCGGCACCGACTTGGTCGCCGAAGTGACCGGCCGCTCGCGCCGCATCGTTCGCAAGGGCGGCCGGCTGGTGGTCGAAAACCGGGCCGGCTCGGCCAACCTCGCGGAAAGCTCGGCCTTTATGGATGACGCCAAGCGTATCCTGGTGTTCTCCGACGCCGGCGGCACCGGTAGGAGCTACCATGCTGAACTGTCCGCGCGAAATCGCCGCTTGCGCGTCCATTACCTGCTCGAGCCCGGCTGGAAGGCCGACGCCGCGATCCAAGGGCTCGGCCGGACCAACCGGACCAACCAGGCCCAGCCGCCGCTGTTTCGTCCCATCGCGACCGATGTGAAGGCTGAAAAGCGCTTTCTCAGCACGATTGCCCGCCGGCTCGACACGTTGGGAGCCATTACGCGTGGCCAGCGCCAGACCGGAGGGCAGGGCCTGTTCCGCCCCGAGGACAACCTCGAAAGCCGGTATGGCCGGGACGCATTGCGTCAGCTCTACATGCTGCTCGCGCGAGGCAAGGTCGACGGCTGCTCGCTCGAGAAGTTCGAGGATTCGACCGGTCTGAAGCTGACCGATACCAACGGGCTCAGGGACGAACTGCCGCCGATCACGACTTTCCTGAACAGGCTGCTGGCGCTCACCATCGACCTACAGAACATTCTGTTCACCGCGTTCGAGCAGCTATTGACTGCTCGGATCGAGGGCGCGGTCGCATCCGGCACCTATGACGTCGGACTGGAAACGCTACGTGCGGAAAGCTTTGTCGTCACCGACCGGCGGACGATTTATTCACATCCCGGCACAGGCGCCGAAACCCGGCTGCTTACGATTACCCAGCGCCTGCGCAATCATCCTGTGGGCCTGGATGACGCTCTCGCTCGCCTTTCCGATCGTCAAGCCGTCCTGCTGATCAATGAGCGCTCGGGACGTTCCGCCGTGCAGGAGCCAGCCCCGAGTTTCATGCTCGACGACGGCGAGATCGAGCGGCGCGTTCGCCTGATCCGGCCGATGGAGCAACAAAGCGTCTTCCTCAACATGATGGCGGAAAGCCATTGGGTCGATGCGGATCGCGAACGCTTTACCGTCGCCTGGCTGGCGGAGCTCGCCGATGTACCCGAGTTCACGGAGAGTACGATCCATGTTGTAGCGGGCTTGCTCTTGCCCATCTGGAAGCGGCTGCCGAACGAATCGACCCGGGTCTATCGTCTCCAGACTGACGCGGGCGAACGCATCATCGGGCGCAAGGTCTCCGCTGCCTGGGTCGCCAACATCCTTGCGGCTGACGCGCCCGCGCTGACGCCGGAGGCTGCCTTTGCCGCGCTGATGGAGGGGCGGACCGTCCTCGATCTTGCCGAGGATCTCCAGCTTCGCCGTGTCCGGGTGATGGGCGCATACCGGATCGAACTGTCCGGATTCAACGACACGATGCGCGATCGCCTGCGAACTTACGGCCTTTTTGGGGAGATCATCTCCTGGAAATTGCGCATGTTCGTACCCACGGATGTGAGCGGCGTCGAGGTCCTGTCGAACGTGCTCGAGTCTTATCCGGTCGCGCGCATCAGTGCGCGGGAGGCCGCCTGATGCCCCGCGAGCCTTGCGAACTGGCACGCCGCCTCGCGCGCGAGGCCGAGGCGGTGTGCCGACACTATCTCTCCAATGGCAAGCGGGAGGGCCGATACTGGCTGGTCGGCGACGTCCACAATACCCCGGGCCGCTCGATGTTCGTGCGGCTCCAGGAATCACGGAAGGGTCCCGCCGGCAAGTGGACCGATGCTGCAACGGGCGAGCATGGCGATCTCCTCGACGTCATTCGCGAAAGCCTTGGTTTGCGCGACTTCCGCGAGGTGGCAAAGGAGGCGACGCGCTTTCTGGGACTGCCTCGTACCGAGCCGGAATTGGTCTCGAAGCCCGATCGCCCGGCGGTGCCAGCCGGTTCGCAAGCGGCAGCCCGCAGGCTCTTTGCGATATCCAGCCCGATCCAGGGGACCCTTGTTGAGAGATATCTGCAGCGTCGCGGGATAGCCTACGTGCACCATGGTGGCAGCCTGCGCTTTCATCCACGCTGCTACTATCGGCCGGACGAGCACCTGCCGACCGAGACCTGGCCAGCGATGATCGCTTGCGTCACGGATCTCGATGGCAGGATCACCGGCGTGCATCGGACCTGGCTCGATCCCGGCGGCTTTGATCGGATTCGGCTCGGCAAGGCTCCGATCGATACGCCACGACGGGCGATGGGCGATCTTCTCGGCAACGCCGTTCGCTTCGGCGTGGTGGACGATGTGCTCGCTGCCGGCGAGGGTATCGAGACCATGCTGTCGCTACGCTACGTGCTGCCGACTATGCCAACGGCGGCTGCGCTTTCAGCCAATCACCTCTCAGCGATGCTGCTCCCATCTGGCCTGCGTCGTCTCTACATCGCCCGCGATGCCGATACCGCCGGGGACACGGTGTACGCCGTTCTGGCCCAGCGCGCAGCAGACGCCGGCATCGAAGCGATCGCGCTGTCGCCCCGGCTGGGCGACTTCAACGAAGATCTTCACGTTTTCGGTCTCGAGGTCCTCCGAGCAGCCTTACGCATTCAGCTCGTACCGGAGGATGTCGCCCGCTTCCTGCATGCGTCAACGGTGGCCGCGGAATAAGCCGCTGTCGTTCGATCGATCGTGAAAGGTCGGTCATAGGTGAGGCCTCTTCCGGAAGAGGACGCGACCACGGCCTTCTAGAGGGCGATCGGACGGCAAGCGGGCCGGGCCGGCAATGGCTGCGGCCGGCTATTTTCCGCCGCGCGCAGGCGATGAGAAGACACGATAGCGATCTGACCAGCGCGCTTTGCATCGCGAAACAAAATAGCCGGCCTTCGCCATCCTCCGCTGTCGCTTCGGCCCTCCGCTCCGCTCCGGGTTCTGGCCCGCTCCGCCCGCCGTCTGAGTGATCGCCACGAAGGCCGCGATGGGCGCGGCCGACCCGAAAAAGGCCATCCTCCCATGACCGATCATGACGACATCGAACCGCCGCACGCCTCATCTCCAACCGACCACGTCCTCACCGAATTGAAGCTCTTCGGCTACCGTCCCTTCGACGACGAGCCAGACCCAAGACCGCTTCCCGAGGGCAAGATAATCGCCGGCGCGGTTGCCGATATCTTCGACGCCTTGGTTGCGACCTTGAGCGACACGCGGCTTGTGCCGGATCTCAACGAGCTCCTTTGGTCGACCGTCAATCTGTTTCACCGTGCCGTCGACCGCATCGAACGCCAGCTCGACGACAATGAACAGGCGCAGCAGAAGAGCCAGCGCGAGCAGAACGGCTCTGAGGTGCGATCGGTCGAACTCGAGCGCCTGACGGCCGAGGGCATCACACTCATCGAGCGCCGCAACTGCTTGGAACTCTTCCGCGACCAGGCCATCGAACGCTTTGAGACACACACCGGCTCGTTCTGGCGCCCCCGATCGGGATCACTGGTGAATCATCGTACGCTGACCGCAGCGATGATCGACTCCCGCGACTTCATCGCCGCCAAACGTCGCTCCGAGACCGAGATCATGTTGCCGCCAGGACCGAAGGTCGCACTCACCGGTGGGCTCGACTTCAATGACCACCATCTCATTTGGGATCGACTCGATAAGGTCCATGCCAAGCATTCCGATATGGTCCTGCTCCATGGCGGCTCGCCTAAAGGCGCCGAACTGATCGCCTCCAAATGGGCGGCCAGCCGCAAGGTGCCACAGATCGCCTTCAAGCCGGATTGGACCAAGCACGCCAAGGCGGCACCGTTCAAGCGTAACGATGCCATGCTCGAACTCCTGCCAATCGGCGTCATGCACTTCCCTGGCACTGGAATCCAGGACAACCTCGCCGACAAGGCGAAGCGCCTCGGGATCCCCGTTTGGAAATTCGGCGGCGCGTGAGCGCCGTCTTGCTCAACTAAGACCGTCAAGATGGAGTTGCACGTCGCAACTCCGCCTCGTTTTGATAGTATCTCCAAAGTCGCGCCGCGGTGGTGGTGGAAGGCGCGACCGTTACATCTATGCACTTGGAGCCACCACCATGCTTGCCCTTGGGCTTCTCCTCAACACCGTCGGTATCGGCTTGTTCTGCTGGCTGATCTTTGCGCTGGCGGTCTATGCCCTGCCGTTCTTCGTCGCAGTGAGTATCGGGATGATAGCGTTTCAGAGTGGCACCGGTATCGTTGGCGGGCTGCTCGTCGGGATGGCCTCTGGCGCGCTGACGCTCGCGATCGGTCAGGTTTCCGTCGCTGTTAGTCGATGCTGGACCTTGCGCATCGCGATCGCGACGGCATTCGCTGTTCCCGCGGCAACTGCTGGCTATCATGTGGCGTTCGTCCTGTCGCAGGTCGGGGTGCCATCGCTGGCTTGGCGTGAGGCCTTCGCTTGCCTGGGCGCGGTTTGCATCGGCGGTACGGCCTGGACGCGCTTGACCGTTTTCGCGGAGACCCGTCCGTTGGAATCGGCGGACAATATGCCTCGATCAGTTCTCATGACGGCCACGCGCGAGGGATGATCCTTCGCCGCCTTCCTCGTCAAACAGGTTCGCCCGAAGCGGCGCGTTGAGGAGGCGCCGAGCTTGAGCGAGAGGTAATCGCGGCCTTCGTCGGCGTGCTTCGACCAAGCGGCGTCCATTTCAGTCCGGCCCACTTAGCTGCGGGGTACGACGAGCCCCTCTTGGTCGGACTTTTCAGGGACGATACCGCCCTTTGCGGCAAATTGTTTCTCTTACTGCGCCAAACCGTTTGCACCTCTTGTGCAACTCAACCGAGATTTGCCAAGTCTTCTCCCGAGATTGCGGTTCAGCACGCGGACGCACGTGGCCTCTTTGATGGCTTGATCTGGCCAAAGACCGGCTTCGCCTCGATCGTCTGAGCCGCAACGCCGTTGACGCGACTTTCTTCCCCTGGGCTTGCGCCCATTCCTCGCGAGGCAAGAAAGTCTCTACGACAGCGTCCTCCGCTGCGCTTCGGCCCGCGAGCGGGTGCGTCGCCGATCGTCCTCGGCCCGTCCATCGCCATCGAGGCCGCGGTGGTCGCGGGCTCGAAACACAAACAGGAGAAGTGACATGGCTAACATCGGTTCCTTCAAGAAGGTTGGCAACGATTTCCAGGGCGAGATCGTCACCCTGAGCTTGCAGGCCAAGGGCGTTCGTATCGTCGCAGAGACCAACCGCTCCAACGACAACGCTCCCAGCCACCGCATCTACGTCGGCCGGGCCGAGATTGGCGCCGCCTGGTCGAAGCGCTCCCAAGAGGGCCGCGATTACCTCTCGCTCAAGCTCGACGATCCTTCATTCAACGCACCGATCTACGCGAACCTGTTCGACGACGAAGGCGGTGAAGGGTACACGCTCCTCTGGTCGCGGCCGCGGAAGAACGGGGAGTGAGTCGAGCCGAGTACCCGCGCCCCGCTCATCCAGCGGGGCGCTTCGCGGCTAGCTTGGGGCGGCTTAGGATCTGCTAAGCCGCGCCGCCCTCTTGAGCAGGTCTCCCGGTTCGATCCCCAATGCTTCAGCAATTTGTCCGAGCACGGTGACGCTTGCTGATACATCGCCGCGCTCGATGGCGCCGACATAACGGGCGCTTAGGCCTGCGCGCTCGGCCAACTCCTCTTGCGTCATTTCTAGATCGTGGCGCTTTCGACGCAGGTTCACAGCCATGATCTCTTTGAGATCCATGGCGGTATGGGAACCCGAACCGGAATGATCGTTCTAGGAACGATCGTTCCTATTCGTCTCCGGGGATGCTATCATCTGCGGCAACGCAATGAGGTTTAGTCGATTGGTCGCCGATATAGCGAACGAGCCTTGAAAGAAAATCCAGGATTACGGACGGGGCTCTGGATTGCGACAGAACCGTGGCATAGCCACTCTTGGCGTTCTAATGTGGGTACGATGCAGAAACCGCCCCTCGATCCTGATGTCGCCGACGCAGCTCCGAATGATCCGGTGCTGACGAGCTACGATGAACAGCATCTGGTGACGTATTGGCGTCTTCTCGATGCCGAGGCCGACGGCGCCGGGTGGAAGGAAGTTGCTCGGATCGTGTTGCATATCGACCCGGATCGCGAACCGTCGCGCGCTCGCAATGCATTTGATAGTCACTTGGCGCGTGCAAAGTGGATGGCAGACCACGGCTATCGCGATTTGCTTCGCGGCGGAGCGATCAAATAGCAAGAATCTGCCACCAGTAATCTGCAATCGAGAACAGATTTCTCCCGCTAACGCGTGATCGCCCGCGTGCATCGCGCAATGCACAATTGCTGACTTCCCCAACAACTCCAGGATTCATAGAGATAGGCCGTAATCGTTTTACGGCAGGGGCAGAGCAGTGTCTGACATCGACTGGCGCTCACCGGAGACATATCAGAATGCCATCAAATCTGGGGAGATGGCAGATTTCGCTTGGGAGTCACTCCGACGGAGTACGAATTATCGAATGGCTTACCGGAATGCTCGACCGAAAGGGGGGCAGGTGACCTCCGAATTCCGAAGGAGATGGGGCGTCTGCTTTCGCTCATGACCCGCAGGGGTCCTTCTACGAACAAACGATCTTCTGGGCACCCGAGGCCTTGCCCACGGTACTGCCGATCGTCCGGAACGTGTCTGCCTCGCCAAGTGTTGGCGCGATGCTACCCATTGCCGAGCTCGCATCGGGCAGCATCAAACAGGCATCGGACGGCTGGTATGCCGTGTTGCGCATTCGTGGGGCGCAACATCATCTGTGGCTGAAAGAGGCGCCGCAGCCGGGTGTCTCTTATGCAGCCGAACTGGCGCTCGATCCTGATTTTGAGATCCGGGCGCATGCCTCACATCGGCTGTGGCGCGCCATCAATGGTCGTCCGGCAGGACCTCCCTTCCATCAGCTTTCGGCGCAGCGGCGCGAACGACTGGGCTTGGCGCTACGAGCGCTCGATGGTCACATAGATGGCGCCTCCTATCGCGTGATCGCCGAGGTGCTGTTCGGCCGAAAACGCATCCCCGAACGCGCCTGGAAGACGCACGAATTGCGCAGCCGCACCATCCGCTTGGTGCAGGCTGGCTTAGCCTTGGTGCGTGGCGGCTATCGCGCCTTGCTTCGTCCACCATCCCGCAAGGAATAGGGCAGGGGTGCCGAAAATCGTCCCCGCATCTTCGGCATCCCCCTAGGCCGTTCTACTCCGCCATCGTGACCGTCGACGCACGACCAAACGCGGTTGCGCTCGAAACGATCACGGAGCCACGCCAATGCCCGATCCGAACGCCGGCTTGCCGCAGCGATATCTGCGGACGCCAGAAGCTGCTCGATTTCTCAGTCTGTCCGGCCGGACCCTGGAAAAGCACCGAACCTACGGCACGGGTCCCGCCTATCGGAAGCTCGGCGGACGCGTCGTCTATGCGCTGGAGGACCTGAAAGCCTGGGCTGACCGCGGCGCCAAGACTTCGACCTCCGATCCCGGCGCAGGCACCGTGCTGCCGGCTAAGCGGCATGCGCCCATACCGTATGCCGGCCGGCCGCGTCGCTGAATTCGCTAGGTATTATCTCGATGTACCGCAGACACATCTCTGACCGGGAGCAGCTGGGTCTTTTTCGCGCGCTTCCTGGCGATCTCGCGCCGCGCGATGCGCAGGATTTGATGGCCTATCCGTTCTTCTCGCTCGCCAAATCGAGGCGAGTCGTCCCCATTGATTTCCGGGCCGGCAAAGTTGCCATTCGCGTCGAAGCCGTGCCCGAGCATGGCATGGCTACCATCTGGGACGCTGACGTCTTGATCTGGGCAGCGTCGCAGATTGTCCAGGCCCGGGACGGTGGATTGAAGACCTCTCGACTGATGGCTGCAACGCCGTATGAGATTCTGACCTTCGTCGGTCGCGGCACCAGCGTTCGAGACTACGACCGTCTCAAGGCCGCACTCGACCGGCTGCAATCGACCACTGTGATGACGTCTATCCGTCAACCGACAGATCGGCGACGGCATCGATTCTCCTGGATCAATGAATGGAAAGAGACAGCCGACGTGCACGGCCGGCCCCGTGGATTGGAGCTGATCCTGCCGGACTGGTTCTATGCCGGCGTGCTTGATGACGCGCTCGTTCTCACCATCGACCGGGCGTATTTCGACCTGACGGGCGGGCTGGAACGCTGGCTTTATCGCATTGTTCGCAAGCACGGCGGCAGACAGAAGGATGGCTGGAGCTTCGACTTTATTCATCTCCATGCAAAATCCGGCAGCCTCTCGCCGCTCAAACATTTTGCTTACGACCTGCGCGAGATTGTCCGTCGTCAAACGTTGCCGGGCTACCAACTCGTCATTGAGCGCGGCTTGCGCGGCGACGAGCGTCTGGCCTTTGCGCCGATTGCTGCCGATCCCATCGCGGCGCGTCTGCGCAAGCGCGCTCTGAATGTTCGCTCGGGGGAAAACCTGTGAATCAGTTCGTGCTATTGGGCACTACAACCGACGTGCCAACAGGGACCCGATCCTCGTGTTATCGGGGACCAAAATCGGGTGAAACGTTTTGGCTCTCAACGAGTTGCGGCCGCCGTAACTTTACTAACCTGGAATCCTTCGGATTCTTTCTAACGGGAGCGCGCGTTTTTCAGCCTGTTGGAAAGCGGGTGTTCGTGAACTCACGCCAAAGGGCGCGAACCGGCCATCGCATCAGCAATGACGGTTCGCGACCCCCGAATTGGACGGCTGGTGAGTTAGGCGCCGATCGTGCTTCGCAGTGGTTTAGCACTCCAAAGGGATTGCTGCAGTCGGCAGAACAGGGCGCGAGGCGCACCCTGTCTATGCTTCGATTCGGCAGAGCAAGATCATCATCGATCGCGTCCGGCCTGCGCGACCATTGGAAGATCGCGTGCTTTGGACGCGGAACATGTGTGGCCGTCGGACATGGCGACTTGTCCGCGATCGAAGTCCTCCATAACGGCGGAGGAGCTGCATGAGCGACCTCACACATGTCGAACTGCTGTGGCTTGAGAAGCGGATCGAGAACTGGATTCGGTTCGGCCGAGTAGCAGCCGAACAGATCCTGGATCGACGTCGCCGTGTCGTCTCATTTGCACCTGGGAGCATCTTCGCTTTCGTGCGCTGGACATCCAGTGACTACGGAACCGTTGTTTCGAAGATTGATATCTTGCGAGCCGCTGCGCCAGGCCAGCGTTGTGCGACCGTGCCCTATGTACGCCCCGGCGGCGACATCTTGCTGCGGCTCTCCGGCTGGCCGAAAGTCGAGCGGGTCCTGCAATTGATCGACGCCGTGGAGGCGCTCGGAATCAATGCTGCCGACGCAGCAACTGACTACTGGCAGCATGTGCACAACCGCCTGTCCGTCGGAGAAGCACCGAGGCTCTACACGCGGTCGCGGCATCAGGTCTGGCTTCAACGGCGGAAGATTGCGCCATGAAGCACCGGATGACGACGCTTCTTACTATGCTCGGATCGGTCGCCCTGCTGGTATCCGTGATCGATTCGAGGTCCGCTCCGCTGTACGTCTGGAACGTCTCAGAGAGTGCCCCGCTTGGGCTCTATCGCCTGCACCCCCCCGGCACTTTGTTTGTCTCCGAACTTGTCGCGGTCTTGCCGCCGGAGCCGCTTGCTGCGTTCCTTGCTGAACGCGGCTATCTGCCGCGCGGCCTGCCGATGCTGAAGCGCGTCCTGGCACTCCCCAAACAAACGGTTTGCAGAAGCGGCCGCACCATTACGGTCGATGGAATTGAATTCGGCGAGGCGCGCGATCGCGACAGTCGTGGCCGTCCGCTCCCGATCTGGCAGGGCTGCCGTGTGGTCGCGCGAGATGACGTCTTCCTCATGAATTGGCACTTTTCGGATTCGCTGGACAGCCGCTACTTCGGGCCTTTCCCGGCCTCTGCAATCATTGCCCGCGCGCTGCCGATCTGGACGAATGGAGAGAACTAACCGTGTGAGTCGTCAGCTTCCAGGTTCGCGGGCGCCCCATGACGGACATTCGGTTTGCATTCGAAACGCTGCAACACGGTCGCTAAGACTTTCGGGTTTGCTACGGAAGGACCCTCGCTCACGAGGCAAGAGGAGTGCGATAATAACGTGCTGATGGCATACGGGCGATGCCTTCGGCCCGCGCTCTACTCGTCGCTTCGCTCCTCACCGAGCCAC
>NZ_LLXZ01000138.1 GCF_001440395.1 Bradyrhizobium jicamae | reverse complement strand
CCGGCTCGCGGCTGGTGCGCGAGCCGCCGATGAAGATCGCGCGGTAGTAATTTTCCAGCGTTTGATTGCCCGGTGTTGCCGGCATGTGGCCGCCGACCACAGTTGCTGCGTCATGCGTCGAGGCGATCAGCGCGAGATAGACCGGAAAGGCGACGATGAGCACGCCAATCGTGAGAATGGCGTAGGCGATAAAATCACTCAGGGGACGGTGCTCGACCATCAGTACTGCACCTTGCGCTCGACGTAGCGGAACTGGATCGCGGTCAGCGCGATCACGATGATCATCAGTATCACCGATTGCGCGGCCGAGCCGCCGAGGTCACCGCCGAGACGACCATCGGCATAGACCTTGTAGACCATGGTGGTGGTGGCGCCGGCAGGTCCGCCGCCGGTGACGGCGTCGATGATGCCGAACGTGTCGAAGAAGACGTAGACGATGTTGACCACGATCAGGAAGAACGTCGTCGGCGACAGCAGCGGGAAGACGATGGTCCAGAAGCGACGCATCGGACGGGCGCCGTCGATGGCGCCGGCCTCGATCACGCTCCTCGGGATCGCCTGCAGGCCGGCGAGGAAGAACAGAAAATTGTAGGAGATCTGCTTCCACACCGAGGCCATCACCACCAGGGTCATGGCGTGGCCGCCGTTGAGCAGGGGATTCCAGTCGATGCCCATGCCGCGCAGCGGGCGCGCGAGCATGCCGAGCGACGGCTGGAACATGAAGAACCAGAGCACGCCGGCGACGGCGGGCGCCACCGCATAGGGCCAGATCATCAACGTCTTGTAAGGGCCGCCTGCCTTGAGATTCTTGTCGGCTTGTGTCGCGAACAGCAGTGCGATGGACAGCGAGAGTGTGGCGACCAGCGTCGAGAAGATGATGGTCGTCAGCATCGAGCGGTAATATTCCGGCTGCGCGAACAGCGCCTGATAGTTTTCCAGGCCGACGAACTCGGAGACGAGGCCGAACGCATCCTCGCGCAGGAAGGACTGCCAGATCGCCTGGCTTGCCGGCCAATAGAAGAAGACAACCGTGATGACGAGCTGCGGCAGCAGCAGCAGATAAGGCAGCAGACGGTTGTTGAAGACGGTGGACTTTTCCATTCAGGCGTCGCGGTCTTACCGGTGATGCGCGCGCTCCCTCCCGCAATTCGGGAGGGAGCGCCGGTTCAGCTTCGCCTACTTTGCAGTCTTCTCGAAGGTGCGCAACATGGCATTGCCGCGTGCGACGGCCGCATCGAGGGCTTCCTTGGCGGTCTTCTTGCCGGCCAGCGCCGCTTCGATCTCCTCGGACCATAGGTCGCGCATCTGCACCATGTTGCCGAAGCGCAGGCCGCGCGAGTTCTCGGTCGGCTCCTTGTTGGTGAGTTCCTTCAAGGGAGTCTGCAGGGTCGGGTTCTTCTCGTAGAAGCCGTCCTTGATCGATTTCTCATAGGCTGCCTTGGTGATCGGAAGATAGCCGGACTCCTGGTGCAGCTTGGCCTGCCGGTTGGTATCCGACAGGAAGGTGAAGAACTTGGCGACGCCCTTGTATTCTTCCGGCTTCTTGCCGCCCATCACCCACAGCGATGCGCCGCCGATGATCGAGTTCTGCGGGGCACCGGCGACATCAGGGTAGTAAGGCATCGGCGCCGAGGTGAAGTCGAACTTGGCCGTGCCCTTGGCGGTGGCGTAATAGCCTGACGAAGTCAGGAAGATCGCGCATTCGCCGGAGCCGAAACGGGCCTCATTGGTGCTGGTGCGCCCGCCATAGTCGTAAGTCTTGTCCTTCTGGAGATCGACAAGGTTCTGCAGGTGTTTGACGTGCAGCGGCGAGTTGAACTTCAGCTCGGTATCGAAACCGTCGAGGCCGTTGGCCTTGGTGCCGATCGGCACGTTGTGCCAGGCCGAGAACTGCTCGATATGCGCCCAGCTTGCCCAGGCGTTGGAGAAGCCGCAGGTCGCATGCCCCGCCGCCTTGAGTTTCTTGGCGGCGTCGAACACTTCCGGCCACGTCTTCGGGATTTCGGCGACGCCGGCCTTCTTCAATTCGTCCTTGTTGATCCACATCACCATGGAAGACGAGTTGAAGGGGAACGAGAGCATGTCGCCCTTCGAGGTCGAATAATAGCCGGTGATGGTCGGCAGATATGCCTTGGGGTCGAACGGCTCACCGGCATCCTTCATGAGCTGGTAGACCGGCTTGATGGCGCCGGTGGCGCTCATCATGGTGGCGGTGCCGACCTCGAACACCTGCATGATGTGCGGCGCGTTGCCGGCCCGGAACGCCGCGATGCCGGCGTTCATCGTGTCGGGGTAGCTGCCCTTGTAGGACGGCACGACCTTGTAGTCGGACTGGCTGGCGTTGAACTCTTCGGCGAGCTTGTTGACGATGTCGTTGTTGCCGCCGGTCATGGCGTGCCACCACTGGATCTCGGTCACAGCGTGGGCTGGCGTTGCAAGCGCCAGCGCAACCGTCACTGTCGCGGCTGCGCCGAATTGTCGAAGTGCCATGGAATTCCTCCGGGTTGGGTTCGTCACCTTCGTTTCGCGCGATAACAGCGCCGGATGACGTGCAAATGACCGTATAAGCGAAAGGATGGTAGTGGGAAAGCGTCAGCGGAGGGAAGCCGGAAAATAGGCGAAGGCCACAACGCTCCCGTCGCCCCCGCCTTGTGCGCAATTGCGCACAAGGCAGGGGCGACGATGGTTACCGCTTGCGGTCGGAGCCGCAGACCGCGCCCTTGGCGACCAGCGCAGCGATCTCGTCTTTGGAATAGCCGAACTCGCCGAGCACCTCGGATGTGTGCTGGCTGAATTTCGGCGGGGTACGGCGCAGGCTAGGCTTGGTCCGCTCCAGCCGGATCGGAGAGGCGACGCCCTTGTACCAGTCCTTTTCGATGATATCGCCGCGATGCAGCGTGTGCGGATTGGTCAGCGCCTGATCGATCTTCTGCACCGGACCCGCCGGCAGACCGGCCGCGAGCAGCCGATTGCAGAGCGGTTCGGCCTCGTGCTGGCTGAACACCGCGGCAAGCTCGGCGCGCAGTGCGTCGCGGTTGGCGATGCGGTCCTTGTTGCGGGCAAAGCGCGGATCGGTGCCGAGCTCGGGCTTGCCGATTTCCTTGGCGAGCTTGCGGAAAGTGCCGTCATTGCCGACGCCGATGAAGATGTTGTCGGTCCTGGTCGGGAAGATCGCATACGGCACCAGATTCGGATGCTCGTTGCCGGTCAGGCCCGGCGGCTTGCCATGCATGAAATAATTCGCGGTATGCGGATGCATGATCGCAAGGCCGGTTTCATACAGCGTGGTTTCGAGAAACTGTCCCAAACCGGAACGCTGCCGCTCCGACAGCGCCATCAAAATGCCGATCGCGGCGTAAAGCCCGGTCGTGATGTCGACCAGGGGAACGCCGATCCGCATCGGGCCGCTTTCGGGCGAGCCGGTTGCGGCGATCATGCCCGTCATGGCCTGGATGATGGCGTCATAGCCGGGATTGCCGCCGCGCGGACCGTCGGCGCCGAAGCCGGAAATCCGGCAATGCACCAGCTTCGGAAACTTCGCGCGCAGCACGTCGTTGCCGATGCCCCATTTGTCGAGCGTGCCCGGCTTGAAATTCTCGATCAGGACGTCGGCGGTCTCCAGCAGCTTCATCAGCACTGCGCGCCCGCCTTCGGAGGCGAGGTCGAGCCCGATCGAGCGCTTGTTGCGGTTGATGCCGACGAAATAGGCCGCGTCCTCCTCATGGAAGGGAGGGCCCCAGTCGCGCACCTCGTCGCCGGCCGGCGGTTCGACCTTGATCACGTCGGCGCCGTGGTCGGCGAGAATTTGCGTGCAATAGGGACCGCCGAGCACGCGCGTCAGATCGATCACGCGCAGGCCGGTCATTGCGCCGGTAGAACTCATGGAGAAGACCTTCGCTCAGGATGAAAATGGAGGTCCTGAGCTAGCGGTCTTCAGCCGCGGCGGCAATGGCGTGGCGCGCACAGGCGCATGACGCTGCCGCCGTAGCTGGTGTCGCAAAAATTCCGCGGGGTGAACGGCCCGTCGTATCAGTGACGGACCGTCCGGATCGCGTCGTCAGACGCCGCCGGTGGTGACACGACCGCCGGTCGCTATACGACCGTCAGGCGCACATCCACATTGCCGCGCGTGGCGTTGGAATACGGGCATACCTGGTGCGCCTTGGCGACCAGCGCTTCCGCTTCCGCCTTGGGAACGCCGGGCAGCGACACGGCGAGATCAATATCAAGGCCAAAGCCGCCTTCCGAACGCGGTCCGATACCGACAGTGGAGGTCACCGTGGCGTCCGCGGGTACCTTCGGGCCGCCCTGCGAGGCGACGAACTTCATCGCGCCGATGAAGCAGGCGGCATAGCCGGCCGCGAACAACTGCTCGGGATTGTTGCCGGCGCCACCGCCGCCGCCCAGTTCCTTCGGGGTTGCAAGCTTGACATCGAGCGCGCCGTCGAGGGTCGCGGCGGTGCCGTCACGGCCGCCGGTGGCCTTGGCGCTGGTCTTGTAGAGCACGTTCACGGACATGTTGGTCTCCCTTGGGTTGCCGTTTCGATGGCCCATATATTGCACGCAATTAGATTGCGCGCAATATAAATTATTGCGGGCGGCGCAATTTGATTGTATGCAATTGAAATCAAGCGCTTAGGACTCTAGATCGGGGCATGGGCGCTGCCTGCTAACGAGGTCGTGATGGCCAGGAAATCTTCGGCGGACTTTCCGCTCCGGCTCGACAATCAAATCTGCTTTGCGGTGTATTCCACCGCGCACGCGTTCAACCGCGTCTACAAGCCGCTGCTCGACAAGCTCGGCCTGACCTATCCGCAATATCTGGTCATGCTGGTGCTGTGGGAGCGCGACGGCGTCGCCGTGAAGGATATCGGCGAGCGGCTGTTCCTGGATTCCGGCACGCTGACGCCGCTGCTCAAGCGCCTGGAGGCCGCCGACCTCATCAAGCGAACCCGCAGCACGGAGGACGAGCGCCAGGTGCTGATCGCGCTGACGGCGAAGGGCGAGTCGCTGCGGGAGAAGGCGAGAGCCGTGCCGCAATCGATCCTGGCGGCGTCAGCCTGTTCGGTCGGTGAGCTCGTGACGATGAAGAACGAGATCGTCGCGTTGCGCGATCGATTGAATGCGGTGTTGGGGGAGTAGGGGGCTAGAAGGGGATTGCTCAACCGAAGCTCGCGAAGCGAGCGGAGGTTGGTGGAGCCAGGCGGGATCGAACCGCCGACCTCTTGCATGCCATGCAAGCGCTCTCCCAGCTGAGCTATGGCCCCGTAACTTTATCACTTGAGCACGATCATTTCAGAAAACTACTTTTCCAGATCATGCTCTCCCGCGAGCCTTGGGTGACTCGCGGGGAGACCCAGAACACAGTTCTGGACCGATCTCAAGTCTCTTCATCACCTCCGACGTCACCGATGATGTCGGTCACGTCTTCATCACCCTCTTCCTCGTCCGGAATGAAGGTGGAATCGTCGTCGTCATCGTCCTCGATGGTCTCATCGATCTCGATATCGTCTTCCGATTCGGGAACCTGCGCCTTGACCTTGCCGGTGTTTTCCTCGGCATCGGCCTCCTCGAGCGAGACCAACTCTTCGGCCTCGGCGGGCTCCGGCATGTCGGCGGTGGCCGTTGCGGCGGCGGCGGCGCGTGCGGCATCGCCACGACCGGCCCGCGGCGGTGCGATCGGCGCAATCGGCACGACCTCGCCGGTATACGGCGAAATCACAGGGTTCTTGTTCAGATCGTAGAACTTCTTACCCGTCGTCGGGCAAATGCGCTTGGTTCCGAGGTCGGATTTGGCCACGTGTGGATCCTGGGAATTTTTCGAAAAACGGTGCTTCACTTGGCTAGTTGAGGGCCCGGTGTCAATAGCACTTTGACGCATTTGACAGCGGCGTGACGCCGGGGGGTCCATGTGATACTGCGGCCCCCGCAGAGGACCCCAATCTTGACCCACTCCACCGTCCAAACCCCGCTGGAATCCCGCGCCAGCGGTTCCCTGACCGGGAAAGTCCGCGTTCCCGGCGACAAGTCGATTTCCCACCGCGCCCTCATCCTGGGGGCACTTTCGGTCGGAGAAACAAGGATTTCCGGCCTGCTCGAGGGCGAAGACGTCCTCAACACGGCCAAATCCATGCAGGCGCTGGGCGCCAGGGTCGAGCGGACCGGACCGTTTGCCTGGAGGGTCGCAGGCGTCGGCGTGGCGGGGTTCGCCCAGCCGGCTGCCCCGCTCGATTTCGGCAATTCCGGCACCGGATGCCGGCTGGTAATGGGAGCCGTCGCCGGCTGCCCGATCACGACGGTATTTGACGGCGACGCCTCCCTGCGGTCCCGCCCGATGCGCCGGATCCTCGATCCGCTGGAATTGATGGGCGCCAAGGCCGGCGAGACCAGGGAAGGTGGCCGCCTGCCGCTGACGCTGCACGGCGCGCGCGATCCCGTGCCGATCCTCTACCGGACCCCGGTGGCCTCGGCCCAGATCAAGTCGGCGGTGCTGCTGGCGGGGCTTGCCGCGCCCGGCGTCACCACCGTCATCGAACAGGAAGCCAGCCGCGACCACACCGAGCTGATGCTGAAGCATTTCGGCGCCGAGATCGTCTCGGCCAGGGAAGGCAGCCACGGCCGCAAGATCGCGCTCACCGGTCAGCCCGAATTGCACGGCGCCGAGGTCGTGGTGCCGGCCGATCCGTCGTCATCGGCATTTCCGATCGTGGCGGCGCTGATCGTCGAGGGCTCCGACGTGATCTTCTCCGACGTCATGACCAATCCGCTACGTACCGGCCTGTTCACGACGCTGCGCGAGATGGGCGGCTCCATCGAGGAAAGCGAAGTGCGCGGCGACGCCGGCGAGCCGATGGCCACCTTGCGCGTGCGCGCTTCCAAACTGCGTGGGGTCGAGGTGCCGCCGGAGCGTGCGCCCTCGATGATCGACGAATATCTGGTGCTGGCCGTCGCGGCTTCGTTCGCGGAAGGGACGACGATCATGCGCGGGTTGCAGGAACTGCGCGTCAAGGAATCCGACCGGCTGGAGGCGACCGCCGCCATGCTGCGCGTCAACGGCGTCAAGGTCGAGATCACGGGCGACGACCTGATCGTCGAGGGCCGCGGCCATGTGCCCGGCGGCGGCCTCGTCGCCACCCACATGGATCATCGCATCGCGATGTCGGCACTCGTGATGGGTCTCGCGGCCGACAAGCCGGTCAAGGTCGACGACACCGCCTTCATCGCCACCAGCTTTCCGGACTTCATTCCGATGATGCGCGCACTGGGCGCGGAGTTTTCGTGAGAAGGGCGCTTGCGCCGTTCAGGATGGCGCAAGCCCAAGGCTCGTCACCGCCTCGAGCCAGACCGGCGCTTCTTCCTTGTACAGCCTCTGCGTCTCCTCGAAGGTCATCGCGGTGTCGTCGACGCCGAATGACTTCATCACCTTCAGCACCTTTTCGGTCTTGCCGCCGGCGACGAGGAGTTTTGAGAGTTTCTGAATGACGTCCGCCGGTGTGCCCGCGGGCGCGGCGCAGCACTGGAAGCCGGTCAATTGGAAGATGCGCGATGTCGCGCCTTGCTCCTTGAAAGAGGGGACATGCGGCAGTGTCGACATCCGCTTGCGCGAGACCGCGACCGCATGGCCGCGGCCGCTTTGCAGCACGGACAATGCCGCGGAATAGCTACCGTGGGCGCCGTCGATAAACCCGCCGGCAAGATCGGTCCACATCGGCGCCTCGCCGCGATAGTGAACCGCTTCCATCTTGAGGCCGTACTGCTTGTTCATCTCGGCGACGGCCATATGCGCGTATGAGCCTGCGCCATAGGTGCCGATGTTGACCTTCTCGGCTTTCTTCGCATAGGCGACGAATTCATCGAGCGTCTTGGCGCCGGTCTTCTCGCTGGCGACGAAGGGCAGGCTGCCCGCCGGCATGATCGAGACCAGGATAAAATCCTTTTCGGCGTCGTAAGCGATGTCCTTGATAAGAACCCGGTTCATGATCATGGTCGTGGAGATCGTGAACATCAGCGTGTAGCCATCGGGCGCGGCGCGCTTGGCTTCGACGGCTGCGACCGATCCCGAGGCGCCGGCCTTGTTTTCCACCGTCACATTCTGCCCGGTCTCGGCCCGGATGTATTCGCCATAGGTACGCGCGAACAGATCGGTCTGCCCGCCGGCGGGATAGCCCGCGATGATCTTGATCGGCTTGGTCGGCCAGTCGGTCTGCGCGTGGGCCGAAGTCCCGATCAGCGGGATGGCCGAGGCGGCGGCCGCGCTGCCGATAAAACGACGTCGTGAAATGGCGTTCATTGTGTCCCTCCCGCCGGTGCTATTTCTGCAGATCCTTGAATGGAATTTCCCGGGCTCGTTTCAGACTAGAGACGGATAATGGCCTGGGCGAGGAACATTTGGACGCATCTGAAGCGCATCGGTTCGCTCTGCGGAATTCACGCTCCCCGATAGGAGATGCGACCGATCGGGCGCGAACTCCTCATCCTGCCGTCAACAACCTTTGGCGGCGGTCTTGACCATCATCGCCGCTCTGTGCACATGGCACGCATGATCATCGCTATCGACGGACCGGCGGCATCCGGCAAGGGCACGCTCGGCAAGCGGCTCGCTCACCATTACGGCTATCGCCATCTCGACACCGGCGTGATTTATCGCGCGGTGGCGAAGGCGCTGCTGGATCAGGGTTTTGACCTCACCGATGAGGCGCGGGCGGTCACGGTGGCGATGGAACTCGATCCCGAAAATTTCGGCCATCCCGAGCTGAAGTCGCAGCGCATCGGCGATGCCGCATCCGTCGTATCGGCGATCCCCAAAGTACGCGAGGCGCTGGTCAATTTTCAGCGCCAGTTCGCGGCCGACCCGCCGGGCGCCGTCCTCGACGGGCGCGACATCGGCACGGTGATCTGCCCGAATGCCGATGTGAAGATCTTTGTCGTCGCCGACCCGCAGGTGCGGGCCCAGCGCCGGACGCTGGAAGCGCTGGCGCGGGGCGAAGCCGCCGATGAGGCGGCGGTGCTGGCCGACATTCTCAAGCGCGACGAACGGGACAAGAACCGCGCGGCCGCGCCGCTGAAGGCCGCGGCGGACGCCCACATCCTCGATAACTCGAATCTCGATATCGAGGCCAGCGTGAGCGCCGCCATTGCGATCGTCGAGGCCGTCCGCGCCAGGCGGTGACGTTCTTGAGCCCCTGTCAATCGGGCCTGGATTTTGTCAGTTCTTCGCGTGCTTGCGGTCGAACGGCAATTGCTGTTCGGCCATCATGACGGGCTTCGACTTGGCATTCGACTTGGCCTCGGCAATCGCCTTGTCGGTCGCAAAAGCGGCCGGCTTGCCGGCAACGGCGGTAGCTACGGTAAAGACGGCGAATGCGGTCAGAGCGATCAGGCTCTTCATGGGTGGACCTCTCCCTGTTTTTTGGACCCGTGCCATCGTGTGGGACGGGCGCTTAAGGGCGGGTTCCATCTCGCTTGGGCTTGCGGACCTTTCGCGTCATGCGGTCAACGGGGCCTTGAACGCGCGGGCCCAAAGTGCGAGCCCACGGTTAGCGTCCGTCAGCCTTAAGGGTCCGTAAATCGAGGCATTTCCGGCTTGCCCGGAGGGGGCCTTGGGGCTATATCAGCGCCATCCGGGCCGCCGTCGATAAGATCAGGGCTGTCCGAGCGGGCCGGCAGGAGAGTTCAGTCCCTGCCGTCATTGGAGGAAAGCCCGCTCCAGGTTCCTGAAGGTCGACACGCTCGTTTCAGGCTCGGATAAAATCAAACGTACCGAACGTGCAGGCATGCTGCCGGCCCGCTTTTGCGAACTCCCGCAAACGCGGTCGTCAGGGTTTGCGGACCCCTGACACTCCACGCGCGATACGCCCTTTAACCCGAATGGCCGGCAATATCCCGCATTGGAGAACAAATGGCTTCGACTGCTGCTTCTTATAATCCTACCCGCGACGATTTCGCTGCAATGCTGGACGAGTCCTTCGCCGGCGGCAATCTGCAGGAAAGCTCCGTCATCAAGGGCAAGGTAGTTGCAATTGAAAAGGACATGGCCGTCATCGACGTCGGCCTGAAGACCGAGGGCCGCGTCGCGTTGCGCGAATTCGCCGGCCCCGGCCGCGAAAGCGATCTCAAGGTTGGCGACGAGGTCGAGGTGTTCCTCGACAGGATCGAGAATGCGCTCGGCGAAGCCGTGCTGTCGCGCGACAAGGCGCGCCGCGAGGAAAGCTGGGGCAAGCTCGAGAAGGCCTTCAACAACAACGAGAAGGTTCACGGCGTCATCTTCAACCAGGTCAAGGGCGGCTTCACGGTCGACCTCGACGGTGCCGTTGCCTTCCTGCCGCGCTCGCAGGTCGACATTCGCCCGATCCGCGACGTCGCTCCGCTGATGAACAACTCGCAGCCGTTCCAAATTCTGAAGATGGACCGCCGCCGCGGCAACATCGTGGTGTCGCGCCGCACGGTTCTCGAAGAGACCCGCGCCGAGCAGCGCCAGGAGCTGGTGCAGAACCTCGAAGAAGGTCAGGTGATCGACGGCGTGGTCAAGAACATCACCGATTACGGTGCGTTCGTTGATCTCGGCGGCATCGATGGCCTGCTTCACGTCACCGATATCGCCTGGCGCCGGGTCAATCACCCGACCGAAGTGCTGACCATCGGCCAGACCGTGAAGGTCAAGATCATCAAGATCAACCACGAGACCCACCGCATTTCGCTCGGCATGAAGCAGTTGCTGGACGATCCGTGGCAGGGCATCGAGGCCAAGTACCCGCTGAACGCGCGCTTCACCGGCCGCGTCACCAACATCACCGACTACGGCGCGTTCGTCGAACTGGAGCCGGGCATCGAAGGCCTGATCCACGTCTCGGAAATGTCGTGGACCAAGAAGAACATGCACCCCGGCAAGATCGTTTCGACCTCGCAGGAAGTCGAAGTGCAGGTTCTGGAAGTCGATTCGGTCAAGCGCCGCATCTCGCTCGGTCTCAAGCAGACCATGCGCAACCCCTGGGAAGTCTTCGTCGAGAAGTTCCCGGTCGGTTCGACGGTCGAAGGCGAGGTCAAGAACAAGACCGAGTTCGGTCTGTTCCTCGGTCTCGACGGCGACGTCGACGGCATGGTCCATCTGTCCGACCTCGACTGGAAGCTTCCGGGCGAGCAGGTCATCGACAACTTCAAGAAGGGCGACATGGTCAAGGCCGTGGTGCTCGACGTCGATGTCGAAAAGGAGCGCATCTCGCTCGGCGTCAAGCAGCTCGAAGGCGACCCCTTCGCAGAACCTGGCGACGTCAAGAAGGGCGCGGTCGTGACCTGCGAAGTACTCGAAGTGAAGGAAGCCGGCATCGAGGTGAAGATCTCGGGCACCGACTTCACCACCTTCATCAAGCGCTCGGAACTCGCCCGTGATCGCAACGATCAGCGCGCCGAACGCTTCGCCGTCGGCGAGAAGGTCGATGCCCGCGTGATCCAGTTCGACAAGAAGGCCCGCAAGGTGCAGGTCTCGATCAAGGCGCTGGAAGTGGCCGAAGAGAAGGAAGCCATCGCGCAGTACGGCTCCTCCGATTCGGGCGCGACGCTGGGCGACATCCTCGGCACCGCGCTGAAGAACCGCGAGAAGTAAGCTTTCGCTTATCGATCTGCGACATCAGGCCCCGGTTTCGACCGGGGCCTTTTTTGTTCAGGAGGCGGTATCATCCTTCTCCCCTTGTGGGAGAAGGTGCCTTCGCGAAGCGAAGGCGGATGAGGGGTTCTCTTCGCGGAGACAGACCCCTCATCCGGCTCGCCGCCGCTTCGCACCGTCGATCCACCTTCTCCCACAAGGGGAGAAGGGAAGAAGTAAGGGGTCTTGTTTTCTTCATATTGCACCGCAATTGATGTAATCAGGTAAGGCTTAGGTCACGCTGCGGATGCAAAACGCGCGGATGGTTTCAGGAGAAATTCGATGTCGCTCGATTCGGACGTGATCGTCGATCGCCGCAGGATCCGCCGGAAGCTGACTTTCTGGCGCGTCGTGGCCAGTCTGGTTGCGATTGTCGCGATCGTCATCGTCGGCGTGCTCGCGACCAGGAGCGGGCCGGCTGCGCTGACCGCGTCGGGATCGATCGCGCGCGTCAATATCGAGGGACTGATCCGCAGCGACCAGCAGCGTGTCGAGGCGCTGGAGCGGCTGGAGAAATCGAGCCACGTCGCCGTCATCGTGCATATCAACTCGCCGGGCGGCACCACGGCCGGCTCGGAGCAGCTGTACGACTCGCTGGTGCGGCTGAAGGCCAAGAAGCCGCTGGTCGTCGTGGTCGAGGGATTGGCCGCGTCGGGCGGTTACATCACGGCGCTCGCCGCCGATCATATCGTCGCCCGCCAGAGTTCACTGGTCGGTTCGATCGGCGTGCTGTTCCAGTTTCCGAACTTTACAGAGCTTCTGAAGACCGTGGGCGTCAAGGTCGAGGAGGTGAAATCCTCGCCATTGAAGGCTGCGCCCAACGGTTATGAGCCGACCAGTCCAGAGGCGCGCGCCGCGCTCGATGCGCTGGTGAAGGATTCCTATGCCTGGTTCCGCGGCCTGGTGAAGGATCGGCGCGGCATGGATGAGGCGCTGATCGAAAAGGTCGCTGACGGCCGCGTCTTCACCGGCCGCCAGGCGGTCGAATTGAAGCTGGTCGATCAGCTCGGCGATGAAAAATCAGCGATTGCCTGGCTGGTGGCCGAAAAGAAGATCAAAAGCGACCTGCCGGTGCGCGACTTCAAGCTCACCCCGCAGTTCGGCGACCTGACTTTCCTGCGCGCGGCAGCTTCCATCGCGTTCGATGCGCTCGGCTTGAGTTCCATCGCGCGCCAGATCGAGCAGGCCGGCGTTGCACAGGCGGCCGACCAGTTCGCGCTTGACGGCATGCTGGCGTTGTGGCGCCCAGCTGCCTCCAACTAAATCGCACCGGCTGCTTCGGATCTACTGTTCCCGCACTGCGGGTGCCGTCACAAACCCCTTCCGGGGCGCTCGTCCTGTCATTTCGCGTTGCCCAAAAGTGATTTAGCGTCTTGACAGTTCAAGGTATTTTCACGGAAATGGATATCCGCACGATCCCGGATCCCAACTTCGATGATCAAATCCGAACTTGTTCAGCGCATCGCCGAGCACAACCCGCACCTCTACCAGCGGGATGTGGAGAACATTGTGAACGCGATCCTCGATGAGATCGTAGCTGCCCTGGCACGCGGCGACCGTGTCGAACTGCGCGGTTTCGGCGCTTTTTCGGTCAAGCATCGCCCGGCGCGTGCAGGCCGCAATCCACGCACCGGCGCGCATGTGCCGGTCGATCAGAAGAGCGTACCCTTCTTCAAAACCGGCAAGGAAATGCGCGAGCGGCTGAACCGCGACGACAGCTCGCCCGAGGCCGGCGCGTAAGATTTTTCCGGACTTTGACTAGGTGTAGCCGTGTTGCGGGGCTCGCACCCGCCTTTCTCCATCACACCGAGAGATGGTCATGCGAAAGTTCTTCACGGCGCTGGTCGTCATTCCGCTGGGCCTGATCTTCATCGTCTTTGCGGTCGCCAACCGCCATTTCGTGACGGTGTCGTTCGATCCCTTCAATGCGACCGATCCGGCGATCGCGGTGAGCATGCCGCTGTTTGTTGTGATCATTGCCGTCGCCATTCTGGGGGTGGCGGCAGGCGGCATGGCGACCTGGTTCCGCCAGCGCCATTGGCGCCGCGCGGCGCGTCACCATGAGGCCGATGCCCGTCGTGCCCGGGCGGAAACGGCCGATTTGCGGGCCGCCGCGGCGGTGTCCCGGGCCGATCAGCAGCGGCTTCCGGCGCCCTCCCAGTACGGCTTCTATGGGGCCGCCGGGCGAGACAAGCAGGGCGCGACGTTGTAGAACCCGCCCCGTCAGCCCCGGTTCCAGCCGGTTACGGGGCTCGAATTATGCGCCCGAGAGACCATGTCCCTGCTCGTCAAAATTTGCGGCCTGTCCACGCGCGAGACGCTCGATGTAGCGCTTTCGGCGGGCGCCGACATGGTGGGTTTCGTGTTCTTCTCCCCGTCGCCGCGCCATCTCAGCCTCGAGACCGCGCGCGAGCTCGGCAAGCAGGCCAGGGGCCGCGCCGCCAAGGTGGCGCTGACGGTGGATGCCGACGACGCGACGCTGGAAAACATCGTCGAGACGCTGCGGCCGGATCTCCTGCAACTGCACGGCAAGGAAACCATCGCGCGGGTGCGCGACATCAAGGCGAAGTTTTCGCTGCCTGTCATGAAGGTGATCGCGGTTGAAACCTCGGCCGATCTCGCCGCATTGCCGGGTTACGCCAGCGTCGCCGATCGCATCCTGTTCGACGCCCGCGCGCCGAAGGGCGCCACCCGGCCCGGCGGGCTGGGCGCGGTGTTCGATTGGCACGTTCTGGAAAAGCTCGATCTTCAACTGCCGTTCATGGTCTCGGGCGGTCTTACCGCCGACAATGTGGCGGAGGCCATTCGCGTCACCCGCGCCGGCGGCGTCGATGTCTCCTCCGGCGTCGAAAGTTCGCCCGGCGTCAAGGATCCCGAGCTGATCCGCAATTTCATTCGCGCCGCGCGCGCCAGCGAAGAACTGATGGTCCGATGAATTCAAGCCTGCCCAATTCATTCCGCACCGGCCCCGACGAGCGCGGGCACTTCGGTAATTTCGGCGGCCGCTTTGTCGCGGAAACGCTGATGCCGCTGATCCTCGACCTGGAAAAGGCCTATGCGGCGGCCAAGGCCGATCCGTCATTTCAGACCGAGATGAACGGCTATCTCAAGGACTATGTCGGCCGGCCGTCGCCGCTCTATTTTGCCGAGCGGCTCACGGAGCATCTCGGCGGCGCAAAAATTTATCTGAAGCGCGAAGAGCTGAACCACACTGGCTCGCACAAGGTCAACAACGTGCTCGGCCAGATCATGGTCGCGCGGCGCATGGGCAAGAAGCGCATCATCGCCGAGACCGGCGCCGGCCAGCATGGCGTTGCCACCGCGACGCTGTGCGCGCGCTTTGGCCTGGAATGCGTGGTCTATATGGGCGCGGTGGACGTCGCCCGTCAGGCGCCGAACGTGTTCCGCATGGAGATGCTGGGTGCCAAGGTGGTGCCGGTGCAGTCGGGCACGCGCACGCTGAAGGACGCCATGAACGAGGCGCTGCGCGACTGGGTCACCAACGTGCACAACACCTTCTACTGTATCGGCACGGTGGCGGGGCCGCATCCCTATCCGATGATGGTGCGCGACTTCCAGTCGGTGATCGGCGACGAAACACGCAAGCAGATGCAGGAGGCCGAAGGCCGGTTACCGGATTCGCTGGTCGCCTGCATCGGCGGCGGCTCCAACGCGATGGGCCTGTTTCATCCCTTCCTCGACGATCCCTCGGTCGAAATTTTTGGCGTCGAAGCGGCGGGCCACGGGCTGACGCAACTCCATGCCGCCTCGATCGCCGGCGGCCGGGCCGGCGTGCTGCACGGCAACCGCACCTATCTGCTGATGGACGATGACGGCCAGATCCAGGACGCGCATTCGATCTCGGCCGGCCTCGACTATCCCGGCATCGGCCCGGAGCATTCCTGGCTGCACGAAACCGGCCGCGTCACCTATCTGTCGGCGACCGACGACGAAGCGCTTGCCGCCTTCATGCTGCTGTCGCGGCTGGAAGGCATTCCGCCCGCGCTGGAGTCGGCGCACGCGATCGCCAAGGTGACCGAGCTCGCGCCGAAACGGCCGAAGGACCATCTGATGGTGGTCAATCTTTCCGGCCGTGGCGACAAGGACATTCCGCAGATCACGGAGATATTGAAAGGCAAGAAGCAGTGACTACCCGTATCGACGCACGCTTTGCCGAACTCGCAAAACAAGGCCGCTCGGCTTTCGTCACCTTCCTGATGGCCGGCGATCCCGATCCGAAGACCTCGCTCGACATCATCAAGGCGCTGCCCAAGGCGGGTGCCGACATCATCGAGATCGGCATGCCCTTCACCGATCCGATGGCGGACGGTCCGTCGATCCAGGCCGCGGGCCTGCGCGCGCTCAAGGGCGGTATGACGTTACGGAAGACGCTCGAGATGGTGCGCGGCTTCCGCAAGGAGGACGACGCCACGCCGCTGGTCCTGATGGGCTATTACAATCCGATCTACATCTATGGGGTCGACAAGTTTCTCACCGATGCCAAGGCTGCGGGCGTCGATGGCCTCATCATCGTCGACCTGCCGCCGGAAGAGGACGACGAGCTCTGCATCCCTGCGCTGAAGGCCGGGCTCAACTTCATCCGCCTCGCGACACCCACGACCGACGACAAGCGTCTGCCTGCGGTGCTCGCGAATACCTCCGGCTTCGTCTACTACGTCTCGATCACCGGCATCACCGGCGCTGCGGCGGCCGATTCGAAGGCCGTCGGCGATGCGGTCGCCCGGATCAAGCGCCACACCAAACTTCCGGTCTGCGTCGGCTTTGGCATCCGTACCCCGCAAGCGGCGCGCGCGATTGCCGAGAAGGCCAATGGCGCCGTGGTCGGCACCGCCCTGGTCGATGCGTTGCGCGACAGCCTCGACATCCAGGGACAGGCGACCAGCAAGACGGTGGCCGCGGTGGCCGATCTGGTGGCGTCGCTGGCGCAGGGCGTCCGGGGCGCGAAGCAGGCTGCGGAATAAGCCACAATTGCGTGGAAATAGGCGTCAACGGCGGCTTGCCTGCTTTGAGTCGGGCCGCCATATATTCCAGTCGATGCGTTCAACCGCATTTCGGAGCGAACCATGAATTGGCTCACCAATGTCGTCCGGCCAAAGATCCGCAACATCCTGCGGCGCGAAACGCCGGAGAATTTGTGGATCAAGTGCCCGGATTCCGGGCAGCTCGTGTTCTACAAGGACGTCGAGGCCAACCAGTTCGTCATCCCCGGCTCGAACTACCATATGCGCATGGGCGCGGTGGCGCGGCTGAAGTCGATCTTCGACAACGAGACCTGGTACGACATCGCGCTGCCCGAAGTGACGGCCGATCCGCTGAAGTTTCGCGATGAGCGCAAATATGTCGACCGCATCAAGGACGCCCGCGCCAAGACCGGGCTGAACGACGCTATCAAGGTCGGCTTCGGCAAGCTGGAAGGCGCCGGCGTCGTCATCGCGGTGCAGGATTTCGATTTCATGGGCGGCTCGCTCGGCATGGCCGCGGGCGAAGCGATCGTGCGCGGGCTCGAACTCGCGCTCGAAAAGAAGGCGCCCTTCATCATGTTTGCCGCTTCCGGCGGCGCGCGGATGCAGGAAGGCATCCTGTCGCTGATGCAGATGCCGCGCACCACCGTCGGTGTGCAGATGCTGCGCGAAGCGAAGCTGCCCTACATCGTGGTGCTGACCAATCCGACCACCGGCGGCGTCACCGCGTCCTATGCCATGCTGGGCGACGTCCATATTGCTGAGCCGGGCGCGCTGATCGGCTTCGCCGGTGCGCGCGTGATCGAGCAGACCATCCGCGAGAAGCTGCCGGAAGGATTCCAGCGCGCCGAATATCTGCTCGACCACGGCATGGTCGACATGGTCGTGCATCGTCACGAGATGCGTCCGACGCTGGCGAGGCTCTGCCGGATCCTCACCAAATCGCCGCCGCTCGAAACGGCCTCCAAGCCTTCGCCGCAGGTCACGGACCCCGCCCAGATCGTCTCGACGCCGGAAGCCGTGCCGGCCGCGCCCCACGCGTGAACCTGCCGGCCGCAAAACCCCAGCCGCTCGGTGAATTGATCGCGCGGCTGTCTGCCTTGCATCCGAAGCGCATCGATCTCAGCCTCGATCGCATGCACCGCCTGCTGGCGCGGCTCGATCATCCCGAGCGGACGTTGCCGCCGGTGATCCATGTCGCCGGCACCAATGGCAAGGGGTCCACCATCGCCTATCTGCGCGCGATCCTCGAAGCCGCGGGGCTGCGCGTCCACGTCTACACCTCGCCCTATCTCGTGCGGATCAACGAATGCTATCGCATCGGCGAGGGCGGCGGCGGACGGCTGGCCGATGATGCCGAGCTGCGCCGGGTGCTGGAGCATTGCGAACAGGTCAACGCAGGCGAGCCGGTCACGATTTTCGAGATGGAGACCGCGGCGGCGTTTTGCCTGTTCGCGGAGCATGACGCCGATGTCGTACTGCTGGAAACCGGTCTCGGTGGAAGGTTGGACGCCACCAACGTCATCGATCGCCCGGTCGCCACCGTCATCACGCCTGTCAGCATGGATCATACCGAATATCTCGGTAACTCGCTGACTGCGATCGCCGGCGAGAAGGCCGCCATCATCAAGCGCGGCGCGCCGCTGATCTGCGCCGAGCAGGCGGCGGAGGCGATGTCGGTGATCGAGGCACAGGGAAAGCGCATGGGCGCGCCGCTGCATGCGGCGGGACAGCAATGGCATGTCGGTGTCGAGCGCGGACGGCTGGTCTATCAGGACGAGCGCGGCCTGATGGATCTTGCGGCGCCAAAGCTGTTCGGACGGCATCAGTTCGACAATGCCGGTCTTGCCATTGCGACCTTGCGCGCGATCGAGACGTTCAAGATCGGCATGCGCGCCTTCGAGGCCGGCATCGTTGGCGCCGAATGGCCGGCGCGGATGCAGCGGCTGGTAGCCGGCGCGCTGGTCGATCAGGGGCCGAAGGGCTGCGAGATCTGGCTCGACGGCGGACACAATGCGGAAGGCGGCCGTGTCGCCGCAGCCGCGCTCGGCGATCTCGAAGAGCGGGTGTCGCGGCCGCTGGTGGTGATCGCGGGCATGATGGCGAACAAGGATGCCGGCGCGTTCCTCGCCAATTTCGCAGGTCTCACGCGCCACATCGTGGCGGTGCCGATTCCCGGCCGCGACAATGCGATGCCGTCGGACCGGCTGGCGGACGCGGCGCGCGCGCTCGGCATGCGCGTGGAAAATGCCGCCAGCGTCGAAGCCGCGCTGCACGCGCTGTCGCGTCTCGCCTATGAAGTGCCGCCGCGGATTTTGATTGCCGGCTCGCTCTATCTCGCTGGCCACGTGCTCGCGATTAACGGCACGCCGCCGGGTTAGAAATTAAATGACCGCTGGAATTGCTTCCAGCGGCCGCCCGGGAAATAATAATTGATTGTTTATGGAATTCGCCAGCCCCGGTGTTTGCAAAGACTAACCAACGTGTCTGAAGGCCGCGAGTCGGAACCCTGGTTCCGCAATAGGAAGTAGGGATAATGTTGCAGGCTGGTTTCACCCAAATGAGGTAGAGGCCGTAGCATCGTTCTTGCAAGATCTTTACGACGAGACCTTATCCGACACCTGGAATTCCAAATGCGTTTTGCCGCGATTGCCGACGTCCATGGAAATTATCTCGCGCTGGAAGCGGTCCTCACCGACATCCGCGCGCAGGGCATCGAGGAGATCGTCAATCTCGGCGACATGGCGAGCGGCCCGCTCGACGCACGGCGTACCATGGATGCGCTGATGGCACTCGATGCCGTTCACGTACTCGGCAATCATGATCGCTGGCTGATCGACCGCCCCGTCGAGAAGATGGGATCGTGGGAACGGCCCGCTTATGCGCAACTCGGCATCGAGCATCTCGACTGGTTGCGCAAGGTGCCGTCAACGCGGGTCTTTCGCGAGCAAGTGTTTCTCTGCCACGCCACACCTGTCGACGACAATGTTTACTGGCTTGAAACGGTGACGCCTGACGGCTCGGTCGGAATGTCTCCGTTGGAGGCCATCGAGAAAGAAGCGAAGGGAATCTCGCAGTCGCTGATTCTGTGCGCACATACTCACATCGCACGCGCGGTGCGGCTCGGCGATGGACGCCTCGTGGTCAATCCCGGAAGCATCGGTAGTCCCGGCTTTTCCTACAACGTGCCGTTTCCGCACCGGATAGAGGCGGGCACGCCCGACGCCCGCTACGCGGTTCTCGAGCTGGCATCGGGAAGCTGGCGCGTCACCTTCCGTCATGTGCCTTACGATAGCGATGCCATGGCGGCATTGGCTCGCCGCAATGGCGATGCTGAATTTGCATCCGCGCTGGCGACAGGATGGGTTCGATAATCCCGTAGCCCGGATGGAGCGAAGCGCAATCCAGGAGGATCGTGCCGCGAACAGAGAGCCCCGGGTTACGCTACGCTCCACCCGGGTTACGAGATCATTGGCTGCAAAACAAAACGGCCGGCTATTCGCCGGCCGTCACAATCGATAAATCGAAAGCCGATCAGACCGCCGCGGTGATCCACTGCTGCAGCTTGGCCTTCGGCGCGGCGCCGACCTGGCGGGAAGCCATCTCGCCACCCTTGAAGATCATCAGGGTCGGGATCGACATCACACCGTACTTCGAGGCCGTCTTCGGGCTCTCGTCGACGTTCAGCTTCACGATCTTGACCTTGTCGCCCATGGCGCCGGAAATCTCGTCGAGTGCAGGCGCGATCATGCGACAGGGGCCGCACCATTCGGCCCAGAAGTCGACGACCACCGGCCCGGTCGCCTTGAGCACTTCGGCTTCGAAATCGGCGTCAGAAACCTTGCCAACGGCCATCGGAATTACCTCGTTCGGTTAGAAATGAAGGGGCGCGGTCAAGAATCGCGCCCTGGGATGATGTGGCAAACCTATGAACGCGATCCTGCCGGGTCAAGCTCGGGTCACGCCGAGATGATGGATGCCAGCTCGGCCTCCAGCGCGGGGGCCGAAATCTCCATTAATTCAGAGGTTTCGGTCCAGAGCAGCGCGGCCCGGACCGGCAGCTGGGGATAAAGCTTGCCGAGCACTGCCCGGTACAGCGCGAGCTGGCGGACATAGCCCCGCGGAGCCGCCTCGGGCCGGCTCGGCGGGGTGTGGTTGGTCTTGAAATCGACGATCAGGACCTCGCTGTCTGTGACCACAAGGCGGTCGAGCTGTCCGGACACCAGGGCCGGACGTCCGCCCGGCCGCTCGAGCCGCCCTACGATCGAGACCTCGGCCCGGCTGCCAGGGGCGAACACGGGCGCAAAGCGCGGATCCCCGATCAGGGCCAGCGTGCTTTCGGCGAGTTGCTGCCGCTCCTCGGCGGCCCAGCCGTTGGCATTGCGGGCCAGATGGGCCAGCGCGGCCTCGCGGCGGCGCTCGGCGGCGATTTCAGGCAGCGACTGCAGGAGACGGTGCACCAGCGTACCGCGCTGCAGGGCGCGGGCGCGCTGGGCGAGCGATTCGACCGTCCGCACCGGCTGATGCCCGCTGTCTGCGGGGTCGGAGGGGCGCAGCAGACTCTCCGGCGAGATTTCGGGCTGTGCCGGCGTCAGCAGCCAGCTCGGCAGAACGATAGGCGCCGCCGAGGACGGCGCGGCAGCCGGAGCGGCCGATGGCGCAGTCTCCTCCGCGCGCACATAGCGCTTCACCCGGCCTGCGGCCGTTTCGATCTCCTGAAGCTGCAATCCGGAACCGTCGAGCCCCTTGGTGATCAGATCGTACCAGGACAGCGGCCGCACGCTCTTCATGTTGCCGGGCATGCAGCCGCCGACGACAAGCCGGTCCGCCGCACGCGTCATCGCGACATAGAGCAGGCGGCGGTATTCATCCTCGGTATCGCCGATCATCGTCGCGCGGGCCGCGACGACGGCTGGCGGATCCTCGGCCTTGCGTCCGGCCCATACCACGACACCGGGCGCATGCGGATCGGCATTGCCGACCGGCAGATTGATCAGCTTCAGCCGCTGCGTATCCGAGGGCGAGGTCGTGGTATCCACCAGGAACACGACGGCAGCTTCCAGGCCCTTGGCGCCATGCACCGTCATGACGCGGACCTCGTCGCGCGAAATTTCCATGTCGCGTTTCACCTCGAGATCCGCCGTGCGCAGCCAGGCCATGAAGCCTTGCAGCGAAGCCGGCGCCTTGCGCTCGTAGTTCAGCGCCAGCTCCAGAAACTCGTCCAACGCGTCGTTCGCCTCGTGTCCGAGCCGACGCAGGATTCGCGCGCGGCCGCCGTCGCCGCCGAGCAGCCAGGCATAGAACGCAAACGGCGTTTCACTGGCAAAGCGGCGTTCGCACTGATCGAGCCGCCACAGCGCATCCCTCAACCGGGCGTCCGTTGGCGCACGCGCGGTCAATGCGGCGCGCAGGGAGGAGCCTTTGCGATCGAAGGCAATCTTGAACAGATCGTCGTCGTCGAGCCCGAACAGCGGACTCTTCAGTGCTACCGCCAGCGCCAGATCGTCCTGCGGCAGCAGCAGTGCGTCGGCGAGGTTCATCAGGTCGATGATCGCGATGTGCTCGGTCAGCTTGAGGCGGTCGGCGCCGGCGACCGGGATGCCGGCGTGCTTGAGCGCCTGGATCACCGCGTCGAATGCGTTGCCGCGCCGGCGCACCAGCACCAGCACGTCGCCATAGCGCAGCGGCCGGCGGTCGCCTTTGCTGCCGGTCGTCGCGCGGCTCGCCACCAGCGTCTTGATCTCGGCCTGAATGCGCCGGGCCAGCTTCACTTCGGGGCTGGTCGCGGCGACGCCGTCGAACGGCGCGCGCCAGCCCTCGATATCCTGCCGGTCGTCGGCCTCCGCGAGTTCCCAGAGATCGATCTGGCTGGGCCCTGCGTCGGAGAGCGCGTGATGAATCGGATTGCCGATATCGACCGCGTGAATGCTGCGAAAAATATCCTGCTCGCGAAAGACCTGATCGACCGCATGCAGGATCGCCGGCCCCGAACGGAACGAATAGGTAAACGACACCGGATCGAACTTCAGCCCGGCACCCTCGAACTTCCGCTGCAGCGCGCGGCGGCGCAGGTCGAATTCGCGCGGGGCCGCGCCCTGGAATGAAAAGATCGATTGCTTCTCGTCGCCGACTGCGAACACCGTCCGCACCACGCCGTCGCGCGCGCCCGCTCCGGAAGTGAATTCGGAGATGATGTGGGCGACGATGTCCCATTGCCGCGGGCTCGTATCCTGCGCTTCGTCGATCAGCACGTGATCGACGCCGCGGTCGAGCTTGTAATGCACCCAGCCGGAGGAGACGCGATCGAGCATGGCCAGCGTCTTGTCGATCAGGTCGTCATAGTCGAGCAGGCCGCGCTCCTGCTTCTCGCGGCGATAGTTCGCCGCCGCCGCGGTCGCGATATAGAGCAGGGCCTCGGTGCGGTCGCGCGCCACCACCGCGCGGCGGCGTTCGATCAGCGGGCCGAGGCGACGGGCTTCAGCTTCGAACAGACGTCCAACGGCGGGATTGTCCCGCGCAAAATTCTTCGTCACCACCGATTTGCGCGGCGTGCGATCGGAGTCGGTGAGGAATACGCAGAGATACTCCTCCACCTGGGCCGCGCCGGAAAACATCAACGCGGCGCGAAGCTGTGCTGCCTGGCCTTGATCGGTTTTGCTTCCGTTATCCAGGGCAGACGCGATTTCCGGCCAGAGCGACCGCGGCAGGTTCGGCCCATCCAATATCTCACGCTCGACATCCTCGATGCGATCGTCGGGATCAACACCGAGCGCGGCCGAAATCTGCGCTGCCGCCGCATGCGCGCTGCCGGCGGCGTCCGTCCAGGCCATGAAATGATCGCGGCTGAGACAGGCCTCGCGCACGACGTCCTTGAAGGTGACGTCGGCGGCGCTCGCCATCGCCGTCATCAGCGCACGCCCGGTGGCGCTGTCGGGATTGCGTGACGCTTCGAGGAAAACCGCGAGATTGGCGCGTTCCATCATCTCGTTCTGGTCGCGGTCGTCGAGCACGGCGAAGCGCGCCGGCACGTTGGCCTCGAACGGGAACTGCTGCAGCAGCCGTGTGCACAGCGCGTGGATGGTCTGTACCTTCAGTCCGCCCGGCGTCTCCAGCGCGCAGGCGAACAGTTTGCGCGCCGATTTGCGCAGGCGTGCGCCGGGATGGGCGATGCCTGCCTCGCGGATCGCCGCATCCAGCGCGTCGTCGTCGAGCGTCACCCAATGCCCCAGCGTGGTGAACACGCGCTCGGCCATGTTGGCGGCGGCGGCTTTTGTAAACGTGATGCAGAGGATTTTCTCCGGCGGCACGTCGCTGAGCAGCAGCCGGATCACGCGCTGCACCAGCACATGCGTCTTGCCAGATCCGGCATTGGCCGAGACGAACGAGGACGCCGTCGGATCGGACGCGCGTGCCTGCGTGTCGCGCACTTTGGGAGGAATGATACGGGCAGCCTTCACCATTCCTCGATCCCCAGTCCGCCGGCCGCCGACCATTCCTTGATGCGGGCGAGATCGTCATAGGCGCCGTAGCGGTTCGACCACATCGACAGGTTCAGCGAGGTGTAGGCGGTTTCCACGTTCTCGAATTTGCGGATCAGCGCTTCAAGCTGCTCGCGGGCGTAGTCGGCCGCCTTGTCCGGCGGCTGCGGCGTATCGTTGCTTCTGATCTTCAGTTCCAGCGAGCGCTGCTCGCCGGGCGGATTATTGCCGCTGAGGCGGACATAGACGAGTTCGCCGACGGAGGAGCCGGCGTGGATGTTCTCAAAGCCACCCTCGCGCAGGATCGCCGCCTCCAGTGTCAGTTGCGGGGACAAGCCCATCCGCACCTGCTTGCCGGTCGGCGGCTGGCCGGTCTTGTAATCGAGGATCGCAAAGCTGCCGTCATGGCGCTGCTCGATCCGGTCGGCGCGCGCCGACAGCGTGAAGATGCGTTCGTTGTCGAGCGGGATCTTGATCTCGCCCTTGATCTCGGCGGCGATTTTCTCGATCTCGTTGCGCCGCGCCTCTTCCCAATCCGCAAACCAGTTGGCGATGCGCTGAAACCGCGGCCACCACAGCGCCCGCGCCTCGGGACGCTCCATCAATGGTGCGAAGAATTTCTCGCCGATGCCGCGCAGCACCAGCGCGGGCTGCGCGGGCAGGGCGTCGGCAAATTTCTGCGTGAACTCGCTGAGCGCGTCATGGATCGCCGAGCCTCGATCGGCCGCCGACAGCGGCATGTCGACGGGGTCGAGCGGATCGAGCCGCAGAATATGTTTCGCGTAGATCGTATAGGGATCACGCAGCCAGTCCTCGATCGCCGTGACCGACAGTTTTGTCGGCCGCGTCTCGACCGGCGGTTTCGGCGCGGGTTGCGCGATCGGTTCGATCGCGTCGGGTTGATCCAGCTCGGCGGCGAAGCGCACGTAATTTTCGCCGGCGCTTTTGGCCTCGTCCCAGCGCGCCTCGCCCGCCACCGCTTCCAGCCGGTGCAGGAAGCGCGAGGCGACCGCCGGCGCGCCGCCGACCTTGGCCGAATGGGTCAGGATCACATCATCCGTTCCCAACAATTGCGCGAAGTCGTGCGCGGAGAGGCCGATGCGCCGCTCCGGCAGGTCGAGGCCAAGCTCGTGGCGCATCGGCCGGCTGAGCCACGGATCGACCCGCGGCGCCGGCGGCCACACGCCTTCGACCAGCCCGCCGAGGATGACGCGGTCGGACTCGGTGAGGCGCGCTTCGAGCTGGCCGTAGATCTGCAACTGCGCGTTCGCGGATTCCGGCCGCCGCACCATGCGGTCGGCATAGGCGGTCTGGAACACTTCGGGGTAATCGCCGAGCTGGACCATCAGGCCGCTCGGCTTCTCCTCGGCGAGCAGGTCGTCGAACGCCGCCGATAGTGCCGAGCCCTGCGCTTCCTCGAAGGCGACGGCGACGCCGTTATGATCTGACGACAGCGCAATCAGGATCTCGCGATGGCGCACCGCCAGCTCGGCGAAATCGTACGGCTTTGACGAGCCCATGACTTCCAGCGGCGCCAGCGCTTTCTGCAACGATGCGATCAGTGCCTGCGCTTGGTCGAGTTCACCATCCTTCAATTTTGCGCGCGGCTCGGCGGCATGAAGCGAAGACGTCTCCTTGCGCCGGAGTTTTCCGAGTTCGACGCGGAAGCGGTCGAAGTCGCGCGCAAGGCCGCTCGTTCCCGCTTGCGGTCGGGTACCGCGCAGCAGTGCCAGTTCGAGCACCTCGATGACATGCCTGAACGCGCCGGACGCACCGCCGAGCCGAAACAACGGATGCTTCAGCAGTGCCAGCAGCGTCGGCGGCTCCAATCCCCTGGCAGCGGCTTCCGCGGCGAGGCGGGCAAAAATGCCGCTCGGCGTATCCATCAGCGCGTCGCCACCGGAATCGTCGAATTCGAGATTCCAGCGCCGCAGCGCCGCCATCACCCGCCGCGCCAGCGCGCGATCCGGCGTCACCAGCGCCGCCGATTTGTCGAGATGCCGCGCCTCGCGCATCGCCACCGCAATCGCCAGCGCCTCCATCTCCGAGCTGGGCGCTTCGACCACCGCGAGTTTCGTCATGCCGACGGCGATCTTCGCGGCAACATCCGGCTGCGCCAGGCGGTCATGCCATTGCTCGGTCGCCGTGGAGGGCCGCATCGTCTCCGACATCAGGACTTCGCGGCCATGCGGTGCTGGCGTGCCGAGGATTTCAACGTCGCTACGCCTGATGCCGAAGCGGTCCAGCAATCCCTGCATCGCGAATTGCGGATGGTTCGAGGAGGGCTGCGTGGTGAACTTGCCCTGCGCGTCCCTGATGCCGCCGATCGTCTGCCAGGCTTCTTCGTCCAGATCAGTGTCGAGCCCCGGCAGCACCACCGCGCCCTGCTTCAGGCGGGCGACGGCGTTGAGGAACTTTGCGGTGGCCGGCATCGAACCGGTCGAGCCTGCCGCAACTACCGGTCCCTCGTGATGCGCGGTCAGGCGCCCAGCTTCTGCCTCGATCAGGCGATCGCGCCGTTCGGCCGGTTCGATCCGGCCGATTTCCCTCAAATGCTCCGGCCACGCCTGGCGCGCGATGCGCAGGAATTCCAGCGAGTGCTGCCAGTATTTGTCGAACTGGTCGGGCACCAGTTTATCCAGCGCTTCCCAGGCAACGACGCGCGTCACCATGTCATCCATCAGCCGCGCCAGATCGCCGGCCAGCGCCAGCGTCGAGGCCGGGCCGCCGACCACGAGCGGCGCCGACACCGGGCTCTTCGCCCATGCCGCCACCAGATGCGCCAGCGTCAGCCGTCGTTCCAGCTCGCCGAGTCGTGGCGGAATGTCGAGCGGCGCCACGCCGCTGAATTGCTCGGAGCCTTCGGAAAACGCCAGTTCGTCCTCGTCGATATCGCCGAGCGCCACGATGCGCGGCAGGATCGCGGCATCGGTCTTCAGCTCATCGAGAAAGATTTCGCGCGCCAGCCGCAGGGCACGCCGGGTCGGCAGATAGAGCGTCGCGCGCGCGAGGTTGAGCGGATCCTTGCGCGCCTCGAATCCCTCAACCAGCCGGCCGTCGACCAGCGCCGCGATGACGGTGCGCAGGAGAGGTACGGAGACGGGAACGCTGAAAACGCGCATGGGCTGCCTGATTCGGGGTCAGTCGCCAATATAGGGAGCGATGAGGGAGAGGTCATGCGGGCGAGGGCGGCGTCCCCGCTACTCACTGCCAAAGCAGTCCGGGCCCCACTCTACTTTGCATGGGGTTGTTTTCGGGATTTTTTGTCTGAGCGCGGCGGAGCCGGTGCGTAGGGTGGGCAAAGCGCAGCGTGCCCACCATTTCCATCGGGATTTGGGATGGATGGTGGGCACGGCGCAAATGCGCCTTTGCCCACCCTACGAAACCACGGAATGCGGCTACGCCACGCTTTCCAGAAACGCCTCTTCCGCGGCCTGTACCGCGTCGGGGGTTCCGACATGCATCCAGACGCCGTCGAGCCGCAGGCCGAACAGCCGCTCCTGCTCGTTGGCGCGGTCGAACATTTTGGTTAGTGAAAACTCGCCTTTGGGCGCATCGGCAAACAGCGACGGCGACATGATCGCCGCGCCGGCATAGACGAACGGCACCACCTGATGCTCGCGCCGCTTGCGCAGCGCGCCGTCCGGCAGCATGGCATAGTCGCCGCGGCCGCCATAGCCGATGCTGCTGGTGGTCGGCGCCATCAACAGCAGGATGTCCATGCGATCAGGATCGAAGGTTTCGGCGAGTCGCTCCAGGTTGGGTCGCACGCCGTCGATCCACATCGTGTCGGCGTTGAGGTGGAAGAACGGCTCCGTGCCGAGCAGCGGCAGCGCCTTCACCACCGCGCCGCCGGTGCCGAGCACCTGGTCGCGTTCGTCGGAAATGATGATGCGGGGCCGCTTGCGACTTGCCGTGTGCTGGATGATCTGGTCGGGCAGGTAATGCACGTTGACCACGGCCTCGGCGACACCGGCACCAGCGAGCTTGTCCAGCACGTGATCGAGCAATGGCTGGCCGGCAACGCTCACCAGCGGCTTTGGCATGTGGTCGGTCAAGGGGCGCATGCGCAGGCCGAGACCGGCGGCAAGGACCATGGCTTTGGTGGGCGTAACGGACATTTCTGGAGTTTCTCGAACCATCAAATTGCGCCGCGGATCATACCACGGCGAGTAGCTTGAACCAGCAACCATGAGGCCTTAGTGGCCGGATATGACGACCGTACGACGGCCGCCGGCGCGATCCAAACTCAGGCTTCGGCGTCCTCGGTGCCGCGCTTGGCCGCCTTCTTTTTCTTGTCGCCCTGCTTCAGGAAATTGACGCCGATCTGGTCGCCATTGACCCAAGCCAGTTCGCAGCGCCGATAGGCCAGTCCGGTGGACGACAGCAGCAGGAAGAATTCCTTCAGGTGCAGGCCCTCGACCGAACCTTCGACCGTCAGCTTGGCGCCGGTCTCGGAGACGTCTTCCATCACGCAATCGCGTCGCCAGGTGCCGTCGATTCCCATCATGTGCGCCGCAAAGCCGCGCTCGAATACGACTCGATCTCCCCGGCGCCGTTCCGCTCCCGCCATTGCTGTCTTCCCGTTTCAAAATCGGCTTACGCCATGTCTGCACGGCATGGCAGCTTCCAGATTAAAGGCGGGTTGGCTAACAGGAGGTAAATCAGGCGAGAGGCGGCGGCACGTTGGCGGCATACCATTCGCGAAACGCCGCCAATGCCGGATGCGCCAGCGAGCGGTTCAGGTAGGTCCAGATCCGCGGCTGGTGGCGCAGATATTGCGGCTTGCCGTCGCGCCGATTGAGGCGGGCGAAGGTGCCGAGCAGGCGCGTATTCCGCTGCGCTGACATGATGGCGTAAAGCTCGGCAAAGCTCGCCGGATCGAACTGGCTGTCCGTCGCGCGCCGCGCCTTGATGTAGCGGGTCAGGAGCGACAGCTCGAGTTGTTCCGGAATGTCGAGCCGGGCGTCCTGCAGCAGCGACACCAGATCGTAGGCGGCGGGACCCAGCACCGCGTCCTGGAAGTCGATGATGCCGACGCGCAAGATCCCGGTGCGTTCGCCGAGCCAGATGATGTTGGGCGAATGAAAGTCGCGCATCACCCAGGTGCGCGGCGCGGCCGCCGGCTTTTCCAGCAGCGCTCGCCACATCGCGACGAACTGCTCGCGCTGTTCCTGGCTCACCTCAGCACCGCGATCCGGCAGATACCATTCGAGCATCAAGCCGATCTCGACCAGCCACGCGTCGATATCGTAGCGCGGAATGTCGTAGGAAACCTGCGGTGCCAGCGGTGTCGCTTCGGGCAGCGGTTTGCGGTGCAACTCCGCCAACATGTCGGTCGCAGTTTCATAGCGCTCGGTGATCGGCCGTGGCGGATCGCCTTCGATGATGCCGGCGCTGCCGAAATCCTCGGTGATCAGGAAGCCGGAATCGAGATCGGCATGGCGGATCGCGGGCGCCGAGAAGCCGTGCGCGCGCAGGCCGTTGTCGATCGCGACGAACGGCTTGACGTCCTCGGCGAGATGAACGGCCGCGCTGTAGGATTTCCCGCCATAGATCGCCGGGCCGTCCGGGCGGCGCGGCGAATTCATCAGGATCGACGTGCCGTCCTTGTCGATCAGACGTGCGTAGGAACGCGTCGAGGCGTCGCCGGGCATGCGCGCGCGCGCGGCATTCAGAACGCCGGCGTCTTCGAGAAATATTCGCAAAGCCTTCAGCCGCGCCACCTGCGCCGCCGCCTTGCCATGGCCGGTGATCTCGGCGGCGCGCGCGGCGGAGCCGAGCGCCGGACGATGGCTGAAGGCGATGTCGATGCGGTCTTCGGGCAGCGCATCCGGGGCGCGCTCCGGCCATTCGATCAGCGCCAGCGTGCCCTCGGGCAATGGCGACAATCCGATTTCCTCCAGTTCGCTCGCATCGTTGATGCGGTAGAGATCGGCGTGCACGATCGGAAACGGCACGTCGTAGTTCTGCGCCAGCGTGAATGTCGGGCTTGGCACTTCCAGCGCGGGATCGTCGGCGAGATAGCGGATCATGGCGCGTGCGGCGGCCGTCTTCCCCGCGCCGAGATCGCCCGACAGCGTGATGACGTCGCCCGGGCCGACCAGCAGCGCAAGGTCGGCCATCAGATACGCCGTCGCGGCTTCGTTTGCCAGCGCCGCCGTGAATGTGGTCGGGGCGGTCATTCGGCGGCGTTGCGGTGCGCGTTCTGGTCGACCGGGAAGTCGCAGGTGACCGTCGTGCCCTTGCCGACCACCGAATCGACGCGCACCTTGCCGCCATGCAGTTCGACGAAGGAACGCACCAGCGACAGGCCGAGCCCGGCGCCGCGGTGCCGCGAACCGTGCGAGTGGCTCTCGAACCAGTCGAACACCTTGTCCTTCACATCGGCCGGAATGCCGGGGCCGGAGTCGCTGACGGTGAAGATCACGCGATGCTCGGTTCGCCGCGCGCTGATGATAACAGCAGCATCGTGCGGCGAGAATCCGACGGCGTTGGCGAGCAGGTTATAGAGCACCTGCACCACGCGCCGCTCGTCGCCGGTGAAGTTGCCGATATTGGGATCGATATCGACCTTGAGTTCGATGCGGTCGGTCGCCAGCCGGTCCTGAATGCCTTCGGCGGCAGCCTGGATCGCCTTTTCGATATTGACCGGGCCGAGCTCGAGCTTCATGGCGCCGGCATCGATGGTGGCGAGATCGAGAATGTTGTTGGTGAGCGCCAGCAGGGCGTTGGTCGATTTGGTGACGTAGTCGAGATATTCGGCCTGCTTCGGCGTCAGCGGGCCGGTCGAGGGATCGCTGAGGAAATGCGCGAAGCCGATGATGGTGGTCAGCGGCGCGCGCAGCTCATAGGACACGTGGTGGACGAAATCGACCTTCATCTGGTCGGCGGCTTCCAGCGCCTCGTTGCGTTCGCGCAGCGCCCGCTCGACGTTTTCTGTGTCGGTGATGTCCTGGAAGGTCAGCAGCGTTGCGCCGTCCGGCAGCGGCATGGTCATGCAATCCAGCACGCTGCCGTCCTTGCGCTCGAGCTTCAGCGCCACCTGTGCCCGGTTCTCGATTCCCGTGATCGCCTCACGCAGCGCCCGCCAGGTCAGCGCGTCGTCGAACAGCGGCTTGCACCAGGCTTCCACGGTCTCGATGTGGGGCTGCTCCTTCAGCGATTCCGCCGACAGCTTCCACATCCTGGCGAAAGCGGGATTGAACAGCTCGACGCGGCCGTTGCTGCCGAACACCGCGACCGCCTCGGCAAGATTGTCGAGCGTTTCATGCTGGACCCGCGTCAGCCGGTCGTAGCGGCGTGCAAGGTCGAGGCTTTCGGTGACATTGTCGAACAGATAGGTGACGCCGCCTTCGAGGTTCGGCGTGGTGACGACGCTCAGCGCCCGGCCGTCGGGCAGGAACCAGCTGTAGGTCGCCGGCTCGACGGCGCGATAGGCTTCGTGCAGCTTGGCCTTCCAGGCGCGGAAGTCGGGCTGTTCGGGCAGTTTGCGCGTCGCGCGCAAGCGGTCGAGCACGCTGGAATCGTCGGGGTTGGAATCGAGGAAGGCTTGATCGAGCCCCCACAGCCGCCGGTAGGATTCGTTGTAGAAGGCCAGCCGCCGCTGGCCGTCGAACACGGCAACGCCTGACGACAACTGGTCGAGGGTACGGCGATGCGCTTCCGCCATCCGCTCCATGGCGTCGCGCAACGCGGTCGCCTCGCTGGCGTCGATGGCGATGCCGGCGCTGCCGCCACCGAGCCTGAGTGCCTGAACGTCATAGATGCGCCGCTCGCCGCCGACCACGATCGGCAGCCGCGCGCTGAAGCTGGAATTGTCGTTCAGCACCTTGCCCATCTCGACGCGCTGGTCGTTCTCCAGCAGTTCGAGGTTGCGGTGGATCGCGTCTGCAAGGCTTGCACCCTCGGTGGCGCGGACATAGGCCGTATTGGCGTAACGCAGATTGCCCTCGGTGCTCTTGGCCCAGATCGGCCAGGGCGCCGCGGCGGCGAAGTCGCGCAACAGATCGGTCTCCTCCAGCAGCGCTCTGTAGCGGAGATTGGCTTCGGCCAAGTCGCGACGCAGGCCGCCGAGTTCGCGAATCCGCACAATGGCTTGCCCGCCGATGGCGCGGCCCATCGCTTCGATGGCGCGGCCGTTCGAGGGGGAGAGGTTGAGCAGAAAACCTTCGCCGGCTTCGCACAGCAAGTCGACCGCATGGTCCATCTGCAGCGCGGGTTCCGGCGGCAGCCAGGTTCCGAAGGCGAGGATACGTTGTGGCGAGTTCGTCAGCGCGTCCTGCGAGACCAGAAGCGAGGTATCGCCACTGATCTGCGGCCGGTTGTCGCCCGCCGCCCAGGAGATGAGAACCTGGGGCTCGGCGAACAGAAGCGCACGCAGCCGGTCAGCCTGCACCTGCAGGTCGGCGATGTCGGAGCGCAGGCTGAGTTCCGTTCGGGTGGCCCGGATGCGCGTGCGCATCAAGAGGATTGCCGCCACCACGGTGAAACCGAGCAGCGACAGCGCCGTTGTCAGCGCCGCGAATTCCTGGTGATTGAGGTCGAACAAGGCGGAAATTGCCTGTGTGATAGTCAAATCGGCGGCGAACGCGGGTTTAGACAACGCGGGGAGAGCGATGGCAAGCGCGATCGTGCCGTGGCGCGCCAGTGAGGTGCACGACAGCAGGGTTCGACGCATCGCCGCGACTACGCCCGACATTATTTGCCCCAAAAACGCACGACTGCAGGCCCGGCGCTACCCCCGCCGTGCACGAATCAACTGAGAGTATCCCCCAAACGCGACTCAGGGGGTAAGAGTCCAGACCGTGAACGTGAATCCGGCCTGTGTAGAAATCAGAGGATCACCAATTTCAGCCGTGTTTATCGACGCAAATCATCGCCCGGTCGACCCGAAACCGCCACTGCCGCGATCGGTCGTCGAGAGCGACGCCACCGGAACCAGTTCCGCCTGCACCACCGGCGCGATCACCATCTGTGCGATGCGCTCGCCGCGCTTGATCGGAAACGGCGCGTCGCCATGGTTGATCAGAAGCACGTTGATCTCGCCGCGATAATCCGCATCCACAGTACCAGGTGAATTCAGCACCGTGACGCCATGCTTGGCGGCAAGCCCGGAACGTGGCCGCACCTGCGCCTCATAGCCTGAGGGCAGCGCGATCGTCAGCGCGGTCGGCACCATCGCGAATTTCCCGGGCGAAAGAATCAGCGGCGCATCCGCCGGCACCGCCGCGAGCAGGTCGAGCCCCGCGGCATCGGCGCTCTGATAGGCCGGAAGGGCGAGACCATCGCCGTGCGGCAATTGGCGGATGTCGACCTTCACCGTTGCGCTCACGAATTCTTCTCCACGCTTTTCGCAATCTTCGCCACCAGTTCGGTGGCAACTTGTTCCTTGGTCATGACAGGCCAGGACTCGACACCGATATCGTCGCCGTCGCGCGTCAGCAGATGGACGGTGTTGCGGTCGCCGCCCATTACGCCGGTTGCGGGCGAAACGTCGTTGGCGACGATCCAGTCGCAGCCCTTGCGCGCGATCTTGGCCTTGGCGTTGTCGATCAGATGCTCGGTCTCGGCGGCGAAGCCGATCACCAGCGGCGGCCGCTTGTCCGTGAGCTTCGAGATCGTCGCGAGAATGTCGGGGTTTTCGACCAGCTGAAGCGGCGGCATGCCGGCGGAGGTTTTCTTCAGTTTCTGCTCGCCCTCATTGGCGACGCGCCAGTCGGCGACGGCAGCTGCGAAGATCGCGATGTCGGCCGGCAATGCGGCCTGCACCCGATGCAGCATGTCGCGCGCCGATTCCACTCGGATCACGGTGACGCCGGCGGGATCGTGCAAATCCACCGGACCGGAGACCAGCGTGACGTCGGCGCCGGCCGCTTGCGCTGCGACGGCAATGGCAAACCCCTGCTTGCCGGAGGAGCGGTTGGCGATATAGCGCACGGGATCGATCGGCTCATGCGTCGGGCCTGCGGTGATCAGCACGCGCTTGCCGGCGAGCGGGCGCGGTTGCGGCGGGCGCAGGATGTCGACGGCGGCGGCCGCGATCTCGACGGCCTCCGACATCCGCCCGACGCCGGCCTCATTGGATTCAGCCATCTCGCCGGCATTGGGGCCGATCATCTGGACGCCGTCGCGGCGGAGCTGCAGCACGTTGCGGCGAGTGGCGGCATTGTTCCACATTAGCGGATTCATCGCGGGCGCCAGCAGGATCGGCCGGTCGGCCGCCAGGAGGATTGCGCTGGCGAGATCGTCGGCGTGGCCCTGCGCCATCTTCGCCATCAGGTCCGCGGTCGCCGGAGCCACGATGATCAAATCGCATTCGCGCGCCAGGCGGATGTGACCGGCGTCGAATTCGCTGCCGGGGTCGAACAGGTCGGTATAGACACGCTCATGCGACAACGCGCTCGCCGAAAGCGGCGTGACGAATTGCTGGGCCGCTTTCGTCAGCACGCAGCGAACGTCGATGTGCCGCTCCTTCAGCCGCCGGATCAGCTCCAGCGATTTAAAGGCGGCGATGCCGCCGCCGATGATCAGGGTGACATTCCGCGCGCTAGAGGTGCTGACTGGGCGCGGGGCCTGTGCGGGAGCTTCGGCGGAGGAGATGGAGGCGCCTGGTAGTTCGGGGCGCCCCTGGATGAGTTCTCCCAGGATGACCCGAACCTCCTCTTCGACGGAGCGGCCGTTCGTTGCCGATCGAAGCCGCAGATAGGTTTTGACGTGCTCGTCGAGTTTTCGAATGGTCAGGCTGGCCATCGGCGGGCCTCCAGCGGAGATATGCAGTCAATGCTAGCACATTGTGCTAGCATTGCAATCAAAGCTGCCGTATGGCGATCAAGATCCCGATAAAGGTCGCGGCGATGATCCAGAGTGCCACCGTCCGCCAGCGGCTCTTGCGGCCCTCGGCGCGGCCCAGGGCGGCGATCGTCTCCGGCGACAGCGTCATGCCCTCGCGGGTCATCTTCTCCATGTTCTCGAGCACGGCAACCGCCCGCGAGGCGATTGCGGGCAGCCCCGTCATGACGCGGCCGAGTTCGCCGGCGCCTGATAGCGCGCCCTGAACCCGGCCGAGCGGACCGAGATTGCGCTCGATCCATTCGCGCACCACGGGATCGGCGACCTTCCAGATATCGAGTTTGGGATCGAAGCCGCGCGCGACCCCTTCGACCACCACCATGGTCTTTTGCAGCAGGATCAGTTCGGGCCGGGTCTGCATGTCGAACAGGCCGGTGACTTCGAGCAGAAGCGTCAGCAGCTTCGCCATCGAGATTTCTTCGGCGGTGCGATTGTGGATCGGCTCGCCGATGGCGCGGATGGCCTGCGCGAAATTCTCCACCGAGTGATGGCCCGGCACGTAACCGGCTTCGAAATGCACTTCCGCGACGCGACGATAGTCGCGCGTGATGAAGCCGAGCAGGATTTCGGCAAGGAAGCGCCGCTCCTTCATCCCGAGCCGGCCCATGATGCCGAAATCGACCGCAACCAGCCGGCCGGCATTGTCGAGAAACAGGTTGCCGGGATGCATGTCGGCATGAAAGAAGCCGTCGCGAAGCGCGTGGCGCAGGAAACTCTGGATCACCTTGCGGCCGAGGTCGGGCAGATCGACCTGCGCGGCTTCAAGGCGCGCGTGATCGTTGAGCGCAATGCCGTCGATCCACTCCATCGTCAGCACGTTGTGGGTGGTGCGGTCCCAGTCGACGACAGGCACGCGGAAATCCGGATCGTCGCGCGTGTTCTCCGCCATCTCGGACAGCGCGGCTGCCTCCAGCCGCAGATCCATCTCCATCGCGACCGAGCGCGACATCGTGTTGATGACTTCGATCAGCCGCAGCCGCCGTGCTTCAGCCGAATGCGCCTCCGCATTGTGCGCGACGAAGAAGAAGTCAGCGAGATCGCGGCGGAAACGCGAGGCGACATTGGGACGGAGAACTTTTACGGCGACCGGCTGGCGCACGCCGTCGCGCTCCACTTCGCCGCGATGCACCTGGGCGATCGAGGCGGCGGCGACCGGGGGTCCGAGGCTGATAAATGCCTGCGCCACAGGGCGTTCCAGCGATGCGGCGATCACCGCCTCGGCTTCGGTTTGCGCAAACGGCGGCAGCCGGTCCTGCAGGCTTTCCAGATCGCGCGCCATCGCGACGCCGACCACGTCGGGGCGCGTCGCCAGAAACTGTCCGAGCTTGAGATAGGCGGGGCCGAGCCGCGTCAGCGCACGCGACAGCCGCGGACCGACTTTGACGCCGGGCCGCTCGATCAGCCGCGCCAGGCGCAGCGCGAGTTGCCCGGGCGGCGGCACCAGGCTCGGATCGACCACGCCGAACACGCCTTCGCGCGCGAACACGTAGGCGGCACGGACGAGCCGCGCGATGTGGGGCGCTGCAGAAATCACAAACGCCAGCCCGAATGCAAAGCCACGATGCCGCCGGAGAGGCTTTCCCACTTCACCCGGGCAAAGCCGGCGGCGCGGATCATCTCGGCAAATTGATTGGGCCGGGGAAATTTCCGGATCGATTCGACGAGATATTGATAAGACTCCGCGTCGCCCGTTACGGCGCGGCCGAGCGGCGGGATCACCTTGAACGAGAACTGGTCGTACAACCAATCGAGCCCGGGAACGTCGACGGTGGAGAATTCCAGGCACAGGAATCGGCTGCCCGGCCGCAGCACGCGATAGGCCTCGCGCAGCGCCGCATCGATCCGCGGTACGTTGCGGATGCCGAAGGCGATGGTGTAGGCGTCGAAGGCGCGATCGGGAAACGCCAGTGTCTCGGCATTGCCCTCGACAAAGGAAATCTGATGGTCGAGGTGGCGCGCCAGCGCGCGGTTGCGGCCGACCTCGAGCATGTCGGTGTTGATGTCGCAGACGGTGGCGTGGAAGCCCAGGCCTGCCGCATCGGCCGCGCGGAAGGCGATATCGCCGGTGCCGCCGGCGACATCGAGCAGCGCAAACGGCGCGTCGTTCTTCGGCGGGTTGAGCGCCATAATCATGATGTCTTTCCAGACCCGGTGCAGGCCCGCCGACATCAGATCGTTCATCAGGTCGTAACGCCGTGCCACGCTGTGAAAAACGTCGTTCACCAGCGTCTGCTTGTCCCCCAAGGGCACGTCCCTGAAGCCAAAATGGGTGGTTTGATCCGGCCGATCCATCAACTTTACTCCATAGGCCAACCATAGCGCGCCGGCCGCAATGGCGCTATCACGTCACCTCCATAAGGTGAATGCCTGTATGCCCGAATTGCCTGAAGTTGAGACCGTCCGCCGCGGCCTTCAGCCCGCCATGGAGGGGTCGAAAATCCTCAAGGCGGAAGCCCGCCGGAAGGATCTCCGCTTTCCCTTTCAAAAAGATTTTATCGCGCGGCTGGAGGGCCAGACCGTGACCGGCCTCGGCCGCCGCGCCAAATACCTGATGGCGGATCTCGGCTCCGGTGATGTCCTGCTGATGCATCTGGGCATGTCCGGCTCGTTCCGGGTGCTGGACGGCGTCAACGACAGCGCGCCCGGCCAATTCCACCATCCGCGCAGCGAGGACCGCGCACATGATCACGTGGTGTTCCACATGTCATCGGGTGCCGCTATCGTGTTCAACGATCCGCGCCGCTTCGGCTACATGAAGATCATCGCCCGCAACGCGCTGGAGGACGAACCGCTGTTGAAGGATCTCGGACCGGAGCCGCTCGGCAACGAATTCGACGCTGCGATGCTGGCGGCATCCTGCGCCAACAAGAAGACCAGCCTGAAGGCCGCGCTGCTCGACCAGCGCGTGGTCGCCGGCCTCGGCAATATCTATGTCTGCGAAGCGCTGTACCGGTCGCATCTGTCACCGCGCCGATTGGCTGCGACGCTGGCGACGAAAGCCGGACAACGCAAGGGCGTTGCCGGGGGCGAACCGACCGATCACGCCGTGCGGCTGGTGAATGCGATTCATTCGGTGCTGAATCAGGCGATCAAGGCCGGCGGCTCCTCGATCAGCGATCATCGCCTGACCTCGGGCGAGCTCGGCTACTTCCAGCACTCGTTCCAGGTCTATGACCGCGAGGGCGAGAAGTGTCAGACGAAGAACTGCGGCGGCATTGTGCGGCGTTTCGTGCAGAATGGCCGCTCCACTTTCTGGTGCCCGAAATGTCAGAAATGACCGTCACTCCGACGCTCGAAACCAAGCGCTTGATCCTGCGGCCGCTCGCGATGTCGGATGCGCCGGCGATCCAGCGCCATTTCAACAACTGGAACATCATCCAGCATCTCGCGCAGGTCGTTCCCTGGCCGTATCCGGAAGACGGCGCGGTGACCTTCGTTACGCGGGAACTGGAAAGGGTCGCCGCAGGGGAAGAGATCTATAATTGGATGCTGGTGCTGCGCGGCGGCGATGGCGAGGCGGTCGGGAATATCCGCTTTCGTCCGAGGTCGGACAATGTGAAGGGCAACCGGGGTTTCTGGCTCGCCGAGCGCTATTGGAATCAGGGCTTGATGAGCGAAGCCGTCTCGGCGGTAAACGATTTTGCCTTCCGCACGCTCGGGATCGAGAGCTTCTACGCCTGCAATGCGGCCACCAACGCGGCGTCACGCCGGGTCAAGCAGAAGACCGGCGCCGAGTTCATCGGCTATGTCGAGCTTGCCCATCACGACGGCCAGACGCTCGCCGAAAAATGGCGCGTGTCGCGGGAAAACTGGCTGCGTCGGCATCGATAGCAAAGCGAAGCAATCCAGCGGGGCTGGTGGCTGGATTGCTTTCGCCTTGGCTCGCCGAACTTTGGCGGCGGCAGGGGGTATCACGTCCGAGCCAGGACTCTCAGGAAGCGAGCGCTGTCGTTTGCGACGGACGGGAGCGCGGCCATTGCAGGAAGAATCTTGGGCGTTTCCACCAGCTCCTTGACGATCGGCGCGTCACGGGCGGTCGACGCATTGCCCAGCCTCGCGTCGACCCACTGCCAGAGAGCGCGGATTTCCTCGGCGGATTTGCCGCCTGGTGCATGTTCGCAGACCGCCAGGCCGGCGATCAGCGCGTCCTGGTGATCGTTGCGCATTACGATGACGGGTCTGGCGACAATATCGGCGGCGTCGAGCGCGGCCTCATCGCCCAGCAGGTTCTCCGCGCCGGCGAGGCGCGCCGCGCTCCGGATCGGCGTCTGGTTCAGGACGTAGGCGAACGGCTTGCGCCAGGCCCTGACGACACTGAGCGTCGCAGCCGTCGCCTCGATGTCGGCGATGCTTGGGCGCGCCGGAATAAGGCAGAAGTCGGCATAACGGATCGCTGAATTGGTCGCGGCAGTGATCCCGCCCGCGGTATCGACGATCGTTACCGTCACGCCCTCGCGGCCGAGCGATTGCAGGCGCTGTTCGACCTCCCTGGCGGCGTAGATCGGCTCGACGATCGGCGCGGCATAGGGGCGGCGGCGCTTCCAGTTCGAAAGGGTGCCCTGTGTATCCGTCTCGATCAGGCGGACATTGTGCCCGGCCCGGATGGCGGCAAGGGCAAGGCTGATGGCGAGCGTGCTTTTCCCCGCGCCACCCTTCTGGGTGGCCAATACGATCGTCTGCATTTCACGTCCTCTGGATGGCTTTCTGGCATTTGGGTTCCGGCACACGAGCTGCGCCGCATTCTGCGACGCCAAGTTACGCGCTCTCTCAGACGTGCCCAGCCCGATCCAAAGGTCAGGGGATCGCGGTAGTCCGAATCAGTCAGCTTGCAATGATGCCCGATTCTGGAATGGTGGTCATCCGGGCAAATACTGCCGCGTGGTGCATTTTATGCCCAGTGAAACCACAACAAGAAACGGGAAAACAGCATGACGGGTCATTGGCGGGATCGCGCAGCCACCACTTTTCAGTGCCAGAAGCAGCCTGCGGCCGGCAGCCGCGGCATGGTGGTCAGCAATCACCCGCTGGCCTCGAGCGCCGGCGCGGAAATGCTGGCGGCGGGCGGCAATGCCATCGATGCCGCGATCGCGACCCTGTTCGCGCTGACGGTGGTCGAGCCGATGATGGTCGGCATCATCGGCGGCGGCATGGCCCATGTCAGGCTCGCCGACGGCAGCCACCGCTTCATCGACGGCCAGAGCACGGTGCCGCTGGCGGTGAGGCCCGATACCTACACCTTGAAGCCCGGTTCGGCGCATGATGTGTTCGATACCGTCGGCGAGGAGAATCTGAACGGCCCGAAGGCCGTCGCGGTGCCGGGCTCGCTGAAAGCCTGGTGCGAGACGCTGCAGCGGTTCGGCACCATGGGCCTTGCCGACGTCATGCAGCCCGCCATCAAATATGCCGCACGCGGCTATGCGGCGACGCCATATTTGCACGAATGCATCACCGACAGTGCCGCGGAAATGTTGAAGGACAAGGGGATCTCGGCGATCTATTTGCCTAACGGGATGCCGCTGAAAGTTGGCGAGCGCGTGGTGCAGTCGGAATATGCGGAGACGCTGCGCTACATCTCGCAGCACGGCGAGGCGGCGCTGTATCACGGGCCGCTCGGCGATATCCTTGTCGATTACATGAAGAAGAACGGCGGCTTCATCGCCCGCGAGGACCTGACGGGCTACAAGACCGTCGAGCGCCAGCCGATCCGCGCCGATTATCGCGGCTGGCAAATTCTCGGGCCGCCGCCGCCCGCGGCCTCCGGCGTGCACATCGCGCAGATGCTCAACATTCTCGAAGGCTATGATATTGCAAAGCTCGGCTTCGGCTCTGCTGACACCATCCACTATCTTGCCGAGGTGCTCAAGATCGCCTTCGCCGACCGCGCTGCCGCCAGCGGCGATCCTGAATTCATCAACGTGCCGGTCGAGCGGCTGACCTCGAAGGCCTATGCCGACGAACGCCGCCGGGCGATCGATCCGAACCGCGCGCAAGCGTGGGGCGCCGGTATCGCGCAGCTCGAAAGCGCCGACACCACCCACATGACCGCGGCGGATGCGTTCGGCAATGTGGTCGCGACCACGCAGACCATCAACAATCTGTTCGGCGCCAAGATTCTGATTCCCGGGCTCGGCGCCATTCCGAACAACTACATGAACCTTTACGATCCTCGCCCCGGCCATGCGCTGTCGCTGGCGCCGGGCAAACGCGTGACGACCTCGATGTCGCCTGTCATGGCGTTGCGCGACGGCAAGCTCGTTTACGCGCTCGGCCTACCCGGCGGAAAGCGGATCTTCCCAAGTGCGATGCAGGCACTGATCAACCTGATCGACCACGGCATGAGCCTGCAGGAGGCGGTCGAAGCGCCGCGGGTCTGGACCGAGGGCAATGCGCTCGAAGTCGAACTGGCGGTGCCTGATCATGTTCGCGCCAAACTTGTCGCGATGGGTCACAGGGTGCAGCCGATGCCGACGGTTGCCGGCGGCATGAATGCGATCCAGTTTCACACGGACGGCACGATGTCGGGCGCAGCGTGCTGGCGCGCGGACGGAACGCCGATTGGCATCGCCGGCGGGCTCGCGCGTGCCGGCGTGAGGTTCGGATTGAGCTGAGACCTTTGCTCTTGCCGCACGAAAGGATGTCATACCCGCGAAGGCGGGTATCCAGTACGCCGCGGCCTCTCGGCTCAATCACCACGGCCTCTTGAATACTGGGTCACCTGCCCCAGTGCGCAATTGCGCACAAGGCAGGTGACGACAGCTCACTTCCTGACGCAGATCACACGAACGACCGACGCTTTGGCGTCTGTCGTCCCGCCGCTCGCACTAACGCCATTGGCTTTCAGAAAATCGCGCAGCGTATCGCTCGTCACCAGCACCGCCTGTGCCGCGGGTACGCCATTGGTGGTCCCCGCGACCTGAACCGGTTTCAACAGCGCGATGCCGGCAAACCTGCCGTCGCCATCCTGCGCCGGCGCGCCGGAAAAGCCGAGTGCCGGGGCAGGCGTCAGCGCGACATCACTGGCGCCGCCGAGTTGGGTTACCGAAGCCTTGGCGCCGGTGACCGCAGCGCCGCCGCCCTGGTTCTGCGGATCGGCAATGCCGGTGAGATCGAGCGACGTTTTTGTAGCGGCGTTAGCGAGGTTGAGCGCTTGCAGCCCGCGTGCGCCATAGATGCGCAGCAGCGCGAGATCGTGCTCCTTGTTCTCGGCGACGCGGTCGGCATTGCCGAAGCCCGCGATTGCGACCGTAAGGCAACCGTCGGTGATCTGGCGATCGGCGATGATCGCGCCGTCGTCACCGACGACGACACCGGTGCCGTATTCGACGGTCTTGCGCGGCGGAGGCCCAGCGGTTTGCGCCGCCGCCGGAAACGCGTTGAACGCACTCGACATCGCGATCACGACCGGCTCCACGGTATTCTCGGTCGCCTGGTCGTACATGATGGTGAGGATGCGAACCTCGTCTCCCTTGAAGGTGCCGCGCATGTAAAACTTCTTCAGGCCCTGCAGGCCGGACAGCACGAAGAAGTCGGGCTTGACCACGGTGTAATCGATGTTGCGGCCCGGTTCCTTCTTCTCGCGCTCGGCAAGCTTGGCGGTGGTCGGATTGGCCTCCTTGCGCCGCGCCAGTTGAATCTGGATGGTGCCGGTCGGCGAGGTCCATTTGGTGCCGGTGGCGTCGCTGGCCTGCGCCGGCACCAGCTTGGTGGGAATTCCCAGCCGCACGCCGGTGCCGGGATCGGTGGCGATCTTCCAGCCGACGCTTTCCTGCTTTTTCCTCGCGGTATCGGCGAGCGCACCGCGCTCCTGCGGATTGAGCACGCCGGTCTGCTTGCCCCCGCGCGATTTCTGGAATTCCTTGATCGCATTGACCATGCGCTCGCTGACGTCGCCGGTGATGGCGCCGTTATATTGTCCGACCCAGGCAAGGTCCGACTGCAGCGCCAGCCGCTCGGCCTGTCCCAGCGCCTTGGCGGTGTCCTCCGGCTTCTGCAGCGCGGGGCGGATCGGCTCCGTCGCGACCGGCTTGGGCTTGGTGCCGGCCGTGGAAGGCGGCGTCATCTGCGCCTGCGCGGTGGTCCCGGCGACCACAAAAACCGAAGCCGCGATCACCAATGTTGCTGAAGGCACCAATCTCATGACAAATCCCGGCGGAAGAGGGAGAGTGCGATCATTGACGTCCGGCCAATTAAGCACATCTGCTTAGTCGGCAACAACCGCACCCCGGTTCAGGGCATCCCGGTTTTCCTCGTTCTGGTTTGACAGTCGAGGTGCGGGAGAAGGAAATAGTACGACCATGCTGACGGCCGACGAACTCGAACGCTATGCCCGCCACATCGTGCTGCGCGACGTCGGCGGCCCCGGGCAGGCCGCGCTGAAGCAGGCGTCGGTGCTGGTGATCGGCGCCGGCGGGCTCGGCGCACCTGTCTTGATGTATCTGGCCGCCGCCGGTGTCGGCCGGCTCGGCGCTGTCGATGACGACATCGTCTCGCTCTCCAATCTGCAGCGGCAGGTCATCCACACCACGCCTGACATCGGCCGGCTCAAGGTCGACAGCGCCGCGGAGACGGTTCGCGCGCTCAATCCGCATGTCCAGTTCGAGCCGCACGCGGTGCGTCTCAATGCGGGGAACGTGATGGCGCTGATCGACGACTACGATCTGGTGCTCGACGGTTCCGACAATTTCGAAACCCGCTATCTGATTTCCGATGCCTGTTTCTTCGCCGGCAAGCCGCTGATCACGGCGGCGCTGGGTCAGTTCGACGGATCGCTGACCACGATCCGCGCGCATGAGCGGGACGCCGACGGCCGTTTCAATCCGACCTATCGCTGCCTGTTTCCCGAACCGCCGCCGCCCGGCACCGTGCCGGCCTGCGCGGAGGCCGGCGTGATGGGCGCGCTGGCGGGCATGCTGGGCTCGATGATGGCGCTGGAGGCGATCCGCGAAATCGTCGGCTTCGGCGAAAGCCTGGTCGGCCGGTTGGTGATGGTGGACGCGCGCGCGATGCGCTTTGAAACCCTGCGCTATCAGCGCGATCCGCAAAACCCGCTCAACGGCGATACGCCCGTTATCGTCGATCTGAGCGGGCACGCGGCCTAGCCGCTCATCGCTTCTCGCTGTCCATATGCGCAAGCTGGGCTTCGGGATAGCGCGCGCCGGCGGCGACGTCGGGTGGAAATGCTTCGGTCAATGTGGCCAGATGGGCCGGCGTCAGCTTTACATCGAGTGCACCGAGCGCCTCAGCGAGACGATCGCGGCGACGGGCGCCGACCAGCGGCACGATATCGCTGCCCTGCGCGGCGACCCAGGCAATGGCGACTTGGGCTGGCGAAGCGCCGACGTCGTCGGCAATTCGCCGCAACGAGTCAGCCAGCATCAGGTTCGCATCGAGATTCGAGCCCTGAAAGCGCGGGCTAAGGCTGCGGAAATCCTGTGCGCCGGAACGATCCTTGGTCCAGTGGCCGCTGATCAGGCCGCGCGCCAATACGCCATAGGCGGTGATGCCAATGCCGAGTTCCCGGCAAGTCTTCAGGATGTCGCTCTCGATGCCGCGTGCGAGCAGCGAATACTCGATCTGCAGATCGACAATCGGATGCACGGCGTGCGCCCGGCGAATAGTTTCGGAGCCGACCTCGGAAAGGCCGATATGCCTGATCCAACCGGCTTTGATCATGTCGGCCATCGCGCCGACCGTTTCCTCGATCGGCACATCCGGATCGAGCCGCGCGGGCCGATAGATGTCGATGGTGTCGACGCCAAGCCGCTGCAGCGAATAGGCGACGAAATTCCTGATCGCGGCCGGACGGCTGTCATAGCCGAGAAAGCCCTTGTTGGGATCGCGCAACGCGCCGAACTTCACGCTGATCTGCAGGTTATCGCGGTTGCGCGAGGTGAGCGCTTCGCGGATCAGCATTTCATTGTGGCCCATGCCGTAGAAATCGCCGGTGTCGAGCAGGGTGATGCCGGCATCGAGCGCGGCATGGATGGTGGCGATGCTCTCGTTGCGGTCGGCCGGGCCGTAGAAGTCCGACATGCCCATGCAGCCGAGGCCGATGGCGGAGACGTTAGGGCCGGTAGAGCCGAGTTTGCGCTTTTCCATGATGGTTCTCCTCGAATTGCCGGCGGCCGTTCGCGCCGTCGTGACGAGGCTGATATGCATCCTCCGGACAAAACCGATAAGCTGGACAATTTGGAATAGCTTGTTCAGTATATCGAACAATGAAGGATTTCGACCTCCGCGACCTCAGTGCTTTCGTGGCCATCGCGCGCACGCAGAATTTCCGCCGGGCCGCGACCGAGCAGGGCGTTTCCGTCTCGAGCCTCAGCCAGCGGCTGCGCGACATGGAAGAGCGGCTCGGCGTGCGCCTGATGAACCGCACCACGCGCAGCGTTGCGCTCACCGAAGCCGGCGAGCTGCTGCTGGCCCGCGTCGCGCCTGCGATATCGGATGTCGGCGACGCGATCGATCAGGTGCGCGGCTTGCGCGGCGTGCCCTCGGGGCGCCTGCGCATCAACGCGCCGCCGCCGGCGATCGATCTCGTGTTGGCACCGATGGTGGCGCCGTTTCTTCAGAAGCATCCGAAAATCGATCTGGAGATCGTCGGCGAAAGTTCGTTCGTCGATATCGTGGCTCAAGGCTTCGATGCCGGCGTGCGCTATGGCGAACATCTGGCGCAGGACATGATCGCGGTGTCGCTGGGGTCGCCGCAGCGTTACGCGGTCGTGGCGTCAAAGGAATATGTGGCGCGGCATGGCCGCCCGGAAGCGCCGAAGGATCTGCTCGACCATGCCTGCATCCGCACCCGCTTCGGCAGCGGCGCGATGCTGGATTGGGAATTCGAGAAAGCAGGGCGCGTGGTGAAGGTCTCACCGCCGGCCAAGCTGATCGCGACCTATCTCGGCCTTGCGTTGCGTGCCGTGCATGACGGCACAGGCTTCTGGATGACGTTCGAGGGTTACGTGCGCTACGGCATCAAGTCCGGCGCGCTGGTCAGCGTGCTCGACGATTGGTGCGCGCCGTTTCCGGGACCGTTTTTGTATTATCCGAGCCGCCGCCAGCCTCCGCCGGCGCTCGCCGCGTTCGTGGCCTTTGTCGCGGATTGGCGAAAGCGGGAGCGGCGGAAGAGTAAGTAATGCCTTAGCCCGGATGGAGCGCAGCCTGATCCGGGATTAGCATCCGCGGCACGATTCCCCGGATTTTCGCTGCGCTCCACCCGGGCCACGCTTGCTTCGCTCGCATCGGGTCTCGGTTTCCCGGTTATAGCGAGCGTCCGCTTGTTGTAGATTTAGCGTCTATTCTCGCGAGTTCGGTGTAAGCGAGATCAACCCTTGCATTCTCGATGAAGCCGCGAATTCGGCCTGATGCCCATTTGATGTCGATTCCTATGTAGTCCGTCGTGGGCTCTAGCGTTACCAAGCTCGGCTTCCAGATCCAACTGATCGGGTGATAGTCGAAGATCATCGGATGGCTCGGAGGGCGACCGTCGATCTCAATGGTAAGATCATCAAAATGGTTCGGAGGGCCATCGTCGATCTCAATGGTAAAACCATCAAAGTCGATCGCGCGGATTTGGCCGGACGACCTGGCCAGGCGGGCCGAGTCCAAAATTGTTCTCACCTCATCCCGGGACAGATCAATGCGGCGCTCGCTGAGATTGTCACTCAACACGACCTTGTCGGGATGGATGATAAGAAACAGGGACGGCGATAGCGTTATCGTTGGAGGCAGCATCTCCGAAAGGATGCTCGCCAGAAACCGAGAGGCAAGATTTACAGTGCTTTTCAGCAACATCGCCCTGTCAGGTAACGACTTCAGAATGCCTCCACTTCACCGCAAACCCCCTCACAGCATGCTGGGTAGCACGCGATCCGGCGGCTTGTGGTTGTCGAGGAAGGTCCTGATGTTGATGATCACCTTCTCGCCCATCTCGACGCGGCCCTCGATGGTGGCCGAGCCCATATGCGGCAGCAGCGTCACCTTGCCGGCCTTGGCGAGCCGCACCAGTTTTGGATTGACCGCAGGCTCGTGCTCGTAGACGTCGAGGCCGGCGCCGCCGACATCGCCGGCTTCCAGCAGCTTGATCAGGGTGTCCTCGTCGATCACCCCGCCGCGCGCAGTGTTGACGATATAGGCGTCCTTGCGGATCAGCTTGAGCCGCCGCGCCGACAACAGGTGATAGGTCGCCGGCGTATGCGGACAGTTCACCGAGATGATGTCCATCCGCGCCAGCATCTGGTCGAGGCTTTCCCAGTAGGTCGCCCCCAACTCCTCGGCGATAACAGGCGCCACCGGACGGCGGTTGTGATAGTGGATCTGCAGGCCGAAGGCGCGCGCGCGACGGGCGACCGCCTGGCCGATGCGGCCCATGCCGATAATGCCCAAGCGCTTGCCGCCGATGCGATGGCCGAGCATCCAGGTCGGCGACCAGCCCGGCCAGCTCTTGCCGTCCGGGAGAATGGTTGCGCCTTCGATCAGCCGCCGTGGTACGGCGAGAATCAGCGCCATGGTCATGTCGGCGGTGTCTTCGGTCAGCACTTTCGGCGTGTTGGTCACGGTAATGCCGCGCGCATGCGCCGCCGTGACGTCGATATTGTCGACGCCGTTGCCGAAATTGGCGATCATGCGCAGCTTGCAGTCGGGGTGCTTGAGCATCTGCTCGTCGATCATGTCGGTGACCGTCGGCACAAGCACGTCGGCCGTGCGGCTGGCTTCGGCAATCTGCTGCGGCGTCATCGGCGTGTCGTCGAGATTCAACGTCGCGTCGAACAGCTCGCGCATCCTCGTCTCGATCGAGTCCGGCAGTTTGCGGGTGACGACGACGAGAGGTTTTTTCTTAACCGACATGTCCTGCTCTCATGAGGGAGTGCGCTGCAGCGCGCCGTTCAGGCCTCATTAACCCGGTTGTTCGACACTGCGTTGGCCACGCGGTCCCGGTATCCGGCTGTTTGCTGAGGCAAGTCCCTTGGGTTCCCAATACTTCCTCGGATTCTCGGCGGAAAATCCAGGTGTTCTGGTTCTAGGCGTTCCGTCCTCTCTATCAGAAGGCCGGGCCAAGACAAGAACCCCTCGGATGTCGCAAGCCGGGTGCGGCCAAAGCGGGGCACAGGGGTCTGGGGTTTTTCGGGCGTAGCGGGCGGTTTCAACTCGAGGAATTCGAGTTGTGGTTGGCTCGGCAGGAGACGGGTTGATGGCGTTGAGGCGTTTCTGTTCGGTCGCGTTGCTGGTGGGGTGCTGGCTTGTCGCTTCCGTCAGCACAGGATTTTCGGCCAAGGATTCGGCCGCCACCACGAGCGGCCTGCCGGTGCCGCGCTATGTCAGCCTCAAGTCCGATCATGTGAATGTGCGGGCCGGTCCGACCAAGGACAATGATGTCGCCTGGGTCTACACCCGCTCGGGCCTGCCGGTCGAAATCACGGCCGAGTTCGAGAACTGGCGCCGCGTGCGCGATTCCGAAGGATCCGAGGGCTGGGTCTATCATTCGCTGTTGTCCGGCCGCCGCACTGCGGTGGTGACCATGAAAACCAAGGACGAGCTGGCATCGCTCTATGATCGTCCCGATCGGACCAGCGCGATTGCGGCCCGCCTGCAGGCCGGCGTCGTCGCCCAGGTCAAGAAATGCACCAATGGCTGGTGCCGCGTGATCGGCAACGGCTTTGACGGCTGGATCGAGCAGCAGCGCCTGTGGGGCGTTTACGCCGATGAGAAGGTGGATTGAGGCGCGCACCCGCGTCTTGCGCAGAGCCGTAGGGTGGGCAAAGCGAAGCGTGCCCACCATCTCTATTCGCGATTTCGGATAGACCGTGGGCACGGCGCAAATGCGCCTTTGCCCACCCTACGAGCTTATGCGGAGGTCAGCGCTTCTTGCGCAGCCGCACGACCATGTCGATGCGAGCGATCTCGTAACCCTCGGGCACGTCGGGCATCTTCGACAGCACCAGATGCGGATCGGGAATGTCGACCAGCTCGTGGTTGTTCTCGAGATAGAAGTGGTGGTGTGCGGTGACGTTGGTGTCGAAATAGGTCTTGGTGCCGTCGACCGAGACCTGGCGCAGCAGGCCGGCATCGGTGAGCTGGTTGAGCGTGTTGTAGACGGTGGCGAGCGAGACCGGGACCTTGGCCAGCGTCGCTTCCTCGTACAGCATTTCCGCCGTCAGATGGCGGGCGCCCTTGCCGAACAGCAGCCAGCCCAAAGCCATGCGCTGCCGGGTGGGCCTGAGACCCGCGGCCTGCAACATTTCGTTGACGTCGTGCCAGGGACAACCGGTCAACGCCGGCTGATGTCCGGCGGCACGGGCGGCCGGATCGATACCATCGTCGTTCAGGGGCGAGGCTTGGTCGTTCATGTCCACTTCGGATACCACACGCGCTAACTTGGGCAATAATCTTGCCCAATATAAAAGGAAATCAGGTAGATGCAAGTTTTTCGCAACTAGAACCGACCCAAGGTGAGGGCGGAACAAGCGCGCCCAACGCGGCGTTTTAGCCCGTTCCGGTGCTTTCCCGGGCCCTAATGCCTATGTTACAGAGCGCGCGGACCACATATGCGATTTCGGCAGAGGCTAATGCCGATAGCACCCTAAGTAGCGCCAAATTGCGGGAACAAACGTTTCCGTCGGGAAAACGGGTCCGGTTCGCTCAAAAAGCGCTCCATCGGGACATCTAAGGTAAAGGCTGAATACGATGCTGGATCGCCGCAGCGGTTATGAATACGAGGACCTACTGGCCTGTGGCCGCGGCGAGATGTTCGGCCCGGGCAATGCCCAATTGCCGCTGCCGCCGATGCTGATGTTCGACCGCATCACCGAGATTACCGACAAGGGCGGCGAATTCGGCAAGGGCCTGATCCGCGCCGAGCTCGATGTGACGCCGGACCTCTGGTTTTTCGGGTGCCATTTCAAGAATGATCCGGTCATGCCGGGCTGTCTCGGCCTGGACGCGATGTGGCAGATGGTCGGATTCTACCTCGGCTGGATCGGCGGCGAGGGACGCGGCCGCGCGCTGGGGCTCGGAGAATTGAAGTTCTCCGGCCAGGTGCTGCCGAACGCCCGCAAGGTTGTGTACAACATCGACATGAAGCGCGTGATGCGTTCAAAGCTGGTGCTCGGCGTCGGCGACGGCTGGCTTTCCATGGATGGCGAGATTATCTATCGCGCCAAGGACCTGAAGGTCGGGCTGTTCAAGCAGGGCACCGCGCCAGGCTAAAATGGCGCGACTGCACAACGAACATATTTCACAGACGAACGAAACGGTAGGGCGAGGCGATCATGAAGCGGGTTGTCATTACGGGGATGGGCATTGTCTCGTCCATCGGAAACAACACCCAGGAAGTGCTTGCGAGCCTTCACGACGCGAAATCCGGCATCAAGCGCGCGGAGAAGTACGCCGAGATGGGTTTTCGTTCGCAGGTGCAGGGCGCACCGACCATCAATCCGGCTGACGTCATCGATCGGCGCGCAATGCGCTTCCTCGGCGAGGGCGCGGCCTGGAATCACATCGCTATGGAGCAGGCTATCCAGGATTCCGGCCTGACGCCGGCGGAAGTGTCCGACGTTCGCACCGGCATCATCATGGGCTCGGGCGGGCCGTCCGCGCGCACCATTGTCGAATCCGCCGACATCACCCGCAGCAAGGGTCCGAAGCGGGTCGGACCGTTTGCAGTGCCGAAGGCGATGTCGTCGACCGCGTCTGCCACGCTTGCGACCTGGTTCAAGATCAAGGGCGTCAACTATTCGATCTCGTCGGCCTGCGCGACCTCGAACCATTGCATCGGCAATGCCTATGAGACGATCCAGATCGGCAAGCAGGATGTGATCTTCGCGGGCGGCTGCGAGGAGCTCGACTGGTCGCTGTCGGTCCTGTTCGACGCGATGGGCGCGATGTCCTCGAAATACAACGATACGCCGGCCACCGCCTCGCGTCCCTACGACGTCAGCCGTGACGGCTTCGTCATCGCCGGCGGCGCCGGCGTCGTCGTGCTGGAAGAGCTCGAGCACGCCAAGGCGCGCGGCGCGAAAATCTACGCCGAGGTCGTCGGCTATGGCGCGACCTCCGATGGCTACGACATGGTCGCGCCGTCGGGCGAAGGCGCCGAGCGCTGCATGCGCATGGCGCTGTCGACGGTGAAGACGCCGGTCGACTACATCAATCCGCACGCGACCTCGACGCCGGCCGGCGATCCCCCGGAAATCGAGGCGATCCGGAAAGTGTTCGGCACCGGCGACAAGTGCCCGCCGATCTCGGCGACCAAGGCGCTGACCGGTCATTCGCTCGGCGCCACCGGTGTGCAGGAAGCGATCTATTCGCTGCTGATGATGAACAACGGCTTCGTCTGCGAAAGCGCCCACATCACCGAGCTCGATCCGGTGTTTGCCGACATGCCGATCGTGCGCAAGCGCATCGACAACGCCAAGCTCGGCACCGTGTTGTCGAACTCCTTCGGCTTCGGCGGCACCAACGCCACGCTGGTGTTCAAGCGGATGGATGCGTAATTTCGTTTTTAGCCCTCCTCGCTTGCGTCGAGAGATCGGCAGGCGGCGGGCGGGACGCTGCTACAATCCGAAACGGGGTAAGCATGATCATTGAACCGCGCGTGCGAGGCTTCATCTGCACGACGGCACATCCTGTCGGCTGCGCCAGGAATGTCCGCGAGCAGATCGCCTATGTTCTCCGCCAGGGGGCTGTTCCGGAATTCCCCAAGCGCGTCGCCGTGCTGGGATGTTCGACGGGCTATGGTCTCGCGAGCCGCATCGTTGCGACCTTCGCAGGCGGCGCCGAGACCATCGGCGTGTCGCTGGAGCGCGAGCCCACGGCAACGCGAACAGGCAGCGCCGGCTGGTACAACAACCGCGCATTCGAGATCGAGGCCGAGAAGGTCGGACGATCTCCCCTCACGCTCGAGGGCGACGCCTTCTCCGACGAGTTGAAGAAGACCTTCATCGACAATGTGCGCGAAAAGTTCGGACAGCTCGACATGCTGGTCTACAGCATGGCGGCTCCGGTTCGGACCGATCCGGTCACGGGCAAGACCTGGCGCTCGGCGATCAAGCCGCTCGGCGCTCCCGTCGAAATCAAGACCCTCAATACCGAAACCGGCGAGGTCTATGAGACGACCATTGCGCCGGCGAGCGAGGATGAAGCGACCGCAACGGTAGCGGTGATGGGCGGCGATGACTGGAAGCGCTGGATCGACCAGCTCGCGGATGCCGGTGTGCTGGCGCCGGGCTTCCGGACGCTGAACTACACCTATATCGGCAGCGAACTGACGTGGCCGATCTACTGGAACGGCACGCTGGGTCGCGCCAAGGTCGATCTCGACCGCAAGGCGGAAGCGATCCGGGGCCGGCTCGGGCAGGACGCGGCCCGCGTGGTGGCGCTGAAGGCCGTCGTCACCCAGGCAAGCTCCGCCATTCCGGTAGTGCCGCTCTATGGGACGGTGCTGTTCAAGGTGATGAAGCAGCTCGGCAATCATGAAGGATGCATCGAGCAGATCGATCGCCTGTTCCGAACTAGCCTTGGCTCGGGTGCCGAACTTGACGAGGCCCAGCGCCTCAGGGTCGACGACTGGGAGCTTTCATCAGAAGTTCAGGCGGAAGTGTTGCGACGATGGCCGCTGCTTTCCACGGAAACGCTCGGCGAATTGGCAGACCTTCCAGAATACAGCAGCCAATTCCTTCGCCTGTTCGGCTTTGGCATCGACGGTGTCGATTACTCACAGGACGTGGACCCTCGCGTCGTCACATGAGCCGCGCGGGAAACCACTCTACTTTGCATGGGGTTGTTTTACAGTTTTCGTAGGGTGGGCAAAGGAGCGTTAGCGACGTGCCCACCATCTATCCCCGAACGCGCCTCCAAAATGGTGGGCACGCTCCGCTTTGCCCACCCTACGATTCACCCCGCGGCGATCTTTTCCGCGCGTTGAAACGCCGGGCGCGCCACGCAGCGGTCGATATAGGCATCGAACGAAGGCCGCGGCGGCACCATCTTGAACAGGCGCACCGCGAAGTTCAGGCCTGAGCCGAGCATGATGTCGGCGGCCGAAAATTTTTCGCCGAGAATCCATGGCCCCTTCTGCAACGCGGCATCGAGCACGTCGAGGGTCTGCGCGGCGCTTCCCCACGCCGCCGTGCTCGGCGGCACTTCGAGCTTGGTGAAAAGCTGGATCAGCGCCGGTTCGATGCAGGCAGGCGAAAAGAACAGCCATTGCAGATACCGCGCCCGCAGCGGATCGGTTGCCGCCGGCGCGAGGTTGGTTTCCGGATAGCGGTCGGCAATGTAGGCGCAAATCGCCGCCGCTTCGCCGAGCGCGGCGTCGCCGTCCTTCAGCCCCGGCACCTTGCCCATCGGATTGATCGCGAGATATTCCGGCGTCTTCTGCGCGCCCGTGGTGATGTCGGTAAGCACCCGCTCGTAAGGCAGCCCGCTTTCTTCGAGCAGCCAGAGGGCGGAGATCGAGCGCGAGCGGGGCGACCAGTAGAGCTTTATCATTCTGTAACTCCTCTTCCGATTAGCCGAAGGTGAGTTCTGTCGGTGCGATCTCACTCCTGCTTGAGATAAGCCGCGACCGCCTTGTCCAGTCTGGCTGCAAGTAAGGCACGGGTATGATCGCGCAGGGTCGAACTGGCGACCGCGTCCGCCGGCGATGCCGGGAAGTCCTCGGCCTCAAGCTTGGTGAGCGGGTCTTGTCCCAGGCGTCCAAAGCTCCCCGCAAGGATGGCGCCCAGATCTGCCGACGGTCTTTTAGCGATGGCGAAACTCTGGCCGTCAAATACCCTCACCACAAAATTGGCGAACAGGGACGTGTTGCTGAAGGGTCCCGAGCCGTGGTGCAGCACGCCAATGCCTGGGAGCGACTGATTAGTACCCTGCAACTGTGCTGCGTAGGTCGTGAAAACGAAATAGCGAGCACAATTCGAACTTGCCGCAATCTGTCTGACGACGGAGGTCAGCTCTTCGTCGTCGTTCCGGAATAGCCTCGTTGGAGGATGGTAATATGGCTCGAACGCGCCCTTGGAATAGGCGATCTTTCGCACGTTGACGCCGGAGGTGGCCGCGCGAACGCGAGCGACAACGAGATCGTCAAGACCCCACGCATGAATGGGTACCTCCGTCAGCTCGTTCCCGAATACGGTAAGGCCGACTTTCTGAACGGCAAACTTGTCGCCGATCGCGGAGATGATACCGATCTGGCATGGGCCGCTCTCGGCTGGCGCGGACTGCTTGGCAGCGGCTTTGCTCTTCGGTGCAGGTTTCTTGGCGGCGGGCTTGACAGCAGGTGTGTCGGCTTGCGTGGCCGCTCCCGGCGGCGACGGGATTTGTGCCGATGCTGAAACGACGAAGCATGCAAGCAAAGTCGCGGCAACGAATATTCTGACCATAGGAGCTCGATAACGGAAGACGCGCGTTGGAATTTTGAAACTACAGCGTGCGAAGACGACGTGCAACACGAAGATGCTTCGCGCTCCTCGGATCAGTCGCCCTTCCGCCATCGATAATATTTCATAACGCGGCCGATCGCCGGCTCGACCTCCTCCTTCTCGAACACAAAACCTTCGCGCTCGTACCAGCGCCAGGCTTTTTCATTCTCGCGCACGCAGCGCAGCCAGATTTCGTCAGGCATTTGTTGCCGTGTGAAGGCAAGCAGTTGGCGTCCAAGACCGTCACCCTGATATTCGGGCGCAACGAACAATTGATCGAGATAACGGTCGGGCAGATGCAGCGTGAGCATCGCCGCCAATTTTCCGTTGTCGTCGGCGACGTAAAGGCTTGAGCCCTTCTCGGCTCCCATCGCAATGCGTGCACGCAATCTCGCGAGCACGGCATCGCTGGCATCTTCCAGTCCCGTCGATACCCAACTGTTCATCCAGACCCGGGCGACTTCGTCATATTCGTCCGGTCGGACAGGACGGATGATGGGTTGCGGCATGGCGATGCTTCCGGGCTTCCCTTGCGACGGTTGGATTCGAGGCGACCCGTTCCCCCATGAACATGGGAGGACAATGCCGCTGCGCACGGTGCACTTTCGGCCGTAACGGCCATGTCCGCAATGCCTGCATGCAAGGCATCTGCGCGGTCCCCTTGTACAGCTTTCACGGAGGAAGTGACGTTGCTGACGCGCTGGATTTGCTTGCATTTGCTGACAAGCGCGGCCGGCCTGATCATGGCGGGCGCGGGCGGACCGGCCTTCGCGCAATCCGCGATCTGGGATACGGCGCTGTCCAATTCGCATTGGATGTGTCGGTCCCGCAACTCCTGGCCTATGCCGCGCCGAGAACCGGCTTCTCCAATCCGATTCCGATCGGCGATCAGACGCTGTGGTCGCTCGGTACGGCCAGCAACGGCGCATTCACCGGTATCAGCAGCGCGCAACTCGCGATCGGGCCGGCGCAGCATACCGAGAATTCGACGATCCAGGGTTTTGTCACGACCGCGGGACAGATCACCATGGTGTTCACGCCGGTCGGCGGCGGCGTGGTGACCGTAGGCCTCGGCCAGATGCGCCTCGTCAACGGCGTGACGCAGATGGAAATGCAGATGATCACGGGCGACAACCTCTTGATCACGCATTGGGCCTACATGGTCCCGTATGATCCCCTGACCTTCGTGCCGCCGGCGCCGCAGCCCGTGATGGCCAATTCGGTGCCGAAATGGGCGTGGACCTCGGGCAGACGCTGGCGCATCACCAGCCCTTCGATGTTCGGCACCATGACGCCAGGTCGCTTCGTGGTGAGCGATTATCAGAACGGATACTTCTGGGGCAGCGGCGCGGCGCCCACTGGAAGTAACGCCGGCAATTTCACCCTGCTCAGCTCCATCACCCCCGAGGGCCGGGTGCTGTTCAACACGCTGTCGCGCGGCAACCTCACCAGCCTCTATGGCTCCGCCTCCGGCGACGCGTCGGGTGCGCAAATGCTCGTCAGCACCTACGATCTCTCCGGCAATCCGACCGGAGGATGGGCCAACATCTCTCTCGTTCAGCCCTATGCCGAGGTGTTGGCAGGACAGAACAACCGCGCGGGCCTAGGTGCGGCTGTTGTGCTCGACCAGATGGCGTCGACGCCGCTTGGGTTGACCGGCGCGATGGCGCCGACGTTTTCGATTCTCGATAACCTGGATGCGCCGGCGCTCTCGAATGCCATCAGCCAGACCTTGCCCGTGCTCGCAGGCGCGGCGTCGCAGGCGACCTACGCCGCGCAACGCGGGCTTCAGCAAAGCGTCTACGGCCGGCTTGATGACGCCTACGGCCTGCGCACGGGCGGAACGGCGACAGAGCGAAATGTCTGGCTCAAGCCGCTCGGCGGCGGCGCCAGCCAGGGTAGCAATGATGGCGCGCCGGGATATCGTGCGAATGGCGGCGGCCTCATAGCCGGCGTCGATATGCCGGTGTCGTCGCGAGCGGTGCTCGGCGGATTGTTTTCGTATGGGCATCAGAACATCGCGGGCAGCGATCCGACTGTGCCCAACCGGCTCGGGCTGGATAATTATCAACTCGGGCTCTATGGCGCCTATGCACTGAGGCCTGGCACCGAAATCGATTTCCTGCTCGATGGCGGCATCAATCAGAACCGCGTCAACCGCTCGCTCTCGTTCGTAGGCAGCACAGCCGCCGCCGATTATCTCAGCTATACCGGTCATGCCGGGGTTGCGGTCAAGCAGCTCATTCCGGTCCACGAGAGACTTTCGCTGCTGCCCTCGCTGCGGCTCGACTACGCGCAGGTGCTTAGCCGTGCCTACAGCGAAAGCGGCGCGGGCGGATTGAACCTCAATGTCGCGTCGCAGCTCTATCGCGAACTGATGCTGAGTGCAGGCGTGAAGGGCACGTATCGGATCGCCGACCGCCTTTGGCTTACTGCCGACGGCGCGGCCGGTTACAATCTGCTCAACAATCGGCTGCAGATATCGGCGGCATTCGCGGCCGGTGGCGACAGCTTCGTCACCACGGCATTCAGCCAGTCGCCCTGGCTCTATTCGGCGGGCATCGGACTGGCGTCGCAGCGGACGGACAATCTGGATCTCAGCCTGCGCTACGGCGTGCAGACCAGCCCTTCCGGGCTTCTGAATCAGACGGGATCGTTTGCGCTCAGGATAAAGCTCTAGTTCGCCGCGAGTCCGGCCTCGCGTATAATCGCCGTGCTTTCCTCGTATTCCTTCTTCTGGAAGCTCGCAAAGGCCTCCGGGCTCGCGGAACCCCTGGGCTCCAGACCTTCCCTGCCAAGTGCCTGCAGGAGCGACTTGTCGGCTATCACGGATTGAATCGCCGCGTGGAGTTGGGTGATGGTGGACAAAGGTGTCTTCACGGGTGCGAAGACGCCAAACCATCCAACCGAATCCATCCCCTTGAGGCCGACTTCGTTGGCTCCTGGAATGTCCGGCATCACGGAAGACCGCTCCGCGCTCGTTGCGCACAGCGCTACAAGTGCACCTGAGTTGACATGCGGCAGGATTGTCGGAGGTGTTCCGATGATCATCGGGATGTTGCCACCCAGGACCGCAGTAACTGTCTCGGCGCCACCCTTGAACGGGACGTTGACCAGCTTGATCCCGGCGATCCTGGATATCTGGACAGCGGGTATCTGGAAGCCGACGTTGGAAGTTCCGTAGAACACTCCATCGCGCTCCCGTTTTGCTTTTGCCAGAAATTCTGCCCAGTTCTTCACGCCATAGCCGGCTGATACGGCGACGAGACTGGAACTCGTCGTCACCTGGGAAATCGGCGCAAGCGCCGTCAGCGGATCGTACGACAGCTTCAGCATCGATGGCGCAATCACCTGGGAGACATTCGAGCCGAGAAAAAGCGTATGCCCATCCGGTTCGGCGCGCACCGTCTGCACGGCTGCGAGTGTCGAAGATGCGCCGGCAAGGTTCTCGATGAGGTGCTTGGCACCCAATACCGCATCGAGGCGATGGGCCAATTGGCGCATCGTCAGATCGGCAGAGCCGCCCGGAGGGAATCCGACGAGGAAGCGGATGATTTTCGTAGGGTACTGCTGCGCGCGTGAGGCAGTCGGCAATGCGAGGGCCGCAGCCGCTGAAATCGAGCAGTGCAGGAAGCGCCTTCGGTTCATTTTTCTTCCTCCCGGTAGGTACTCTAGGTGCGCGCCTACCAAGAAGACAAGGGTGCCGACATTTTCCGGCCTGCGGTCTAACTACGGTCGTTCGGCGGCTTCCGCGACGGCGATTTCGCCTCGCGCTGTGCGCGTAACGCGTCGGCGGCGAGGCAAACCACTTCGGATATCTGCTGAAGTTGTCCGGCGAGCGGGCTCGTCTTGCGCCAGACCATGCCGATGGTTCGCGACGGCTGCGGATTCCTGAAACGGGCGACGGAGACCGCCGCCGAGCGGGTTTCCACCCCGACCGCCATTTCCGGGATCAGGGTGACGCCGATGCCGGCGCCGACCATTTGCACCAGCGTCGACAGCGAGCTTGCATCCAGCACTTCCCGCGGCGGTGAGGATTGCATGTTGCAGAACGACAGCGCCTGGTCGCGGAAGCAGTGTCCCTCTTCGAGCAGCAACAGCCGCATTTCGCGCAGCGTCTCATGGCTCGGCACCGGCGTTCCCTCGTCCTCGCCCGGCCGCACCAACAGGAAATTCTCAGAGAAACAGATGACCTCGGTCAGCGATGGCTCGGATACCGGCAAGGCGACGATCGCCGTATCGAGCCGTCCCTCCACGACCTCCTTGATCAGTTTCGGCGTCAGCGTCTCGCGGACGTGAATGTCGAGCTCGGGGTGCATGCGCGCCAGGTTCTCGATCACCTTGGGCAACAGATAGGGCGCGATCGTCGGGATCATGCCGATGCGCAACCGCCCCGCCAGCCGATCCCGCGACGCCCGCGCGAAGTCGCCGAGCTCATCGACCGAGCGCAGGATATCGCGGACGCGCTGGACGATCTCTTCCCCGAACTTCGTCAGCGTGACCTGCCGGGCGCTGCGCTCCAGCAGCACGCCGCCGAGCACTTCTTCCATTTCCTTGATCTGCATCGACAGCGCCGGCTGCGAGATCGAACACGCCTCGGCCGCGCGCCCGAAATGGCCGTGACGCGCCAGCGCATCGAAATAGCGAAGTTGTCTGAGCGTCATCTGCATCATCAGAATATCTTATCAGATCGATCATTAAAATCAACTTCACCTGATGGAAGCCGGCGCTTAGATTGCTTCCAATTCCAGACTGGAAGGACCATCAGGAGACAATCATGGACGACAAAACCAAATGCCCGTTCTCGGGCGGCAATCGCGCGCGCACGAACCGCGACTGGTGGCCGGACGCGCTGGACGTATCGGTCCTGCACCGCAATTCCACTCTCTCCGATCCGATGGGTGAGGCGTTCGACTACGCCAAGGAGTTCAAGACGCTCGACCTCAACGCCGTGGTCAAGGACCTCACTGCCTTGATGACGGACTCGCAGGAATGGTGGCCGGCCGACTTCGGTCACTATGGCGGGCTGATGATCCGCATGGCCTGGCACAGCGCGGGCACCTACCGTATCACCGACGGCCGCGGCGGCGCCGGCGCCGGTCAGCAGCGGTTTGCGCCGCTGAACAGCTGGCCTGATAACGCCAACCTCGACAAGGCGCGCCGGCTGCTGTGGCCGATCAAGCAGAAGTACGGCCAGAAGATTTCCTGGGCCGACCTGATGGTTCTCGCGGGCAACGTCGCGCTGGAATCTATGGGCTTCAAGACCTTCGGCTTCGCCGGCGGCCGCGCCGATGTCTGGGAGCCCGAGGAGCTGTTCTGGGGGCCTGAAGGCACCTGGCTCGGCGACGAACGCTATAGCGGCGAGCGCCAGCTCGCGGAGCCGCTCGGCGCCGTGCAGATGGGCCTGATCTACGTCAATCCGGAAGGGCCGAACGGCAAGCCGGACCCGCTCGCAGCGGCCAAGGATATCCGCGAAACCTTCTTCCGCATGGCGATGAACGACGAAGAAACCGTCGCCCTGATCGCCGGCGGCCACTCCTTCGGCAAGACCCACGGCGCCGGCGATCCGTCGCTGGTGGGAGCGGATCCGGAAAGCGGTGCGCTCGAAGACCAGGGTCTTGGCTGGAAGAGCAAGTATGGCACCGGTATCGGCGCCGACACGATCACCGGCGGACCGGAAGTCACCTGGACGCAGACGCCGACCAAGTGGAGCAATCTGTTCTTCAAGAACCTGTTCGAAAACGAATGGGAGCTGACGAAGAGCCCGGCCGGCGCGCAGCAGTGGAAGGCGAAAGGCGGCGAAGCCTCGATCCCGGACGCCTACGACAAGTCGAAGAAGCATGTGCCGACCATGCTGACCACCGACCTGTCGCTGCGCTTCGACCCGGCCTATGAGAAGATCTCGCGGCGCTTCTACGAGCATCCGGAGCAGTTCGCCGACGCGTTCGCGCGGGCCTGGTTCAAGCTCACGCACCGCGACATGGGTCCGATCGCGCGTTACCTCGGCCCGCTGGTGCCGAAGGAAACGCTGATCTGGCAGGACCCGATCCCGGCGGTGGATCATCCCGTCATCGGCGAGCAGGACATCGCTGCGCTGAAGACGAAGATTCTCGGCTCCGGCCTGTCGGTGCCCCAGCTCGTCTCGGCGGCATGGGCGTCGGCGTCGACGTTCCGCGGCTCCGACAAGCGCGGCGGCGCCAACGGCGCGCGCATCCGCCTCAGCCCGCAGAAGGACTGGGAGGTCAACCAGCCGGCCGAGCTCAAGACCGTGCTCGGAAAGCTCGAAGCGATCCAGAAGGAGTTCGGCAAGAAGGTTTCGCTGGCCGACCTGATCGTTCTCGGCGGTGTTGCGGCGGTGGAAAAAGCCGCCAAGGACGCCGGCGTTGACGTGAAGGTGCCGTTCACGCCGGGTCGCGCGGACGCATCGCAGGATCAGACCGACGTCGAGTCCTTTGCGCCGCTCGAGCCGCGTGCCGACGGCTTCCGCAACTACGTCAACAGCAAGAAGCATCAGTTCATGTCGCCCGAGGGGGCGTTGGTGGACCGGGCGCAGTTGCTGCGGTTGACGGGTCCGGAGCTGACGGTTCTGGTCGGCGGTCTGCGCGTTCTCGGCGCCAACGCCGGCAACTCCAAGCACGGCGTGTTCACCAAAAAGCCGGGCACGCTGACGAACGACTTCTTCGTCAACCTGCTCGACATGAGCACGCAATGGCAGCCCGCCGGCTCTGATGGCACCTATGAAGGCCGCGACCGCAAGACCAATGCGGTCAAGTGGACCGGCACCCGCATCGACCTGATCTTCGGCTCGCACGCGCAGCTCCGCGCGTTTGCGGAAGTCTACGCCTCCGCGGACGCGAAGGCGAAGTTCGCAAAAGACTTCGTGGCGGCGTGGACCAAGGTGATGAACCTCGATCGGTTCGACATCGCCTGATCATTACGAAAGCGATCTGGAAAAACAAAAAAGGGCGGCCGAGAGGCCGCCCTTTTCACATAAGTCGCTCAGATACGATGCGCTTACACGCCGAGCGTACCGGCCTTCGCTGCGGCATAACGTTCGGCGATCTTGGCCCAGTTCACCGTATTCCACCACGCCTTGAGATAATCGGCGCGGCGGTTCTGGTAGTTCAGATAATAGGCGTGCTCCCAGACATCGTTGCCCATCAGCGCGCGCTTGCCGTCCATGATCGGACTGTCCTGGTTCGGGCGGGTCTCGATCGCGAGCTTGCCGTCCTTGGTGACGGTCACGAACACCCAGCCCGAACCGAACTGGCGTCCGCCGGCGGCGTTAAAATCGTTCTGGAATTTTTCCAGGCCGCCGAGATCGCGATCGATCGCGGCCAGCACCTCGCCTTCCGGCTTGCCACCGTTCGGACCCATGATCTGCCAGAACATGGTGTGGTTGGCATGGCCGCCGAGATTGTTGCGGACAGTGAACTTGATGCTGTCGTCCAGCGCATTCAGATTGCCGAGGACGTTCTCGATCTTCGCCGTTCCCAGTTGCGGATTGGTCTTGGCGGCGTTGTTCATGTTGGCGACATAGGCCGCGTGATGACGGTCGTGATGGATTTCCATCGTCTTGGCGTCGATATGCGGTTCGAATGCATTGGTCGGATAGGTCAGCGGCGGCAGCGTGAAGGGGCCGGTTGCGGCGGCGGGCGCCGGGGCTGGTGCCGCGGCCTGCGCAAAGACGATACGCGGCGCCGCTGCCGCGGCGGCTAGTCCGGTTGCAGCCAGCATCAAATGGCGCCGGGACATGGATAACATTGGTTTTCTCCTTATCTGTGAATGAACAGGTAGGTATCTGTAACGGGACGCCGCTAGGCGCGCTGCGCGCGACAAGCTACGGGCGACCGCAGGGATCGGGTTCCGTTTTTTTGTTCTTACGATCCTGCGGCGGAATTGCACAGGTGCCTCAATACTCCCAGTATACCGCGCAGGCAGATAACAAAAAAGGGCGGCCTTTCGGCCGCCCTTTGTTCACATTCCAGCGATGCCTTACTCGCCGGCGGCTTCGCGCTGCGGCGCTTCCGCCTTCTGCTTGGCCTCGAGGTCCTCGCCGGTTGTCTGGTCGACTACCTTCATCGACAGCCGGGTCTTGCCACGGTCGTCGAAGCCGAGCAGCTTGACCTTGACCTTGTCGCCTTCCTTGACGACGTCGGAGGTCTTCTGCACGCGCGCCGAAGCGAGCTGGCTGATGTGGACGAGGCCGTCCTTGGCGCCGAAGAAGTTCACGAACGCGCCGAACTCCATCACCTTGACCACGGTGCCTTCGTAGATCTGGCCGATCTCCGGATCGGAGGCGATCGACTTGATCCACTTGATCGCGGCCTTCATCGCCTCGCCGTCGTTGGAGGCGACCTTCACGGTGCCGTCGTCCTCGATGTTGACCTTGGCGCCGGTCTTCTCGACGATCTCGCGGATCACCTTGCCGCCGGTGCCGATCACTTCACGGATCTTGTCGGTCGCGATCTTGAAGGTCTCGATGCGCGGCGCGTATTCGCCGAGCTCGGCGCGGGCGTTGGTGAGCGCCTTGGCCATTTCGCCGAGGATGTGGATGCGTCCTTCCCTGGCCTGGCCGAGGGCGACCTTCATGATCTCCTCGGTGATGCCCTCGATCTTGATGTCCATCTGCAGCGAGGTGATGCCCTGGTCGGTGCCGGCCACCTTGAAGTCCATGTCGCCGAGATGATCCTCGTCGCCGAGAATGTCGGACAGCACCGCAAAGCGCGAACCTTCGAGGATGAGGCCCATCGCGATACCCGCGGTCGGCCGCTTCAACGGAACGCCCGCATCCATCAGCGCCAGCGAGGCGCCGCACACCGAGGCCATCGACGACGAGCCGTTGGATTCGGTGATCTCGGAGACCACGCGCACCGTGTAGGGGAATTCGTGGTGCGGCGGCAGGACCGGGTGGATCGCGCGCCAGGCGAGCTTGCCGTGGCCGACTTCGCGGCGCTTGGTGCCGCCGAGGCGTCCGGTTTCACCGACCGAGTAGGGCGGGAAGTTGTAGTGCAGCAGGAACGTCTCTTTGTACGTTCCCGACAGCGCGTCGATATACTGCTCGTCTTCGCCGGTGCCGAGCGTGGTCACGACCATCGCCTGGGTCTCACCGCGGGTGAACAGCGCCGAACCGTGAGCGCGGGGCAAGACGCCGACTTCGGCGACGATGTTGCGCACCGTCTTGACGTCGCGGCCGTCGATGCGCTTGCCGGTGTCGAGGATGTTCCAGCGAACGATCTTGGCTTCGAGCTCCTTGAACACGCCGGCGATGCGCAGCTTGTCGTATTTCGGCTCCTGCCCTTCCGGGAAGTAGTGCGCGATCACCTTTTCCTTGGCCTTGCCGACGGCGGCATAGCGATCCTGCTTGATCGGAATAGCATAGGCCGTGCGCAGCTCCTGCTCGATCAGGCCGAGCATTTCCTTCTCGATCGCGCTGTTGTCGATGGTGGTGACCTCGCGCGGATCCTTGGCGGCCTTCTCGGCCAGTTCGATGATCGCCTTGATCACCGGCTGGAAGTGGCGATGGCCGAACATGACCGCGCCGAGCATGATCTCTTCCGAAAGCTCCTTGGCTTCGGATTCGACCATCAGCACCGCGTCGGTCGTGCCGGCGACGACGAGCTCGAGCTGCGTGTCGGTCATCTCGTCGAGCGTCGGGTTGAGAATGTATTCGTCGTTGCTGAAGGCGACGCGTGCGGCGCCGATCGGTCCCTTGAACGGGGCGCCCGACAGCGTCAGCGCCGCGGAGGCGGCGACCATCGACAGCACGTCGGGATCGTTTTCCATGTCGTGCGAGAGCACGGTGACGATGACCTGGGTTTCATTGCGCCAGCCGTCGGCGAACAGCGGACGGATCGGGCGGTCGATCAGGCGGGAGACCAGCGTCTCCTTTTCGGTCGGACGGCCCTCGCGCTTGAAATAGCCGCCGGGAATGCGGCCCGCGGCATAGGTCTTTTCCTGGTAGTCGACGGTCAGCGGCAGGAAGTCGACGCCTTCACGCGGCGCTTTCGCGGCGACGACGGTGGCGAGCACGACGGTCTCGCCATAGGTGGCGACAACGGCGCCGTCGGCCTGACGGGCGATCTTGCCGGTTTCCAGCTTGAGGGGACGTCCACCCCAGTCGATCTCGACGGAATGCTTATTGAACATAGTGGTCTTCTTTCATGGGTTCCCGAGAGCTCGGAGCCCAAAAACACAAAGACCATGCGCAAGACGGCGAGATGCTGGTCGCTTTTGCGAGATCAGCATCTGGCGATCCTGCCATGGTCTTCATCTTTCGGATGGCGTCCATCCTCTCGGCAGTCACGGGCACCTTGCCCTGCCCAGCGGCCGGATTGCTGCTGGACGTTTGTCGAGCATGATCCTCATCGGACGATGCTCCTTGCGCATGATCGTCTCCAACAATCGGAGTCCGTTTTCTTCGGGAAATCATGCGAAAACGCGCGCAAGTTGCGCGCGCGTACTCTCAAATCAACGACGAATGTTATGCTTTTCGAGCAACGCCTTGTAACGCGCCTCGTCCTTCTTCTTGATGTAGTCGAGAAGGGAGCGTCGCGTCGACACGAGCTTCAGGAGGCCGCGGCGTGAATGATTGTCCTTCACGTGGGTCTTGAAGTGGCCCGTGAGATTGTTGATGCGTTCCGACAGGATCGCAACCTGAACCTCGGGCGAGCCGGTGTCGCCGGCTTTGGTGGCATTCGTCTTGATGACTTCCGCTTTGCGTTCGGCGGTAATCGACATCGTCAAACTCTCTCATTGCTGCGACCGGGGCTGGCAGTCAGCCCGGTCAGGTTGAACACGCGCTTGGGGATGAGTTCGCCATTGCCAATTTCGGCGAGGGCCAGAAGCCGGCCTGCCACCGTGACATAGACTGTGCCGCTACTATTGGGCGCATCCCGTCCGCGCAACAAAACGGCCTGGCCCCGGTGGAGCCTTGCCGCATCAGCCCGTGTGACGGCCAGTGCCGGGATGTCGTCCAGCGCGGTCTCAACGGGCAAAAGCGCGTCGGCGAGGCTTCCCTCGCCAGACGCGGCTCTATTGCATAAAGCCTCCAACTCTTCCAGCGGAATCATGTCCGTCTCGCGGAATGGGCCGACCAAGGTCCGCCGCAACGCGCAGATATGGCCGAAACAGCCCAGAATCCGGCCGATATCGCGGGCCAATGCCCTTACATAGGTACCTTTGCCGCACTCGGCCTCGAACACGGACTGGCCGTTATCGCCATGTTCCACAAGGGTTAATTCGTGAATCTCGACCGGCCGGGGCTTTAATTCGACAGTTTCGCCGTCCCGCGCCAGATCGTAAGCCCGCTCGCCCTGGACCTTGATCGCCGAATATTGCGGCGGGATCTGCTCGATCAGGCCGGTGAACTGCGGCAGCAGGGCCCGGATCGCCTCCGCCGACGGCCGGAGGTCGGAGGTCCTGACAACCCGCCCCTCGGTATCGTCGGTATCGCGCTCCTCGCCCCAGGCGACCGTAAAGCGGTAGCGCTTGCGGCCGTCCATTACGAAGGGAACAGTCTTGGTGGCTTCGCCGAGCGCGATCGGCAGGCCGCCCGAGGCCAGCGGATCGAGCGTGCCGGCATGGCCGGCGCGCTTGGCCTGGAACAGGCGCTTGAGAACCGCGACCGCATGCGTCGAGGTCATGCCGATCGGCTTGTCGAGAATGACCCAGCCATGGACGTCGCGCTTGTCGCGTCGGGGCTGATTGTTCTGGTGCGGCTGCTTCTGGCGCGGATCGTTATTGGTGCGGCGCTCGCCATCGCCGGCGCGACGTTCGTCGTCGTCAGCGCGGCGCTCGTCGCGCGGCTCACCTGAAAATTTTTTTTCTTCACCGGCGTGCGAATCGGCAGCTTGCTGCGCGATCGCGCGGTTGGCGGAGGGCATCGTCATCACTTGTCGTCCGAATCGGGTGCGAGGTCGCGTTGCACCGCAGGGGTTCTCAGTAATTTCTCGATCCGTTCCGCTTCGTCGAATCGTTCGTCGACGCGAAAGCGGAGGTCAGGGGAAAATTTTAAGTTAACGCGATGAGCGATCTCGCCGCGCAGGAATTTCTTGTTGCGATCGAGCGCCGCGAGCACGATGTCGGTGTCGCGACCGCCGAGCGGCATTACGTAAATCGTCGCAAGCTTCAGGTCGGGTGACATCCTCACCTCGGGAACGGTGATGATGTGGCCTTCGAGGTCGGGGTCGTGAACGTTACCCTGCGACAGAATGTCGGCGAGGGCATGGCGCACGGTCTCGCCGACGCGCAATTGTCGCTGCGAGCCGCCGGGAGCGGAACCCTTGTTGTGGTGACGGGGCATTAGAGTCTCTCATAGCCGTCAAGCCCGCGCGTCTCGCGGGCATCACGTCTTGCTTGTTAAATCAGGATCAGGACGTGGATGCCCGGAACAAGTCCGGCCATGACGCCACATTCTCAGTCAATAAAATCCGAAGCTCTTCGCAAGATTTGGACTTACAGAGAGCGCTGGATCGTCTCCACGCGATAACATTCGATAATGTCGCCGACACGCATGTCGCCGTAATTCTCGAACGCCATGCCGCATTCCTGGCCGGATTGCACTTCCTTCACTTCGTCCTTGAAGCGCTTCAGCGTCGACAGCTTGCCCTCGTGCACCACGACGTTGTCGCGGATCAGGCGAACATTGGCGCCACGCTCCACGGTGCCGTCGGTGACGCGGCAGCCGGCCACCTTGCCGACCTTGGAAATGTTGAACACTTCCAGGATCTGGGCATTGCCCAGCATGGTTTCGCGCAGCGTCGGCGCGAGCAGGCCGGACATCGCCTTTTTGATGTCGTCGACGAGATCGTAAATGATGTTGTAGTAGCGGATCTCGATGCCGTTGCGCTTGGCGGCCGCGGCGGCTTCCTTGTTGGCTCGCACCGAGAAGCCGATGATCGCCGCATTGAAGCCTTCCGCCAGCGTGACGTCGGATTCGGAGATGCCGCCGACGCCCGCATGCAGGATGCGCGCGGCAACTTCCTCGGTACCGAGCTTTTCCAGCGATCCCAAGATCGCTTCGAGCGAGCCCTGCACGTCGGCCTTCACGATCAGCGGGAATTCCTTGCGGCCCGCGGTCTTGAGCTGCGACATCATCTGCTCGAGCGAGCCGCGCATGCCGGAAATCGACGCTGCGGCGTTCTCGCGCTTCTGGTGGGCACGGTAGCTCGTGACCTGGCGGGCGCGGGCTTCGTTCTCGACGACGGCAAGGCGGTCGCCGGCTTCCGGCGGGCCGTTGAAGCCGAGCACCTCGACCGGCACCGAAGGTCCGGCCTCGTCGATGTTCTCGCCCTGGTCCGAGATCAGCGCGCGGACGCGGCCCATCTCGGCGCCGGCCACGATGATGTCGCCGACCCGAAGCGTGCCGCGCTGGACCAGCACGGTGGCGACCGGGCCGCGGCCGCGATCGAGCTTGGCTTCGATCACGGTGCCTTCGGCGGGCCGTTCCGAATTGGTCTTGAGGTCGAGCAGTTCGGCCTGCAGCGCGATCATTTCGAGCAGCTTGTCGAGATTGGTCTTGTTCTTGGCGGAGACCTCGACGTCGACGACTTCACCGCCGAACGATTCGACCTGAACCTCGTGCTGCAGCAGTTCGGTGCGCACGCGCTCCGGCTTGGCGTCGGGCTTGTCGATCTTGTTGATCGCCACGATCATCGGCACCTTCGCCGCCTTGGCGTGGTTGATCGCCTCGATCGTCTGCGGCATGACGCCGTCATCGGCCGCAACCACCAGGATCACGATGTCGGTGACCTTGGCGCCGCGCGCGCGCATCGCGGTGAACGCGGCGTGGCCGGGCGTGTCGATGAAGGTGATCTTCTTGCCGCTTTCCGGCGAGGTCACCTGATAGGCGCCGATATGCTGGGTGATGCCGCCGGCTTCGCCCGACACTACGTTGGCGTGGCGGAGCGCGTCGAGCAGCGACGTCTTGCCGTGGTCGACATGGCCCATCACGGTGACGACAGGCGAGCGCGGCTCGGTATCGGTGGTGTCGTCGACGATGTCGAACAGGCCCTCTTCCACGTCGGACGCGGCGACGCGCTTGACGGTATGGCCCAATTCCTCGGCGATCAGTTGTGCGGTGTCGGCATCGATCACGTCGGTGATCTTGTGCATCGCGCCCTGCTTCATCAGCAGGCGGATGACGTCGACCGCGCGTTCCGACATGCGGTTGGCGAGTTCCTGGATGGTGATGGCTTCCGGAATCGTGACCTCGCGGATCAGCTTTTCCTTCGGCTCGTTGGAGGCGTGGCCCTTCAGGCGCTGGGTACGGCGGCGGAACGAGGCGATCGAGCGCTCGCGCACATCGTCATTGAGCGCGGTGACCACCGTCAGGCGGCCGCGTTCCTTTTGCGGCCCGGGCTTGTGGGTGGTCTTGGGAGCCGCTGCGGGGCGCATGGCGCCGCCGGGGCCGCGCCGAACCTGGCGCGGACCTTCGTCCTCGTCGGAGCCATCGGCGGCAACGCCTGGCGCGCGGGCGGGC
>NZ_LLXZ01000137.1 GCF_001440395.1 Bradyrhizobium jicamae | reverse complement strand
AGCTACTGTGCCGCTTTTCTGGTCATTTGAGAGCTGAAATACGCGATGAAAAGTGTCCTCGACTGCGAACTGCAGGCCAGCTGAGGGGCCGTAGTCGACAGCACCCTTGTTCGTTCCGGGTGTTGGCAAGGTGACAAAGGAGTTATTCGTGACCGGCGTGTGAGTAAACGAGTAGGAGAAGGTGCCTGCACTCCCTGCGGCTTTGGCGGGCGGAGCAGGCGGCATGCTCATCCATGTGCCAGATGCAGTGCCCTTTCCGTCACCATTAAAGTTCAAGCGAGCCTGAAAATTCTGCACCAATACGAAGCTATCGTTGCCATTCGCAATTGTCGGATTTCCCTTGATATCATTTGCAAATCCAGACGGCGCCACTAAACAGTTCGTAATGCCCGCAACGGCATAGGTGCCTTTCAGTTTGTCGTCGGCGGACGCCACCCCTGCCGAGATCGACGTCGTAGCGAAGACAAATACCAATGCGATGTATCTCATGGCATTCCCTCCTGTTGTCGCTGAGCGACATCCGTTGAAGCTCGCCTGAGTTTCGATCGGATGCAGCCCGAATCCCGACATCCGTCAAATTGCGCCGCATTGATGTGCATCAACGTTGTGCGAGGGATTGAATGACCGCTTGTGATGCTGTGGACGGCTCCTCCACGGGCGCGAGCGGGAAGATCGACCTGAACACGGCGAGCCCGGCCGCGCTGACGCGCTTCTTCACCGCGCTTACGGGCGATCAGTCGAAGGGCAGTCGCATCGCCGCGCAGATCGTCGAATTCCGCAAACCCAAGGCGCAGGGCACGCCGGGCGCGGGGTCTGCTGAAGCACGCTTCACCACCGTGATGCAGCTCGATCAGATCGACGGCATGTCGCCCCTTCTGTTCCGGACGGCGCTTCGCCATGTCACGGTTCGCTCCGGACGGCCCGAGCCCGACATCGAGGCCGCCTCTCCCGCGACGCTCAGATTGCTGAATGTCGCGCCGAAGCAGGCGGCCGGCAAGCGAGGGCTGCCCACGGGCGGCAGCATGACCATCCGCGCGGATATCAGCGCCCCGGACGGCACCCGCTTCATACGCGAGGCGCTGGTCTCGCTGGAAAGCGGCAATGGCTGTCCCTTCGTCATCCGCGAATGGCGGCGCGGCGATATCGATTCATCAAGCGCCCAAGGCGCGGCGCGCGCGTGCCTGCGCGTTCGCGACGCGGCGGCAAGCTGACCTTCCGCATCGACGATGAAGCCGCAACTGGGGCGCGGACCCCATTAGCGCGCAAATCCGGATTGATGCGAGGCGCCGGTCGTCAACACGGGGAATCCACGCGGCTTGTTCGAAAGGAACGGCCTGATGGCAACCCATTCAAAGTCCGTCAGTTCATGCCGCATGATTCGAGGTCCCGATTTGAGCGCTTGAATCACGTCCGAACCGGTGCCTTCACCTGGCAAAATCGGACAATCGGCATTTCCGAGATTAACCGGCAACCCCTAACCGGACATGCTGGGGACATGCCAGAATCGCGCGAATAACCCAAAGCCATCTTTGACCATCAGCGTCGCTCGTGGTCCAGCATTTTGCTATTGTGGCCTTTTCATTCTTGAATATCGGCCAATGGAGCACGCGATGCCAAACAGCAAGGCGATCGAGGCGACGTCGCACAACCCGGTGCCGCAGGGCTATGTGCTTGGTGCCGGAGAAGGTGAACACCTGATCCATTTCCGTGATGGCGGCAACATCTTCATCAAGGTCGACCCCGT
>NZ_LLXZ01000136.1 GCF_001440395.1 Bradyrhizobium jicamae | reverse complement strand
GCATGCAGCTTCTCGATCAGGTCTTCGTCGGTGCCCTCGGGCTCGGTCTCGGTGGCTTCAAGACCAGCGAGGATTTCCTTGATGCGATCGATCGAGGACAGGATCAGCGTCACGGCTTCGGCCTTGACCGGCATGCCGTCGCGGAATTTGCCCATCAAGGTCTCGCCGGCATGGGCGAGCGCTTCCAGCCGTGGCAAACCCAGGAAGCCGCAGGTGCCCTTGATGGTGTGGACCAGGCGGAAGATGTTATCGAGAATCTTCGCGTCGCTCGGGTCCTGCTCGAACCGCACCAACTGATTGTCGACCGTATCCAGGCTCTCGCTGGTTTCGGTCAGGAACTCCCGCAACAAATCATCCATGAAACTGGCCTTCGCACGCAGCGGCACGCGACATCGACGCGCCTTACGGAACGAAGCCAGCTTCTATGCAAAGCGTTTAATATTGGTTGAGCAAGAGGAAAAGAACGGGATCAACAAAGAGATAAGACGGCAGAAATCAAATCTGCCGTCTGTTTTCACCGTTGGTTAACCTTAAACCCGCTTCAGCGCGTTCAGGGTTTGCGCGTTGGCGCCTTCAGGAAGCGGTAACAACCACCTTTTCGCCGTCTGGCGCAAGCGTCACGTTGAGCCCGCAGGCCTGCGCCAGGAGGCGCGTATAGTAAGGCTGCACCGCGTGCGCGTCGACGGTCGCCGTCGAACTTGCGCTCAGGAGATCGGCGATGTTCTGCGGCACGCGGGCGTTCAAGCCGGAAGACGTGACGCGAAAAGCCATTGTCTCGCCGTCGCCGATCGGATCGATCGTCAGCGTGCCGCCGCGCGGTATCGTCTGCTGCGCGATGATCAGCATGTTCAACAGCAGCTTGACGCGGTTCTTCGGCAGCAGGAGCCGCGGCAGATTCCAGGTGATGGTGATCTTGCCGTCCTCGATGTGGCCGCGTGCCATGGTCTGGGCATCGCCGAGATCGATCTGCGCGCCCGCCGATCCCGCAGCTCCGAACGCCAGGCGACAGAACTGCAACCGGGCCGACGCGGTCTTGGCGCTCTTGCGGATCAGATCGAGCGCGAAATCGCGATCTTCGGGCTTCGGATTGTCATCAAGCACCTCAAGCCCATTGACGATCGCGCCAACCGGGCTGATGAGATCGTGACAGACGCGCGAGCACAACAGCGCCGCAAGTTCGAGGGTATCGGGAGCCGGACCGGGAGACGAAGTGCCAGACATCATGGGTTCCTGGAAAGCCGCCGAGTCGTGAATTACCGGCGGGCCGTTACGAATCACACGTGCTTATCGGTGATACACTGCGCAGCCCCGTGCTGCCAGGAGGGGGCGGCAATGGTAAGGCAGGAACAGCAAATGGGCCGAGCTCATGAATGAGGCACGCCGGAACGCACTTGACTGCGATGCCGCAGCAGCGCTGATCGAGCCGCTGACCGAGATCGTAATCCGCGCCGGCGACGCCATCCTTGACGTCAACCGTTCCGCCATGACGGTCGAGGGCAAGACCGACGGCTCGCCGGTAACGGAGGCCGACCTGGCGGCCGACCGAATCATCGCCGAGGGCCTTGCCCGCCTGGAGCCCAAAATACCTGCGCTGTCGGAAGAGCGCACCCAGGCGGCCGCGCTGCCCTACAGGGAAAGCTTCTTCCTGATCGACCCGCTCGACGGCACCAAGGAATTCGTCGCCGGACGCAACGAATTCACCGTCAATCTGGCGCTGGTGTCGGAGGGGACGCCACTGCTCGGCATCATCAGCGCGCCGGCCCTCGGGCTGATCTGGCGTGGCGTGGTCGGCCGCGGCGCCGAGCGGCTGACGCTTGGCAAGGAACTCGACAAAGCTAGACCGCTGGTCGAACCGATACGCACCCGGCCCTGCCCGCCGCGCGGCCAGCCCTGGACGGTCGCAGTCAGCCGTTCGCATGGCGATGCCAGGACCGAGGCTTTCATTGCGGCGAGACCAGGGGCGGTGCGGTGCGAGCTCGGTTCGGCGGTGAAGCTCGGCCGGGTGGCCGAAGGCTCCGTCGATATCTATCCGCGGCTGGCGCCGACCTCGGAATGGGACATCGCCGCGGGCCATGCCGTCGTTGTGGCTGCCGGCGGCAGGATCACGGATTCAAGCGGCGCCGCCCTGCAATTCGGCACCGGACGAAACGGCTTCATCGTTCCGGAATTCATCGCCTGGGGCGATCCGAACGCCGCGACCAATCCGTAAACCCGTCCTACTGCGCGAGCCCGCGCTCCAGCGCCGGCCAGCGTGTCGTCGCCTCTTTCAGGAAACGCGAAGGGTCGGCCGCAAACGCATCGCGGTTGTCCTCGCGGCCGAACAGATAGAGCCGCTGGCCCGCGACCACCCAAAAACGCGGATTGCCTGCATAGGTGACGCCGCGACCGAGATCGACCGGGTCGTAGCCGCCGAACTGGGGTCCGTAGATTTCCGGATGCGCGACGAAAGAGGCGCGGTTGCCCTCGTTGCGGAAACGCCAGATGGCGCCGGCGCCGCGCGCTTCGAAATCCGGCAAGCCCTGCAGCGCCATGGATTCGGTGAAATAAGCCACCGGATCGAAACCGCCGATGGCGAGGCCGGAATAGCGGTTCACCACCACGCGCTCGGTGGTTGCCGCGCGGGCGGCCAAATCAAGGCTGAGCGCGCAAAAAAAGCTCGCCAATAAGGCAAAAGCGGCCATTCCGGGGCGCAAACCGTATCTTTCCTGCCGTTGTGCCGTCATAGTTGGTGCCGATAACATGCGAGTCGAGGGGACACTGGGCGCAACCTAGAGCCATGCTTGTTGGCGTCAGGTTAAGGCGGCGGCCAGAATTTCGATGCCAGGGGTTCTTTCATGACGTTTGCTTCACGCCTTGCCGCGGTGATATCAGCCGCGCTGATGTGCTGGACCGTGCCGGCCTCGGCGCAGCAGCCGCCTTATCCGGCGCAGCAGCCGCCACCGGTGTACCCGGCACAGCAGCCGCCGCCGGGGGCCTATCCGCCGCCGCAGCGCCAGTCGGGACCGGAGACCTTCGGGCCCGAAGAACTGGTCTCGGCCGGGCACAAATTCTTCGGCAACGTCTCGCGGGGTCTTGCTTCCATCATCGAGCGCGCGGTCAGCCAATGGGGCCTGCCCAACGGCTATGTACTGGGCGAAGAAGGCTCGGGCGCCTTTGTGGCAGGTCTGCGGTATGGCGAAGGCACGCTCTACACCAAGAATGCCGGCGACTTGCGCGTCTACTGGCAGGGACCGTCGGTCGGCTTCGACTGGGGCGGCGACGGCGCGCGCACCATGACGCTGGTCTACAACCTGCCCGCGACCAACGCGATCTACCAGCGCTTCGTCGGCATCGACGGCTCCGCCTATATCGTCGGCGGCTTCGGCATGACCGCGCTCACCGCCAACAACATCGTGCTGGTGCCGATCCGCTCCGGCATCGGACTGCGGCTGGGCGCCAATGTCGGCTATCTCAAATATACCCCGCGCGCGACCTGGAACCCCTTCTGAGCCAGTCTTCAAGCATCTGCGCGCGTCTCCCCAGATGGATTCAGGTTAACGCGGCATTGGGCTGGCGTAGGCCCGGCCCGGCGTGGCAATGTGATTAACGAATCCTTTTCTGTGTGGAGTAACCATTCATGATCGAGCCGATCATGTATCTGGCGATCGGTTTTCTGGTCTCCATGCTGTTCGGTCTGATGATCGTGCCGCTGGTGCATAACCGGGCGGTGCGGCTGACGACGCGGCGGCTCGAGGCGGCGACCCCGCTGTCGATGGCCGAAATCCAGGCCGACAAGGACCAGCTCCGCGCGGAATTCGCGATGTCGGCGCGGCGGCTCGAAATGAGCGTCGAGCAGCTCAAGAACAAGACCACCAGCCAGCTCGCCGAGCTCGGCAAGAAGAGCGACGCGATCAACCGCATGAAGATCGAGCTCGGCGAAAAGAACGCCACGATCTTTGCGCTCGAAGCGCGCGAGAAGGCGGTGAAGGAGCAGCTCCGCGCCACCGAAGAGGAATTTGCCGCCAAGACCGAACTGTTGCGCAGCGCCGAACAGGCGCTGACCGACAAGCAGGCCGAACTCGGCAAGATCAACAACGAATTGAACGATCGGTCGATGATGGCGGACAGCCGCCAGGTCGAGCTGGTCGCCGTGCGCACGCAGATCGAGCAACTGAAGGGCCGGGTCGGCGATGCCGAAAAGGAATTTTCGACCACGCAGGCCCGCCTCATGCAGGAGCGCGTCGACTCCGAGCATGCGAGCCGCGAACTGACGGAAGCGCGCGGCCGCGTTGAAAATCTGAGCCAGCGCGTCACCGATCTCGATCGGCAATTGATCGTGCAGGTCAAGGAAGCCGAGATGCTCGGCAACCGCGTCAACGACCTCGAAGCGCGGCTGGCGACGCAAGGCAAGATCCTGGCCGAGCGCGAATACGAGAACAATCAGCTCAGGCAGTCGAATGAAAACGCCGAGCGCGCCGCGCGCGAACTGCGCGCGGAGATCGCAGGCATGAACGGCGGCAAGTCGCCGGTCGTGGAAAAATTGCGAACCGAGAAGGCCGCGGTGGAGGAGCAGCTCCGTATCGCCCGCGACGAGCGCGCGAAACTCCAGCGCGACATCAACGCCATCCAGCAGCAGGCCGAAAGCTCGTGGCAGACCGAGCGGATGGAAAACGCGCTGCTGCGCGAGCGCATCAACGACATCGCCGCCGAAGTCGCCAAGCTCGCCATGCAGCTCGAAGGACCGAATTCGGCGATCGAGGCGATGCTGGCGGCGGAACCGGCGGTGCCGAAAGTGCCGGCCAAGCCCGCCAACGATGTCACCGGCGCCGCCTCAGAAGGCGGCGGCACGCTGGCCGAGCGCATCCGCGCGCTGCAGTCGCACGCCTCCCGCGCCCGCCAGCAGGGGGCGTAATTCGCTCGGATCGGCGCGAAAACACGACGCCGCGGCCCGACTGATCGCTTGACACTAGGGGCCCGTCCTTCGTAAATCGCGGGCTCTGACGGGGCCGATTGTTCGCCCACATTTTCCCGGACGCATAGCTCAGCGGGAGAGCGTTCCCTTCACACGGGAGAGGTCCAAGGTTCGATCCCTTGTGCGTCCACCATCTGCCTCCTGAAGCAGGAAAAGATCAGGCTCCGCCTGTTTTCCGGAACCGTTCCACAAAATTTCGAAAACAACCCTATGCAAAGTAGCCGACGGCCGCGGCCGAGGCCTTACGCATTTTCCTAATCCAGTTGATGCGTCGGGCAAGTCACCGGCACGATGCTATCATCCAGGGCGAGGTGCACGGCACCGGACGCGGCGCCAGAGCCACACGACTTCGCCGCCAAACATCCGGTCAGCGACTAGAAAGCAGCCATTGCCAAATCGCTAGCCAACGCACGATTTGCTCAAGGCGTGCCGTGGCGTGAAGTGACTTTCTCGTTCGGCAGATGATACAGGCTGATCGTCGCGGCTTTGCGTGACGCTGCAATATGCCTGGCGGCGCCGTGATCCCCTGCCCCTACACCAGGGATATAAAATCCCTGTGCAGTACAGTTGGCCGTCTGGCGCCATCGAACAGCACGGTGATGCCGGTGGTACTGTGACTGACGTGGACAACGATGCCAGTCCGGTCAGCCAGCTCTGGGCAGCGATCGGCTCCGAGCGCGCTCATCTTGAAGCGCCTGCCGACAACCATTCGGTCGGTTTCCTGAACCATCATCAAAGCATTCAATTAATGAAAGGAATCGTCTGCGCTGATGCGCAAGATAAGAGCGTGATTCGGGTTACATTACGACGAGCTTGTGGCGCGGAGGGGTAGTGCATTGCAGCATCGATCTCCCCTGCTTGACCGGGCCATCCCATACGGAAAAGGCCCGCCCGGCCCGTCCGCGATGCAGGAAGGCAACGCGCCGGCTGAAAGTGATTCTGACCCAATAATCCTCGTTGGTTTTTCCCGGCTCCTGGCGAATTATTCTCAGCGACTTGGGGGGGCGCGATCATGGACTTATTCCTCGGTGAGAAGGTCGCCGTTCTGGAAAGCGAGACGACGCACAAGACCTGCCGTTCCTGCGGTGAGAGGTTGAAGCTGATTCGAACGATGGTGAACTCCCGCACGGGCTCCATCGTCCACATGTTCGAATGCCGGTGCGGGGAGCGCACGTGGGATGACTAAAGCGGGATGACGCTTCTTCGAATCGTCGTCGCGCTTTATCTTTTTGTTTGAGCATGATCTCCGCGCAAACGCGTTCCGCGTTTGTCGCGAGGGAAAACCGCTACACGCTTTTCCGGATCATGCTCCGGAGCAAAGCGAGATCGCAATGCACGATCGGGCGCAAGGCGGGAATGCTCGTGACCGGCGGCGAGCGGGTCGCGCAGAGATGAAGCTTTAGATCAAATCCCGAACAGCCAGATCGCGACGATGGTGCATAGCGTCGCTAGCCCGCTGATGGTCCATCCGGTTGCGTAGGAGATGTTGTCGTCGTCGCTGATGCCGCGCATCAGGTCGGCGGCGCCTGTGGTTGCGGACCGCCACTGCATGGCGTTGCTCCAAAAAGCCTGCCCGCAAGCATAACGCCGGCCCGGCTTCCCGGTTCCATGCTATTTGGCGGCCGTCGGAGAGACGGCGCGCCGGTCTTCAATCAGACGTAGGAAAGCCGGCGTGCATCGGCCGGTGCGATTTCGTTTTCGTCGCCGACGATGATGGTGACCTTCCATCCCTCGCTGGCCCAGACCCGCGCTTTGGCGACTGCCACCAGCATGCTGCTCCGGTCCATCCTGACAGTCTCGTCCTTGCGTTCCGCCACGATCCTGTACGCCATGCCACTCCCCCTACGCCGGTATTACTACGGGGGAAGTTTCGGTTACCGCTTTGGCCGCAATTTGCCGACAATTTGTCCAATCGGGGGCATGGTTAACGGCCGAAACACGGTTTTGACGGCCGGTTTGGACCTATTTGGCGGCTTTTCGGACCTGTAGCGCCGGTTTGGTCACGCCGTCGAGCCCGGTCAGGATCAGGACGGTCAAAAGCGCGTTCTGCGGGCCGTACCAGGCATTGGTCGGTTTGTACCATTCGTTGCGCGAGTGCCAGTTGCCGCCCTCACCGCCGCCGCCGATGGTCACGGCGGGAATGCCGAGCGACATCGCGATGTTGGAATCGGTGGACGAGCCGGCGAAGGTCGGGCGCGGCCCCTTGGTGACGGCTGCGACCGTGCGCTGTGTCGCCTGCACGATCGGCGAATCCATCGGCACGATGCCCGCCGGGCGGTCGCCGATCAGCTTTGCCTCCACCGTCATCTTGTCGGACTTCCAGCGCGCGTTTTCATCCGCCACCGCTTCCTTGACGAGTTCGAGCAGCCGCGCCTCGAGCTTCAGCAGTTCCTCGGTCGAGTTCGAGCGCATATCGACCGTCATCCGCGCTTCGGCGGCGATGGCGTTGACCGAGGTGCCGCCGGTCACGGTGCCGACGGTGAAGGTGGTCTTGGGATCGGAGGGCGGCTGCAGCTCCGAGATCTTTGCGATCGCCCGGCCCAGCGCATGCGTCGCGCTCGGCAATCCGAACTCCTGGAACGAGTGCCCGCCGAGGCCCTTGAAGGTGAACTCGTAGCGATGGCTGCCGGTCGCCTGATTGACCACGCGGGTGATGCCGAGTCCGTCGATCGAGATGAAGCCGTCAATATCGGTGTGATCGCGGAACAGCGCCTTCACGCCGCGCAGATTGCCGAGTTCTTCTTCGCCTACCGTGCCGACGAACTGGATGTCGCCGACAGTTGCGATCTGATTTTCGTTCATCACCTTGATCAGCGACAGCATCGCCGCAAGCCCGCGCGAATCGTCGCCGATGCCGGGCGCGATGAGCGCACCGTCCTTCTCCTTCACCGTGACGTCGGTGCCTTCGGGGAATACCGTGTCGAGATGCGCCGACACCACGAGCTTGGGCCGGCCGCCGCCGCTGCCCTTGCGCAGCGCGATCACATTGCCTTCCGCGTCGATCGACGTGTCCTTGAAGCCGAGCTCCTGCATCCGCTTCTGGTAATATTCGGCGCGGACCTTTTCCTTGAACGGCGGCGCCGGAATTTCGGTGATGCGCTTTTGCTCGGCCAGGGTCCGCTCGTCGTCGGCCTTGATGTCGTCGAGCGTCTTGACGATTTTGGGACTGGCCAGAATGGCTTCCAGGTCCGGCGCGGGAGCCGCTTGCGCCCACACAGGCTGCGTCAGCGCATGCTGCGCGACGGCGACGAATGCGATGGTCAGAATCGATCGGGTGAATGTCATCAAGCTTTCTCCGTTCGCGAGGCTATCCCGCGGCTAATCCTGCATCCTTCAGCCGCCCCGCGAACCAGCCGGACAGGGCCTGGTCGTAAACGCCGCTGGTATAGACTTCCGACATCGTGACGTGGGTCTTGCCCAGCGTCAGCAGCACACCGATCCAGTAGGCGAACCACAAATGCGGATCGGTCAGCGCCCGCAGCTTGTGCTGGTCATGCTCGAGCGGCTGGTGATTGGCCGATTTGCGCACTTCGACGGCAAGCAGATTGTTGGGGATCGCGCGCTGGTGCACCACGATGTCGGGATAGATGGATTTCGCCAGATGATCGTCGGTCGAGATGGTCGAGCCATGCGGCAGCCGCAGCGTGCGATCGCCGAGCCGGTCATAGTCGCAATCGATCTCCCAGCCCGTGAACTGCGGTTCGAAATGCACCGCCAGGCGATGCGTCAGCGCGCGTTCGCCGACATCCTTTTCGAGCAGATAGGCCTCGCGCGCGTAGAACTCGTGAAGTGCGGTGACGACCTTGTTCAGTTCGGTCTGCATGACGCTTCCCACAAGTCTCGTCGTCGTTGCGAGCGAAGCAATCCACAGTGCCGGAAGCGCTAGAATGGATTGCTTCGTCGTGGAGCCTGTCATCGGGCCCGCCAGGGGCGAGCCCCGTTGGCTCCTCGCAATGACGATCTCGATGGTCGCTTTACATCTGCACTTCGATCAGCCGCGGTCCGGGCTCGGCGACGGCTTCCGCCAAGGCCTTGTTGAAATCGTCGGCATTGGCGACCGCGCGCGCCGGCACGCCCATGCCCTTGGCGAGCGCGACGAAGTCGAGGTCCGGACGGTCGATCTTGAGCATGTCGAGCGCCCGCTGTCCCGGCTCGCCCGCGCCGACGCCGTCGAATTCGCCACGCAGAATCTGGTAGATCTTGTTGGCAAATACAATCGTGACGACGTTGAGGCCTTCGCGCGCCTGTGTCCACAGCGATTGCAGCGTGTACATGGCGCTGCCGTCGCCGACCATGCAGATCACCTTGCGGTCCGGGCACGCCACCGCGGCGCCGGTCGCGACCGGGGTCGAGAAGCCGATCGAGCCGCCCATGTTCTGCAGCCAGTCGTGGGGAGCTGCCGCCGCCGTCGGCGGAAAGAAGCCGCGGCCGGTGGTGACGGATTCGTCGACCACGATGGCGTTTTCCGGGATCGCCATCGCGATCGCCTGCGCGATCGAGGCGTGCGTCAGCGCGCCGGTCGGCCTGGCGATTTCGACCATTTTCTGCGGCTTCCGGTCGGACGGCTGGGCATGCAACGCGCCGGCCAGCGCCTCCAGCGCGGCGACGGAATTTTCCGCGCCCGTGGTCATGCGATGCACCTCGCAGCCCTGGGGTTTGAGCATGCTCGGCTTGTTCGGATAGGCGAAGAACGCCACGGGATCGTTGGCCTCGACCAGCACGATGTTCTTGAAGTCTTTCAGGATCGGCAGCGCCTGCTCGATCACGTAGGGGATGCGGTCGATCGCGAAGCGGCCCTTGCCGCGCGCCATGCGCGGATTGTAGGTCTGGCCCATCACCTTGCAGCCGGTCTTGCCCGCGATCTGGGCCGCCAGCGCCAGCCCGTGCTCGGTGAGCGCGCTGCCGGTCATCAGCAAGAGCGTCGACGCGCCGCCGTTGCGCAGCACCTTGGCGGCGTGGTCGACGGCCTGCGCGGAATAGCTGGCACGCTGGTTGTCATCAGGCACCTGCGCGATGCCGTCGGCCTCGTTCCAGGCGGTATCGGCGGGCAGGATCAGGGTGGCGATCTGCGCCGGCGAGCTCCTGGCCGCGGCGATCGCGGCGGCGCCGTCGGCGGCGACCGATTTTGCATCCGGCGAGGTCCGCACCCAGGCCGACATCGGCCGCGCCAGCCCCTCGATATCGGAGGTCAGCGGGGCGTTGTAGCCGATGTGATAGGTGGCGTGCTGGCCGACAATGTTGACGATGCCGGAATTGGCCTTCTTGGCGTTGTGGAGATTGGCCAGACCATTGGCGAGGCCGGGGCCGAGATGCAGCAGCGTCGAGGCCGGCGTGCCCTTCATGCGGTAATAGCCGTCGGCGGCGCCCGTCACCACGCCCTCGAACAGGCCGAGCACGCAGCGCATCCCCTCGACCCGGTCCAGTGCGGCGACGAAATGCATCTCCGAGGTGCCGGGATTGGTGAAGCAGACGTCCACCCCGCCTGCTACCAGTGTCCGCACCAGACTTTCCGCACCGTTCATGCTCTCGTTCCCTTCGCGATCTTTTCTAGGAGCCGCCAACGATCAATCATTGTTCACACGTTTCGTCAAAGGTTTAGCGGAACAAGGCAGCCATCGCGTAGGGCATGTTGCCTTTTTTAACCGCGGGGATTGAAAATGGCTGTGGTCACAGGCTCGTTGGTTGCACGACCGCCGCAATTATGGCCTGTGTCCTCTCATACTCAGATTTTTTCGCGAGGAAGAAAAAGATGACCCGGGCTTTTGCTTTGATGTTTGCGGCGCTGACCATGCTGGCCGGGGCCGGCCAGGCGCAGGCCCAAGGTTTGTTTCAAGGTTTCCTTTTTGAAGACTCGCGCGACGTCATGGGCGGCGGTCCCGGCTTCTTCCGGCCCGGCATGCCCAGCGGAGCGAGCCCGATCCCGCGCCAGACCGTGATGTTTAGCGGCGGCTATGCCCCCGGCACGATTTACATCAACACCGCCGAACGCCGGCTCTATCTCGTGCTCTCCAACGGCCAGGCGATACGCTATGGCATCGGCGTCGGCCGGGACGGCTTCCGCTGGAGCGGAACCCACCGCATCAGCGCGAAGAAGGAATGGCCGAGTTGGACCCCGCCGGCCCAGATGCTCCGCCGCCGTCCCGACCTGCCGCGCCACATGCGCGGTGGCATCGACAATCCGCTCGGCGCGCGGGCGATGTATCTGGGATCGACGCTGTATCGCATCCACGGCTCAAACGAGCCCGAGACGATCGGACAGGCGGTCTCCTCCGGATGCTTCCGCATGACCAATGAGGACGTGACCGATCTCTACAGCCGCGTCTCCGTCGGCACCCCGGTGGTGGTGAAGAATTAGACTCGCTCCAACCAGGAACCCGCCACGATCATGCGCAAGCGCGTGATCGGGCCGTTCTGGTCTTGCACGCACGCGCCGATTGCTGCAGCGTCGTTCGAATGCGCACGCTCCGCCGATTCCTGTATGTACGAACGCTAGCGGCGGCCTTGAGCGCCGCAGCACTCGGCGCGATTTTGCTGCCGTGCACGGCGTTCGCCGACCTTCCCGCCATCGCGCAGCGTCAACGCGGCGAGAAAAAGACCTTCACCGATAACGAGATTACCGAAGGCTTTCTCAAGATCGCCTTCGGCGCCGAGTACCATCTCGCCGGCCGCGTCGACCGCATCCGCAAATATGACGGGCCGGTGCGGGTGTTCGCCGACGGCAGCCGTGCTGACCGCAAGACCCAGCTTGCGAAAATCGTGGCCGACATCGCCGCGCGCGTTCAGCACCTCGACATCGCCATGGCCGGAAGCAGCGAAGACGCCAATGTGCAGGTCAAGCTGGTGCGCGACCGCGATCTCCATCGCACCATCGCGACCTTCTACGGCAGCGAACGGGCGCGCGAGATCCGCTCCTCGCTCGACCCGCAATGCCTGTCCGGTTTTCGCAAGAACGAGAAGTTCGAAATCGAGCACTCCGATGTGATCCTCACGGTCGACAATGGCGACTTCGTCTTCTTCGACTGCGCCTATGAGGAATTGCTGCAATCGCTGGGACCGATCAACGATACGGCGAGCGTGCCCTGGACCATGTTCAACGACAATGTGTCGATGGGCTATTTCGACGTCTACGACCAGTATCTCCTCAACCTGCTCTATGATCCCCGGATCAAGCCCGGCATGACCGTGCAGGAGGTGAAGGCGTTGCTGCCGGACGTGCTGACCGACGTGCGCGCCTGGGTGCGCAAGGTCAACAACCTGCCGTAGTGAGGGGCGCGGGCTTGCGGGGAATTGGCGTTCAGCCAATGTATTCTCCGCCGTCATTGCGAGCGAAGCGAAGCAATCCATCGCGCGGCATAACGTATAGATGGATTGCTTCGTCGCTTTGCTCCTCGCAATGACGGGGTGAGGTCGTGGCTATCTCACGCGCTGTCGACCCGCTGCTGCGCGCCTCGGTCCAAGCTCCGCGAGCGCCGTCTGCACGACGCAGTGAATAGGCCCGAACGAACAATTCGCCTTTATTCCCATAACAACGCAAAGTTTTATTTACGAAACATTGTGACTTCCAAGAGCAAATCCTGTCTAATGGGAGTTATGGGCGACTCGTATAAGTCTTTCAAATGAACGACCTGCCTCGAATCCAGGCCTTGCGCTGCTTCATCACGGTGGCCCGTGAAGGCACGGTGTCGCGCGCGGCCACGCTGCTGCACCTCACCCAGCCTGCCGTCAGCCTGCAACTGAAGGGCCTGGAGGAGAACACCGGGCTGCAGCTTTTCAACCGGACGCCGGGCGGGTTCACCCTGACGGAAGCGGGCGCTGCCCTGCTGCCATTGGCGCACCGGACGGTATCGGCCTCGGCGGATTTCCGGACGGCGGCGGATTCCCTGCGCGAATCGCTGCGGGGCACGCTGCGCGTCGGCACGATCCAGGATCCGGAGTCGATCCGGCTCGGCACGTTCGTGCGAAGCCTCGCCACCTCCTCGAAGAAGACCGAGGTTTTCCTTCGCTACGGCATGACCGATGACGTGCTGGCGCAGATCGGCAGGGGCGAACTCGACGTCGGATACTATGTCGATGCTACGCCGCCTGAATGCATTGCGTCAGGGATAATGTCAGAGCGAGCCATCGACGACGGCAAATTTCAGCTCATGCCGCTGATGCGCTTCGATTACCGCGTGATCGCGCCGCGCGGATGGAGCGACAAGGTGCTGGGCAAGGATTGGGCTGACCTCGCCGACCTGCCCTGGATTGCGACGCCGTATGACTCGGCGCATCGGCGGCTGCTCGACGACGTGTTCCGGCCGACGGGCTCATTGCTGAAGCGCGTCGCCTTCGCCGATCAGGAAGAAGCCATGATCGATTTCGTCGAATCCGGCGACTGCCTCAGCCTCGCCCGCGCCTGCTTGCTCGACCGGGTCGCGCCGAAACGGAATATCGTCATCGCCGACAAGGTGGCGCTGACCTGCGATCTCAGCTTCGCCTGCCTGGCGTCGCGGCGCCATGAGCCGATGGTCGCGCAGGCCTTCTCGGCCATGCAGGCGGTATGGGACATGAAGCCCGCCGGCGCCGCGTCCACGCCGATCGAAGCCGCAAGGTCGCGGAAAAGCGCCCGAAGGTAGCCGGCATCAGATCTTGGCGCTAAAGCGCGATGACTTTTCTTCGAATCGTCATCCCGCTTTATCTTTTTGTTTGAGCATGATCTTTTCGGAAAACCGCTACACACTTTTCCGGATCATGCTCTAGATCTTGGCGCTGCAGATCGATTTCAGCGCCTTCCATTCCTCTGCCGTCAGCAGCGGCGGCCCGCTGGCAGGCGGGTCCAGCCGGCTCATCCGCGCCAGTCGGTCCTCGCTCAGGGGATGGGTGGAGATAATGGACAGGCCCTTGCCTTCCTTGCCGGTGACCCGGAGCAGCAACTCCCCGGTCGGCTTCGCCGGCCGGCCGAGCCGGTGCATGACGTCGATCGCAAAACTGTCGGCGTTATGCTCGGCTTCGCGCGAATGCGACGACGTCACCAGCGTTTGCGAGCCGAAGATCAGCGCGCTGGAGCCGGTGATGTCGCCGAACAGCAGCCCGATCAGGAACGACGTGCCGCCATCGTGGATCAGCTTGCGCATGCTATCGCGATGCTTGAGGTGGCCGAGTTCATGGGCCAGCACGCCTGCGATCTCGTCGGCGTTTTCGGCCTTCGCCAATAGTCCGTCGAACATGTAGACCTTGCCGCCCGGCAGTGCGAAGGCGTTCGGAATCGAACTCGACAGCACGCCCGACTGCACCGACGTGTCGAGGCCGGCAGATTCGCGAATCTGTGTCACGAGCTTGGTGAACGCCTTCTGCCCGGCCGCGTTGTCGCAAACCTTGGCATCGAATATCTTCTTGATCTGGCTGTCGGCGACGTCGCCGAGTCGCCGCTCGAACGTTTCGGGCACCAGCGGCGTGAGGCGATCGGCCAGCAGCGGCAACCCGAACAGCACCACGGCGACGATCGATACTGCCGCCGCGACCGACCAGCCGACGATGGTGGCGATGCCGCGGCGGCCGATCATGTGGTCGTCGATGCTGGCGCAGCGCGCGACAAGCTCGCTCGCAAGCGCGGTGTCCCGAACTTCCAGCCGCGCCAGCGCAGCCGCCGTCAGGCAGCTCACGCGCAGCACGCCGGCCGGACTGTCGGCGCGGCGGATATCCGCATAGGCCCACGTCGCCAGCGTTTGCTCGCCCTCGACGATTTCGAGCCGGTCGGCAAGGCGAAGCGTCACCATGCGCCGCCGGCTCGACGCGCCGTCGAAATAGGCCGCCGAACCGTCCAGGATCGATGTGCCGGGAACTGACGCTTCGCTATCCATGACGCCACCGAAGCCCTAGAAGCCGCCGACATCGAGGCCGTCGGCAAAGCCCTCGCCGAGCGCGTTGGCCATCTCGCCGCGCGCGGCAACGTTGGCGGCCGCCTCGATGCCGCTGATATTGACCGAGCCGAGCACTCTCACCCAGAGATCGCGCGACAGATAGACCCTTATGACGATATTCATCGCCAGCGCAAATACCAGGTAGCCAACGCCCATGAGTACAAGCAGCGGGATACTCCTGGCGAATTCCTGCGACGTGAAAAACTCGGTGAAGGCATCGCCGCTCATGCTGGCGACCAGCGCCGCCGCCAGCGCCAGATAGACCGAGAACACCAATCCGAGCACCACGATCCAGCCGATGACTTTCCAGTACAGGCCGATCAATGCGCTCTTGGGCAACGACGATTCCAGGCGCACGTCGCCGAACCGGATGCCCGAGAGCCACCAGCGCCATTCGATCGCCTTGAAGGCCCCGTAGATGAATGGCGCGATCGGGTACACGACAAACGCGATCGGCGCGAGCAGCCACAGCCACCAGCCGCGCTTGAAGAACTCCCAGCCCCGCCCCTCGAAACTGCCCTGCAGGTCGCCGTAGAAGGAATGGCGCATCTTGTAGCGTTCGAGCGCGGCCGTGCGCCACGGCAGCGCCAGTCCAAGGGTCACCGCCGACAACAGGCCCCACAGCGATGCATACAAGGCGTATTTCCATCCCGACCCGCTCATCCAGAACCGCACGCCGCGCCACACCGTGCGCGTCAGCCGATAGCGCCGCGCGCGGTAGATCGCGAACTGCCCGAAGATATAGAAGAAGGCAACCAGCGGAATACTGGCAAACGCCTGGATATGCTCGGCCTCGAGACCGGCGAGAAAATAGGCGAGATAGACCGGCACCAGGATCGCCATCGCGACCAGAAATCCGATCAGCAATTCCTTGCCGCGGCCGGTGTATTCGGCGGCATCGCCGTCGACCAGCGTATTGGCCCAGAGATGCCTGCGGATATCGGTAAGCAGCCAGAATCGATAGAAACCGAGGGTGACGAATTCTAGCCCAGCGCCGCGCTTGACCAGATGGAAAAAGTCGCTGCGGCTGCCGGAAAACCCCACCGGCATCGGCGGCGGCATAGGCGAAGGCGGCGGTGGCGGCACCTGCGGGGGCCAGCTCATCTCATTCATGATTCAACTCCAGCGCGACGGTGGCGGATAAAACCACATAATTGTCGGCCGGTGTGTAACCCAGGTCCCACAATGAGTTCCTATAGTGCGCGAACTCTTAAATCGGGACGAGAGGATTTCGTCTGCTTTGCGGCGGTTTGCAGACCTAAAACCAACATCGCCCGAAGTCCGGTTGGTTGCCAGCGGTGGCAGGACGCTTCACAGCCTCACTGCGCCGCCGCCTGCTTCTTGCGGCGTCGCGCGTATTGGGTTGCGTTCTCCGCGGCATAAAGAATGGCGGCATCCTCGCGCGTGTTCTCGCCGCAGCAACAGCAACCAGCCGTGTTTGAAGAACTCCCAGCCGCGCTCCTCAGAACGACCGGGCGGCAGCCGCCTACTTCGTGCGGATCGACGATTGAAGGGTCACGTCGAGGCCGGGCCTCAACAGATAATCCGGATTGGGAAATTCCACCGTGACCTCGGTCGTTTGCGTTGCCGGGTTGAATTCATATGCGCCCGCAACCACGCGCCCCTTGTGCGGATACTTCTCCCCGGTCGGCAGGATGAGGCCGAATTCGCGCTGCTCGGCGGTCTGCTCCAGGCTCTTGAGCTCGCCTCCGCCGCGCTGAAAGTACATGGCGGCAGGAGCCTTGCCGACCACATGGATGGGATCCAGTTGGACGATAGTGGCGAGACGACTCTGATCGCGCGCCTCCTTGGTGATGTAGGCACCTTCGTTTATGTGAGCGCGACTGATGATGCCGGAAATCGGCGCATGAAGCTTCATCTGCTGCAAGGCAATTTCGGCGAGTTGAGCATTGGCGCGGGCTTCGTCGGCCTTGGCCGCCGCAATGTCCCGCTGGGCTGCGGCTTCCAGGAACTGCATTTCGGAACCGACGTTCCGGGTCCGCAAGATTTGCTTGTTCCTGAAATTCACCTCGGCAAGGCGCAATTGCGCCTCTGCCTGCTTCAGGCTTGCCTGGGCCAGGGCGAGCGAGAGTTCGCTGCTCTTCGGTGCGAACTCGAACAGGAGGTCGCCCTTGTTCACAAGCTGGCCGGCCTTGAAGTTGATCTTGCTCAACAGCCCGTCGAGGCGCGGCGCCACTTCCGCTTCGCGCGCAGCGGCTACCGACCCCTTGTATTCAAGAATTTCCGACGCCGGCTGCTGCTGGGCGGCAGCCGGCAGAATTATCAGCCACCCGACGCCGAGTATTGCGACACTCCGGCGAAGACTGGCGAGCACGGATACGGAGATCATCTCAACCTCCCTTCGGATCGGCACTTGGATCGATGCCGCGCTTCACGCGACCGCGTTACGTTTCGCCGTCGCATGGAAGAATGAGGCGCTGAGTTTCGGCGTGCGCTTCTGCGTTTTGAAGTCGACATACACCAGCCCAAAACGGTTTCCGAAGCCTGCGGTCCACTCGAAATTGTCCATCGTGCTCCAGTGGAAATACCCCTGACCGGAACACCTTCCGCGGTCGCCCGCTGGAGCTGCGTCAGGTAGTTACGCAGGAACATGATGCGATCGGTGTCGTAGATCCTGCCGTCATCGGCGATGACATCCTGGGTGGCGCAGCCGTTCTCGGTAATGTGGATCTCCTTCGCGCCCCACAGCGATTGCGCGAACTTCGGTGCCCAATACATCGATTCCGGCGCCATCGTATGCCAGCGCGATGACAGCATCGGGTGCCCCTTGGCGTATGAAATTTGTCGCCAACCTGGAGGCTGGTCTGCGGCCAACACGTACGCTTCCGGCTTGTAGACATTGATCCCGACGAAGTCCAAAGGCGACGCGATGATCTTCAGGTCCTCGTCGGTAAACTTCGGTGCGTCCTTGCCGGCATCTTTCAAATAGAGATCCGTGTACTTGCCTTCGAGCATCACTGTCAGGAAGGGCGCGTTCACCTCGCGGGTGGCGACTTCCGCAGCCCTGATGTGCTCGGCGGTCTCGATCAGCGGAACGCTGCACAAGATCACTTCAGCCGGTCCCACCTTGGTGCCCGCTTTGCCCTTTGCTCGAATGGCCTGCACGGCCATGCCGTGAGCGAGGACCGAGTGGTGCCGGACCTGGTTGAGTTCGCCCGGCGGCAGCTTCAGGCCGGGAGCACCCGAAAGCGTTACTGTGCCTCCCGGAATGAGCACCTCCTTGGCCTGGTGGCCCATGTCAACGAACGACCGAAACTCATTGATCGTGAAAAAGTGGCGGACGCGGTCGCTCAGCTTCTCTGCCATGTAGCCGGCGTAATCGGCGAAAGCCTTGACCGTGTCGCGGTTCTGCCATCCACCCTTGTCCTGCAATGCCTGCGGCAGCTCCCAATGGTACAGCGTCGAAAACGGCGCAATGCCTGCGGCCACGAGCTCGTCGACCAGGCGATTGTAAAAATCCAGACCCTTTGCGTTCGGCGGACCGGTCCCGTTCGGGAAAATGCGTGGCCAGGAGATGGAGAATCGGTAGGCATTCGCGCCGATCTCTTTCATGAGCGCGACATCTTCCTTGTAGCGATGGTAATGGTCGTTCGCGATGTCGCCGGTGTCGCCGTCCTTGATGTTTCCCGGCGCGTGCGCGTAGGTATCCCAGATCGAAGGGCCTTTGCCGTCCTCGTTCCATGCCCCCTCGATCTGGTACGACGAAGTGCCCGTACCCCAGTAAAAGCCGTCGGGAAATGTGCGCGCTGCATCTGGCGCAGGGCCTGCACGAACATCGGCCGGTTGCGCGACTGTGCTGCCGCCGAGTGCCATCATGGGTAAGCCTACGGCCGCCATCCCCGCAAACTCCATCGAGGCGCGCCTGGTGAGTTCCGTGTTATGCGCTTGCATGTCGGTTCTCCCCTTTTGAGTAACCGAAGCGATGAGAAGAATGCGCAGTCTGCTTTCCGGATCACTTCCATCTTCCGGACACAGCGAATTGGCACGGGACCGTATGCCGCTTGTGCGTGAAGGGCCCCGCAACGTACGTGAGTTTATTTTGCGAGGTCGCTTGCTAAGTGCGCGCCCGCCAGTAGACCCGAACGCCGCCCTGACGCCTTGAGGTAGATCAACCCGCCGATCTCGATCGTGCCCCAGATTTCCATGCGCAAAGCACTGGGAGGGACGATCATGGCAATTCGCGAAATCCTGCTACCGCTCGTCAGCTATCCGGTGGCGGTCGAAGAAGCTGCAATAAAAAAATCCGTGTCGATCGCAGCGCACTTGAACGCACAAATCCTTGCGGTTTCATTTGAAGCTCGCCCGCAAGACGGCACCTATACCAGGCCATTCTCCACCGGTGGTTTAACTGCGGAAACGCCTGAGCATAAAACAAGCGCCAAGAATGCCGAACAAATGATGGTGGTTCTGGACACTGCAGCGCGTGCGGCTGGCGTCGAATATCGTAAAGCAATCACGCGCTGTGCGCCGGAGGATTTTTCATCCTATTTGGCATACTGCGCACGGACCATCGATCTTTCATTGGTCCCCATCCGATCCTACGACGAAATGCATGAAAAAGTGGTCGAAGGACTCATCTTCCAGTCGGGGCGCCCACTCCTGATCTTTTCAGAAGCAGGAGCCGATCGGTTGTCCAATTCGTTCGAGCATGCGGCGATTGCCTGGGATCACAGCCAACAGGCCACCAGGGCAGTTGCGGATGCGATGCCATTCCTGCAAGGCGCCAAGACAGTGACGGTGTTCACCGTGAACGACAAGGAAACACCGACGGAGCGGGAATCCGGCGAAGCCCTCGTCAAGCATCTGGCCGTCCATGGCATCAAGGCCGGGTTCGACGTGATTCCCAAGGGCGGGGTTTCAATTGGAAAGGTCTTCGAAGCCTACGTCCAGAAAGACGCGATACATCTTTTGGTAATGGGAGCCTATCGACATTCCCGGCTAAGAGAGTTCTTCATGCCGGGCGCCACCTACACTGTCGTAGGATCCCCGCCATGCTGGGTTTTGATGACGCACTAGAAGCAGCAACAAAGCGAAGATGCCGTTCGCTTGGCGACATCGCTGGCTTAGCGTGATAGGAACCAATTGAGGCGACTCTTGAGAGGATAAAGGATGGCATGGCGTCCTTCACTGGAGGAAGTTGAAGCGGCGGCGCGCGTGCTGGCGACAGCGGGAAACCATCACCGTTGGTGGAAGCCATACAAAAAATCATACGAAGAAATGTTCGCCACTGATCCCATGGCCAAGAGTGAGTTCGACGGCATTGTCGAGCAAATGCTGATGGCCGCTCACGAAGCGCGTTCGGCGACAACCTAGATGGCAGAGCAGGCAGGGCGCGCAAGGGTTCACGTCGGAGTTGGTCAACTTCGCGGCACGACCGGGCTACTTCAGCTTTGCCTCCAGCAACGGGCTTCGCTCAGGAGGCTCCGCCGGTCCGCTTTGGGCCAGCACCGGACTCATGCATCGCAGCAGTTCGCGCCCTGTTAGATCAAGCTCGTCGGTGCGAGCGAGCACAGTTTACTCGGGTAACCCCGCTTTCCGAAGGCCCTCAATCAGCAGCTTTGAGTTTGTTTGTCCGCCACGAGCTATACATCCAGATATCGTAAAGGCCGGATCGACCTCAAGCAACCGCGCTGCCGCCACACGCGCCTCGGCATCTCGTCCAAGATGCGCCAAAGCGGACGCCAAACCGCGGAAAGCTACCCCATGGGATGAGTTCAGCCGAAGAGCTTGCTTGAAAACCACGACTGCCTCTTCGAAGCGGCGAAGCTCGTTCAAGGCCGTACCGATGCCAGCAAAAAAACTAGGAAGGAAGGGGCTCAACGGGCTCACGCGAATGCCACGTTCAAAGCTCCGAATTGCTTCTTCGTACTGGCCCGCAAATCTGTAGACCCCTCCTGTAAAGAGCCACGCGACACTCTCATTCGGATTGCACGTGACCGCACGATCACAATAATCGATGGCAGTCTCGTAATCACCGTCCAAATAAGCGACGATCCGCCCCGCGTTGCTCAGCACTACCGCGTTGTTTTCGTCAAGGCTCAATGCCAAGCGGATTAGCCGCTTTGCTTCACTGCGGTCGAATTGAGGATCGACAGTAAACCCGAAAATAACGTTGTTGAGGTGCGCGCTGGCCGCCAGGACAGCTGCAAAACTGGAGCGAGGGTCAAGATCCAAGGCACGCTGAGCCAATTGGGCGGTTTCGGCAATGCCTTCACGGGTTATGAGATAGGATTTCTGTCTAGCCCTTAGCAACAAATCATAGGCCGTTAGGTTTTCCGGTGGGCGGCGGGCTGCTATCTCAAATTCTGCCTGCATCAGGCTGGGCTGAATGGCCGAGACAACGGCGATGGTCAATTCGTCCTGGAGAGCGAAAACGTCAGTCAGGTCGCGCTCAAACCTGTCCGCCCAGATGTGCGCACCCGTCAGCGCGTCAATCAACTGCCCGGTGATGCGGACTTTTCCCGCTGCCTTGCGCACGGACCCCTCAAGAACGTAGTGCACGCCAAGCCTGCGTCCGACCTCTTTGATATCGAAGGGTCTACCCTTGAAAGTGGAACTCGAATTTCGCGCGATCACGACCAACCATTTGAACCGCGAGAGCGCAGTGATGATCTCCTCGACCATCCCTTCCGCGAAGTATTCCTGCTCGGGGTCGCCGGAAATGTTCTCGAACGGCAGCACGGCGATCGATGGCTTGTCGGGAAGGGCGAGCGCGGCCGTTGATAACTCTGTGTCTGAGACAGCCGCGGCGGTACCGGAAGGCCTATCCCCTTCGTGCACCGCGCCGACGAAGCGAAAGCCCTTTCGTGGCAGTGTCTTGATGAGGCGCTGTTCCTCGCCGGAATCGCCGATTGCGCTTCGCGCGGCGTTAAGACGGGTTGTCAGCGCCATGTCGGATACGATGCGTCCATGCCAGATGGCATTCGCGAGGTCATCTTTGCTGACAACGTGCGCCCTGTTGCGGATCAGATAATCGAGCAGATCGAAGACTTGCGGTGCGGTCGGAACGACAGTTGGGCCGCGATGGAGCTCGCGCCGGTCGGTATCGAGAGCGTAGTCCTCGAAGAAATAGCGCACGCTACCGCTCCTTGGTTACCCCGCAAATCGCCTGAGGCGCTCCAGCACCGCTGGGAGCTCAAAAGGATAAGCCGCTGGTAAGGAAAAAGTAAGCCGATTATCAAGCGCGCCCTTCGATGTCCCGGCACTGTTGTTCAGTCGGAGGCAGAGACTCAGGGAGATAACAAATGGATACGACCTACAAAGTGTCCGGGTCGAAACAGACGTTCGCGCCAATTCGAATCGGCTTGAGCCTGTTCGGCAATTGCCGCGCTGCCCTTCTTGAATGGCACGAACGCAAAGGGATACGAGCCAGGTTGTTCGACCTGAGTGACAGGGAGCTCCACGATATCGGCATCTCGCGCGGCGAGATCGACTACGTCGCCTCTAACCGAGATATCGACCCACGAGGCATTCGGTCCGCTGGATGAACGTCTGATATTCGGCACCGATAGATGCCCGAAACTGAACACGACCGGGTGCACGATTTCGCAGGGGCTGACGTCCACTCTGGGTCAGCAGCGGAAATTCCGGCCTACCCGGGCCCGCGTCCGCTCTGGCTCTGAAGGCGGACGCCGGGATCGCCGCGACAAACTTCAACTGGGATCCGCGCGGGCGCCCACCATCTGCACCGAATTCCGTGCCGCGTCTTTCGAAATATTAATTTCTCCGCCAGCGTCTCGTAATGGCGGAGCTGGCAATCATGCGGCCGACCAATAAGGCGCGAGGTTTTGTTGTGGGCCGTGCGTTAGAATACAATTTTACAACGCTGAGAATTTCCCGAGCATATGTCAGCCTGCTGTCCCGACCAGAGGGTGACGCAACGGCGATTTCTCTGGCGTGGATCGGAGACTATGAAATTCGTATGCACGCAGCCTCGCCGACGGGTGCCGCGAAGCAGCCGCTTTTCATCGTCGATATCTTTGACCATGACGCGCAACTCTTCATCGACAGTCGCGCTTGTTACTCCATTGCGGAGGGCGCCGTCGCGTTCGACGAATTCCTGCATATGGCGGAGCCGGCGGTAGGCGGCGCCCACTGCAACCCTCCCGTCTAATTGCTGCTCGCGCGTGAATGCGCGCGTAGACCTACTCGTTACGCCGTCTTTTCGAACAGTTCCCGCCCGATCAGCATGCGGCGGATTTCGCTGGTGCCGGCGCCGATCTCGTAGAGCTTGGCGTCGCGCAACAGGCGCCCGGTCGGGTAGTCGTTGATGTAACCGTTGCCCCCCAGGAGCTGGATCGCGTCGAGCGCGCATTGGGTGGCTTTTTCCGCCGCGTAAAGGATCGCGCCAGCGGCATCCTCCCGCGTGGTCTCGCCGCGGTCGCAGGCCTTGGCCACCGCGTACACATAGGCGCGCGAGGCGTTCATCGTGGTGTACATGTCGGCGATCTTGCCCTGCACCAGCTGGAACGTGCCGATCGGCTCGCCGAACTGCTTGCGCTCGTGGACGTAAGGCAACACCACGTCCATGCACGCCTGCATGATGCCGATCGGACCCGCCGCCAGCACCGCGCGCTCATAATCGAGGCCACTCATCAGCACGTTGACGCCGCGGCCGACCTCGCTCAGCACGTTCTCCTCGGGGACTTCGCAATCCTCGAACACGAGTTCACAGGTGTCGGAGCCGCGCATGCCGAGCTTGTCGAGCTTTTGCGCGGTGGAAAATCCCTTCATGCCCTTTTCGATGATGAAGGCGGTCATGCCGCGCGGACCGGCGTTGAGGTCGGTCTTGGCGTAGACCACCAGCGTATCGGCCACCGGGCCGTTGGTGATCCACATCTTGTTGCCGTTGAGCACGAAGCGGTCGCCCTT
>NZ_LLXZ01000135.1:31770-32073 GCF_001440395.1 Bradyrhizobium jicamae | reverse complement strand
CGGTCGTCGCGGCGCTGGCGGTGGCCGTGGTCGCCGCCGCCACGCTGGCGGGCGCCTGGTTCTTCCAGCTCGTGCTGGATATCCGCCCCTGTCCGCTCTGCCTCGAACAGCGCTATGCCTATTATCTCGCGGTCCCGCTCGGCCTTCTGGTGGCGTTTGCCGCCTCGCGCGGGGCGCCGCGGCAGGTCGTGCTGGCCGGGTTCGCGGCGCTTCTGCTCGCCGCGCTGGCCAATGCCTGGCTCGGTGGTTATCACGCCGGCGTCGAATGGCAATTCTGGCAGGGCCCGACCGATTGCTCCGGCC
>NZ_LLXZ01000135.1:963-31704 GCF_001440395.1 Bradyrhizobium jicamae | reverse complement strand
GATCTCGGCAGCGCGGGCACGCTGCTGCAACGGCTCGACACCGAGAAGGTGATCCGCTGCGACGAAGTGCAGTGGCGTTTTCTCGGCCTCTCGCTCGCCGGCTACAACGTGCTGATCTCGATGCTGATGGCACTGATCGCCCTGTGGGGCATCGTCTCGGAGAAGCGGACAGCTTAGTCGCTTCGTAGGTTGGGCAAAGGCGCGATAGCGACGTGCCCACCATCTTTCATCGAGCACGTTTTCCGATGGTGGGCACGCTTCGCTTTGCCCACCCTACGAAACCGCGAACTGATTTGCCTTGTGCGCAAACACAATTCTTGACCCGCAACTGCGACAAGATAGCCCGAGGCAAATCAATTCTGAAGCCGCTACTCCGCCGGCGCTTCGCTGTTGCTTGTGTTGGCGCGGCTCGCCAAAAATCCCAGCGCCAGTCCGCCGACGGCGAGAATCGGGATCAGCTTCTTGACGCCAATGGCGCGGATGACCTGGATGCCGGCTGCGACCAGCATTGGATCGGACAACACGGTCTGCGCGGTGGACTTCGCGACTTTCGCCGCCTGTTCGGCGCGCGCCTCGATCTGCTTCTTGCGTATCATGTAGCAGCCGGCCGCGATCAGGGCGACCACGAAGAAGATGGCGGCGCCGGTCAGGCAGGCCTGCACCGGGCCGTAGTTCTGCAACACGAACACGAAAGCCGCCGCGCACAGAAACGCTGTCGTGACCAGCAACGCCACCGCCGCCGCTGCCGCCAGCGACGTCAGCCGCAACGCCGTGGCGGTCGATTCCTTGAAATCATCGATAAATCGCTGAAACATGGCGCGCCTCGATCCGAAAATAGCGTCAACAAAACAAGCCACATCTCGCCGCCGCGACGATGCAAAGGGACGGCATTCCCGTGCGGGTCACCCTGCGCCGGATCACCCCCGCCAAGATTACCTGCGCCAGGTCACGCCGATCAGGAAGCCGATACCAAGCGCCAGGGCGACGGTCGCCAGCGGCCGCTGCGTGATGGCGTCCTCCAGCGTCTCCTCGATCGAGGACGCCGCGTCCTGGGCGGCACCCATCATCGCGCTGCCGCGCTCCGACATGTCCTCGACCGCCTGCTCCGCATTGGCGCGGGCCTGATTGTAGCCGCGCCGCGCCTGCTTGCCGGCGGTGCCGGCAAAACTGTTCAGCGCATCGGTGATCTGCTCGGTCAGGGCTGCGATATCGTTTTTCACGGCGGTTACATCCTTTTCCAGGCGTTCGTAGGTCGCTTTGTCCGTCAGGTTTTTCATTGCGGCGTCAGACATCGAAAGCTCCCGGATATTGAATTGATCTGCGGAACAAACGCTTGGTTGAAGGGGAAGTTCCCCAAACTAGTCCTCCGGCAGTTGCGGCGAATTCGGCGGCATCAAGTGCTCCTTCAGGATCAGCGCCACGATCAGCAGGGGCGAGGACAGGAAGGCGCCCATCGGTCCCCACATCCAGGTCCAGAAGGCGAGCGCCAGGACCACGGCGAGCGCGTTCAGCGCCAGCCGCCGGCCGACGATCATGGGTGTCAGGAAATGGCCTTCCAGGAAGGTCATCACGGCAAACAGCGCCGACGGCAACAGCCCCGCACCGAGGGTCGGAAACGCAACCAGCCCAACCGCGACCAGCACGGCGAACATGGCCACCGGGCCGATGATCGGAATGAAATTCAGGATCGCCGCCAGCGCGCCGAGACCCGCCGGGTTGGGCATGCCGGTCGCCGCGCAAATCAGCCCGGTGACGACGCCGACGCCGATATTGATGCTGGTCACCATCAAGAGGTAATTGCCGAGATGCTCCTCGATCTCGTTGAGGATGCGCAGCGCCCGCAGCCGCCACTCACGCTCGCCGAAGTGCATGATCAGGGCCCGGCGCAGCTCCCGCCAGCTTGCGATGAACAGGATCAGGGTGGCGATGAACAGCATGAATTCGGCAAAGGTCGGCGACAGGAATTCGAGCGTCGGCTGCACCCAGTCGATCTTCGGCAGGTGCACCGTCGGCGTCGTCAGCGTGTCGGGGCCGCCGAGCATGCTCTGCAGCTCCTGCCACAGCGCAAGCGGCCGGTCGAACACATGCAGCTTCTCCTTCAGTTGCGCCCCGAGCTCAGGAAGTTTTGCGCCCCATTCCACCGCGGGCGAAGCGATCAGACCGATCATGAAAGCGACCGCGGCGCTGCCGGCGGCGACGATCCCGACGGCTGCAATGGCGCGCGGAATACGGAAACGCTCGAGGAAACTGGCCGCCGGCGAAAGCATGGTGCCGACGATGAAGGCCATCGTCACCGGCAGAAAGAACGCCTTGGCGAGATAAAGCCCGGCGATGATGCAGATGATCAAGAGGCCGACGAGGGCGATCGCCACCACTTCCGTGCGGCGAATGACCGGCGGCGCCTCGGCCTTGCTGTCCGGCAACGGCTCGCCCTCGTGCGGAAGCTTGCGCTCACCGGGCAGAGATTTGGACGGTGGGGATTTGGCGGCCAGAGGCTTGGCGGAAGCGGGCTTGCCGGGCGCGGGCTTGGTGGGAATGACGCTCACAATGGTTTTCCCTCGCCCGAAGCGGCGATGACAGGACAAAAACTAAGTCGAGAAGCGGACTGCAATCATAACGTCACGCGTCGGCACGGGTTCCAACGCACCACGCGCTGCGCGATGCCGCGCCTGATGGCCCGCACGGAACTGTCGGCCTGCGGCTGCGTTTGTTGGGCAGAGCATCTAGCGATGCACATCCAACGGGGCAGTCCCATGACACAGTCCTCCGAACGCCGGCCTTCGTCGCGCGTGGCAAGCGCGCTCGTCCTCGTCAGCGCACTGCTGACGCCGTTAGTGATTTCGAATGCTGCTAATGCGCAGGCGTTCGGCTACGCCTCTGCCCAGCCGGGTGCATATCCAGCCGATGAGGTGATCGGATCCGACGAGGGGGCTACGCCCGAGCGGCTTCGCCGCGCCGTCGTCGCCTTCGGTACGACGGAGGCGCCGGGCACGATCATCATCGATACCGGCAACACCACGCTTTATTATGTGCTCGGCCAGGGCCGGGCCATCAGATATGGCGTCGGCGTCGGCCGCGAAGGCTTTATCTGGTCAGGCGTGCAGACCGTCAGCCGCAAGGCCGAATGGCCGGACTGGCATCCGCCCGCGGCGATGATCGCGCGCCAGCCCTATCTGCCGCGCTTCATGGCCGGCGGTCCCGGCAATCCGCTAGGCGCGCGGGCGATGTATCTCGGCACCAGCCAGTACCGCATTCACGGCACCAACGATCCCTCGACGATCGGTAAATTCGTTTCGTCGGGCTGCATCCGCCTGACCAATGAGGACATCACCGACCTGTTCAGCCGCGTCAATGTCGGGACGAAGGTCGTGGTGCTGCCGAAGAACGCGCCGGTGATGGCGCGCGGCGGAGATACCAGAACCAGCATTGCGGTCCGTCCGGCCGGCGCGCAGCCGCGGCCGGCCGTGGCCGCACCTTCGGGGCGGCAGGCGATGAATCTTATTGCGCCGCAAGTGAACTGAATGAAGGCGTCGTGTTGCCTAAGAGGAGAGAGTTGATGCGATCTAGAAAACTGGCAGCGTGGGGGGCAGCCGCAGTGGTGTGCGCGTCTGCGCTGGCGCCCGTCGCGCAGGCCCAGGATTTCTTCTCGCAATTATTCGGCGGCTTCGGTCGCCAGCGCCACCAGCCCTATATCCAGATGCCGTTCCCCAATGACGATGGCCGCGTCTACGCGCCGCGCGGCGAGGGACGGGCGAGGCATGGCGGAGGCGGCAGCCAGGCCTATTGCGTGCGCACCTGCGACGGCCGTTATTTCCCGCTTCCGGCGTCCGACAATGCCAGTCGCGCCACGGCCTGTAACAGCTTCTGCCCGGCAAGCGAGACCAGGCTGTTCTACGGCAGCAGCATCGACGAGGCGACCGCCGACAACGGCAAGTCCTATTCGGACCTGCCGAACGCGTTCCGTTATCGCAACGAACTCGTCAATGGCTGCACCTGCAATGGCAAGGACGCGGTCGGGCTGGCGCCGGTCAAGATCGAGAACGATCCGACGCTGCGAAAGGGCGACATCGTCGCCGGCGAGAACGGCCTCTTGGTCGCCGGCCGCAGCGGCGACAAGCGCGGCGCGGAGCTGAATTTTTCGCCGGCCTCGGAGAAGGTCCGCGTCAAATATGGTCGCGTGCCAGTGGTGGCACGGGAGTGAGATTTGCCATGCCCGGGTCAAGCCCGGGCATGATGAGCGGTCAGGCCGCGCGGATCTTGCCGAGGAATTCGGTGACCTGATTGCCGAGTTGCTGGCTCTGCGTCTCCAGCGTCTGGGACGCGTGCTTCACATCCTCGGCAGCGGCCGCCGCTGCGTCGGCATCGGCCTTCACGCCGTTGATGTTGTCGGACACGTTCTTGGTGCCCTGCGCGGCAAACTGTGTCGAGCGCGTGATCTCCTGCGTCGCGGCGCCCTGCTGCTGCACGGCGGCGGCAATCGCGGTTGCGACCTCGTTGACCTCGCCGATGATGCTGCCGATGCCCTTGATGGCGCCGATGGCTTCGCCCGCCACCCGCTGGATGTCCGAGATCTGTTCGGAAATCTCCTCGGTCGCCTTCGCGGTCTGGCTCGCCAGTGATTTGACTTCGGAGGCGACCACCGCAAAGCCGCGGCCGGCCTCACCGGCGCGCGCGGCCTCGATGGTGGCGTTGAGCGCGAGCAGGTTGGTCTGCGCGGCGATGGTGTTGATCAGGCCGACCACTTCGCCGATCCGTCCCGCCGATTGGGCAAGCCCCTGCACGGTGCCGTCGGTGTTGCGCGCCTGACCGACCGCGCGGCTGGCAATGCTTGCCGCGTGCGCCGCCTGCTGGCTGATGTCGTTGATCGAGGCGCTCAGCTCTTCGGAAGCAGCCGCAACCGTCTCGACGCTCATCGAGGCTTCGCCGGACGCCTTCTCGGCGACCTGGACGCGCGCGTTGGTCTGGCGCGAAATCGTCGACAGGCCGGACGAGGTGGTTCGCATCTGGCCGGAAGCATCGCCGAGCTGGTTGAGGGTCTGGCGCACCATGCCCTCGAACTCGCCGACATAGCTCTCGATCGCCTTTTGCCGCACCATGGCGCCGGCGTTGCGCTCGCGTTCCTGCGCCTCGATCCGGGCCTTGTCGGCGGCCTGCTGCTTGAAGGTCTCCAGCGCGCCGGCCAGCGCGCCGATTTCGTCGTGGCGCGCGGCGTAGCCGGTATCGACGTGGAGATCGCCGGCGGCGACCTTCAGCATGGCGTCGCGCATGGTGTGGAGCGGCTTGATGGCGCGGCGGGCGACGATGACCTGGGCGCCGAAGGCCAGTGCGAGTGCGCCGATCAGCAGTGCGAGCTGCATCGAAAGCGAACGCCGGGCGCTGGCATATAGATGCGCGGCATGATCCTTGGCGGCGTCGAGCGCGGCTTCGGCCACGTTGACGGCGGCGGAGAGACGGCCGACCGTGACCGGAGTCCACTGGTTGGCGTTGAGCTCGGTCTTCTCACCGGCCACAATCTGCGTCAGCAGCCGGTCGCGCAGGGCGAGATAGGACGGCTCGAAATAGGCGGTCTTGGTCGCGGCGATTGCGCTCGAGATCGCCGGCGGCAACTGCATCCCCGACGCGGTCAATTCCAGCGCGGTCCACGCGGCGTCGATGCCGCCGGTATATTTCGTGTAGGCGAGCCGCGCCTCAGGCGCGATCTTTCCGGCGCCGAGCCCGGTGGAGACGATCAGCGAGGCTTCGCCCGCGGTGTTGCGCAACAGCCAGGCGATCTGCTTGATCGCCAGCAACTGGTCGATGGTCGCGTCCTGGTGATTGACGGCGGCGCTAAGGGCTCCGGACAGCTTCTCCAGGGTCTCCAGCATGGTGCTGGCGGCAGCAAAATATTCCTTGGCCAGTTCGGGCCGGCGCTGTGCCTTCGGCTTGGCCACGGCCTCCCAGAACTCTTTCTGCAGCGTGGTCATCGTCTTGAGCAGGCGGTCGAACTCCGGCACCAGCGTCTGCGCTTGCGCGAATTCCAGGCCGCCGAGCAGACCGAGCGCGTTGTTCATGGCCGGCATTTCGGTATCGCGGATGTTGCGCAGATATTTTTCGATATCGGCGTCCATCGGCGCGTCGGAATTCAAGAGCCGGTTGGTGGTGGAGCGGTCGGTGCGCAGATTGTGCATCGCCTTGAACATGTTCGCGGAGGCGTCCGCGATGACAGCAATGCGGCTTGCCACCTGCAAGCGGCCCCAGGAATCCCGGGCGTTAAGCGAAAATCCGACCACCACGCAGAAGGAGGTGACGAGGATGACGGTCTTCAGCAGCGCGGATACGGTCAGACGGTTCAACATGATGCTCCCCCAAGGCGCCCGGTCATTTGGGGGGGAAAACGGTAAATGGTTTGGCCAGTTATATCCGCGTAGAAATACGAGGATCATTGAAAAGATTGCGATTTTCCGCGCAGCGGACAGTTCCCCAGCCTGGAACTCGCGGCTCCCATTCACGTTAACAAAGTACTACCAGCGCACTCATACGAGCGCCGAAGGGGGCCGCATGCTTATCAGTATCCTCATCACGTTTCTGGTCGTTATCCTCGTCCTCTATCTCATCAACCTGCTGCCGCTCGACGGCCGCGCCAAGCAGATCGCCCGCGTCGTGGTGATCATTCTCGGCGTGATTTCGCTGTTGAGATACATCGCGGTAATCTAGCCGCGCGGACCAAGAAAAAAGCCCCGGCATCGCGCCGCCGGGGCTTTCATTTCGAATACAATTTTACTTCAAGGTGCTGAACCAGTCGTCCACGTCCTTGCGGATCTGGTCCTTGGCGAACCCGTAGCGTTGCTGCAGCTTGCCTTCGAGTTGTTCACGGCGGCCCTCGATGACGTTGAGATCGTCATCGGTGAGCTTGCCCCACTTCTCCTTGGCCGAGCCCTTGAACTGCTTCCAATTTCCCTCAACCCGGTTCCAGTCCATCGTCATCTCCTTCGCTATTGGGATGATGATCAACGGTTAAGAGGCTGAGGCGTTCCTCGGGATCGACGCGGCATCGTGCCCGCTGGTTACACCGCCGCCTTCGCTTCGCGGCGGCGCGCGGTGAGGATGTATTCGGTGTAGCCGTTCGGCTGCTCGCGGCCCTTGAAGACGAGATCGCAGGCGGCCTGGAACGCAACGCCGTCGAACGCCGGTGCCATCGGCTTGTAGAGCGGATCGCCGGCATTCTGCTTGTCGACGACGACCGCCATGCGCTTCAGCGACTCCATCACCTGGTCCTTGCTGACGACGCCATGCGCCAGCCAGTTCGCCAGATGCTGGCTGGAAATGCGCAACGTCGCGCGGTCTTCCATCAGGCCGACGTCGTGGATGTCAGGAACCTTGGAACAGCCGACGCCCTGGTCGATCCAGCGCACGACATAGCCGAGGATGCCCTGACAGTTGTTGTCGATCTCCTGCTTCACATCATCGGGCGCCCAGTTCGACTGCGACACCGGAATGGTGAGGATGTCGGAGAGCTTTGCGCGCTGGCCGCCCTTGGCGAGTTCCTGCTGACGCGCAATCACGTTGACCTGGTGATAGTGCAGGGCGTGCAGCGTGGCGGCGGTCGGCGAGGGCACCCAGGCGGTGGTCGCACCAGCCTGCGGATGGCCGATCTTCTGGGTCAGCATGTCCGCCATCTTGTCGGGTGCGGCCCACATGCCCTTGCCGATCTGGGCATGGCCGGGCAGGCCGTCGATCAGGCCCATGTCGACGTTCCAGTCTTCATAGGACTTGATCCAGGGCTGCGCCTTCATGTCGTTCTTGCGGATCATCGGACCCGCTTCCATCGAGGTATGGATCTCGTCGCCGGTGCGATCGAGGAAGCCGGTGTTGATGAAGCAGATGCGCTTCGACGCATTCTGGATGCAGGCCTTGAGGTTGACCGTGGTACGGCGCTCCTCGTCCATGATGCCGACCTTCATGGTGTTTTCCGGCAACCCGAGAAGCTTCTCGACCTCGCCGAACAGATCGCAGGTCAGTGCGACTTCATCGGGGCCGTGCATCTTCGGCTTGACGATATAGACCGAGCCGGTGCGGCTGTTCTTGGTCTTCGAAGAACCCTTGAGATCGTGGATCGCGAGCAGGCCGGCGACCGCAGCGTCGAGCAGGCCTTCCGGAATCTCCTCGCCCTTCTCATCGAGCACGGCGTCGGTGAACATGTGATGTCCGACATTGCGCATCAGCAGCAGACTGCGGCCGTGAAGCGCCAGCTCCTTGCTGCCATCGGGCGTCGAGTAAAAGCGATCGTAATTGAGCGAGCGCGTCTGCGTCCTGCCGCCCTTTTCGAAATCGGCAGAGAGCGTGCCGTCCATCAGGCCGAGGGTGTTGCGATAGACCAGCACCTTGTCCTCGGCATCGACGGCGGCCACCGAGTCTTCCATGTCGAGAATGGTGGAGACGGCCGATTCCAGGACCATGTCAGAGACACCGGCCGGATCGTCCTTGCCGATGACGTGGCTGCGGTCGATGTTCACTTCGACATGTAAGCCGTTGTTGACCAGCAGGATCGCGGTGGGCGCTTCGGGACGGCCCTGGTATCCGGCGAACTGCGCCGCGTTCTTCAATGCGGTGGCGTTGCCGCTCTTCAGCTTCGCGGAAAGCTGGCCGGCGATCACGCTATACGAGGTCACGTCGGTGTGGCTGCCGGTCGCGAGTGGGGCGGAGGCATCGAGGAAGCCCTTGGCCTTGGCGATCACCTTGTCGCCGCGCGCCTTGTTGTAGTCCTTGCCACTCTCGCTCGGATCATGCGGGATCGCGTCGGTGCCGTAGAAGGCATCGTAGAGCGAACCCCAGCGCGCGTTTGCCGCGTTCAGCGCGTAGCGGGCGTTGGTCAGCGGCACCACCAGCTGCGGCCCGCAGATCTTGCCGATTTCCTCGTCGACGTTTGAAGTCTCGACCTTGTGCGTGGCCGGCTCGGGCAGCAGATAGCCGATTTCCTTGAGGAACGCCGTGTAGGCATTCAGGTCGAACGCCTTGCCCTTGTGGGCGCGATGCCAGCCGTCGATCTTGGCCTGCAGCGCGTCGCGGAAGGCGAGCAGCTCGCGGTTTTTCGGCCCGAGCTTCTTGATGATGGCGGCGACACCGGCCCAGAACGCGTCGGGCGAAATTCCGGTTTTGGGGGTCGCCTCCTTGGCGATGAAATCGAACAGGACAGGGGCGATCTTCAATCCGTGGGCATCGACACGCTTCATGATGGGCTTTCTCAAAAGAAATGGCGTTTGCAGGCTGTTTTCAGGCCGAAGACAGCAAAAAACGCGCCAAAGGGGCGGCGTTGGCCGCCCTTTTAGCCTTAAAGCCGGGTCGATGAGAAGGCCCCAAAAGGGAGTGGAAGGGCCTTATTTGGACGCGTTTTCCACGCGAACCGGCGCGTCCACTTCGCTCGAAAACGCTCTCAGATATTGGCCGCCAGATCCACCAATTCGTCGAACAGGATACCGGTTTCGCCCAGCATCCGCTCGATCTCCTCCGTCGCGTCCGCCACCGAGCGGACCGAGGTATCGATCCGCAATTCGCATGCAGTGGGCGGCTGGTAATCGTTGGTGATCCCCGTGAACGACGGCAGCGCGCCGGAGCGGGCCTTGGCATAGTGACCCTTGGGATCGCGGCTCTCGCATACCTCCGCCGGTGCGGCGACATGCACTTCACGGAACATGGTGTCGGCGATACGGCGCGCCGCAGCGCGGTCCGCGATCGCAGGCGAAACCGCAGCTACAATCGCGACGTGGCCGTTGCGCGCGAGATGGGTCGCGACCTCGGCCAGACGGCGAATGTTTTCGCTGCGATCCTGCGGCGAGAAACCGAGATCGTTATTGAGCCCGGCGCGCAAGGTATCGCCATCCAGCAGGATCGGCGAACCACCGCGCGAGAACAGCCGGCGCTCCAGCGCGCGGGCGAGCGTGGATTTGCCCGAGCCCGGCAGGCCGGTCAGCCAGATCACCGCGCCGTTGTGATGGTAACGCGCCGAGCGCTCTTCGGGACGCAGCGCCGATTCGACCGGCACGATGTCGATCGGGACAGCGCGCTGTCCGGCGTCGACCGACAGCACGAGGCCGCCGCCGGCGATGCGGCCGTTGACCTCGATCACCAGCCGGCCGGTACGCGGATTTTCCTGATAGGGATCGGCTGCGATCGGCTGCGCCAGCGAGATATCGATTTCGCCGACATGATTGCGCGCGATCGCCTTGGTCTCCTCGTTCGAGAGTTCGCCGGGATCGACCGCTTTCTCGATCGCAACCACGCTGGCGCGGGTTTCCCGCGTGCCGAGGCGGATCAGGATCTGGTCGCCTTTCGAAAGGGGCTTGTCGTGCAGCCAGAAAATCCGCGCGCGAATTCGCCGCGTGTCTCGCGGCGTCGCGCCGGCATGCGCAATGACATCACCGCGTTCGATAAACAATTCGCGGTCGAGCGTGATGCCGACCGAACGGCCGGCGCCGTGGCTGCCCTTCAGCGGTGTCACCGGCCAGCTCTCCACGGTTTTGATCTTCGCGATCTTGCCGGCAGGCATGATGACGATTTCGTCGCCGGCGGCGAGGTGGCCGGACTCGATGCGGCCCGCCACGATGCGGCGGTCGTCGAACTTGTAGATCGCCTGTACCGGCAGGCGCAGCGCGAGCTGTTCCAGCGGCCGCGCCGGTTCGAGCGTATCGAGCGCCTCGACCACGGTCGGTCCCTGGTACCAGCCGATGCGCGGCGTGTGCTCGGCGACGCCGTCGCCGTCGCGCGCGGAAATCGGAATGATTGCCGACGGGGTCACGCCGAGGCCGATCAGATGCGCCCAAATCTCGTCGCTGATCTCCTTGAAACGGTCAGCACCGAAGTCGACGCGGTCCATCTTGTTGACGACAACCGCGACCTGCTTGATGCCGAGCAGATGCAGCAGGTAGCCGTGCCGCCTTGTCTGGTCGCGTACGCCTTCCAGCGCGTCGATGATCAGCACCGCGCCGTCGGCCTGCGAGGCACCAGTGATCATGTTGCGGAGGAATTCGGCATGGCCCGGCGCGTCGATCAGCACGACGTCGCGCGAGCGGGTGCGGAAGCGGATCTGCGTGGTGTCGATGGTGATGCCCTGGTCGCGCTCGGTCTGCAGCGCATCGAGCAGGAACGACCATTCGAACGGCATGCCGCGCCGGGCGCTGACCGCCTTCAGCATCTCCAGCTTGCCCTCGGGCAGGCTGCCGGTCTCGTGCAGCAGGCGGCCGACCAACGTGGATTTACCATGGTCGACATGGCCGACGATGACGATGCGGACCTGCGGACGCGTCGTGCCATTTGGCATCGACGTGGTGCCGTTCGGAGTTGCCGAAACGCTGGCGGGAAGGATCATATTCATAGCGACGCTCACACCAGGTGTCCGTTAGAGATAGCCGGCGACGCGGAGCCGCTCGAAAGCATCTTCGGTTTCATGATCCAGCGCGCGGCCGGCGCGCTCCGGCACCTTGGTGCCGTCGAGTTCGGTCAGGATCTCGTCGATGCTGGAGGCGGTGGAAGCGACTGGGAAGGTGATATCGGCGTCACCGAGCGAACGGTAGCGCTTGCCCTCCTTCGAGAGGTACAGCGGGATGATCGGAATGTTCTCGCGCTTGGTGTAGGCCCAGATGTCGGCCTCGGTCCAATGCAGGATCGGGTGGACGCGCAAGTGAGCGCCTTGCGGCACCGAAGCATTGAACTGGTCCCAGAACTCCGGGGGCTGGTCGCGCACGTCCCAGCCGCCTTCGAGCCCGCGCGGCGAAAACACGCGCTCCTTGGCGCGGGTGGCTTCCTCGTCGCGACGAATGCCGGCAATCAGGCCATCGAAACCATATTTGTTCAGCGCCCACTTTAGCCCTTCGGTCTTGCGGGCGGCCGATCGCGCGGCCGGCGGCAAGGTCGGATCGACGGCATCGATCGGCGGGCAAGGCTCTACCTTGAGATCGAGGTCCCACTCCTTCCCGAAGCGGTCGCGGAACGCGTACATCTCCGGAAACTTCTTGCCGGTGTCGACATGCAGCGCCGGGAACGGCACGCGGCCGAAGAAGGCCTTGCGCGCCAGCCAGATCATGACGTTGGAGTCTTTACCGAGCGACCACAGCAGCGCGAGCTTCTTCAGCCGCGCGAACGCCTCCCGGAGGATGTAGATGCTCTGCGCCTCGAGCTCGTCGAGATGGTCCATCGAGGGGGGCGGCAGCCTCGAGCCGGGAAAAATTTTCGGCACAGAAGATGCTTCGTGCAGGGGTGCGGACTGCAACCTGTGCCCGCTGGTTTCAGGGTTGAGAAGATGCATCTCTGGGCCTTGGACTTGGGAGTGGAAAAATTCTAAAGTTGCGCCGCAATAGAGAAGAAATAATTTTCTCTTTGTGGCTCTTGATCGAGACATAAATAGAAAATAATTTCAGTCAACCCCCCAATTGGGGAAAGCGAGTGTCTGATGCGCTATCTGCCTGTGTTCCTGGATCTGCAAAGCGGCAAGGTGTTGCTCGTTGGGGCGGGTGACCTCGTGCGCGCAAAAATGCGCCTGCTGATTTCGGCGGGCGCGCAGGTCCGCTGGTATGCGACCGACGGCAATCATGATCTGGCTGGTCTCGACCCAAATGACGCGGCGCGGATAGAGCTGGCTTCCGGCGATCCGCTTGCGGCCGATCTCTCCGGCATCATTGCAATCCTCTGCGCCGGCGCCGGCGACATTGGCGTAGCGATGTCGGTGCGCGCTAAGGCGGTCGGGCTGCCCGTCAACGTGATGGACGACCTCGCGCATTCCACTTTCATCTTTCCGGCGATCGTCGATCGCGGCGACGTCGTTGTCGCCGTCGGCACCGGTGGTGCGTCGCCGGTGGTTGCGCGCCGCGTGCGCGAGCGCATTGAAGCGGTGCTGCCGGCGCGCATCGGCGATCTCGCCGCCTTCATCGGCAGCTTCCGCAAATCGATGCATGCGCGCATTTCCGAATTTCCGCTGCGCCGTCGCTTCTGGGAGCGCGTGATCGACGGTCCGATCGGCGCGCTGGTTCTCGCGGGCCGCCGGGCCGAGGCTGAAAAGGCGCTGAACGAAATCGCCGATCCCTCCGCGTTTGCCGGCGCGAACCAGGATGGCAAGGCCGAGGGCAGGGTGACGCTGGTCGGCGCGGGTCCGGGCGATCCCGATCTGCTCACCATCAAGGCGCTGCGGGCGCTGCAGGATGCCGACGTCGTTTTCTATGACGAACTGGTGTCGCCGGAAGTTCTCGACCGCATCCGCCGCGATGCCGCGCGCATTCCGGTCGGCCGTCGCGTCGGCAAGCCCGGCATCGGCCAAGATGCGATCAACAAATTGCTGATTGAAGCTGCGAAGGCCGGACAGCGCGCGGTGCGGCTGAAGGGCGGCGATCCCTTTATCTTCGGCCGCGGCGGCGAGGAGATCGAAGTGCTGCGTGCGGCCGGCGTCGCCTATTCGGTGGTGCCGGGCATTACCGCAGGCCTCGGCGCCGCCGCGCAATTCGAGGCGCCGCTCACCTATCGCCACGAAGCGCTGCGCATCACCTTCCTGACCGCGCACAAGGCCAAGGATGCGGAGACCGTCGACTGGTCGGTGCTGACAGACAAGAAGATGACCATCGTGGTCTATATGGGCATGACCGCGGCGCCCTCGGTTCGCGCCGGCCTGCTTGCTGCCGGCCGGCTGCCGCAAACCCCGGTCGGCGTGTTCGCGCGGGTGACGCGGCCGGATGCCCAGGCCGTGGTCGGGACGCTGGAGAATCTTCCGGCGCTGGTCGAAAAAATCGATGGCGGTCCCGCCATCCTCATCATCGGCGATGTCGTCGCGCATTCCGCGCCGTGGCGTCAGTCGAACCTCAATCAAGTCATCTCCAAACTGCTGGAAGCTGCCGAATGACCTCTCCGCTCGAACAGAAGAAAATCAGAATCACGGGGCCGTCGGTGGTGACCGCCAACCGCACCTGGGATGGCGCCGTGGTCTACCGGACCGCAGATAGAGGCTGGTCGACGGCGCTGGCCGATGCCGCGATCGTCGGCACCTCGGACGACGCGCGCGCGTTGCTTGCCGAAGGCGTCGCCGATGACGTCGGCGCGGTCGGCGCCTATATCGCGCCGGTCGAAGTCAAAGAGGGCGGGGTGGTCAAGCCCGGCAACCTCCGTGAACACATCCGGTCGAAGGGTCTCACCATCGACCTTCTTCCGGCCTGAGGCTGATCCATCATGTACGCATATGACGAACTCGATCGCACGCTCATCAACGAGCGCGTTTCGGAATTCCGCGATCAGGTGAAGCGCCGCCTCTCCGGCGAACTGACCGAGGACGAATTCAAGATCCTGCGGCTGCAGAATGGCGTGTATCTGCAATTGCACGCCTACATGTTCCGCGTCGCGATCCCCTATGGCACGCTGTCGTCGAAGCAGATGCGCCGGTTCGCGCATGTCGCCCGCCGCTACGACCGCGGCTACGGCCATTTCACCACGCGGCAGAACATCCAGTTCAACTGGATCAAGCTTGCCGAGTTGCCGGATGCACTGGCCGAGCTCGCCGACGTCGGCATCCACGCGATGCAGACTTCCGGCAACAACATGCGCAACGTCACCTCGGATCAGTGGGCCGGCGTCGCGCCCGGCGAGGTCGAGGATCCGCGCATCTGGTCGGAGATCCTGCGCCAGCACACCACGCTGCATCCGGAGTTCTCGTTCCTGCCGCGCAAGTTCAAGATCGCGATCACCGCATCGGAACACGACCGCGCCGCGATCAAGATCCACGACATCGGCCTGCGCCTGCACAAGAACGCCGACGGCGAAACCGGTTTTGAGGTGCTGGTCGGCGGCGGCCTCGGCCGCACGCCGTTCATCGCCAAGACCATCAAGGCGTTCGTGCACGGTCGCGACATCCTGAGCTATGTCGAGGCGATCCTGCGCGTCTACAACCAGTATGGCCGCCGCGACAACATCTACAAGGCCCGCATCAAGATCCTCGTCCACGAACTCGGCATCGAGAAGTTTGCCAAGGAAGTCGACGAGGAATGGAAGCTGATGGGCGATGTCGGGCTGACGCTCGACCATTCCGCGATCGAGGAGGTGCGCTCGCGCTTCTCCTATCCGGCCTATGAAAAGCTGCCGCACATGCCGGACGAGCTGAAGCAGGCCGCGGCTGATCCGCTGTTCGAGCGCTGGCGCAAGAACTCGGTGGCCCCGCACAAGGTGCAGGGCTATTCGATCGTGACGCTGTCGCTGAAGCCGGTGGGCGGCCCGCCCGGCGACGCCACCGCCGACCAGATGGACGCGGTCGCCGATCTCGCCGACAAGTATTCATTCGGCGAAATCCGCGTCGGCCACGAGCAGAATTTGGCGCTCCCGCACGTCGCCAAGCGCGACCTGCCGCAGCTTTGGAGGGCGCTCGATCGCCTCGGGCTCGCCACGCCGAACGTCAATCTCGTCACCGACATCATCGCCTGCCCCGGGCTGGATTACTGCTCGCTGGCCAATGCGCGCTCGATCCCGATCGCGCAGGAACTGACGCGGCGTTTCGCCAACCACGATACCGCCGACATGATCGGCCGGCTGCACATCAACATTTCCGGCTGCATCAATGCGTGCGGCCACCACCATGTCGGCCATATCGGCATTCTCGGCGTCGAGAAGAACGGCGAGGAATTTTACCAGATCACGATCGGCGGCCGCGCCGACGAGAACGCGCAGATGGGCGTCTTGATCGGCCCGGCCGTTCCCTATGCGGAAGTTGCCGACGTGATCGAAGACATCGTCGAAGCCTATCTGGCGCTGCGCGACCGTCCCGAGGAACTGTTCGTCGATACGGTGAAGCGCCTGGGCGTCGAGCCATTCAAGGAGCGGGTCTATGCCACTCGTTAAGCAGGGAAGAATCACCACCGATCTGTTCGTCCATGTTGCCGACGGCGCCGAATTGCCGGGCGACGGAGCGATCCTGATTTCAGCGGCGCGGTTTCTGGAGGATCCGGAAGCCGTTCTGAAGCGCGCCGGCAAGACCGGCGTGATCTGGCCGAACAGCCGCGCCGTCGACGATCTCGTGCCCCATCTCGATCGGCTGGCTGCCGTGGCGCTGGTATTCCCGACCTTCCGCGATGGCCGCGCCTACAGCCAGGCGCGCCTCTTGCGCGAACGCCACGGCTATGACGGCGAGCTGCGCGCCACCGGTCAGATCCTGCGCGACCAGTTCGTGTTCATGTCGCGGGCCGGCTTCGATGCTTTCGAGGTGAAGAAGGACGCTGACGCCGAAGCTTTCGCCGAAACCATGAAGCGCTATTCGGTGTTTTATCAGCCGACCGGCGACGGCCGCATTACCGCGCTGAACCGGCGGATGCAGTTGCGTCATTCGGAGAGTGCGGGACAGTGACCACGATCTCACCGCACGCGCTCGCCGCGGAAACGACGATCCTTCATTCGGCGCAGACGCTCGACCAAGCCTTGCGCGATGCTTCGCCGGCGCAGGTCATCGAAGCCGCGCTGAAGACCGTCGGCCGCGAGCAACTCGCGCTGGTGTCGTCGTTCGGCACGGAATCGGCGGCGCTGCTCAAGGTGATGGCAGACGTCGATCCCGCTATACCCGTGATCTTCCTCGATACCGGCTGGCTGTTCGAGGAGACGCTCGCCTATCGCGACACGTTGATTGCTGCGCTCGGCCTTCGCGATGTCCGCTCGATCAAGCCGCTGGAAGAAGCGCTTTCGCGCCAGGATCCCGATCGCGAATTGTGGTTCACCGATCCCGACGCCTGCTGCCGAATCCGCAAAGTCGAGCCGCTGGCGCGGGCGCTCAAGCCGTTCTCGGCCTGGATCAACGGGCGCAAGCGTTTTCAGGGCGGTGCGCGTGCCGAGATTCCCGTCGTCGAGGAAGACGGCGCGCGGCTGAAATTCAATCCGTTCGCCAACGTGTCGCGCGAAGAGCTCGAGGCGATCTACAAGCTTGCAAAATTGCCGCCGCATCCGCTGGTCGCCTCGGGTTACCTCTCGGTCGGCTGCATGCCGTGCTCGAGCCGGGCTGCGGCGGATGAGGACGCGCGTGCCGGCCGCTGGCGCGGCAGAGCCAAGACGGAATGCGGTATCCACACGACGAAAACTTCGTAAAGCCCGGTTATGATAGGACAATGAAGCTGCGGAACCAAAAACTATGAAACGCGGTTTCATTGACTAAGCGACCTTTCGTCGCGACTTATGCGCTTCCGCTTTGATGATATGTTTCATCGAGCCGAATGGAGATCAATGATGATCCGTCGCATTCTGCCGCTGGTTGTCGGATTGCTCTGGGCGAGTTCGGCCTTCGCTGCCGATGTTACGCTGCTCAACGTATCCTATGATCCGACGCGTGAGCTCTATGCCGATTTCAACAAGGCGTTCGTCGCGGCCTATCAAAAGGAAACCGGCAAGAGCGTCGAGATCAAGCAGTCGCATGGCGGCTCGGGCTCACAGGCGCGTTCGGTGATCGACGGATTGCAGGCGGATGTCGTGACGCTGGCGCTGGCCTATGACATCGACGCCATCGCCGCCAAGGGCCTGGTGGCGCCGGAATGGCAGAAGCGTCTGACGCTCAATTCCTCGCCCTATACTTCGACGATCGTTTTTCTGGTCCGCAAGGGTAACCCCAAGGCCATCAAGGACTGGGACGATCTGATCAAGCCCGGCGTGCAGGTGATCACGCCGAACCCGAAGACATCGGGCGGCGCGCGCTGGAATTACCTGGCAGCATGGGGCTTTGCTGAAAAGAAATTCGGATCGGCCGACAAGGCAAAGAAGTTCGTCGGTGATCTCTTCAAGAACGTGCCCGTGCTCGATACCGGCGCGCGCGGCTCGACGGTGACCTTCGTCGAGCGCGGCGTCGGTGACGTGCTGCTGGCGTGGGAGAACGAGGCGTTCCTGGCGCAGCGCGAGTTCGGCAAGGACAAGTTCGAGATCGTGGCGCCGCCTTTGTCGATCCTCGCCGAGCCGCCGGTGTCGGTCGTCGACAAGGTTGCCGACAAGAAGGGCACCCGGGCGGTCGCCGAGGCCTATCTGAAGTATTGGTATACCAAGGAAGGTCAGGAAATTGCCGCACGCAATTCCTATCGTCCGCGCGATTCGGAAATTGCGAAGGAATATGAAAAATCCTTCGCCAAGGTCGAACTTTTCACTATCGACGACGTTTTTGGTGGTTGGACCAAGGCGCAGAAAGAACACTTCGGCGAAGGCGGCATTTTCGACCAGATTTACAAGAACTGATCTGGCGAACGGGCGGCCGGAGCGGAAGCAGGGGGATTTGTGAGCACAGCGGTCGCGCGGCGAAGCAGCTTGCCCGGGTTTGGTCTCACCATGGGACTGACCCTGACCTGGCTTTCCGTCATCATTCTCATTCCGCTCGCCGGCCTGTTTCTCAAGACGCTCGACCTCTCGCTGGTCCAGTTCTGGGAAATCCTCACCAGCCGCCGCACTTTGAACGCACTGAAGATTTCGTTCGGCCTTTCCTTTGCGGCGGCCTGCGTCAATCTGGTGATGGGGACGATCATCGTGTGGGCGCTGGTGCGCTACCGCTTTCCCGGGCGGAGGCTGTTCGATGCCATCGTGGATATTCCCTTTGCGCTGCCGACCGCGGTGGCGGGCGTCGCGCTGACGCAATTGTTTGCGCAGAAGGGCTGGCTCGGTGCGCCGTTGGCTGAACTCGGCATCAAGGTCGCGTTCACGCCGATCGGTATTTTCATTGCGATGGTCTTCATCGGTATTCCCTTCGTGGTGCGGACGGTGCAGCCGGTCCTGATCGATCTCGATCCCGAGATCGAGGAAGCGGCTGCGAGCCTTGGCGCCAACCGATGGCACACGGTGTTTCGGGTGATCATGCCGAGCCTAATTCCGGCGCTGCTGACCGGCTTCGCGCTGGCGTTCGCGCGTGCGGTCGGTGAATACGGCTCGGTGATCTTCATCGCCGGCAATCTTCCGAACGTGTCGGAGATCGCACCGCTCCTGATCGTGATCCGGCTTTCCGAATTCCGATATGCCGATGCGACGGCGATTGCCGTCGTCATGCTGCTGGCTGCGTTCGTGATCATCTTCGCCGTCAATCGCCTGCAACGCTGGGCGCAAACCCGCGCCCCCGCGCATTGAGGGCCTGGAGATGTCGACGCAAACGACCTTCGTGACGCCAGCGACCCGGTTGCAGGCCTATAGCTCCACGGCAGATCTCGCCATTTCCCCGCCGTCCGGACGCGACGCGAGCACCCGCGCCCGCTCGGCTGTCGCCTCGAAGGATCTGCGAAGCGAGCCCGGGCCGATCCGCTTCATCATCATTGCGCTGGCGATTTCCTTTCTCACGATCTTCGTCGTGCTGCCGCTGCTGGTGGTATTCGCATCGGCCTTCTCCAAGGGCATCACCGCCTACTTCGCCGCGCTGGCTGAGCCGGAGGCGCTATCGGCGATCAGGCTGACGCTGCTGGTGGCGGCGATTTCAGTGGGGCTCAATCTGGTGTTCGGCGTGATCGCGGCCTGGGCGATCGCCAAGTTCGAATTCCCCGGCAAGACCTTCCTGATCACGCTGATCGATTTGCCGTTCTCGGTCAGCCCGGTCATTTCGGGCCTGGTCTTCGTGCTGCTGTTCGGCGCGCAAGGCTATTGGGGAACGTGGCTGCAGGCGCACAACGTCCAGATCCTGTTTGCCGTGCCCGGCATCGCGCTGGCGACGATCTTCGTGACGTTTCCCTTCGTTGCGCGCTCGCTCATTCCCTTGATGCAGGAGCAGGGCACGCAGGAGGAAGAGGCCGCGATCTCGCTGGGTGCGTCAGGTCTGCAGACCTTCTTCCGCGTCACTCTGCCCAATATTAAATGGGGCCTGCTCTATGGCGTATTGCTGTGCAACGCGCGCGCGATGGGCGAATTCGGCGCGGTGTCGGTGGTCTCGGGCCATATCCGCGGCGAGACCAACACCATGCCGCTGCTGGTCGAGATCCTCTATAATGAATATCAATTCGTGGCGTCGTTTGCGATTGCCTCGCTGCTGGCGATGCTGGCCCTGATCACGCTGGTCGTGAAGACCGTGCTCGAGCAGCGTCTGGACGAAGGACAAACTCCAAGGGACGAACTGAGGGACGAGCCGTGACCATTGAAGTCAAGAACATCGTCAAGAGATTCGGCTCGTTTGCCGCGCTCGACAATGTCGATCTGAAAGTCGGCAAGGGCGAATTGCTGGCGCTGCTCGGCCCGTCCGGTTCGGGCAAGACCACGCTGTTGCGCATCATTGCCGGCCTCGACTGGCCGGATGCCGGCGAGGTGACGATCGACGGCGAGGATGCGCTGGGTCACGGCGCGAGTGAACGCCATGTCGGCTTCGTGTTTCAGCACTACGCGCTGTTCCGCCACATGACGGTGTTCGAGAATGTCGCCTTCGGTCTGCGCGTGCAGCCGCGCGCCGTACGCAAGGACGAGGCCACGATCCGCGCCCGCGTCAAGGAATTGCTCGATCTCGTGCAGCTCGACTGGCTGGCCAACCGCTATCCGAGCCAGCTCTCCGGCGGCCAGCGCCAGCGCATCGCGCTGGCGCGTGCGCTCGCGATCGAGCCGCGCATTCTCCTGCTCGACGAACCCTTTGGCGCGCTCGATGCCAAGGTCCGCAAGGAGCTGCGGCAATGGCTGCGCTCGCTGCACAATGAGATCCACGTCACCTCGATCTTCGTCACCCACGATCAGGAAGAGGCGCTCGAAGTCGCCAACCGCGTGGTGGTGATGGACAAGGGCCGCATCGAGCAGATCGGCTCGCCCGGCGAGGTCTATGACAATCCGGCGACCGCCTTTGTCCATGGCTTCATCGGCGAATCCATCGTGCTGCCGGTGGAGGTGAGCGGCGGCTCGGTGCGGCTCGGCGACCGGCCGCTCAACATCGCCGCCGATGGCGCGGCCTCCGGCGCCTCAAAACTGTTCGTCCGCCGCCACGACATGCAGATCGGCCCCGCCGGAACCGGCTCGCTGGAGGGCGCGGTGCGCCATGTGCGCTCCTTCGGCCCGATCCAGCGGGCGGAGGTGGCGTTGACGGGCGGCGAGGGCAAGACCGTCATCGAGATCGACGCCCCCCGGGACCGGGAACTCCAGGCCGGCGAAATCATCGGCCTGCAGCCCCGCCGCTACCGGATCTTCGCCGCGCAGGATTGATGTCGAAGTCGTCATTCCGGGGCGATGCGCAGCTCGAACCATGGTGCGCCCTTGCGCACCTGAGAATCTCGAGATTCTCAGGGGCGCAAGGGGCGCCCCATAGTTCGCTTCGCGCCCTGGAATGACGGGTCAGATTAAGCCCCCCGTTCACCATTCAGCCACGGTTGGTATGCAACAACGGCCGTCCAACCTTGGGGGATTCCTTTCCGTGAAACGGGCGACCACCGCCATTATCGGGCTTTTGCTGCTTGCCGGCTGCTCGGCAGACGTCAAAATCCCGGATCAGCCGGCCATGTATCTCGATATGGCCCAACCCGGCGCCACGCTGGATCCGGTCGCCGCGGCGGTCATGATCTCGCAATACCGCCAGAATAACGGCCTTGGCGCCGTGGTGGTCGATCCGGAGCTGACCAAGCTCGCCGAGCAGCAGTCGCAGGCAATGGCGGCCCGCAACAAGATGGACCACAATGTGAAGGGGCCGCTGGAGAAGCGGCTGGGGGCCTCCGGCTATCCGGCGACGCTTGCGGTCGAAAATGTCTCGGCCGGCTATCACACCCTGGCGGAGGCGTTCTCCGGCTGGCGCGACTCTCCGCCGCACAAGGCGAATATGCTCAAGAACGGTGTCACAAAATTGGGCATCGCGGCGAGCTATGCTCCCAACACCAAATACAAGGTGTTCTGGACGCTGATTCTCGCCTCGACCTGAGGCGCGATAAAGCAGGCGTGATCCTTGCTTGGAACCCGCCTGATTGACGCCGTCGCGAACTGCCGCCACGGTGCCGCGTCTTTGTCAGCCATCTGACGGTTATTATGGATCATTCCGATACCGCGCCGGCAACCACGCCCGCCAAGGCGCAGCGGGTGCTGGTGCTGCAAGGCGGCGGCGCGCTCGGCTCCTATCAGGCCGGCGCCTTTCAGGCGCTGTGCCGTTCGGGCTTCGAGCCGGAATGGATTGCGGGCATTTCGATCGGCGCTATCAATGCCGCGATCATTGCCGGCAACGGGCCCGAAAAGCGTGTCGACCGGCTGAAGGAATTCTGGGAGATGGTGTCATCCCCGGTGCCGTGGAATCCGGTCTCAAATGGCGAACGTGCGCGCTCGCTGTTCAACGAAACCAGCGCGGCGCTGATTGCGACGTTCGGCGTGCCCGGCTTCTTCACGCCGCGCATTCCGCCGGCGCCGTTGTGGCCGCCGGGCAGCCAGCAATCGCAGAGCTACTACGACACCGCGCCACTGAAGCAGACGCTGGAGCGGCTGGTCGACTTCGACCGCATCAACGATCTGAAGACGCGGCTCAGCATCGGCGCGGTCGGCGTCGCCTCAGGCAATCTCAGATATTTCGACAATTTCGAATTCAGGAAGCTCGGCAAGAAGATCGGCCCGGAGCACATCATGGCTTCCGGCGCGCTGCCGCCGGGATTTCCTTCCGTCGAGATCGAGGGCGAGCATTATTGGGATGGCGGCATCGCGTCCAACACGCCGCTCGATCACGTGCTGGGCGAGGAAACCAACCGCGATCTCCTGATCTTCCAGGTCGACCTGTTCAGCGCACGCGGCGACTTGCCGACTTCGCTTCTGGAAGCGGCCGAGCGCGAAAAGGACATCCGCTATTCCAGCCGCACCCGCATGGCCACCGACAAGAACAAGCAGGTGCACAATGCGCGCAAGGCGCTGCGCGAGCTGCTTGGAAGGCTGCCCGACGATCTCAAGAACGATCCGGCGGTGGCAGTCCTCTGCAACGCGGCCCGGGAAAACACCGTCACCGTGGTGCACCTGATCTACAAGAGCAAGAACTACGAATCCTCGTCGAAGGATTATGACTTTTCGCGTGTCGCCATGATCGAGCACTGGGACGCGGGCGTTCGCGACGTTCACCTGTCGATGCGTCACAAGGATGTGCTCGAGCGTCCGCAATCCGGCCAGACCATGATGGCATACGATATGATGGGGGATGTTCCCAGGTCCCCCGGAAGCAAGCAGGAGTGAATGCAATGGGTACATTAAAGGGCAAGACCGCTGTCGTGACCGGCTCGACCAGCGGCATCGGACTGGCTTACGCGCGTGCTTTCGCCGGTGCCGGCGCCAATGTCGTGCTCAACGGCATGGGCGTGCCGGCCGATATCGAGCGGGAGCGCTCCGGTATCGAGACCGACTTCAAGGTCCGCGCCGTGCATTCGCCCGCCGACATGACCAAGCCGGCCGAGATCGCCGAAATGATCGCACTAGGCGAGAAGACTTTCGGCTCGGTCGATGTTCTCGTCAACAATGCCGGTATCCAGTTCGTGTCGCCGATCGAGGAATTTCCGATCGAGAAATGGGACGCGATCATTGCGATCAATCTGTCATCGGCATTTCATGCCATTCGCGCCGCTGTGCCTGGCATGAAGAAGCGCGGCTGGGGCCGCATCATCAACACGGCATCGGCGCATTCGCTGGTGGCTTCGCCGTTCAAGTCGGCCTATGTCTCGGCCAAACACGGCATCGCCGGGCTGACAAAAACGGTGGCGCTGGAGCTTGCGACCTTCAAGATCACCTGCAACTGCATCAGCCCGGGTTATGTCTGGACACCGCTTGTCGAGCACCAGATCCCCGAAACCATGAAAGCGCGCAACATGACCAAGGAGCAGGTCATCAAGGACGTGCTCCTTGACGCGCAGCCGACCAAGGAATTCGTGACATCAGAACAGGTCGCAGCCCTGGCGCTGTTCCTGTGCGGCGACGATGCCGCCCAGATCACCGGCGCCAATTTGTCGATCGACGGCGGCTGGACCGCGGAGTAGGGAATGCAACTGCCCGGGAGTACGCCTAATGCGCGGTGCTCCCGGTCACGGCTGCAATACTCTCCCGCGAAAAATGCAGCTCGTTGAAGCCAAGCTTGCAGGCGACCAGAACCAGAACCGAGGCCAGCACCAGCCGCAGCACCGTCTCCGGCACGCGGACCGCACAGTAGCTGCCGATTACGATGCCGGGCAGCGAGCCTATCAGTAGCACGCCCATCAACGCCCAATCGACCGAGCCCAGCGCCCAGTGGCCGATGCCGGCGACCAGCGTCAGGGGTACGGCGTGCGCGATGTCGGAGCCGACGATGTTCACCATCGGCAGGCGCGGATAGAGCAACAGGAGCGCGGTGACACCGACTGCGCCGGCGCCGACGGACGAAATCGACACCAGCACGCCGAGCGCAACGCCGACCACCACGGTCGCGCGGGCGGTCGTTACATCGTCGAGCAACTCCATGCGCCGGCGGTATCGATCCATGATCGCCCTGCGGAAGATCAGCGATGTCGCGGTGAGGAAGAGCGCAAAGCACAGCACCAGATTGACCAGACTGCGCGCAGATTCCGCGTTGAGGTCGAGCTGCCACAGGACCAGCAATGTGACCATGCTTGCCGGGATGCTGCCGCTGGCGAGGCGGGTCACCGCCGGCCAGTGAACGCTGCGGGCAAGTCCATGCACCAGGCTGCCGCCGGTCTTGGTCGCTGCGGCGTATAGCAGGTCGGTGCCGACGGCGGTCGACGGATGGACGCCGAACAGCAGGATCAGCAACGGCGTCATCAGCGAGCCACCGCCGACGCCCGTCATCCCGACGAGGAGGCCGACGCCGAAACCCGAGGCAACGTAGAGTGGGTCAATCATTTCTGGGCGCAAGTTCCGTTCGCATGTGCGAACATATATCAACGCGGGAGATAAACGTCCTATCGATGGCAGCGGACGGGGCGAAATAAGAATATTTCATGCGCGCATCGGAATCCGGTGGTTATTTTCCCCAAATTGCTGCCGCAGGGCGATACCGCCGTCCTGTCACGTCGTTGGTGCGGTTACGATACGGACCGGAGATCGGCTCCAACCGCTGCAGCGGGTTTTAGGATCTACGTTTCCCGAACGCCAATACGTGCAGGCCGAGTCGCCGGCGCACGATCCAGAACAACAGCACGGTCTCGAACGCCAGCGAGATCGAGGTGGCGGCCGCCGCGCCGTGGCCGCCAAAACGCGGCACCAGCAACACGCACAGCACGACGTTCATGACGAAGGCCAGCGCATAGGCCAGCGCGCAGATATGCTGGTGGCCGAGCATGTTGAGCAGCCGCTCGACCGGGCCGATCGCCGCGCGCACCAGAAGTCCGACGGCGGCAATGAACATGATGTCGTAGCCGACCACGAATTGCGGGCCGAACAGCCACAATAGCGGCTTGCCGAATGCCAACAGCGCGATGGTGGCAGCGAGCGACGGCCAGAATGTCCACTGGATCGCGTGCGCCACATAGGCCGACAGCCGCGCCTTGTCGCCCTGCGCGTGATACTCGGCAAAGCGATGCGCGGTCGTTGCCGCCATCGCATAGTGAATGAAGGAGACCAGTGCCAGCGTCTTTATCACCGCGAAATAGACGCCGACCTCCTCCGAGGAGCGGAATTGCTGCAGCACCAGCACGTCGGTGTAGGACAGCAGCAGGTAAAAGCTCTCGACCATCAGGATCGGCAGCGAGATGGCGAGCCAGCCGCGGAAATCATAGGCCCTGGTGCCGGGCTCGACATGGTTGCCGAGCTTGCGGTTCAGCACGATCATCTGGCCGATCATCGCGATCCATACCGCCGCGGTACTCGCCAGCATCGCGGCGGTGGCGCCGAGATTGAAGCCGAGCACGACGGCGCCGGCGGTGAGGCCTATGATCAGCGACTGCCGCACGATGAATTGCGGCATCAGGCCGAGCTGCATCCAGTCATGCGAACGGGCGATGCCGTCCTGGGTATTGGCGACGACAAAGGCCGGCAGTGTCAGGCAACCGACATAGAGCGGAACGATCGCGTTGGCGTCGATCCACGGCGACAATCCCTTCACGACCCCCGCCAGCAGCAGCGAGACGATCGAGGAAACGATGAACGTCATCCAGCGGCTGCCGGAGAGGAAGCCGCGCAGCAGCGCATGCTCGCCGCGGGTACGATATTCCGGAATGATCTTCTGGGCTGACGCTGAGATACCGAAATCCATCATGCTGCCGAGCAGCAGCACCCAGGTCCAGACATAGACATAGACGCCGTAATCCGAGCCGCCCATCCAGCGCGCCAGCAGGATCTGCGAGAAATAGGCGAGCGCGGCGCTGAGCACGCGGATGAGGAAGATGGTGCCGGCGAGCCGCTTGGTGACGGAGGTCTCATGGGAGCCGCCGAGCAGCGCGCGCAGCCGTGCGATCAGGCCGGCAGGCGAAGCGGTTGCGGATTGCGTATCCATCACGGCCACAAGGGTGCATCCCCGAAACGCGCCGCGAGGCGGCGGCGATGGCCGGATGTATCAACCATTCGTTAAGATTCGGTTGGATGCCCGGCCACTGGGGTCGTCCCTGCGAACGCAGGGACCCATAACCACAGGGCGATATTGTTGGAAAAGATGTCTGCTAGGTCGCCTATCAACGACGGCCGCGGCGTATGGGTCCCTGCTTTCGCAGGGACGACGAGCTAATTCAAGCTGACATTGAACTCGTAGGCCCGGTCGCCGCCGACGAGCGTCAGCTTCAGCGCGGCGCCTTCCGGGGTGGCGCCGGGCGGCAGGCCGTCGAGTTCGAAGGCAAAGCGTTTGACGCCGGGCGGACTGTTGTCGACGAGCTTTGGAACCGGCAGCGCCCAGTCAGGTGTCGGCCCCTCGACAAACAGGCTGACCTCCTTGGCCTCGGGCGCCGTTACGTCGACCAGCACGTTGTTCTTTCCCTCGCGCTTGACGTCGCGGATCGTCAGCGGATTGGAGTCGCCGATATTGGCGGGCTTCGGCACGGTATTGAGCGCATCGGACAGGTTGCCGTCCTCGGTGCTTGCCACGCTGGAAAATGCGAGTTCGGCCTGGGCGTCGACGGGAATGCAGATCTTGTCGCAGACCGCGTAGCTGATGTGCGCCCGCAGGGTCACCGGCTTGTCGGCATTCTTGGCGACGATCCGTAGCGGCAGCACGACCTGCTGCTTGTATCCCAGCGCGGTGCCGCCCGCGCCGTCGTCAAATTTCATCGGCGCCGGCCACAGCACGGTCACAGCTTCGACATTGTCGGATTTGGAGAAGTCAAACCGGGGCGGTACGCCGGAATCGCCGGGTGTCCGCCAATAGGTCTTCCATCCCGGCTGTAGCTGGATGGCGACGCCGCCGAGCAGCACCGTGCCGCTGCGCGAACCCGCCAGCAACCGCACCGCGGAATGCGCGTCGCGTTGCCATGGCGAAGCGTCCTCGGCGCGAACCCCCGACGTCGCACACGCGACATATAACGCGGCAACGCCGAGTGCGGCGCGCAAGGGAACCATGACGCTCATGGCACGTCTTTACAGGCAAGTTTCGAGGCAAACCATTGAATTGCGTGTGATCGGCCGCCCGATCGTGCCGGAAGCTTGATTGACAGAAACCGTACCCGATATCAGGATATGAGCCACCAAGAGAAAGGCCTTTGCGGATGAGCCCTGAAGGCAAGACACCGAAGTCTGTCCGCCGCAAAGCCGCCGCCTTTGGCGATCATTCGCCCGGCGACGGTTACCTGGACGGTCGGCTGCTGATTGCCATGCCGGTCATGGGCGACCCGCGCTTCGAGCGATCCGTCATCTACATGTGCGCGCATTCCTCGGAAGGGGCGATGGGAATCATCGTCAACCGTCCGGCCGGCAGCATCGACTTTCCCGGCCTTTTGGTCCAGCTCGACATCATCGAAAGGGCCGACCAGATCAAGCTGCCGGAAAATGCCGAGACCATGCAGGTGCTGAAGGGCGGCCCGGTCGATACCGGCCGCGGCTTCGTGCTGCATTCGAGCGATTTCTTCATCAAGGACGCAACGCTGAACATCGACGACGGCATCTGCCTGACCGCGACGGTGGACATCCTCAAGGCGATCGCCAAGGGCACCGGGCCGAAGCACGCCATCCTGGCGCTGGGCTATGCCGGCTGGGCGCCGGGGCAGCTCGAGAACGAAATCCAGCACAATGGCTGGCTGCACTGCGATGCCGATCCGGATCTGATCTTCGGCGAAGATGTCGAGGAAAAGTACCAGCGCGCCCTGCGCAAGATCGGCATCGATCCCGGCATGCTGTCGAACGAAGCCGGACACGCCTGAGTTCGTCATTGCCGGGCTTGACCCGGCAATCCATCCAAAGAAGATGCTTCTGCTAAGGTGATGGATGCGCGGGTCAAGCCCGCGCATGACAATCTGTGCGCGTCGATAAACTTACTCCGCCGCCTGTTGCTGCACCGTCGGCTCGGTGCCGGCGACCGTGGCGCGGCGCATGTCGCGCGGCTGCGACTGGTCGTAGCGGCGTACGCGGTGCATGGTCTGGCGGTTGTCCCACATCACGAGGTCATGCACGGTCCATTTATGGACATAGACGAATTCCGGCTGCGTGGCGTGCTCGTTCAGGTCGCGCAGCAGCAGCCGCGCCTCGGGCATGCTCATGCCCAGTATCGCGCCCGCATGCGATGACAGATACAGCGACTTGCGGCGGTGCACCGGATGCGTCCGCACCAGCCGCTGCAGCACCGGCTTGAACATCGCTTTTTCTTCGTCCGAATAATCGAGGAAGCCGAGCGAGCCGCGCGAATACATCAGCGAATGTTCGCAGATCATGTCCTCGATCTCGGCCTTGGTCTCGTCGTCGAGCGCGTCATAGGCCGCACGCATGTCGGCGAATTCGGTGTTGCCGCCCTTCGGGTTCACGACCCGCGCCGACAGCAGCGAAAATTTAGCCGGGATCGGGCGGAACGAACTGTCGGAATGCCACAGGCAGTTGCCGAGGTTGAACAGATGGGCGCGGCTGTCGCGCGCCAGCGGCTTGCCGTCCTTGCCGAGGTTGGAAACGTCATTCAGCCCGGAGGAGAGGCGGTATTCGTCCTTCTTCACGATAGTGCCGCCGCGCGCTTTCTCGCGCTGGCCGAAATTCAGTGCGAAGGCCAGTTGCTGTTCGTCCGTGATGTCCTGGTTGCGGAACAGCAGCACGGCATATTTGTCCATGCCGGCTTCGATGTCTGCCGCTTCCTGCGGTGTCAGGGGGTTACGCAAATCAACGCCCGAAACCTCGCCGAAAAAATGCGGATGAAGCTGCCGGATCGTGACCGTCATGGCGTCTCTCCTGAAAGCGGCGGGCGGTTTGTCCCGCTCTGTTGTAAGAAAAATTACTCCCCGAAATGTCCAAGTCAACGCTGCGGGTGCATGCCCGCTACGCGTTTCGCGCCATCAGTCCGCCGTCGACCGGGATCACCGCGCCGGTCAGGAACGAGGCCGCCGGCAGGCACAGGCTCAGCGTCATGTGCGCCACTTCCTCGGGCTCGCCGTAGCGGCCGAGTGCGGTGCGGCGCTTGGCGTAGATCGTCTTGTGCTCCTCGGAAATCCGCTCGGTGATGGCGGTGCGGATCGGGCCCGGGCAGATGCAGTTCACGGTGATCCCCTCGCGGCCGAGCTCGACGGCGAGCGAGCGGGTGAGGCTGGTGACGCCGCCTTTCGCGGCGGAGTAAGGGCTGTGCAGCGCGGTGGCGCCGAGTGCCTCGGTCGAGGCGATGTTGACGATGCGCGGACATTTCGACCGGCGCAGATGCGGCAGCGCGGCGCGGATGATGCGGGGATGCGCGGTCAGCATCACGGCGAGCGCCTTCTCCCAGGCGGCCTCATAACCGTCGTCATCAATCGCCAGGCGCACGGAGATGCCGGCATTGTTGATGACGATATCGAGCGAACCGAAATGGGCGGCGACGTCGTTGACCACCTCGGTGATCTCGCCGGGATTGGCGACGTCGAGCGCCCATGCTTTCGCCACACCGCCCGTTGCCGCGATCTCGCCGGCGACGGCCTGCGTCGCCTCGGCATTGATATCGGTGACGGCGACATTGGCGCCCTCGGCCGCGAACACCAGCGCGGTGGCGCGGCCCATGCCGCTGGCGGCGCCGGTGACGAGAACGGTCAGGCCTTTGACCGAGCGGCTGAGCTGTTTGAAATCTGACATGATACAATCCGGACAGAGCGCGAGGCGCGTTGCAGGATTGACAAGGCTGGCACCGATCCGCAGACAGGTCAAACCAAGCCAAAAGCACAAGCAAGAAAAGGAGCGCGGGGATGAACGAACTCGATTTCAGCGGCAAGCAGGTGCTGGTGGTCGGCGGCTCCAGCGGCATCGGCAACGGCATCGCACAGGCTTTTCGCGCCAAGGGCGCGCATGTCGCCGTCTGCGGCACTCGCGCCAGCGCTGCCGATTATTCGCCCGACGAAGGTTCGCATCTCGAAGGGCTCGATTATCTCCGGCTCGACGTCAGCGACGCGCGGGCCGTTGAAGCCTTCCAGCCGCCTTTCGCGCAACTCGATGTACTGGTGCTTGCGCAAGGTGCGGTGATCTATCGCCGCGGCGAATTCGAGATGGACGGCTTTCGCAAGGTGCTGGAAGTCAATCTGATGAGCCTGATGGCGTGTGCGACCAAATTTCAGACGATGCTGAGCGCGCGCAAGGGATCGCTGATCATCGTCAGCTCCACCGCCGCCTATCACTCCACCATGGGCAATCCGGCCTATAACGCCTCGAAGACCGGTGCGGTGGGCCTGACGCGCACGCTCGGCGAGGCGTGGGCCGAGAACGGCATCCGCGTCAACGGCATCGCGCCGGGACTGGTCGATACCAAGATGACCAAGGCGACGA
>NZ_LLXZ01000135.1:0-872 GCF_001440395.1 Bradyrhizobium jicamae | reverse complement strand
GGATCCCGCTGAAGCGGCTCGGCACGCCGGCCGACATGGCCGGCGCGGCGCTGTTCCTGGCCTCGCCGCTTGCGTCCTACATCGTCGGCCAGACCATTGTGGTCGATGGCGGGCTGATTTTGTGAGCCCCGCGCCGTGACGAAAGGGCGTTTCGCGCGCTAGGAACCCGACCGGGTCTTGCTGGTTACATCCTCTGAAAACAGGAGTACCCGCGATGGACAAGGATCGGATTGCCGGCTCGGCCAAGGATTTTGCAGGTAAGGTCGAAAGCACCGTCGGCGACATGGCTGGCGACGCCAGGACGCAGGCCGAAGGCCGCATGCGCGAAGCCGCAGGCACGGTGCAAAATCTGTACGGCCAGGCCAAGGACGCCGCCCGCGACGCCACCGACGCGGCCGTCAACTATGCCAAGGATGCTTACGAGAACAGCGGCGACACCGTTCGCAGCGGCCAGAAAGCGGTGGCGAAAACCGTGCAGGACAATCCGCTCGGCGCGCTGTTGGTCGCAGGCGGGATCGGATTTGCGCTGGCGTTGTTGATGACGCGCCAGCCACGCCGTCCGCCGCCGCGCTGGCGCTATTACGGCTGAGCGCGCGTTTGGCTAGTCGTTCGTCATTGCCAGGTGCGCAGTCGCGCACCTGAGGGTGCGCCTTGGCGCAGGCTCGAATTCCCTACCCCCGATCGTGATGATGAATGCTCCGATGTGCCATTGCACATCGGGGTTCGTCACTGTGCGACGCCCCGCAACGACAAAATTTATCGCGTGAAATTGCCCGGCGGGACTTCGGCCGATCGTCCGACATTACCCGGCGGGCGCGGCGCGCCTGGAGCAAACGGTCCGCGCGGCGGCGCGGCCGCGGGAGGCGGCGCGG